>NZ_JBVILA010000003.1:174028-531193 GCF_055580625.1 Amycolatopsis sp. NPDC031561 | reverse complement strand
CCCCCCCCCCCCCCCCCCCCCCCCCCCCCCCCCCCCCCCCCCCCCCCCCCCCCCCCCCCCCCCCCCCCCCCCCCCCCCCCCCCCCCCCCCCCCCAAGCCCGTAATAGGTGCCCTACCGGTGGACGGTGCCCCCAATGTGGCATTGGGGACGTTCATCGTCCCCAATGCCACATTGGGGGCACCAAAGGCGAAACGCGGAGGGTCAGCGGCCGTCGTCCTGCTTCAGCGCGGTGTCGATGGTCAACGCCGACGCGACCACCATCGACGCCAGCGGATCCCGCAGCGGCCGGTGGATCTCGACGACGTAGTTGTCGGCGGTGGTGAACGCGGCCTTCACGAAACCGCCCCAGGTCTTGGTGATCCGCGCGATCTCGACGTCGGCGTGGTCCTTGATCACGAAGTTCCACGCCCGCCAGTTCTCCGCGAAGATCCCGCCGACCCGACGGCCGTCGACCACGAAACCCAGCCGGATCTTGCCGAAGACGTTCTCCTGCACGATCTCCCCGATCGGGGAGTCGTCGGCCTTCGTCACCAGGAAGCGGGATTTGAACACCTTCGCCGGTCGCGTCACCTTCAGCACGGTGCTGTGGTTCGCGTCCCGGATTTCGAAGCGGTGGGTCAGGAACTGGTCGTAATTCGTCAGCAGCCGGATGGCCTTCTTCAACGTGCTCTGCCCGACCTGCACGACGCCGCCGAGGCGGTTGCCGTTCTGGTCGAAAACCCCGAACTCGTTGGACATCTCGATGAGTTTCGCGCGTTGGTTGACCACCAGCACGGGTTCGGAGAACAGGGTCCCGCCGCCGGTGGCCCCGCCGCCCCGGCCCTGGGTCCCCTTCGCCACCTGCGCCCGGATCTTGTTCGGGTCGTGCGCGCCTTCGATGTCCAGCTCGATCATCTCGGCGTCGTGGGACGGCCGCGTGTTGGCCGTCCAGGCCTGTCCGTCCCACCACCGGTACACCCGGGGGTTCTGCTGGTCGGGGTACCAGCCGGCGGGCTGTGGAGAGCTCGTCATGGCAGGTCAGCGTAATGCGCGAGACGCCTTTTCGGGCCCGCCGACGGCAATTGCGGCGAATGTCCGTGTCGTCGGCGTGCCCCGCCTCCCCGCCGAGTGGGACCAAGGGGAGAATCCGGGTGTGAACGAACGACCTTGGCCTCCTGGCGCCGCGACCGCGATCGGTTCCCAGCCCGGCACCGATCCGGTCGAGGCCGCGTCGATCGTGTTCGGCGAACTGCCCGAATTCCCCTATCTGCCCGAACTGCCCGCGCGCGGCGTGGGTGCCGACCTGATCGGCCGGACGGCCGCGCTGCTGGTCGATCTCGCCGTCGAGGTGGTGCCGAGCGGCTATCGCGTCGCCGCCCGTCCCGGGCACGACCACCGCCGCGCCGTCGACCTGATGAACTGGGACCTCGACGCCGTCCAGGAGGCGAAGGAGAAGGCGGGCGCCGCGCCGCCGGTGTTCAAGGCCCAGGTCGCGGGGCCGTGGACGCTCGCCGCGAACATCGAACTCCAGCGCGGGCACCGGATCCTCACCGATCGGGGCGCCCTGCGCGATTTCACCGCGTCCTTGCTGGACGGCCTGGCCGAACACGTCGCGGAACTGAAGTCGCGCGTCGGCGCGCCCGTGGTGCTCCAGTTCGACGAACCGTCGCTGCCCGCGGTCCTCGCCGGCGATCTTCCGACCGCGTCCGGCTACGGCACCGTTTCCGCCGTGCCCGCGCCGGAGGCCCGCGACCTGCTGTCGACGGTGATCTCCGGGGCGGAGCGCATCACCGGGCAGCCGGTCGTGGTGCACTGCTGCGCCGAGAAACCGCCGATCTCGTTGCTGCGCGCCGCCGGCGCGAAAGCGATCGCCTTCGACTTCACCCTGTTGAAGGGCGCTTCGCCCATGCAGCTCGACGAAATCGGCGAGACGCTGGATTCCGGCACGACGCTGATGCTCGGGCTCGTCCCCACGACCGACCCCGGCGCGCCGGTGGTGCTGCGTGACGTGGTCACCCCCGTGTTCAAACTCGTCGACAGACTCGGATTCCGCCGGGAGATCATCGCCGAACGTGTCGTGCCGACCCCGGCGTGCGGTCTCGCGGGCGCCACGCCCGAGTGGATGCGCCGCGCGCTCACGCTCGGCCGGGAGGCGGGCCAGGCTTTCGTCGAACCGCCTGAAGGCTGGTGACCGGCGCGGTAGCGTGCCCGCATGCGTTTGTTCCGCCGCTCCCGTAAGCCCGAGGACGTTCCCGACCCCCGCACCGCGTGGCCGGAGCAGCCGGTCCCCGAGGACGCGGCCGCCGCGGCGGTGACGTTCTGGGAGGCGTGGTTCGCGCTCCTGCCGGAGGTCAGCGCCGCGCTCGGCGATCGCGAGCCGCATCGCGTGGAACACGACCTCTGCACCATCGTCGAGGCGCTGCATCCGCGGCTGCACTTCTCCCTCGATCGTGGGCACCGGGCGATCTACTCGCTGGTGCTCACCGGCCAGGAGGATCCGGAACTGCGCCCGTACACCGACGCGTGGAAGGCCGCCGCGCCGCCGGAGGACGCGATCTGGGAGTACCACGACTCCGTGCCGCCGGTCCCCGATCCGACCGAGGTCACCGTCAACCTCGGCGAGACCCGCATCGCGCTCGCCGACGTCCGGGTGACCGCGAAGGTGGACGATTCAGCCGGACGGGTGGACGTCACCGTGTTCCATCCGCTGATCGAAGAGCTCCGGCCGGAGACCCGGACGACCATGACCTTCCTGCCGCTGGACGCCACGCTGGGTGAGCGCGTCGCGGCCGAAAGGCTGGGCAAGGTCGAACTGGTGACAGAGGCGCAGGAGGGACAGCTGACCCTTCTGGAGCTCCGTGAAGTGGTCGCCCGACTCGACCCGAGGGCGTCCGGAATTGTCGGTACCCCCGACTAGGCTTACCCCCGTGAGCAGCGAACTTCCGGAAAACCCCGAGCCAGTGCAGGACATCACCGAGGTCCCCGCCGAGGTCCGAGAAAGGCACGCCGAACTGGCGGAGGAGATCCGCGGGCACCAGTTCCGGTACTACGTGCTGGATTCACCGATCGTGTCCGACGGCCAGTTCGACACGCTGCTCAACGAACTCCAGGCCATCGAGGACGAGCACCCGGGGCTGGTGACGCCGGAGTCGCCGACGCAGAACGTCGGCGGCACGTTCTCGACCGAGTTCGTCGCGCACGACCACCTCGAGCGCATGCTCAGCCTGGACAACGTCTTCGACGGCGAAGAGTTCGAGACCTGGGTCGAGCGGGTCCAGAAGGAGATCGGCGCGACGAAGTACCTCGCCGAGCTCAAGATCGACGGGCTCGCGATCAACCTGCTGTACGAGAACGGCCGCCTGACCCGCGCGCTGACCAGGGGCGACGGCCGCACCGGCGAGGACGTCACGCTCAACGTCCGCACGCTGGAGCAGGTACCGGATCGCCTGACGGGCACCGACGAGTTTCCGGTGCCCGCGCTGGTCGAGGTCCGCGGCGAGGTGTTCTTCCGCGTCGAGGACTTCCTGGCGCTCAACGCGAAGATGGTCGAGGCGGGCAAGGATCCGTACGCGAACCCGCGCAACACCGCCGCCGGATCGTTGCGGCAGAAGGATCCGAAGATCACGAAGTCCCGCAACCTGCGCCTGATCTGCCACGGGCTCGGGAAACGCGAAGGCTTCGAGCCGAAGCGCCAGTCCGAGGCGTACGACGCGCTCGCCGCGTGGGGCCTGCCGGTCTCGCCGCACAGCAAGGTGCTCGCCACCGGCGAGGAACTGCTGGAGCACATCAAGTTCTGGGGCGAGCACCGCCACGACGCCGAGCACGAGATCGACGGCGTCGTCATCAAGGTCGACGAGGTCGGGCTCCAGCGCCGTCTCGGGACGACGTCACGCGCGCCACGCTGGGCGATCGCCTACAAGTACCCGCCCGAAGAGGCGATCACCACCCTGCTGGACATCCAGGTCAACGTCGGCCGCACCGGGCGGGTCACCCCGTTCGCGGTGATGGAGCCGGTGAAGGTGGCCGGGTCCACGGTGGCGATGGCGACGCTGCACAACCAGGAAGAGGTCAAACGCAAGGGCGTGCTGATCGGGGACAAGGTCGTCATCCGCAAGGCGGGCGACGTCATCCCCGAGGTGCTCGGCCCGGTCGCCGACGCGCGCACCGGCGAGGAGCGCGAGTTCGTCATGCCGTTGCGCTGCCCCAACTGCGACACCGAACTGGCGTACCAGAAGGAGGGCGACATCGACATCCGTTGCCCGAACGCCCAGTTCTGCCCGGCGCAGCGGCGGGAGCGGCTGTTCCACCTGGCGAGCCGGAACGTCTTCGACATCGAGGTGGTCGGGTACGAGGCCGCGGTGGCGCTGCTGGACGCCGGTGTCGTGCACGACGAAGGCGACATCTTCGACCTGGACGAGGAGAAACTGCTCGAAGTCGACCTGTTCCGCACCAAGGCGGGGGAGCTGTCGGCCAACGGGCGCAAACTGCTGGACAACCTCGAAACCGTCAAGGACCGTCCACTGTGGAAGGTCATCGTCGGGCTCTCGATCCGGCACGTCGGCCCGACGGCGGCGCAGGCGCTCGCGCGGGAATTCGGTTCGCTGGAACGGATCGAGAACGCCTCCGAAGAGGAGCTCGCCGGCGTCGACGGGGTCGGCCCGACCATCGTGAAGGCCGCGAAAGAGTGGTTCGAGGTCGACTGGCACCGCGAAATCGTCGAAAAGTGGCGTGCGGCGGGCGTGCGGATGGAGGAGGAGCGCGACGAGTCCATCCCGCGCAACCTCGAAGGCCTGTCGATCGTCGTCACCGGTTCACTGAACGACTACTCCCGTGACGAGGCCAAGGAGTTCATCATGGCCCGCGGCGGGAAGGCCGCCGGTTCGGTGTCGAAGAAGACGGCGTTCGTCGTCGTCGGGGACGCGCCGGGGACGAAGTACGACAAGGCCGTCCAGCTGAAGGTGCCGGTGCTCGACGAGAACGGCTTCCGGGTGCTGCTCGAAAGCGGCCCCGAGGCAGCCGCGGAACTCGCGCTGCCGGCCGATGCGTCTGCCGATGAGGAGGACAGCGGTGAGTGACCTGGAGATCCGGCCCGCCCGTGACGCCGAACTGGAGGCCGTCGGGGAGCTCACCCTGGCCGCGTACTCCGCCGAGCGGAGCCTCGTCGACGGCGTGGGCTACGCGGCCGAACTCGTCGACGCCGCCAAACGGGCCGAGCAGGCCGAGCTCCTGGTCGCGGTCGACGGTGACGGCACGCTGGTCGGCACGGTCACCATCGCGCGGCCGGGGACGCCGTTCGCCGAGCTGTCGCGCGAAGGCGAACTGGAGTTCCGGATGCTCGGTGTGCGGCCCACGGCCACCGGGCGCGGTGTCGGCGAGGCGCTGACCAGGGCCGTCATCGCGCGGGCGCGGGAACTGGCCGCGGCGCGGGTGGTGCTGTGCAGCCTGGACACGATGACGCGGGCACACCGGCTCTACGAGCGGCTCGGCTTCGTGCGGCTGCCGGAGCGGGACTGGGAGCCGCATCCCGGAGTGACCTTGGTCGCTTACCGCTTGGAGCTCACCTAGCCGTCCGCCCGTGTAATGAACGGGACTTTCATTGCAAAATTTGCAATGAAAGTCCCGTTCATTACACGCGTCAGGGAGTGATCAGCTGTCCAGGACGACGGCCACGATCCCCGCGAAGTGAGCCAGCCGCGCCACCTCGGCGGCACGGAAGTTCGGCCCGCCGGGCCGCGCGACCAACAGCGCCTTCCCCGGCTTCCCCAGCGGCGTCGCCGCGAGTTCCGTGCCCAGTTCCTTCCACGTCTCCGGGACCCACGCCTCCTCGGCGTCGAGGATGGTGGCGCGTTCCAGCGGCAGCCACGGCAGGTCGGTGATCGGCGTCTCAGGGGCCGCGTTCGAGGAAGCCAGCCGCAGCGCGCCGGACTCCGAGTGCTCGACGACGACCGCCCAGCCCGCCCGGATGATCCTCGGCACACCTTCGGCGAGGATCTCCAGCCCCGAAGCGGGCTTCGCGGCGATCTCCTCGACCAGTTCGAGTTCGCGATGGGTGTCCAGCACCCCGGCGTACGGGCGGACGGCGTCGACCTCGACACCGTCGACGCTTTCGGCGGCGGTGATCAGCGCGTCCGGAAGCCTGCCGGAGGGGATTTCGACGACGAGGTCGTCGATGGCGACACCGCCGCTTCGTTCGACCACGTCCACGCTCAGGATGTCGGCGCCGACGGTGCCGAGCGCGGTGGCGACCGCGCCGAGGGTACCCGGGGTGTCCGGTAATTGGACCCGGATCAGGAACGACACACGCGCCCCTCTCGCCTCAGGCGTTCCAGCCTCGCCGTGGAACGCGCTACGCCGGGCGCCGATTGTGACAGACCGGACGAGGTAATGGGACCCGACGTCCGGGGCACGGGATAACGAACCAGGCACTCCTTACCCGACGTGGGAGTGCAGGCCGCGGCATAACCCAGTCGAGTACGCCGACGCCGCCACCATAGACTTGCAGCTTCCGACTGAACCCGCACAGCACACCCCGGGAGTCACCCGCGTGCCCAACATTTCCCGCGACGAGGTCGCACACCTCGCCAAGCTGGCCAGGCTTGCCGTCACCGAAGAGGAGCTGGACGTCTTCGCAGGCCAGCTCGACCAGATCCTGGACTCGGTGGCCAAGGTGAGCGAGGTCGCAGGCGAGGATGTCCCGCCCACGTCGCACGCCGTGCCGCTGACCAACGTTTTCCGTGAGGACACGGTCCGACCGGGGCTGACCCAGCAGCAGGCACTGGCCGGCGCGCCGGCCGCCGAAGAGGGTCGTTTCCGGGTGCCGCGGATTCTGGGAGAAGAGCAGTGACCGAACTCATCAAGCTGACCGCCGCCGAACTGGCGGACAAGATCCAGGCCCGTGAGGTCTCGGCGGTCGAGGTCGCCCAGGCCCACCTGGACCGGATCGCCGAGGTCGACGACCACATCCACGCGTTCCTGCACGTGGACACCGAGGGCGCGCTCGACGCGGCCCGCGCGGTGGACGCCGACGTCGCCGAGGGCAGGGCGCCGAAGTCGCCGCTCGCCGGGGTGCCGCTGGCGCTCAAGGACGTGCTGACCACCAAGGGCATCCCGACCACGGTCGGTTCGAAGACCCTGGAGAACTGGATCCCGCCGTACGACGCCACCGTGACGCGCAAGCTGCGCGAGGCCGGTGTCGTGGTGCTCGGCAAGACCAACATGGACGAGTTCGCGATGGGCTCCTCCACGGAGAACTCCGCGTTCGGCCCGACGCACAACCCGTGGGACCACGCCCGCATCCCGGGCGGCTCCGGCGGTGGCTCGTCGGCGTCCATCGCGGCGTTCGAGGCCGCGATCGCGATCGGCACCGACACCGGTGGCTCGATCCGCCAGCCCGGCGCGGTCACCGGCACCGTCGGCGTGAAGCCGACGTACGGCGGTGTCTCCCGCTACGGTCTCGTCGCCTTCTCGTCGTCGCTGGACCAGGCCGGTCCCTGCGCGCGGACGGTGCTCGACGCCGCCCTGCTGCACGAGGTCATCGCCGGCTACGACCCGATGGACTCGACCTCGATCGACGCGCCGGTCCCGCCGGTGGTCGCCGCGGCCCGCCAGGGCCTG
The DNA here is from genome assembly GCF_055580625.1 of Amycolatopsis sp. NPDC031561. Classification (NCBI taxonomy): domain Bacteria; kingdom Bacillati; phylum Actinomycetota; class Actinomycetes; order Pseudonocardiales; family Pseudonocardiaceae; genus Amycolatopsis; species Amycolatopsis sp. NPDC031561. Next base: position 523,599 of record NZ_JBVILA010000003.1, on the reverse strand, counting down.
ACCGGTGACCTCAAGGGCGTCCGCGTCGGCGTGGTGAAGGAATTCGCGGGCGACGGCTACCAGCCCGGCGTCCTGCGGTCCTTCGAGGCCGCCGTCGAGCAGCTGCGCGCGCTCGGTGCCGAGGTCGTCGAGGTCTCGTGCCCCAACTTCACCTACGCGCTGCCCGCGTACTACCTGATCGCGCCGAGCGAGTGCTCGTCGAACCTCGCCCGGTTCGACGCCATGCGCTACGGCCTGCGCGTGTCCGACGACGGCGCGCACAGCGCCGAAGAGGTCATGTCGCTCACCCGCGAGAAGGGCTTCGGCCCCGAGGTCAAGCGCCGCATCATGCTCGGCACGTACGCGCTGTCGTCGGGCTACTACGACGCCTACTACGGCTCGGCGCAGAAGGTCCGCACGCTCATCACGCGTGACTTCGAAGCCGCGTACGAAAAGGTGGACGTGCTGGTCTCGCCGACCACGCCGACCACCGCGTTCAAGATCGGCGAGCGCGTCGACGACCCGATGGCGATGTACCTCGCGGACCTCTGCACCATCCCGTCGAACCTCGCGGGCAACGCGGCGATGAGCGTCCCGAGTGGACTGTCGCACGAGGACGGCCTGCCGGTCGGCCTGCAGATCATGGCCCCCGCGATGGCCGACGACAGGCTGTACCGCGTCGGCGCCGCCTACGAGGTCGCGCGTGACGCCGCCAACGGCGGTTCGCTGGTGCACCAGGTTCCGGAACTGGGAGGAAAGAAGTGACCGCCGTGGTGGAACTCATGGACTACGCCGACGTCATCGAGCGGTTCGACCCGGTCCTGGGCCTCGAGGTGCACGTCGAGCTGAACACGAACACCAAGATGTTCTGCGGCTGCGCCAACGAGTTCGGCGGCGAGCCGAACACCAAGGTCTGCCCGACCTGTCTCGGCATGCCCGGCGCGCTGCCGGTCGTGAACGCCAAGGCGATCGAAGGCGCGATCCGCATCGGCCTCGCGCTCAACTGCGAGATCGCCGAATGGTGCCGGTTCGCCCGGAAGAACTACTTCTACCCGGACATGCCGAAGAACTTCCAGACGTCGCAGTACGACGAGCCGATCGCCTTCAACGGCTACCTCGACGTGACGCTGGACGACGGCGAGGTCGTCCGCGTGGAGATCGAGCGCGCGCACATGGAGGAGGACACCGGCAAGTCGCTGCACGTCGGTGGCGCCACCGGTCGCATCCACGGCGCCGAGCACTCGCTGCTCGACTACAACCGCGCCGGTGTGCCGCTGATCGAGATCGTCACCAAGACGATCGAGCACACCGGTGAGCGCGCTCCCGAGGTCGCGCGGGCGTACGTGAGCGCGCTGCGGGATCTGCTGAGCGCGCTGGACGTCTCCGACGTCCGCATGGACCAGGGTTCCCTGCGCTGCGACGCGAACGTCTCGCTGATGGCCAAGGACGCGACCGAGTTCGGCACGCGCACCGAGACCAAGAACGTCAACTCGCTGCGCAGCGTCGAGCGCGCCGTGCGCTACGAGATGACCCGTCAGGCGGCGATCCTCGCCGAGGGCGGCTCGATCAAGCAGGAGACGCGGCACTTCCAGGAGGCCGACGGCACCACGTCGCCCGGCCGCACCAAGGAGACCGCCGAGGACTACCGGTACTTCCCGGAGCCCGACCTGGTCCCGATCGCGCCGTCGCGCGAGTGGGTCGAGGAGCTGCGCAAGACGCTGCCGGAGATGCCGTCGGAGCGCCGCAAGCGTATCCAGCGCGAGTGGAACCTGACCGACGAGGCGCTGCGCGACCTGCTCAACGTCGGCGCGGTCGACCTGGTCGCCGCGACCGTCGCGGCGGGCGCGACGCCGGACGAGGCCCGCAGCTGGTGGGTCAACACGCTGGCGCAGGAGGCCAACTCCCGCGAGATCGAACTCGCCGAGCTGGCGATCTCTCCGGCGCAGCTGGCCGAGGTCATCGGGCTGGTCAAGGCCGGTGAGCTGACCAACAAGCTGGCCAAGGAGGTCGTGCAGGGCGTCCTGGCAGGCGAGGGTTCGCCGTCCGAGGTCGTCGAGAAGCGCGGCCTGAAGGTCGTCTCCGACGACTCGGCGCTGATCGCGGCCGTCGACGAGGCACTGGCCGCGCAGCCGGACATCGCCGAGAAGATCCGCGGTGGCAAGGTGGCCGCGGCCGGGGCGATCGTCGGCGCGGTCATGAAGGCAACCAAGGGCCAGGCCGACGCCAAGCGCGTGCGCGAACTGATCGTCGAGCGAGTCGGTGCCTGAACTCGTTTCCAAGAAGGTCACCTGGCGTGAGTGGCTCGGCCTCGCGGCCGGGCTGCTCGCGCTGGTGACCTTGTTCCTCCCGTGGACGACGCTGACCGCGTCGCGCCCGGAGATCGAGGACGTGCTGACGTCGTTGCCCGCCAACGACGTCACGCGTGACGCGTGGCGCTCCGGCTTCCTCGCCTGGGGGCCGGTCTTCCTCCTGTTCCTGCCCGGTCTCGCCGTCGTGCTGTTCGGCCGTGTCGAAGCCGTCCGCCGCGCGGGCTTGCCGCATCTGTGGCTGATGGTGGCCATCGGCGCCCTGCTGCTGATGGTGCTCGGCTGGGTCACCCTCGACTGGCAGTTCGACGCCGACCAGCGGGGGATCCTTTCCGCGGCGGGTATCGAGATCGGGGCGGGCCTCGGCCGTTACCTCGGCCTGATGGCCGCTGTCGTCTCCGTCGTCGTCGCCTTCTTCGACGTCCGCGCCCGTAAGTAGTCACTCAGCGGATACCGGCCGGAAACCCGCGATTTCCGAGGAGGTCCCGTGTTCCCGCTTCCCGGCGGTATCGGTCTTTCCCATCTGCGGGCCTACGAATGGGAGGCCTCGGACGGGGTGTGCGGTGGCGGCCCGCATCTGCACCTTGCCTGCACCGAGGCCTATGTCGTCACCGGAGGACGCGGCGCGGTGCAGACGCTCAGCGTCGACGGATACCGCGAAACCGAACTCGAAGCCGGGGTCATCGCGTGGTTCGCGCCCGGGACGGTGCATCGGATGGTGCAGCGCGGCGGATTGCGGATCACCGTGCTCATGCAGAACGGCGGGCTGCCCGAAGCGGGTGACGCCGTCCTCACCTTCCCGCCGCCGATCCTCGCCGACCCGGACGCCTACGCCGCGGCCGCCGCGATGCCCGCGGACGACGACTCGGCACGACGGCGTCGCGACCTCGCGATCGAGGGCTACCTGCCGATCCGCGACGCCCTCGCCGCGGGAGATCCCGGCCCGCTGAGGGACTTCCATCGCGCGGCCGCCGCGTTGATCGCGCCGAAGGCCGGCGCCTGGATCCCGCGCTGGCGGGCCGGTGCGCTGGCCGCCGCCGAGCGGACCGGGGAGCACCTGGAGGCACTCGCGAACGGTGACGCCAGCCATCTCGAGGAGTCCGGCGTCCGAGTCGCAAATCCGTCCACAAAGGACGGTTATGGCATGTGCGGGTGGCGCGCGGAGTACCGGATTTACATGTGACCATTTGGTCACCTATTTTGGCCGGTATGACCCACTCACGCAGGACACTCGTCACCGTGCTCGTCACGCTGCTTCTCGGCGCGCTGGTCACCGCCGTCCCGGCGTCGGCCGAGGGGCGCCGTCACGTGTACGAAGGAACGATCGACGGCGCGGACTTCCTGGTCAAAGTGCCGAAACGGTGGAACGGCACGCTGGTGCTCTACAGCCACGGGCTCTACGTGGAGGAATGGAAGCCGGCGCGGATCGCGCTGGCCACCAGACCCGAGACCGAGACCTGGCTGCTCGACCAGGGCTACGCGCTCGCCGCGTCGAACTACGAAGGCGTGTTCGGGCACGCGATCGAGGAGGCGCTGACCGATCAGGTCGCGCTGCTGGACTGGTTCAAGGCCAACGTGGGCGCACCGCGGCGGACGATCACCAGCGGGATGTCCATGGGAGCCGTGATCTCCTTGAAGCTGGCCGAGAACAATCCCGGTCGTTTCGACGGCGTTCTGACGCAATGCGGCGAGTACGACGCGAACGGGACCTGGAACAGCGCGCTGGACATGCTGTTCGCGCTCAAGACCCTGCTGGCGCCGGACGCGGACATCGACCTGGTCCGGCCCCGCGATCCGCAGGCGGCCCAGGACGCGCTCGGAGCCATCGTGGCCGAAGCCCAGAAGACGGAGCGGGGCCGCGCCCGGATCGCGCTCGCCGGTGCGCTCGGCGACATCCCGGGCTGGGCCTTCGCGCATCAGCCGGAGCCCGCCGCGCTGTCGGACCGGCTCGCCCAGCAGGCGATGTGGGTCACCGGGGCCTACTTGTTCGGCTACGGACCGGCCGCGCGCCCCGAGATCGAGCGCCGCGCGGGCGGCAACCCGTCGTCGAACACAGGGATCGACTACCGGCGCATGCTCGCCCGGTCCGCAGGGCTCGACCTCGTCCGGCACGCCTACCGGGTGGGCGGTGCGGACCTGGAAGCCGACCTGGACCGGCTCGCCGCCGCTCCGCGGATCTCTGCGGACCCGAAGGCGGAGGCCTACCTGCGCCACTACACCGTGGCACGTGGCACCACGCCGTCGCCGGTGCTGACCGTGCACACCACCGGCGACGGCGGCGCGGTACCCGGCCAGGCCCGATGGTACGGCGACCAGGTCCGGCGCAACGGTGATCCCGCCCGGTTGCGGCAGACCTACGTGAGCCGGGGCGGTCACTGCTCGTTCAACGCCGCCGAGGAGATCGTCCTGCTGCGCACCCTGCTGTCCCGGGTGGACAGTGGGCGCTGGTCGGACACCGGACCGCGACGGCTCACCGCCGCCGCGACCGCGCTCGGCCCCGGCTACCGGCTGGTCCCGGAGCTGTTCAGCGAAACCGGCGAGGAGAAGGCCATGGCGCCGTCGTTCGTGCGCTTCACGCCGCCGTCCTATCCGCGGCCGTCACGCTGAGCCGGGGGATAGGGCGAGGGGCGGGGCGAGAGTGGCGTGGTGGGGCGGGTTGGTCGTGGGGGGGGGGGGGGGGGTTTTTTTTCTCCCCCCCCCCCCCCCCCCCCCCCCCCCCGACCCCCTGGACCCACACCTCACTTAAGTTAGTGGTTAGTAACCAGTAACCTCACTCTCATGGCTGAACGGATGAGCGGAACCGACCGGCGCGCCCAGGTGCTGGCCATCGCGGCGAAGGAGTTCGCGGAACACGGGTTGCACGGGGCGTCGACGGAGGCGATCGCGAGGGCGGCCGGGATCACCCAGGCGTATGTCTTCCGGATCTTCGGGACGAAGAAGGCCCTGTTCCTGGAGCTGGTCCAGGCCGCTTTCGCGCGCGTCAGCGACGGGATGCGAAACGCGGGCGAGGGGAAGACCGGCCTGGACGCGCTCTCGGCGATGGGCGCCCAGTACTTCGACCTGCTGGCCGATCGGACCGGGTTGTTGTTGCAGCTCCAGGGCTTCGCCGCTTGTGGCGACCCGGAGGTGCGGGACGTGGTGCGGTCGTGTTTCGCCCGGATGTGGGACACGGCCGAGGACGGCACCGGACTCGAACCGGTGACCGTGAAGACGTTCCTCGCCTTCGGGATGCTGCTGAACACCGGCGCCGCGATGGACGTCGACCAGGTCGGCGAGGACTGGGCCGAGGGCGTTCGCACCCGGATCCGGCCGGAGCTGTTCGCGCACATCACCACCGAGGCGAACCGGTGACCACCCGCGTGGACGGCGGGCTGAGCGTGGCGCTGGTCTGCACGGCGTTGTCGGGAGCGGTGATCGGCAGCGTCGGGGCGCCTCTCATCACGCCGGTCGCCACGGGGATGCACGTGTCCCTGGACGCCGCGCAGTGGACGTTGACGGTGACGCTGTTCAGCGGCGCGATCGCGGGCCCGGTGCTGGGCAGGCTCGGCGGCGGGCCGTACCGCCGCGTCACGATCCTGGCCACTCTGGCCCTGGTCATGGTGGGCGGGCTGCTGACGGTGCTCCCGCTGCCGTTCGCGGCGTTGCTGATCGGGCGAGCTCTGCAAGGGCTCGCGGTCGCGGCCGGGGCGCTGTTGATGAGCGTCGCCCGCGCTCACCTGCCTGCCGAGCGCTCGGTGTCGACGATCGCCGCGATCTCGGTCGCGTCGACCGTGGGCATCGGCGTCGGCTACCCCCTGATCAGCCTTCTCGACCAGCTCGCGGGCCTGCGTGCCGCGTACGGACTCGGATTCCTGCTGTCCGCAGTCGCACTGGTCATCGCCTGGCGGATCCTGCCCGCCGAGGAGCCCGGCGAGCTGCCCCGGATCGACGTCCTCGGTGCGCTGCTCCTCGCTCTCGGCACTCTCGGGGTCCTTCTGGTCATCGCCGCCCCGTCGATCTGGGCGAACGCGTGGCTGGCCGGTGGCCTTCTCGCCGGTTCCGCCGCGGTGCTGGCGGTGTGGGCGTTCCTCGAACTGCGCACCAAGGCGCCGCTGGTGGACCTTCGGCTGCTCGGCCAGGGGCCGATCCTCCGCGCGAACCTGGCGATACTCGTGGCCGGGGCCGGTTTGTACCTGCTGTTCAGTCTGTTCACCCGTTACGTGCAGACGCCCGGCGACGCCCGCTACGGATTCGCGCTCCCCGGTGTCGCCGCGGGTGCGGCCCTGATCCCGTTCTCACTGCTCGGATTCGCCGCGGGCAAAGCGGTACCGCGGCTCAGCGCGCGCATCACCGAACGGTGGACGTACGCGCTCTCGGTCGTGATCGCCATGGCCGGTGCCCTGTTGTTCGCCGTCGGCGACGAGTCGCTCTTCCTCGTCCTCGCCGCGATCGCCGTCCTCGGCTTCGCCGTCGGAGGTGTCTTCGCGGTGATGCCCAAGCTCGTCCTCGTCGGCGTGCCGCGGGAAGAAACCGCCAGCGTGCTCTCGATCAACCAGATCGCCCGCAGCATGGGGATGAGTGTCGGCAGCGCGCTCGCGGGCTTCCTGCTCGCCGCGACCACTCCGGACGGCGCGCTGCTCCCCACCCGGAACGGCTACCTCACCACGGCGCTCTGGGCGCTGCCCCTGCTCGCGGTCAGCGCGCTCATCGTCGCGGGAACTCCGCGCCGGGCGGCGTCCTAGTCCTTGCCGCTCCCGCCGGCGCTGGCCACCGGGGTGATGATGACGAGGCGGTCGTCGCTCGAAACCGGCGAGCCGCCGTCCTTGTTGATGGTGCCGACCAGCGCTATCTGCGGGTTGATCATGCTCATCGAGGACAGGCGGCCGAAGGTCTTCGGGGGCTTGCCGGTCTTGCCGTCCAGCGTGACGTTGGGCTTGCCGGTCACCGCGCCGTCCGGGGTGACCGGCAGATTCTGCAGGTTGCCCGCGATCGACGTCGCCACGGCCAGATAGCCGGAGGCGGCGACGAAGTCCGCGCATCCCGCGACGCCGGGCTTGTCCGGCCAGCTCCAGGCCGGGGTGGTCAGGGGCTGTCCCGCGCGAAGCCGGTGGAGGACGTCCTTGTCCGCCAGCCTGTCCGTCAGCCAAATGCGCGAACCGGCCTGGTCGCGGCAGATCGCGCCGGGGGAGTGCACGCCGGTGGAGAAGACCGCCGAACCCGCGGTGGGATTGCCCGGCGCGGGTTTGCCGGAGGTGTCGACCCGCAGCACCTTCCCGGCCAGCGACACCGGATCGGCGGCGAGTCCGGGGTTGCCCGCGTCGCCGGTGGCGACCAGGAGCGCGCCCTTGCCGTCGGTGCCGATCGCGCCGCGGTTGCCGGAGGCGCCCTTGGGGATGCCGGTCAGCACCGGTTTCGGCGCCTGGCCCTTCGCCAGCCGGACGAGCCGGTTGTCCGTCGGGGTGGTGATGTAGGCGAAGACGAGCTGGTCTTCGGCGAATCCGGGGGAGAGGGCGAGCGAGGTGAGGCCGCCGTCGCCGGAGCCGTCCACGGGGATGGTGGCCCAGGCGGCCGGGTCCTTCCCCGCGGCGGCGAGCAGAATGCGTCCGCTCTTGCGTTCGCCCGCGAGCGCGCTGGGCGCGGTGCCGTCGCCGGGGATCGCGGCCACGGCCGCGACGGTGTCCAGGCAGGTCGCGATGACGGCCTTGTCGAAGTCCTTGCAGCCCTGCGGCGGCGGAACCGGCGTCGGCGTCTGGTTCTGCCCGTTCCCTCGGCCGCCGGGGCCGCCGGGGCCGGAATCGCCCGCGTCACCGCCGGGCCCGACCTGCGGCGGGGATTCGGGGGACGGCGGGTTGACCGGGGTGAACTTCTGCCCGGCCGCCGTGTTGTCGAAGTCGGCGCAGCCGGAGAGCAGCAGCGAGCCGCAGGCCAGCAGAGCCAGCGGCGCGGTCCATTTCCGCCGGTACCGGGTACGCACGGGGCCAGCCTAGGTGGGCGTGCGTGAGCCACGGGTAAGCGGCACTCGATACCGTGGCGATCATGACGGTAACCGTGCTCGTGCCCGACGAAGAGGGAGTGGCCGCGCTTTCGGAGATCGAGGGCGTGCGCCCGGTGGTGTACCGCCGGGGAGAGCCGGTGCCCGCCGAAGCCGCCGTGGCCGAGGTCCTCGTGACCGGCGACCAGCCCAGCGAGGAGCTGTGGCGCGAACTGCCGAACGTCAAACTCGTGCAGTTGCTGGTGGCGGGGGCCGAGGACTGGATCGGCAAGGTGCCGGACGGTGTCCTGCTCTCGACCTGCCGAGGCGCGCACGGCGGAAGCTCGGCCGAATGGGTCGTCGCGGTCCTCTTGGCGATCTACCGCGGTCTCGACGGTTTCGCCGACGGCCTGCGGCGGAAACACTGGGCCCGCCGGACCACCGACACCCTGCAGGGCAAGCGGGCCCTCGTCATCGGTGCCGGTGACCTCGGCAGGCATCTGCGACGGCGGCTGGACACGTTCGACGTGCGCTGCACGATGGTCGGCGCCACCGCTCGCGAGGGCGTGCACGGCGTCGGTGAACTCCCCGGCCTGTTGCCCGACCACGACATCACGGTCCTGATGGTGCCGCTCACCCAGCACACCCAGGGTCTGGTCGACGCGGAGTTCCTGGCCGCGATGCCGGACGGGGCGATCCTCGTCAACGTTTCGCGGGGACCGGTCGTCGTCACCGACGCGCTCGTCGCGGAACTCGCGTCGGGACGGTTGCGCGCCGCCCTCGACGTCACCGATCCCGAGCCGTTGCCCGGGGAACATCCGCTGTGGGACGTGCCGGGGCTGCTGCTGACGCCGCACGTCGCGGGCGCGGTGAGCGGGAGGCGGCAGCGCGCCTACGCGGTGGTGGCCAGGGAACTGAGCCACTATCTGAGCGGAGAGCTGCCGAACAACCTGGTCCACGGCGAATACTGAGCATCATGGCGACACTGCATGTCGGCTGTGCGATGTGGACGCACAAGGCGTGGGCCGGGCGGTTCCTGGCGCGGTCGCTGCCCGCAGGGGAGCGCCTGCGGGCCTACGCCGGCTGGTGCAACGCCGTCGAGGGCAACACCACCTTCTACGCGACCCCCGCGCGGGACACCGTCGAAACGTGGGCGCGGCAGACCGGCCCCGGCTTCCGGTTCGTGGTCAAGCTGCCCAAGGTCGTCACGCACGAACGACGACTCGCCGGGGTCGAAACCGAGATGCGGGCGTTCCTGGACGCGATCGAACCCCTCGGTGAACGGGCGGTCCTGTGGACCCAGTTGCCCGCCTCGTTCGGCCCCTCGGACGTCGACACCCTCGGCCGGTTCCTGCGCAGGCTCCCCGCCGGCCTCCGGCGTGCCGTCGAGGTGCGGCACCCCGAGTTCCACTCCGACGCCCGCTCGACGTCGCTGCTGGAACGGGCGCTCACCGACGCGGACGCCGAGTGGGTGCCGTTCGACACCACGGTCTTCTTCCGGAGCCCGCCGGTCAGCGAGGCCGAACAGGACGCCTGGGCCAAGAAACCCCGGCTGCCGCGGCGGACACGGGCGCTGACCGACCGGCCGATCGTCCGCTATCTGGGCCGGGACGCGACCGAGGAGACCGTCGAGGGATGGCGGCCGTGGACCGAGGTGGTCGCCGAGTGGCTGCGCGCGGGCCGGTCGCCGACGGTCTTCGTGCACACCCCCGACAACGACGACGCCCCCGCGCTCGCCCGTCGGTTCCACGACGAGGTGCGCGCCCTGGTGCCCGGCCTCGACCCGCTGCCCGAGCCCGAGCCGGTCGAGCCCGCGACCCTGTTCTGAACCGCTGTGTCGCCTGACGGGCTTCTTTCGCCTACCCTTCGCGCGTGAGCGATGACTACCAGACCAGCATGATCTCGGACGTGGCCGACTCCGACGGCGGCCCCGGCCCGGCGGAGACCAGGGGCGGGATCGATCTCGGTCTGCTCGTCCTGCGAGTGGTGCTCGGCGTGACCATGGGCGCGCACGGGCTCCAGCACCTCTTCGGCGCCTTCGGCGGGCCCGGGGTCGGCGGCTTCGCCAGGGTGCTCGGCAACCTCGGCTACACCAGCCAGACCACGCTGCTCTCGTGGATCACCGGGATCAGCGAGGTACTCGGCGGCGCGCTCGTGCTGGTGGGCCTGTTCACCCCGGTCGGCGCGGCCGCGCTGCTCGGGGTCTGCGCGAACATCGTGTTCGTGAAGTTCAGTGGAGGGTTCTTCCAGAAGGAAGGGCAGGGCTTCGAGTTCGAGCTCCTGCTGGGCGCCGCTTCGCTGACCGTCCTGCTCGCGGGCTCGGGGCGGATCGCGCTGGACGCCAACACGCCGTGGCGCAAGCGGCCGCTCTCGTTCGGGTTGATCGGGCTCCTGCTGGCCGCGGCGGCCTCGGTCGTGGTGATCGTGCTGTGCCGCTGACGGTCCGCTGCGGCCAGCGTGTCATGAAAGGGGCTTTCAAGACATTTTTCGTCCTGAAAGCCCCTTTCATGACACTCAAGGACTACTTGCTCGGGTCCCGCACCGCGCCGGTGTCGGCGGAGGTCGCCATCCGCGCGTAGGCCCGCAGCGCGGCGGTGACCGGCCGCTCCCGCGAGACCGGCTGCCACGGCCGCTCGCTCGCGTCCATCTTCGCGCGCCGCTCGGCCAGCACGTCCGCGTCGACGAGCAGTTCGAGGCGGCGCTCGTGGACGTCGAGCAGGATCCGGTCGCCGTTCTGGACGAGGCCGATCGCCCCGCCCGCGGCGGCTTCGGGGGAGATGTGCCCGACCGAGATGCCCGACGAGCCACCGGAGAACCGGCCGTCGGTGATCAGCGCGCACTTCTTGCCGAGGCCGGAGCCCTTGAGGAACGCCGTCGGGTGCAGCATCTCCTGCATGCCAGGGCCGCCCGCCGGGCCTTCGTAGCGGATCACCAGCACCTCACCGGGCTGGATCTCCTTCTTGAGGATGGCCGAAACCGCCTCTTCCTGGCTTTCCAGCACCCGGGCCGGGCCCTCGAAACGCCAGAGTTCCTCGTCGATGCCCGCGGACTTGATGACCGCGCCGTTCTCCGCGAGGTTGCCGCGCAGGATCGCGAGCCCGCCGTCCTTGGTGTAGGCGTGCTCGACGTCGTGGATGCAGCCGTCCGCGGCGTCGGTGTCCAAAGAGGACCAGCGGTTCTCGGTGGAGAACGCCTCCGTGGTGCGGACTCCGCCGGGCGCCGCGTGGAACAGTTCGATCGCGCGCGCCGAAGGCTCCTCCGCGCGGATGTCCCAAGTGGACAGCCAAGACTCGATGTCCGGCGAGTGCACGGAGTGGACGTCGGTGTTCAGCAGCCCGCCGCGGTACAGCTCGCCCAGGATGGCCGGAATGCCGCCGGCGCGGTGGACGTCCTCCATGTGGTAGTCCGAGTTCGGCGCGACCTTCGACAGGCACGGCACGCGTCGGCCGATGGCGTCGATGTCGTCGATGGTGAAGTCGACCTCGCCCTCCTGCGCGGCGGCGAGGATGTGCAGCACCGTGTTGGTCGAACCGCCCATCGCCATGTCGAGGGCCATCGCGTTCTCGAACGCCTTCTTCGACGCGATCGAGCGCGGGAGCGCGGACTCGTCGTCCTGCTCGTACCACCGCTTGCACAGTTCGACGACCGTGCGCCCGGCGTCCTCGAACAGCGCCTTGCGGGCGGCGTGCGTCGCGAGGGTGGAGCCGTTGCCCGGCAGCGAGAGGCCGAGCGCTTCGGTGAGGCAGTTCATCGAGTTCGCGGTGAACATGCCCGAGCACGAACCACAGGTCGGGCAGGCCGAGCGCTCCACAATGGACAGCCCGTCCTCGTCGACCTCGCTGCTGGCCGAAGCGGCGATCGCGGTGATCAGATCGGTCGGCGCCTGCGCGACACCGCCGACGACCACGGCCTTCCCGGCCTCCATCGGCCCGCCGGAGACGAAGACCACCGGGATGTTCAGCCGCATGGCGGCGTTCAGCATGCCCGGGGTGATCTTGTCGCAGTTGGAGATGCAGACCAGCGCGTCGGCCTGGTGCGCGTTCACCATGTACTCGACGGAGTCCGCGATGATCTCGCGCGAGGGCAGCGAGTAGAGCATTCCGCTGTGCCCCATGGCGATCCCGTCGTCGACGGCGATCGTGTGGAACTCGCGGGCGACACCGCCCGCCTCCTTCACCGCGCCCGCCACGATCTCGCCGAGGTCCTTGAGGTGCACGTGCCCCGGCACGAACTGGGTGTAGGAGTTCGCGATCGCGACGATCGGCTTGCCGAAGTCGCTGTCGGTCATCCCGGTGGCGCGCCAGAGCGAGCGGGCGCCCGCCGCGTTGCGGCCGTGGGTGGTGGTCCGGGAACGGAGTGGGGGCACGGCTTACTCCAAGGTTCGGGGTGGGACCAGGGCACTGCCGGGCGAACCGGCGCCAAACTGGTCCTACCAATCCTACTCCCCGGAGTCCGCGGCCTTTTCCGGCGTCGCCTCTTCGGCCTTGGCGACGTCGTCCGTGAGCCCGGAAGGATCGGCCATGTGCCCCGCGCTGACCAGCGAGATCACCGGAAGGTGGCGAGTGCGCACGGCGGGGAGGGCGACCTTGGTGTCGTCCTTCAGTACCGCCCGCACCTTCGCCTTGTCGGTGATGGCGAGGCCCTTGAGGGAGGACCACGGCAGGTCCCGATGCCCGAACAGCGTGCGGACTTCCAGTCCCTCGGCCGTCGCGGTCGTGCGGGTCCGGATGACGAACACCGCCAGCGCGATCGGGAAGACGTAGAGCCACTGGAGGTACGGCACGTCGCCGAACGCGACAGGCGTCACACAAACGACGAGGAAAGCGATCGCCAGCAGTGCCGTGTTCGGAATCTTGAAGACGGCTTTGGGAGCCTCGTTCGCCTGTTCCTGCTGCTTTTCTTCTGCCACGTCAAAGATGGTGCACCGCGGCCTTTCCGACCCCGAACGCGGGTCGTGTAGTACCCCGACGGTGTCCAGCATGCGGAATCGCCGTCCCGCAGAGTTGACACTCTTGACGGCGACCGGCTAGCTTCACTCTCGTGACAACGCAGACCGGCCTCGTACTTCCCAAGCGCGTCGACGCTTAGGGAAGTCTCCGCTGCGTCGACGCGCGACCCTCGTGCGACCACTCCGGTCGGCGGGGGTTTTTTGTTGCCTGGAACAATTTCAATGCCGAACCAGCCAATGAATACCCGAACGAGTGACTAGACAAGACGAGGCAGACAAGCGATGACTAGTGCCACCTCGCGAGCTGAAGCGAACACCGGAACATCCGGGTCCCGACCCAAGCCGGCTCCGCCGGCCGGGACCCCCGTGCGGGTCACGGGCGCGCAGTCGCTCGTCCGCTCGCTCGAGGCGGTGGGCGCGGAAGTCGTGTTCGGTATTCCCGGCGGCACCATTCTCCCGGCGTACGACCCGTTGCTCGACTCGACGAAGGTCCGCCACGTCCTGGTCCGCCACGAACAGGGCGCGGGCCACGCCGCCACCGGCTACGCGCAGGCGACCGGCAAGGTCGGGGTGTGCATGGCCACGTCGGGTCCCGGCGCGACCAACCTGGTCACCCCGCTCGCCGACGCGAACATGGACTCGGTCCCGGTGGTCGCCATCACCGGCCAGCAGTCCCGCGCGCTGATCGGCACGGACGCCTTCCAGGAAGCCGACATCTGCGGCATCACGATGCCGATCACCAAGCACAACTTCCTGGTCACCGACCCGGCGGACATCCCCCGCACCATCGCGGAGGCCTTCCACCTCGCCTCGACCGGCCGCCCCGGCCCGGTCCTGGTGGACATCCCCAAGGACGTCCTGCAGGAGATGACCTCCTTCTCCTGGCCGACGGAGCTGCGGCTGCCGGGCTACCGGCCCACGCTGCGCCCGCACGGCAAGCAGGTCCGCGAGGCCGCCCGGCTGATCAGCAAGTCGCGGCGCCCGGTCCTCTACGTCGGCGGTGGCGTGATCAAGGCCGACGCCTCGCGCCAGCTGATGGAACTGGCCGAGCTGACCGGGATCCCGGTCGTCACCACGCTGATGGCCCGCGGCGCGTTCCCCGACTCGCACCCGCAGCACCTCGGTATGCCGGGCATGCACGGCACGGTCTCCGCGGTCGCCGCGATGCAGCGGGCGGATCTGCTGATCGCGCTCGGCGCCCGTTTCGACGACCGCGTCACCGGGCAGCTGTCCTCCTTCGCGCCGGGCGCCGCCATCGTCCACGCCGACATCGACCCGGCCGAGATCTCCAAGAACCGCAAGGCGGACGTGCCCATCGTCGGCGACTGCGCGGAGATCATCACCGAGCTGATCGAGGCCGTCCGCGCCGAGACCGACAAGTCCGCGAAGCCGGATCTGCAGGACTGGTGGACGCAGGTCCGCTCCTGGCGCGACGACTACCCGGCCGGCTACGAGTGGCCCGAGGACGGGACGCTTTCCCCGCAGTACGTCATCGAGCGCATCGGCTCGCTCGTCGGCCCGGACGCGGTCTACACCGCGGGCGTCGGCCAGCACCAGATGTGGGCCGCGCAGTTCGTGAAGTACGAGAACCCGCGCACCTGGATCAACTCCGGCGGCCTCGGCACGATGGGCTTCGCCGTCCCGGCCGCGATGGGCGCCAAGTTCGGCGTCCCGGACAAGCAGGTCTGGGCCATCGACGGCGACGGCTGCTTCCAGATGACGAACCAGGAACTGGCCACCTGCGCCATCGAAGGCGCGCCGATCAAGGTCGCCGTCATCAACAACGGCAACCTGGGCATGGTCCGCCAGTGGCAGAACCTCTTCTACTCGGAGCGGTACTCCAACACCGATCTCGGTACCCACAAGCACCGCATCCCCGACTTCACCCTGCTCGCGGAGGCGCTCGGCTGCGCCGGGCTCCGCTGTGAGACCAAGGAAGACGTCGACGCCACCATCCGGCGCGCCATGGAGATCAACGACCGCCCCGTCGTGATCGATTTCGTGGTGGGGAAGGATGCCCAGGTGTGGCCCATGGTGGCCGCGGGCACCGGTAACGACGAAATCATGTCCGTGCGCGGGATCCGCCCGCTCTTCGACGACGACGAAGTCGCCGCAGAGGCGGAGATCAACGCCGCGGCAGAAGGAGACGCGCGATGAGCGTGCACACCCTGAGCGTTCTGGTGGAGAACAAACCCGGTGTCCTCGCGCGGGTTTCCGGACTGTTCTCCCGGCGTGGTTTCAACATCGAATCCCTCGCCGTCGGGCCCACGGAAAACCCCGAGGTGTCCCGGATGACGATCGTGGTCGCCGTCGAAGAGCTACCGCTCGAACAGGTGACCAAACAGCTCAACAAGCTGGTCAACGTCATCAAGATCGTGGAATTGGAAAAATCCACAGCCGTGCAGCGCGAACTGCTGCTCGTCAAGGTCCGGGCCGACGCCACCGTGCGCAGCCAGGTTCTCGAGACGGTGCAGCTCTTCCGCGCGAAAGTGGTGGATGTGTCCCCCGAGGCGCTCACCGTCGAAGCCACCGGTACCTCGGACAAGATCGGTGCCCTGCTGCGGATGCTGGAGCCCTATGGCATCCGTGAACTGGTCCAGTCCGGAATGGTCGCGGTCGGCCGTGGCGCCCGATCCATCACCGCCACCTCAGCTCGATAACTTTGTAAGTCAGGAAAGGAAGTAGTACCCCTCATGGCAGTGGAAATCTTTTACGACGACGACGCGGACCTTTCGATCATCCAGGGTCGCAAGGTCGCCGTGATCGGCTACGGCAGCCAGGGCCACGCGCACTCGCTCAGCCTGCGCGACTCCGGCGTCGACGTCCGCGTCGGTCTGCCCGAGGGCTCGAAGTCGCGGGCCAAGGCCGAGGAGCAGGGTCTCCGCGTGCTCACCCCGGCCGAGGCCAGCGCCGAAGCCGACCTGATCATGATCCTCGCGCCGGACACCAAGCAGCGCGCGATCTACGAGAAGGACATCGAGCCGCACCTCAAGGACGGCGACGCGCTGTTCTTCGGTCACGGCTTCAACATCCGCTACGACCTGATCAAGCCGCCGGCCAACGTGGACGTCGCCATGGTCGCGCCGAAGGGCCCGGGCCACCTGGTCCGCCGCCAGTTCGTCGACGGCAAGGGCGTCCCGGCGCTCATCGCGGTCGAGCAGGACGCCTCGGGCAACGCGCAGGCGCTCGCGCTGTCCTACGCGGCCGCCATCGGTGGCGCCCGCGCCGGCGTCATCAAGACGACCTTCACCGAGGAGACCGAGACCGACCTCTTCGGCGAGCAGGCCGTTCTCTGCGGTGGCGCTTCCGCCCTGGTGCAGACCGGTTTCGAGGTGCTCACCGAGGCCGGCTACGCCCCGGAGATCGCCTACTTCGAGGTGCTGCACGAGCTGAAGCTGATCGTCGACCTCATGTACGAGGGCGGCATCGCGCGTCAGCGCTACTCGATCTCCGACACCGCCGAGTACGGCGACCTGACCCGCGGCCCGCGCGTCATCTCGCCGGCGGTCAAGGAAGAGATGAAGAAGATCCTCGGTGAGATCCAGGACGGCACCTTCGCCCGTGAATGGGTCGCCGAGGACGAGGCCGGACGGCCGAACTTCACCAAGCTCGAGGAGCAGGGCAACCAGCACCCGATCGAGGAGACCGGCAAGAAGCTGCGCGACCTGATGTCGTGGGTGGACCGGCCGATCACCGAAACCGCCTAGGTTTCGCCGCGAAGGGGCCCTTCCTGGTGAAGGGCCCCTTCGTTTTGCGCGCCTGAAAGGGATACCGTGGACACCATGAGTGAGCAGCCGGTGGACGACAAAGCCCACATCCGGCCCGAGCTGGACTTGACCGAAGTGGCGTGGATCCGGGCGGAACCGGAAGGCGCGAACCTCGAAGACTGCGTCGAGTACGCGTTGGTGCCGCACGAAGACGGCGTCACCTACACCGCGATGCGCCAGTCCTCGGATCCGGACGGTCACGTCCTCGTGTTCACCCCGAGGGAATGGGACGCCTTCTTGAAAGGCGTCGCGGACGGCGAATTCGACCTTCCCGCTTAGACGAGCGCGAACAGTTCCTTCAGCCGTCCGGTGGCGGCCGCGACGGCGAGATGGTCGGCGTAGTCACGGGATTCGACGATCAGCCCGTCGCGCACGCGCAGCACGAAGATGTTGGAGACCCGGAATTCCGGGCTGCCTCCCGCCGTGCCCTGATAGTCGAACTCGCCGATCACGACCTCGGGGTCGAGGGTTTCGTGGATCACCAGATCGCGGACCTGGAACCGGACCTCGTGCCGCTCGCCGAACTTGAAGTGCTCGTGCAGGTCTTCCCTGGTCTCCAGGGTCTTCGCCCCCGGCAGGAACGGGTGCGTCACGTGGGTTTTCCCGGCGTAGAGCGCTGACAACTCGCTCCACTTGCCGTCCGCGACGCCGTGGACGAGCCGCTCGAACACCCCGCGCGGACTTTTCGGATCCGCCGTCGACACCGGACGCGGCGGAACCGGCGTGATTTCCCGCTCCGCGGTTTCGTAGCTCTTTTCGAGGTCCTCCAGACCGTCGCGTGCCGCGGTCAGGCGCAGGTAGTCGTGGTAATCGCGGGAGTGGGCGATGAGCCCGTCGCGGACCCGGAGGAGCTGGACATTGGCGATGTCGAAGGACTTCCCGGTGTCGAGTGCCTCGCCGACGTTGCGGTACTCGGCGATGATCACCTCCGGGTCGGTTGTCCCATGAATCAGGACATCGGCCCGGCTCATGCGCACGTTGATTCCTCCGCCGAAGTTCTTGCGAAGGGTTTCGCGGCCCTCGAAGCGGGTCGGCACGGGCGGGCGCTGCGGGTTCTCGACGACGGCGTCTTCCGCGTAGAGCGCGAAAAGGTCTTCCCAGCGTCCGGCGGTGATGCCTTCGGACAGCTTGTCGAAGACTTCGCGGGGTGTGGTCATTGAGGTCTCCCAGTCAGACAGAAACGGAGTCTTTAGTCCGTCTTTGACGATACGGACTACAGACTCCACTTGTCCACCTCGTGCTGCGGCGCGGGCGGCAGGGAGTCCCTAATGCGGCATTGGAGACGCTCAGCGTCTCCAATGCCGCATTAGGGACATCCGCAGCGCCGCGGGGCGACGGGCGACCGGGAGGGTGCGGGCCGTCGCTCCGAGTTCGCGTGTCTTCCAAAGAGACACGGTTCCGGCTCATGCTGTCCTGAAGGCCACCTTCGAGACGATCAACGTCTCGAAGGTGGCCTTCAGGACATTGACGTTCATAGCACTGGACCTACGCCCGAAGCGGCCCGTTTGTCGCTCGCGGATGTCATGAAAGGGGCTTTCAGGACGAAAAACGTCCTGAAAGCCCCTTTCATGACACTTGAGGGCGCACAAGCGCACGGGCGGAGCGGTCCAGGTGGTCGTGAGTGGCGATTCGGGTTAGAACCCGAATCGCCACCCTCAAGCCCCCCGCAGAACCGCCAGGATCTCCCGCTGCTCGAAGTGCTCCGCCCACCCCAAAGCCGACGACGAGTACAAAGAGTCCTCAAGGGACACGTCCGCCCCCACCGCCAGCAAGGCCCGGACCGCGTCCACGTGTCCGCCCTGCACGGCAAGGTGCAGCGCCGTGACACCTTCCCCATGGGAGAGCCCGCCGAAGGTGCCCTGCCGGTTCACCGAAGCGCCGAGTTCGGCCAAAGTCCCGATCACCGAAGCCTTCCCCTGGGCGGCGGCCCACGTCAGCGCGGTCCCGCGGTAGACGTCGGCGTCCACCCGGGCTCCCCGTTCCACCAGCGTGCGGACAGCCGAAGAGCGGTCGTTCCGCGCGGCCCACGAAAGCGCCTCATCGAGGATCTCGGCAGGATCCTCGCTAGGCCGCCATTCCGGGAAACCGCTGTGCGGCCGGTGGAACTCGCGGTGCGCGCCCGCCTCGGGGGAGAGCGTGCCGTCCGGCGCGACCAACGCGTCGAGCAAGTCCGCGTGTCCGAGACCGGCAGCGACGCGCAGGTTGCCGGGGGACAGGCTGTGCGCGGCCAGTGCCTCGGCGGCCTCGCGGTGGCCCCAGAACAGCGCGACCACCAGGGGTGTCCCGCCGTCGCCGCGGGCGGGCACGTCGATCGGGGCCCCCGCGTCGAGCAGCATCGTGACCAGCAGCGGCAGCCCGACATACCCGGCCTGGTGCAGCGCGGTCCAGCCGTGCACGTTGGCCGACGCCGGATCCGCCCCGTGGTCCAGCAGGATCCGGCACAGCCGCTCGTCACGGGTCGCGGTGGCCATGCCGAGCAGGTCGTTCCCGTTCTTCCCGTGCGCGTGGACGAGCGTGGGCAGGTCGCCGATCAGGCGCGCGAGCCCGGCGAGGTCCTGCGCGTCGATCAGTTCACGCGCGTTTTCGAAGGCGAGTTCAGCCGGTGACGTCACGCTTCCGCACGCTACCCGCGACCCCCGACAAAAGCCGCCATTCCGGCAGCGGGATCCGCTCGTCCTCGGTCAGGACCTGAAGGCAGACATGATCCGCGCCCGCGTCCAGATGTGCCTGGATCCGGGCGGACATCTCGTTTTCCCCGACGGCGACCAGCGCGTCCACGAGGCGATCCGAGCCGTAGTCCTTCTCGGTGAAGCCGAACCGCCGCAGATTCGCCTGATGGTGGGCCGCCAGCTCCAGGTACATCGACACGTGCCGCCGGGCGATCTCCCGGTCCGAGCCCAGAACCACGGCCTGTTCGACGGCCAGGTAAGCAGTAGGGCCCATGATTTCCCGGGCGCGAGCGGTGTGTTCGACGGGGACGAAGTACGGATGCGCCCCGTCGGCCCGTTCCGCGGCCAGCGAGAGCATCTTCGGTCCCAGCGCGGCCAGCAGCCGCCGGTGCGGGGAGTCCGGTGTGGACAGTTCGGCCCCGTCCATCCCGTCGAGGTACCCGCGCATCGCTTCCAGCGGTTTCGCACCCGGCCGGTGCCCGCCCAGCCCGAGAACGAACCGGCCGGGATAGGCCTCGGCGAGGGTCCTTCCGGCGGCCGCGGCGGTGGCCGGTTCCCGCTGGTCGAAGCGCGCGATCCCGGTGGCGACCGTCAGCCGGGACGTCGCCGCCAGCAGCAGCCCCGCCTGCGTGAAGGCCTCCCGTCCCAGGTACTCCCCGAACCACACCGTGTCGAAGCCGAGTTCTTCGATTTCCGAGGCCGCGTCGCGGACCGCGCCGATTTCCTTGCCGTCGAAGGAGAACGTCCAGATCCCGACGCTCATCGGGTCACCTCCGCCAGCGCCGGTGCCAGTCGTTCCAGCTGGGCCACGATGACGTCCAGGCTGTCGCCGACCGGGTTGACGAGCACGGTGTCCGCGCCGGCGTCGACGAGTTCCTTGATCCGCCGCGCGATCTTTTCCTCGTCGCCCCAGGCGGTCAGCCCGTCGACGAGCCGGTCGCTGATGCCGTCGATGTCGGCATCGGTGTAGCCCAGGCGTTTCCAGCCCTTGATGTAGTGCGGGATGTCGTACTGCTTCAGCAGTTCGATGGTCTTCGCGATGTTCGCCCGCGCCTCCTCCCGGCCGCCGAGCAGGACCGGATGCTCCGGGATGAGCAGCTTGTCCGGTCCGACGATCTCGCGGGCGTACGGCGTGTGTTCGAAGGGCTGCGCGAACGGGTGCGCGCCGTCCGTCAGCTCCCTCGCGAGTTCGAGCATCTTCGGGCCGACGGCGGCGAGAACGCGCGGAAACGGGACCGGTGAAGGGAACTCGGCCTCCGCGGCGGCCATGGCTTCGAGGTATTCACGGGTCTGTCCGAGCGGCCGGTAGTCCGCACCGGTCTTCGTCGCCTGGAAGGCGTGGCCGATGCCGACACCGAGCACGAACCGGCCGGGGAAGGCGTGCGCGAGTGCTCGCCCGCCGGCCTGGGCGGTGTACCCGGGGCGTGACCAGATGTTGGCGATCCCGGTGCCGATCACCACCCGTTCGGTGGAGGCGAGCGCGACGCCGCTGTGTGCGAACAGCTCCCGGGCCGCCGGTCCCTCACCCGCCCACACGGTGCGATAGCCCAGCTCTTCCAGCCGTCGTAGCGCCTTCAGTTCTTCTTCGGGTGACGGCCTGAGCATGCCGAGCGGCAGCCAGACGCCCACCGGTCCCAGCAGGTCGCGGGTCTCTTCGATCAGGTTCACTTCAGTCTCTCCAGCTAACATGAGGCAGCCTCCGGTTACCTGGCCGACTATACGGAGGCTGCCTCCGATTTGTCGAGACTAAGCTCGGGAGCGCGATGGACACCGAGAAGAAACCACTGCGCGCGGATGCCCGGCGCAACTACGAGCGCCTCGTCGAGGAGGCGAAGCGTGCCTTCGCCGCGCGCGGGGTCGAGGCCTCGCTGGAGGACATCGCCCGCAACGCCGGTGTCGGCATCGGGACGCTCTACCGGCACTTCCCGGCCCGCGAGGCGCTGGTCGAGACGGTGCTTCGTGAGCGGTTCGACGGCCAGGCCGTGGCGGCCCGCGAACTCCTGGGCTCGCCGGAGCCGTTGAGCGCGCTCAAGACCTGGCTCGCCGGGATGGGCAGGCAGTCGGCGAGCTACCGCGGGCTACCCGAACTGATGGTCGACGTCCTCGACGACGAGACCTCGCCGCTGTACGCCTCGTGTCACGCCATGCGGGACGCGGTATCCCAGCTGGTGGAACGGGCGAAGGCGTCGGGGGAGCTGAGGGCGGACGTCACAGCGCACGAATTGCTGGTGCTGCTGCACGCACTTTCCTGGGCCAGTGAACATCTTTCGGGTGACAAGGGCCTCGAACGGCTCCTCGAACTCGTTTTCGCCGGATTACGGGCGAGTTAACAATCCCCTGTCACCAGGTCTAAACTGCGGCGCAACCGGGCACAACGGCGTGACCGTCAAACCTAGAGTCGCAGGCACAGACCAGATAGTGGGAGCCGTATCGTGACCAAGCCGAACAAGCCCGTCGTCCTCATCGCCGAGAAGCTCGCGCCTTCCGTGTTGAGCGTGTTCTCCGACGAGGTCGAGGTCCAGCATGTGGACGGCACGGACCGTCCCGCGCTGCTCGAAGCCGTGAAGACGGCGGACGCGCTGCTCGTGCGGTCCGCGACCAAGGTCGACGCCGAGGTCCTCGCCGCCACCACCTCGCTCAAGGTGGTCGCCCGCGCCGGCGTCGGGCTGGACAACGTCGAGGTCCCCGCCGCCACCGAACGCGGTGTGCTGGTGGTCAACGCGCCGACGTCGAACATCGTCTCCGCCGCCGAGCACGCCGTCGCGCTGCTGCTCGCGGTCGCCCGCCGGGTCCCGGCCGCGGACCAGAGCCTCCAGGGCGGCGCGTGGAAGCGCAGCAGCTACTCGGGCATCGAGATCCAGGGCAAGACCGTCGGCGTGGTCGGCCTCGGCAAGATCGGCCAGCTGTTCGCGCAGCGCCTCGCCGCGTTCGACACCAAGCTCATCGCCTACGACCCCTACGTCTCGGCCGCCCGCGCCGCGCAGCTCGGCATCGAGCTGGTCACGCTGGACGAGCTGCTCGAGCGCGCCGACGCGATCTCCATCCACCTGCCGAAGACCCCGGAGACCAAGGGCCTGATCGGTGCCGAGGCGCTCAAGAAGGTCAAGCAGGGCGTCATCATCGTCAACGCCGCTCGCGGCGGCCTGATCGACGAGCAGGCGCTGGCGGACGCGGTGAGCTCCGGCCACGTCGGCGGCGCCGGGATCGACGTGTTCGTCACCGAGCCCACCACCGAGAGCCCGCTGTTCGGCCTGCCGAACGTCGTCGTCACGCCGCACCTCGGCGCGTCGACCGCCGAGGCGCAGGACCGCGCGGGCACCGATGTCGCGAAGTCCGTGCTGCTCGCGCTGCGCGGCGACTTCGTGCCGGACGCGGTGAACGTCGCGGGTGGCGGCACGGTCGGCGAGCACGTGCGGCCGTACCTCTCGCTCACCCAGAAGCTCGGCACCGTGCTGACCGCGCTCAACCCGAAGGCGCCGACCTCGGTCACCGTCGTGGTCAAGGGCGAACTGTCCACCGAGGACGTCAGCGTGCTGCCGCTCGCGGCCGAGCGCGGCGTGTTCGCCGGCGTCGTCGAGGACCAGGTCACCTTCGTGAACGCGCCGCGCGTGGCGGAGGAGCTGGGGGTCCAGGTCGACCTGGTCACCGAGACCGAGAGCCCCAAGTTCCGCAGCCTGGTCACCGTCCGCGCGGTCTACGACGACGGCGCGACCCTTTCGGTGTCCGGTTCGGTCACCGGCAAGGACGACGTCGAGAAGCTGGTCGAGGTCAACGGCCGCCACTTCGACCTGCGTGCCGAGGGCAACGTGCTGCTGCTCGAGTACCCCGACCGGCCGGGCATCATGGGCCGCGTCGGCACGCTGCTCGGCGAGGCGGGCATCAACATCGAGGCCGCGCAGATCAGCCAGACCACCGACGGCGCGGACGCGGTGATGCTGCTGCGGGTGGACCGTTCGGTGGACGCGCACCTGCTGGAGCCGATCGGCGCCACCGTCGGTGCGCACACGATCCGTGCGGTCAACTTCGGCTGACCTGGAAAGCCTGACAACGAAAGCCGCGTCTCCGGACGCGGCTTTCGTTATATGGCAACATGTTACCGGCGTTACAGGAATACTTTTCGCTAGTAGTCACAGCGTTGCGAAGAGCAAGATTCAATAACGGTGAAAAATGCCTACTGAAGTCGTGCTGGTCCCCGGATAGGTTTCTCCGGCGAGGCCGAACCATCGCGCCGTCAAGGGCACGGCGCGGCGCCGGGGCTCACCGTCGGGGGTGTGTTCGAGCGGCAGGCAGGTTCCGAGTCTAGGCCTCGAGTGAGGGCACTTACTCATGAACAGATCCCGCGTACCCCGGTGGGCCATCCGCTCGTCGGCCGCGGTCTTCGCCGCGTTGCTCGCGACGTCCGTGACCGGGGCGACCGCAGCCGCACAGGATGTCCCCCTCGCGGACGGCGTCACGCCGGCGAAGATCGACCGTAATGGATTCCAGGGGAAGGTCGAGCCGAAGCTCAAAGCCGCCCAAGGGCAGATCACCGCCTTCGTCGAGCTGGCCAAGCAGCCCGCCGTCGACGCCTTCAACGCCGAGCAGAACAAGGGTGCCGGCAAGGAGAAGGCCAAGAAGGCGGCGAAGGACGCCAAGGCCAACACCGCCGCGACGGTGAACTCCGTCGTCGGCCAGCTCAAGGCCGCCGACGCCGGGACCCAGCTGGTCACCCAGACCTCCAACGCGGTCGCCGGCGCGGTCGTCACGGCCGACGCGGCGAAGATCCGCGAGCTGGCGAAGCGGCCGGACGTCGTCTCGGTCAAGAAGGTCGTGCCGAAGACCCGCACCAACTCCAGTGCGGTCCAGCTCACCAACACGCTCGCCTCGTGGCAGCAGACCGGCCGCTACGGCGACGGCATCCGCGTCGGCGTGATCGACGACGGCATCGACTACACCCACGCCGACTTCGGCGGACCGGGTACGGCCGCGGCCTACAACGCGATCAACCGCGACCAGGCCACCCCGGCCTTCCCGACCGACAAGGTCGTCGGCGGTATCGACCTGGTCGGCGACGCCTACGACTCGGGCAGCAGCGACCCGGCCCTCAAGACCCCGAAGCCGGACCCCAACCCGCTCTCCTGCGGCCACCACGGCACGCACGTCGCGGGCACGGTCGCCGGTTTCGGTGTGGACGAAGCGGGCAAGACCTTCACCGGCGACTACAAGAAGCTGAACAAGAAGAAGATCGAAGCGATGCAGATCGGCCCGGGCACCGCGCCCAAGGCCCTGCTGTACGCGATCAAGGTCTTCGGCTGCGACGGCTCGACCAACGTCACCTCGCAGGCGCTCGACTGGTCGCTCGACCCGGACGGTGACGGCGACTTCACCGACCACCTCGACGTGGTCAACCTGTCGCTGGGCGGCGACTTCGCCACCCCGGACGACCCGGACTCGCTGTTCGTGCGCAAGATCGCCGCGAACAACGTCGTCCCGGTGTTCTCCGCGGGCAACGGCGGCGACCTCAACGACGTCGGTGGCGCGCCGGGCAACACGCCCGAAGCGCTGACCGTCGCCAGCAGCCGTGACGCCTCCGTCCTCCGTGACGCCGTCGAGGCCGTGGCCCCCGCCGGGGTCAAGGGCGCGAAGACCGGGCAGTTCAGCCAGAACTACGCGACCTACGACACGCTCGACGTCACCGCGCCGGTGGTCAAGCTGTCCGCCGCCAACGCGGCCGGGTGCAACCCGTACTCCGCCGCCGACAAGGCGGCCGCCGCGGGCAAGATCGTCTGGCTCGAATGGGACGACAACGACGCGACCCGCGCCTGCGGTTCGGGCGCCCGCTCGAACAACGCGCAGGCCGCCGGTGCCAAGGGCGCGCTGTTCTCCTCCACCCTGGAGCACTTCTCGGCCGGGATCGCGGGCAACGCCGCCACCCCGACGTTCCAGCTCACCGGCAGCGCGACCGCGTCGCTCCGCCCGGCGCTGAACGCGGGCACGCTGCAGGTCCGCATGACCGGCAAGGGCCGCGTGTCCGTGCCGACCAGTGACCAGTCCATTGTGGACACCCCGAGCTCGTTCACCTCGCGTGGCGGTCGCGGCCCGGCCAGCAAACCGGACGTCTCCGCGCCCGGTGACTCGATCTCGTCCGCGCTCAGCGGAAGCGGGGCGGGCCGCCTGGTCATCTCCGGGACGTCGATGGCCGCTCCGCACACTTCGGGTATCACCGCCCTGATCCGTCAGGCGCACCCCGACTGGTCGGTCGAGGAGGTCAAGGCCTCGGTCATCAACACCGCCGGTCACGACATCCACGACGCTTCGGGCCGCACCTACGGTCCGCAGCGCGTCGGCAGCGGCCGGATCGACGCGAAGGCCGCGCTGGACAACCAGGTCCTGGCCTACGTCGTCGACAACCCCGGCTTCGTCTCGGTCAACTTCGGCGTCGTCGAAGCGGGCGGCCCGGTCACCCTGACCAAGACGGTCAAGGTGGTCAACAAGGGCATCAAGCCGGTCGAGTACTCGGTGGGCTACGAAGCCGTGAACGCGCTCCCCGGTGTCGAGTACACAGTGGACAAGCCGACCGTGAAGCTGAGCCCGCGCGGCGTCGCGCTGGTCAAGGTCACCCTGAAGATCGCCGACCCCAAGGCGCTCCGCAAGGTCATCGACCCGACCATGGCGACCACGCAGGTCGGCCTCGCCCGGCAGTTCGTGGCGGACGCCTCCGGCCGGATCGCGTTCACCCCGAAGAGCGGCACGACCGTTCCGCTGCGGCTCTCGGTGTACTCCGCGCCGAAGCCCGTCTCGTCCATCAACACCCCGGGCGCGGTGACCTTCGGCAACGGCCAGAACCAGGCCGTGCTGAACCTGACCGGCAAGGGAGTGGACCAGGGCAACGGTTCGCAGCGGTACCGCTCGCTGATCAGCGTGCTCGAACTGCAGGCGGAATCCCCGCAGCTGCCCGAGTGCGACGGCGACGTCACCACCGACTGCACGCTGAACCAGACCGCCAAGGGTGGTGACCTGCGCTACGTCGGCGCGGCGTCCACGGCCCCGCTGGCCAAGGCGCAGGGTGAGCCGGAGAACGCGTTGCTGGCCTTCGGTCTCACCACCTGGAGCGACCTGGCCAACCTGGGAAGCAACACCTCGCCGTTCGTGGACATCGACACCACGGGCGACGGACAGCCGGACTTCGAGACCTATGTCACCAAGGTGACCGCGACCGACGTCCTGGTCGCCGTCACGGTGGCGCTGAAGCCGGGCTTCCCGCAGGTGGACATCCAGCCGGTCAACGGCCAGCTCGGCGACGTCGACACGAACGTGTACGACACCAACGTCGTCGTGCTGCCGGTGAGCATCGCCGCGCTGGGCATCGACCCGAACGCCGCGTCGCACAAGATCAGCTACACGGTCGGGACCTCCGGGTTCTACGCGGCGCCGGGTGCGGACTCTTCGACGATCGACTACGTCGGCACGCCGCTTTCGTTCGACGCCTTGGCTCCCGCGTACACGGTCCAGGGCGGCGGCGACTCCGCGCTGGGCTACGTCGCGAAGCCGGGCACGGCGCTGGTGGTCAACCGCAACACGGCCGCGCAGGACACCGTCCTCGGCCTGCTGGCGATCGATCACCACAACGCCTCGGGCAACCGGGCGAGCGTGGTGAAGATCCAGGCGAACGCCGGAAACGGCAACGCGGGCGCCGACCGGCCGGGCAACGGCGGACGGCACACCGGACGTCAGCCGATCGGTGTCGGCTGACGCGGTAGTGCGGTAACCCGCGTTCGATGAGGTGAGGGACGCCCTGGCGGCATGCTTTCCGCCAGGGCGTCCCTTCTTGTATTCACTCTTTTGGCTGTCTCGCTCTGTGGGAGATTCCGGCATAAGGGTGGTGCGGCTACGGCTACCGGGCTACGGCCGGTAACCTTCCGCTGCTGGCGTTTTCTTGCGGATGGGCCATCCGGACTGCCGGTGGCCTGGTCTACGGAGGTGTGTGGATGCGGCTCGCGGTGATCCCAGGAGACGGGATCGGGCCCGAAGTGGTCGCCGAGGCGCTCAAGGTGCTCGGTGAGGTCGTACCTACGGCGGAGATCACGAACTACGACCTCGGCGCCGCCCGGTGGCACTCCACCGGTGAGCTGCTCCCGGAGTCCGTACTCGGCGAACTCCGTCAGCACGATGCGATCCTGCTGGGCGCGGTGGGCGACCCGACGGTGCCGAGCGGCATTCTGGAGCGTGGTCTGCTGCTGCGGCTCCGTTTCGAGCTCGACCACCACGTGAACTTGAGGCCCGCCCGGTTGTACCCGGGAGTGCGCGGCCCGCTCGCGGAGTCGGGCGAGATCGACATGGTCGTCGTGCGTGAGGGCACGGAAGGCCCCTACGCCGGCAACGGTGGCTTGCTGCGCAAGGACACGGAGCACGAGATCGCGACGGAGGTCAGCGTCAACACGGCGTTCGGCGTCCGGCGCGTGGTGACCGACGCGTTCAACCGCGCCGAGGCGCGGCCCCGCAAGCACCTGACGCTCCTGCACAAGACGAACGTGCTGGAGTACGCGGGCTCGCTGTGGTCGCGGATCGTCGAAGAGGTCTCGCTGGAGCACCCGGAGGTGACCGTCGCCTACTCCCATGTGGACGCGGCGATGATCCACCTGGTGACCGACCCGTCCCGATTCGACGTCATCGTGACCGACAACCTGTTCGGCGACATCGTCACCGATCTTTCGGCGGCGGTGACCGGCGGCATCGGGCTGGCGGCGAGCGGGAACCTCGACATCACGCGCCGGAACCCGAGCATGTTCGAGCCGGTGCACGGCAGCGCGCCGGACATCGCGGGTCAGGGTCTCGCCGACCCGACCGCCGCGGTGCTGTCGGTCTCGCTGCTGCTGGACCACTTGGGACAGAAGGAATCGGCGCGGCGGATCGAGGCCTCGGTGGCCTTCGACCTCGCGACCCGTGATCAGGCGTCGCCCGGTGCGACGCACGCGATCGGTGACCGGCTGGCGGCGCTCGTTTCGTCGAACGTGCGCCCGGTCACTCAGTAGTCGGCCCTGAGATGAAGGGGACTTTCATTGCAGAATTTGCAATGAAAGTCCCCTTCATTGCCTCCGGGGGCTCCCAGAAAGTGGGAAGTGTCGCCCGGCCTGTGGACGCCCGGCGGAGCGTGTGCCATGATGCGTCCGTGACCTCCTGCACCATCATTATCGCCGAGCGCGCCGGATAACAGCTCCACAAGAGCCCCCGGCGCGCAACCTCTCGCACCCATGCGGGAGGTTTTTTTGTTGCCCGAACCAGCTTTGCCACCACCTCGAAACGAGGAGTTTCCCGTGAACCGCACGGAGCCCGCCGATACACCGCTCGGCGACGCATTCCACCTCTACGACACGACGTTGCGCGACGGCGCGCAGCGCGAGGGGATCTCCTACTCCGTCACGGACAAGCTGGCGGTGGCGAGGCTGCTCGACGATCTCGGGGTCGGCTTCATCGAAGGCGGATGGCCGGGCGCGCTGCCCAAGGACACGGAATTCTTCGCCCGCGCCGCTTCCGGCGAACTGAAACTGCGGCACGCCGCGCTCGTCGCGTTCGGCGCGACGCGGAAGGCGGGAACCAAGGCGGACCAGGACAAGCAGGTGCGGGCCCTGCTCGATTCCCAGGCGCCGGTGATCACGCTGGTGGCCAAATCGGACCTTCGTCACATCGAACGCGCACTGCGGGTCGACGTCGACGAGGCCTGCGCGATGGTGCGGGACACCGTCGCCTTCCTCGTCGGCGAAGGACGCCGCGTCTTCCTTGACGCGGAACACTTTTTCGACGGCTACGCGTTCTCCCCGGACACCGCGCTGAAGGTGCTCGACGCGGGAGTGAACGCGGGTGCAGACGTCGCCGTGCTGTGCGACACCAACGGCGGCCAGCTGCCGCTCGGTCTCGCGGAAACCGTCCGCGAGGTCAAGGAAAGGACCGGATTCCGGCTCGGAATCCATTGTCAGGACGACACTTCCTGCGCGGTGGCGAATTCCGTCGCCGCCGTGCAGGCCGGCGTGACGCACGTCCAGTGCACCGCCAATGGGTACGGCGAACGGGCGGGTAACGCCGATCTGTTCGCCGTCACGGGAAATCTGGTGACCAAGCTCGGTATGGAGGTGCTCCCGACCGGAGGCGCCGCCGAGCTCACCCGGGTCTCCCATGCTCTTGCCGAAATCGCCAACCTCGCCCCCTACACCCACCAGGCTTACGTAGGGGCGTCGGCTTTCGCTCACAAGGCGGGACTGCACGCGAGCGCGATCAAGGTGGATCCGTTGCTGTACAACCACATCGATCCAGCTTCTGTCGGCAATGACATGCGGGTACTGGTCACCGAGATGGCCGGCAGGGCCAGCCTGGAGCTCAAGGGACGTGAGCTCGGGGTCGACCTTGCCGGCCAGCCCGAGGCGCTGACGAGCGCCGTACGCAAGGTGAAGCAACTCGAATCCGAAGGCTGGTCCTTCGAGGCCGCGGACGCTTCACTGGAACTGTTGCTGCGGCGGGAGGTCGACGGCCCGCAAAGCGACGTCCTCGACGAACCGCCGTTCGCCCTCGAGTCGTACCGGGTCGTCCTGGACCACCGTTCCGACGGCGAGGTCGTCTCCGAGGCGACGGTGAAGGTGCACGTCGCCGGGCAGCGCGTGATCGCCACCGCCGAAGGCAACGGCCCCGTGCACGCGCTCGACGCCGCCCTGCGCGAGGCACTCAGCCCGCACCTGTCCTGGTTGGACAGTGTGGAGCTGGCCGACTACAAGGTGCGCATCCTGCCCGGTCACCCGGGCACCGACGCCGTCACGCGCGTGCTCGTCGAGACCAGCGACGGCGAGCGGGAATGGACGACCGTCGGCGTGCACGGCAACATCGTCGAAGCGAGCTGGCTCGCGCTGTGCGACGCGCTCGTGCACAAGTCCCTCAGCGAAGCCTCGGCTTGAGGAGTCGTACAGTGGGGGAGTGCGTCTAGCCCGAATTGCTCATCCCGGTGGTGTCGCGTTCGCTTCGATCGAAGGGGACGGCGACGACGCCCAGGTACTGGAAATCGCCGAGCACCCCTTCGGCAACAACCCCAACTTCACCGGCAAACGCTGGCCGCTCGCCGACGTCCGGCTGCTCGCGCCGATCCTGCCGTCGAAGGTGATCGCGGTCGGCCGGAACTACGCCAAGCACGCGGCCGAGTTCGGCAACGAGGTCCCGGCGGACCCGATGCTGTTCATCAAGCCGTCGACCTCGGTGATCGGCCCCCACGCGCCCATCCGCCGCCCGCGCGGCGTCGGCCGGGTGGATTTCGAGGGTGAGCTGGCGATCGTCATCGGCCAGCCGGTCAAGAACGTGCCCGCCGCTCGTGCGGCGAGCGCGATCCTCGGCTACACCGTGGCGAACGACGTCAGCGCCCGCGACCTGCAGAAGTCCGACGGCCAGTGGGGCCGGGCGAAGGGTTTCGACACCTTCTGCCCGCTGGGCCCCTGGATCGAGACCTCGCTCGACGCGGCCGACCTCGCGCTCAAGTCCGAGGTGGACGGTGAGCTCAAGCAGGACGGCCGGACGTCGGACCTGGTGCACAAGATCCCCGAGCTGATCGAGTTCGTGTCCGGCGTGATGACCCTGCTGCCCGGCGACGTCATCCTGACCGGCACGCCCGAGGGCGTCGGCCCGATCGAGGACGGCCAGTCCGTTTCGATCACCATCGAAGGCATCGGCACCCTGACGAACCCGGTGCAGGACGTCTAAAGCGCGCTATGAAAGGCCCGTTACTTGCAAAATTTGCAAGTAACGGGCCTTTCATAGCATCCGGAGGCTAGCTCTCCGCAGGCTCCATCGCCCGCCGCGCGAAGGCCGGGGCGTGCTCCGGCCGGAGGCCGAGGCCCAGCAGTCGCGCGGGGAAGTAGGAAAGCACCGGGAAGCGGCTGAACAGCTTCACCATCACCGCCGGCGGGCCGTTGCGCTTGCCCTCCATCACCGGCCGCATGACGTTCTTGTGCAACAGTCGTTGCAGCCCTTGCACCAGCATCGTCGGCGCGAGACGGCGCTTGCGGACCTTCGCCAGGTCCGCTTCCGTCGGCTTGCCGCGGCGCAGCGGCTCGGCGAGCAGGGTGGCGGCCGCGACCGCGTCCTGCACGGCGAGGTTGACGCCGACCCCGCCGACCGGTGACATCGCGTGTGCCGCGTCACCGATGCACAGCAGCCCGTCGAGATGCCATTTCCGCAGCAGGTTGAGCTTGACGTCGAGGAACTTGACGTCGTCGGTCGTCTTCAGCTCGCCGACGCGGTCGGCGAATTCGGGGCAGACCTCGGCCACGTTCGCCCGGAACCATTCGATGCCCTTGGTCCGCAGGTCCTCGCCCTTCGGACCGAGGTAGGCGACCTGGAAGTAACCCTTCCGCGGCAGCGGCACGGCGAACCGGCGATTCCGCATCTTCGGGGTCAGCCTGCCCTCGAGTTCGCCCTCCCGCCGCGAAATCCGGAACCACCACGCGTCGAACGGGGTGTCGTACTCCTTCGGGATCAGCCCGGCCTCCCGCCGGGCCAGCGACCAGCGGCCGTCGGCGGCGATCACCAGGTCGGCGCGCAGTTCGCCGGTCCGCCCCTCGGCGTCGCGGTAGCGAATCCCGCTCACGCGGCCCTGCTCCAGGAGCAGGCCGGTCATCTCGGTGCTCCGCCGCAGCGTGAACGTGGGTTCCTTCGCGCCGGCGTCGGCGAGCAGGTCCAGGAAGTCCCATTGCGGGACCATCGCGATGAAGGGGTGCGCCACCTTCAGCCTGCTCAAGTCGGCCAGCCGCATCATCGTGCCGTCCTCGGCGGGGAATCCGGCGTAGGCGATCTCGCTGTGCGGCAGGCTGAGGAACTTCTCGCTGAGACCCAGTTCGTCGAGCAGTGTCAAAGTCGACGGGTGCACCGTGTCGCCGCGGAAGTCCCGCAGGAAGTCCTTGTGCTTCTCCAGCACCGTGACCTCGACCCCGGCCCTGGCCAGCAGCAATCCGGCGACCATGCCCGCGGGGCCACCGCCGACGATCACGCAGTTCGTGCGTTCGTTCATCCGTCCCACCCCTTCGAAACTCTTATTCATCACCTGTTGAATAAACTCAGCATGCACCTGCCCGACCGGCGCGTCAAGCGCCATCCGGGCGGATGCGCCGTTCGGGCTATGGCGGGGATCTCACCGGTCCTCGGCCGTCTGTCTACATAGGACTCAGCGTGCTCGGACCGTCCTGGAAGGACAGCGGTCGCGGACGCGCCCTTGTGGACTGTCCGCGATTCGGACCGCGTAAGGATTTCGTTGTCATCACAGGGAGTGCGTGCGTCTAATCGGACGTGGCGCCGGGTATCGACATTTCACTCACTCGCCCGCGCCAGTCGTTGCCGGGTAACTAAAACACGACATCTCACCAACTGGGAGTAGAGCGCCCGCGCCGGAACAGAGCAGCCTTAATCACCTCATCGGCAGAGTCGCGATCGCGCTGGGTGCCCTAGCCTCACTTGGTGGATTTCGCTCTCGTGCCCCGGACCCCGTCACGAACCACTCCGGCCGTTACGGACGGAGCCCCTTGGGAGCCTCCGGAGTTGCGGTTGGTCTGCCTCGACATCGATGACACGTTGATCGACTGCACGGCGGCGATCCGGCTCGGCCTGCGCGCGCTCACCGGCCAGAACGACCTTTGGCCGCTGTGGGATCTCATCACCGAGGAGCACGTCGCGCTGGTGGTGGCGGGCGAAATCGATTACGCGACGATGCATCACAGGCGCACTGAATGCTTCCTCGCGGAGATCGGCATTCTGGCCGACGAAGACCAGGTCATCGGCTTCGAAAGACGTCGTCGTGAAATCCTCACCCGTTCGTGGCAATTGTTTGAAGATGTCCTTCCGTGCCTGGAATGGCTGCGGGCCGCGGGCGTGCTCGTCGCGGCGGTCACGAACGCCTCGGGCGCGCATCAGCGCAAGAAGATCGCCGATCTCGGACTCGCCCGGTTCTTCGACCACGTGGCCATCGCCGGTGAACTCGGAGTAGCCAAACCGGACCCGGCGATGTTCCACTCGGTCTGCCTCGGCCTCGGCTGCGACCCGGCGCAGGCCGTCCACGTCGGCGACAAGCTCGACACCGACGCCATCGGCGCACGCGACGCCGGCCTGGGCGCCGTCTGGCTCGACCGGGACGGCATCGCCGAGCGCGCCCCGGCGGGCGTGCACACCATCGCCGGCCTCGACGAGCTCCCTGAGCTGCTCGTTTCCGAGTTCGCGAAGCTCGGCGTCCCGGCTCAGCGCGCTACGGAGACCCCCGCTTTCACGGTGCGGAACAGCGTGCTCTAGTATTTCTTCTCGTGCGGCACCGAGCCGGTCAAGACCGGAACGGTACCTCACTGGGGTATGGTGTAATTGGCAGCACGACTGGTTCTGGTCCAGTTAGTCTAGGTTCGAGTCCTGGTACCCCAGCTGGAGAACTCTCCGGAGTGAAACACAGAGTGACCCCCCTGCGAAGGCGGGAAACCCGGTCTGGTAAGTTTCTTCACAGCAACACAGCAGGTGAACAACTGAAAACCTCCTTCTGAAGGAGGAAAGATCCTAGCCCCCGTCGTCTAGCGGCCTAGGACGCCGGCCTCTCACGCCGGTAGCGTGGGTTCGAATCCCATCGGGGGTACAAAAGCTTCATCCAAGAGCGTCGATCGAAATGATCGGCGCTTTTTGCTATTCCGGGAATCAGTATGGCGTCGTTGACCTTTTTTCCTGCTTCTGATGGCGGTTCAACCCCGATCGTCAAGACGTCGCCGAGGTTCTGCTTCAGACACTCTTCGAGGTGACACAGCTTACCGCGCAGTGGGTGGTGCTGGAGCCTCGATGTCTTGCGCGTCGAGCTGAGCCACTTTGGCTTGAACAGTGTTCTCAGGGCTTTCGCGAACGGGCCGTCGGGGCACCGCCTTGGGCGTTGGAGGCGCTGTCGTCCACAGTGGCCAGGTCGGCGTGTGGATCGGTGCCGCCGCGGTTGTTCTTCCGGGGCCGGCACAAGTAGTAGGCCGGCCGCCCCTTCTGTGCGTTCGGTTTGCGGGTGGTGAGTTCGTCGAACATCCACTTGGGCACGAGCGGTTCGTTGACCTTGCCGCGTTGTGATTTCCTGGCTCGGCGATGGGCTGGTTGATGCGGCGTTGGAGAACGCATTGCTGCCTGACAAGGTGATCGGTTCGTTCGACGTGAAGAGCGGCACGTCCGCGCGGCCGAGTTCACGCTCGATGGACAGGCCCTCGAACGTCCGGGTATGCCCCGGGACTTCCTTGAGGAGGTCGGTGACACCGCCCGACCGCGGGATCGGTTGTCCAGGTCGAGCCTGTCGGATTCGATGTCGTAGAAGTGGGCCACGATCACCCACGAGTCAGGTATCGCCGACTTGCAGTCGGCCAGCTGGCGCAGCATCGACTGGCGAGGATCCTGCAGGTCCTCGGTGGAAGTCCGGCCGAGGAAGGCCACCCGGCCTTCGTCGCGGAGCAAGGCTGCGGGCATGCCCAGGGGCGATACGGCGAAAGTTCGTCCTTGGGGCTTGCCGGGCCGGATTCGTACGCGGCTCATCGGAGTAGCTCGCTGATCGCGGCGTTGAGCCGCCTGCGCAGACGATCGCCCTCGGGGGTGGAGGACGAGCCAGATGGCGAATGTGTACCTGTCCACGAAGGCCGCTAGCCGGTGCGTAGGTCACCGCGATCATGGCTGCTTGAGTGACCTGAGCTTCACGTCGTTCCTGCTCGGCCTGCTTCCAGCTACATGTGACGAAGTTAGCGTACGGGCGTTCGCTATTGATTTAGCGAACGCCCGTACGCTAACTTTCGGCGACCGCCGCCGAGAAGGAGTACGGGATGCGAACACGACGACTGGGCTGGGCCGGACTGGAGATCGAGGCGGACGGTGAGCGGCTGGTGATCGACTACGTACGGGACCTCTCGCCACTGTTCACCGGATGGCGGTCCGGCGACAGGCTGCCGGCACCGAGCGGGACGGCCGGCGCCGCACTGGTCACGCACCTGCACCGGGACCACACCGACGCGGCCGCACTCGCGGGCGTGCTGGCGCCGGGAGCGCCGGTGCTCCGACTGGCGCCGGGCCACGGCGACGACGTGGACAACGTGACGACCCTGCAGGCCGAGCGCGAGCTGGCCTTGCACCGACTGGCCGCCGAAGTCGTGGATCCCTGGTCCACTCGCGAAATCGGGCCGTTCCTCGTCACCGCGATCCCCGCCGTCGACGGACTGGGCGACCCGCAGCTGAACTGGGTGGTGCAGGCCGGCGGGCAGCGGATCTTCCACGGCGGCGACACGATGTTCCACGGCTACTGGTGGCTCATCGCGCGCCGGTTCAGCCCGTTCGACGCGGTGTTCCTGCCCGCCAACGGCGCGGTGGTCGACGCGCCGCACCTGCGGCCGCCGAGTCCGCTGCCCGCCGCGCTGGACCCTCGGCAGGCCGCCGCGGCCGCGGAGATCCTCGACGCCCGGTACGCGGTACCCATGCACTACGAGCCCGGACAGCCGGACAAGATCGCGGGCTACGTCGAGGTCGCCGACCCGGAGAAGGAGTTCCGCGCGCACGCCGGACAGCGCGCGCACGTGCTGGCCGTCGGGGAGTGGCTGGACCTGGCCGCATGACCGCAACTCCGCGACGTGGCTCCGGCATGGACGCAGTCGGTTCGGGACAAGGGAAAGGACTCCGGGTGAGTACAGAGAACAGGGTCGTCGCGGTCACCGGCGGCGGTACGGGCATCGGTGCGGCGGTGGCCCGCCGCTACGCGGCCGAGGGCGCGAACGTGGTGGTCCTCGGACGGCGGCGCGAACCGCTGGAGAAGGTGGCGGAGGAAACCGGCGCGCACGTCATCGCGTGTGATGCCAGCGTGACCTCGGATGCGGAGAACGCGGTCGCGGAGATCGTCGGCCGGTTCGGGCGGCTGGACGTCGTGGTCGCGAACGCCGGCGGGAACGGGCTGTCGTCGGTGACCGACACCGACGACGAGGAGTGGGAGTCGGCGTTGCGCTCGAACCTCTCGAGCGCGTTCGTGTTCTGCCGGGCCGCGCTACCCACGCTGGTGGAAGCCGGGGGACAGGTGGTGATCGTGTCCTCGTTGGCCGGTCTGTTCGCGGGTCCCAACGTCGCGGGGTACACCGTCGCGAAACACGCGCTGATCGGCCTCACCCGGTCGATCGCCCGGGACTACGGGCCCCACGGTGTCCGCGCGAACGCGGTTTGCCCCGGTTGGGTCCGCACCCCGATGGCCGACGGCGCAATGGAACGGTTCGCCGAGTCGGCAGGGTTCGCCGGAGGGCGGGACGAGGGCTACCGTCGGGCGACCGCCGAGGTCCCGCTCCGACGCCCGGCAGAACCGGACGAGATCGCCTCCATCGTTCGGTTCCTCGGCTCGCCGGAATCGTCGTACATCACCGGCGCGGTACTGGTCGCGGACGGCGGCGCGCACGCGGTCGACCTGCCCACTCTGGCCTTCGAACGCGTCGGCACGGACACCTGACGCCGGCCTCCCCTACGTAAACTCGCGACGTCGAGTTTCTCCGTTTTCCGCGAGTGCAAGGAGAAAACCATGGTGCCCACCAGGCCCGTACTCGAGGTCACCGAAGCCGAACTCGGTGAGCTGCGAGCTCGGCTGGCCGCCACGCGATGGCCGGCTCCGTGGCCGGTGACCGGCTGGTCGGCGGGAACCGATCCCGGTGAGTTGCGGCGACTGGTCGCCTACTGGGCGGCCGGCTATGACTGGCGTGCTCACGAAGCCGCCATCAACGCGCTGCCCCACCACGTCGCGGACATCGCCGGGACACCGGTGCACTACCTGCGTTTCGACGGGGAGGATCCGGAGGCCCTGCCGATCGTGCTGACCAACGGGTGGCCCAGCTCGTTCCTGGAGTTGACCGACCTCGCCCGGCGACTGGCCACCCCGTCCAAGCACGGTGGCAGCGCGGCGGACTCGTTCACCGTCATCATCCCGTCGCTGCCAGGATTCGCCTTCTCCCCGCAACGACCGTCGCTCACGGATCCCTTGCAGACCCACGAACTGTGGCACTTGCTCATGCACGAGGAACTGGGACTCGCCCGGTACGGGGCACACGGCACAGACCTGGGCGCGGGCATCACCTCCCGGCTGGCCGAAGCCCATCCCGACGCTCTGGTGGGTATCCACTTGGCGGCCGTCGCCAGTCCGGTCGCCTACGACGACGAGAGCATCACCGCGCAGGAGCGCGCCTACCTCGACTCGGTGACGACCTGGTCGGCGAAGGAAGGCGCGTATCAGCACCAGCAGAGCACCCGACCCGTCACCTTGAGCTACGGGCTGGCTGACTCACCGGCCGGGCTGCTCGCATGGATGATCGAGAAGTACCGCGCGTGGAGCGACTGCGAAGGTGACCTGTCCTCGCGGTTCAGCGACGACTTCCTGCTGACACAGGCGTCGCTCTACTGGTTCACCAACACCATCTCGACCTCGTTCCGGCCCTACTACGAGTACAGCGAGAACATGACGCGCAGAGTCGAGCGGATCGAGGTCCCCACCGCCCTCGCGCTGTTCCCGGCCGACCTCACCCGGCCGCCGCGCAGCTGGGCCGAGCGCACCTACAACATCACGAGATACACGGAGATGCCCCGCGGCGGTCACTTCCCCGCACACGAACAACCCGAGCTGCTCGCGCACGACCTCACCGACTTCTTCCGGCCGCTGCGGTGAGAACCGGACTGTCGGACCGAGTGGTCCTCGTCCCTCATCGCCCGCCTCGATAGCCTCGCGGATCGGCTCGACTCCGAAATCGCTCACGTGCCGAGCCGATGGCCATCGGCTTGCTGCTGGCCGGGGCGCGCGCTGCGGGCGTCCAGCAGAAATTCGGTCAGTGAAGTGGCGTCGGCCGAGCCCGGGGCCGCCGTGAACATCACCGCCCTCAGGTCGCCGTCGGGAATGTGGACGGTGTCGCAGTCCAGTGCGATCTGCCCCAGATCCTCATGCTTCAGCTGCATCCGGCTGTCGTGCTGCCCGGCGGTAGGCGTGGTCGCCCAGAGCTCGGCGAACACGGCGCTGGCGCGCTGGAGGTCGGCGGTCAAAGACGCCAGGTCCTCGTCCTCGGGGTAGCGGGTCGAGGCCGCATGCAGTTCGGCCACCAGCAGGCGCTGGAAGCGCGTGTCGTCATCCGGCGACCGAAGCACCTGGCCGCCCTGGCCGACGAACACCCGCCAGGGGATGTTGCCCTCGCGCGGGTGGAGCGAGGGCACCCCGCAGGCCAGCGCTTCCCAAGCCCGGTTCCAGCCGACGACCGTCCACGTGGCGTCGAGCACGCACACCGGCGTGCTCTCTATCCGGTCCACGAGCCGGCGCGCGCCATCACTGAGTCGCCGTGGCACCCGCCCTTCCACCGGCGCGTAGCCGGCCAGCGTGCACAGGTGCTCGTACTCCGTCCTGCTCACCCGGAGTGCTCGGGCCAAGGCGTTCAACACACCGGGCGAGGGATGCCGACGACCCTGCTCCATGCGTTTCAGGTGATCCGTCGACACGCCTGCCAATTCGGCGAGCTCTTCGCGTCGCAGGCCGCCCGTGCGCCTGCGGCCGTGACCGACGACACCCACCTGTTCGGGTCGGGTGCGTTCACGTTGCTCCCGCAACGCCATTCCCAAAGTGCTCGCGTCGGACATGACCGAAGAATATCAGCGGCATCCGCCAGGAGGGGACATTCTGGCCCCTGCTACGGCGGCCGAGACCCGGAAGAATGACCACCAGAAAGGCGGAGGCAGCGCACGCGAATCTGTGTCGACACGCGCTCCCCTCTCGATTTTTCACCGATCGTGTTCTCGATGAAGGAATACTCATGACCGATGTCAACCACCTCGCCGACCGGGTCGCTGTCGCCGAGACCGTGGCCCGTTTCGCTTGGTCACAGGATCTCAAGGACTGGGCCGGTCTGCGTGCGATCCTCGCCGACACCGTCACGATGGACGTCTCCGAGCACTTGGGCGCGCCGTCGCGAGAATTGAGTGCCGATGATTTCGTGGCCGCCAGCCGGGCGGTGCTGGAAGGATTCCAGAGTACTCACCATTCGACCTCCAACGTCATCGTCGAGGTTGAGGGCGACCACGCCACCTACCGGAGTTTCGTGGTGGCCTACCACCACGTTCCCGCCGACGAGGTCGACTGGCTCGTCGTGCGTGCTTTCTGGTACGTCGACCTGCAGCGGGCCGACAATGAATGGCGGCTGAGGCGCATCCGCGTCGTGCGGAAAGCCCCTTTCGCGGGCAACCCCGAGCTTTACGCGATCGCCGAGGGGGCGCGCGGACAAGGCGGGCGAGAAGTGAGCGCGTCGACCGACGACATACGCGCCATTCCGTTTCGCATGGCCGCGGCGATGTCCGATCGTGACGTCGAAAAACTGGTGGCCAATTACACCGACGACTTCGACTGCGTGATGCCGGTGCACCCTGATCGTTCTTTCCGCGGTGCCGACCAGGTTCGCGCGAACTACACGACGATCTTCGCCCGGTATTCGAACGGCCTGGACGCCCGGGTCATCGATTCCGTGGTGGACGGTGACCGGGTGTGGACCGAGTGGGAGATGATCGGCACGCGGGTCGACGGGGTCGTCGAGACCATCCGCGGCACGGTCATCATCCGGGTCGAGGACGGCCGCGCCGGAGCGGTCCGCTTCTACCTCGATCCGGTCGACACCCCGGATGCAACGGCACAGCTGAACATCCTCGGCTGAAATCCGGCTCGGCAGACGCATTGACCCTCAGGAGTGGATTTTCATGCATCTCACCGTTCTCGCCGCGTCCGGCCCGACCGGACTTTCCCTTACCCGGCAGGCACTCGAACGTGGCCACATCGTCAGGGCCATCGCCCGCAATCCGGACCGGATCACCGTTCCGGACGCCCCGGGGCTGACCAAGATCGTCGCGGACGTGTTCCGCACCAGCGAGATCGACTCGGCGCTCGAAGGCAGTGAGCTGGTGCTGTCCGGACTGGGTGTGCCCAAGGGGACGAAGCCGGGTGTGCTGACCGCGGGCGCCCGGTCGGCGGTGGCCTCGGGCGCCCGCGTCATTTGGCTGGGTGCTTACGGCACGGGGCCCTCGGCCGCGGTGGCAAGCGCGCTCAACCGGCTGGTCCTCAAGGGACTCGGAGCGGAGGTCGCCGACAAGGTCGAGTCGGACGCCGTGGTCACCGAAGCCGGTGGGACGGTTTTCCACGCCGGACCCCTGTCGAACAAACCGATCAGCCCGGACCGGCGCACCGTCGGGCTCGATGCCTCCCCCAAGAGCATCTTCCGCATCATGGTGAGCCGGGACACCGTTGCCGCCGCGATGCTCGACGAAGCGGAGAACCCGCGGTTCCCCGGCCGGATCGCCGTCCCGCTCACGCGCTGACCTGAAGGCCCGTGGGCGGCTCGCCTGCGGGTGCCCACGCCGCGCGCGGATTCGGACCCAAGGTGGCGGCCGGTCACCCGGGAAAGCTATGCGGTGCGCAGTCGGCCGGTTTTCGCCGGCCGTCCGGTCATCGCCCGTGCTCGGACCAACCCCGCTGCGCGAGGACGACTCGAAGCCGTAGTCAGTGCACCCGCTGCAGGCGGCGACGGTGACGTCGAAGGCGCTCATTACTGGAGCCGAGGCGATGTTCGCGCAGAGTGACAGTGAGATGCCGAGGAGGAACGCGGCCCAGGCCGGTCATCGGCTGGAGCCGTCGCGGTTCGGTTTTCAGAGTTCGACGGTTGCGGTGGTGAGGAGGCCGTCGACGATGAGCGGCCAGATCGAGGCGGTCATCGTGTCCGCGCCGATGCGGAGGGCGAACTGACGTCCGTGGATGTAGGAGGCGTAGGCCGCGCCGAGGGCGACCAAGGCGGTGCAGCCGCATTGAATCCAGAGGGAAAGGCGGACGCTGTTCATGACGCGGCCCCACCGCGGTCTCGGCGGAGCCGAATGATCCTCAGTGTGGCGGAAAGCCGCAGCTCAGAGGACTGGGAGGGTGCGTGGTTGCTGTCTGTACCTCGTCGGGGGTACTCGCGAATAGCGCATAAAAGCGCCGATCATCTGATCGGCGCTTTTCGCTATTTCGGGAGCTGGCATGGCTTCGGCAATCCTTTCTCCTGCTTCCGCGATAGCGGCACGGTGAGCTGCCTCAGCGCCTTCGCGAACGATCCTCTGCGCGTGCTTGCGCCGCGCTGTCGTCCACAGTGGCCAGGTCGGCTCCAGAATGGGGTGTCTGAGAGGCGACGAGCACGAGCGCGTTCCTGGCTAAGTCGCGAGTCTGCGGTAGGGGCGCACGACGGCTTCGACGAGCGCCGTGACCTGCTCGTCGATGTGCGCCTTCCCCTCGGAGTCGTTCTCGACGAGGAACAGTCGACCGGCGACGCTCTTCTGGGCCTTCAGCAGTGCGAAGTCGTCCCTGCTGTAAAGGGTGTCCGCGGCGTTGCTGGGCAGCCGGTGGTCGTCGGACACCTCGAGACTGATCAGCTGACCCGCCACCGAGATCTTCGGCGGCTCGCCACGCCTGGCCAGCCGGGCGGCGCGCTGGGTGTCGGAGGCGCGGACGTGGACGATCTGCGACGCCGCCAGGACCTCGTCGCCGAACACCTTGAGCGCTCCGATCGTGTCGGCCCTGGCGAACTCGACGAGCGTGATCGGGCTGCTCCGGCGGTTTTCCCAGACGCGGTGGCCGAGCGTGT
This sequence comes from Amycolatopsis sp. NPDC031561, assembly GCF_055580625.1. Taxonomy (NCBI): domain Bacteria; kingdom Bacillati; phylum Actinomycetota; class Actinomycetes; order Pseudonocardiales; family Pseudonocardiaceae; genus Amycolatopsis; species Amycolatopsis sp. NPDC031561. Next base: position 481,337 of record NZ_JBVILA010000003.1, on the reverse strand, counting down.
GAAGGGCGGGCCGGAGATCATCCTCGCGCTCCACCTGGAACGCGCCGCCCTGCTGGGCGCTGAAGCCCGCACCGCGACCGTCGCCGAGAAGCATCAAGGCGTGGAGGAATTCTTCGAACGCGTAGACGTAGTCGTTCAGCTCGTCGACCTGCATCCGCCATCGCCGAAGTTCTTCGGCGAGTGCCCGGCGGACCAGTGATTTTCCGGCGCCCGGCAGGCCGGTGACGAAGATGACCGGTGCGCGGTGGCGGAACGCCAGGTGTCGCAGGACCGCGTCCTCCGCCTTGGCCGACAGCTGGTACGCCGCGCGCTGCTCCCGGATCCGGTCCGCGAGGCGGGACAATCCGTCGCCCGGTTTGCTCTCGGTCAGGAGTTCTCCTGCCAGGAACGATTCGATGGGTTCGGACTCACTCCACATCTCGTCGAAGTGGCTGCGGAACACCTTGGCGGCAGAGATCTCGTCCAGCCGTTCGGGCCGGTCCTTCCCGCCGTTGCGCCGGTTGAGCACCGTGTGGTGCTCCAGGCCGGAGAACACGTGGTACGACAGGTGGTCCGCGGTCAGTGCGCGGGACACGCGAACCTCGATCCCCGCCCCGAGCAGCTCGGCTCCGGCGGTCAGGGAAGACGGCTCGGTACGGGTGATCACCCGTACTCCCCGGCGGCCGTTGATCTGCGACCACGATTCCTGGATCTCGGCGAGCATCGGAGAGCCTGCCGCCGGCAGCAGATTCGGGACCAGTGCGTCGAGTCGCTCGACGTTGTCGTTCTTGGAGATGACGAGCATCTCCGCCAAGTAGTTCCGCCGGGTCATCCGCTGGGAGAGCCCGGTCGGCAGGCGGGTGCGCCGCCACAAGAACCTGACGGTCGCCACGATGAGAGCGACGGCCACGCCGCTGGTCACGGGCACGAGGAGCTGGCTCCAGTTCATCGAGGTCCCCGGTCCGCCGTCGCCATACAACCTGCCTCTCGCAGGGTGTTGGAACACCTAAGCCAAAGTTTAGGCAAGACGAACTTTGATTTCAAGGGTGGCGCACTCTTTTTGGCGCCGAGGTGAAGAGCGAGGTCGGAGTGAAACTCAGGACGCCGCCTGCCTCGACGATGATCGTCACCGTGACGATGGCGGTTCGAGCGGAGCGAGATCCGGTGGCACCAGGGGCGCGGACCGCAGGCGACCGACAGCCGGGTCATCTACACGAGCCCGCCCAGGTCGATCCGGGGAGCCGTTTGCCGGCGCTGACGCGGGTCGCGGTCAATGGCCCGAATGCGCCCTGACCCGCCTGGCGATCTCCGCCGGTCCGAACAAGTCCCTGAACGGGGTTCCACTGCACTTCCGGCACAGCGTGGCGCAGGCCAGGCGCAACCCGAGCGGAGGGCCGCTCGCGCAGTCCTCGACGATGGGAAGCAGCCGTCCGGTCCGGGTGCCGCACTTCTCGCAAGCGTCACTGGTCAAGCAGGGGCTGGTGATCGGAGCCGCCTTGGCCTGCCGTTCGAGCAGAGCGCGCTCAGGGGAATGACGGCGCTCCAATTCCTTGTTCAGCGCGTCGAGCGCCGGATACAGCGCCTGCAGATGCTGGACGCGTGACGGCTGGAACATCCTTCGCCACCAAGGCTTGAGCAGCCCGAGCACCACGCGGCGCCCTTCCTCGAAAACCCGCATCAGCTGGGGATCGTGCCCGTTCCTGAGCAGATCCACCGCGCGCAGCAACCCTTTGTACAGCTCTTCGACCGCGGCGGCGTCGCGGAGATCTCGCGGATCGGGGAGCACTTTCGCGAAGTTCACCGTGTCCGGAGGGCCGGGGGACGGCCGAGGTTCGGCCGGGAATCGCGGCGGGGTCGTCCTTTGCGCGACTTCGTCCGCCGGCATCAGCCCGCCCTCGGCTATCGGCGTTCGCGCGGTCCGTCGCGAATCTCGCGGGGACGGACGGTGTCGTGTCTTCTTGGGTGTCCGTTTCTTCGACCGCGGCATGTGTCGTTGTTAGCACTCCGGTGGCGGGACTGGTCCCGAGCCGCTTCGCCCCAGGCGGGTCAGTCCCTGTCCACCCCGAGGGCGTCGGCGAGGCCGCGCAGGCAGTCTTCGAAGACGGGTTCCAGGTCGGTGTAGGCGAAGTCGAGCTGGTGCAGGACTTCCATGCACAGCAGGCCGTACAGCCGCGTCCAGCAGGTCAGGAAGACGTGCGAGGCCTCGGGCGGGAGGCGTCCGTCGATGGTGGCGGAGTAGGCGACCAGCTGCTTGCGCAGCGCCGGGGGCAGGTCGGCCAGGTCGGGTACCGGGAAAGGGTCGGTCCGCCAGAGTTCGGCGGTCAGTTCGAGGAGGACGTTCTCGAACCGTTGGCCCGCCTCGTGCCGGGGCGAGTCCTGTTGCCGGTTGGGTGGGGCGATCGGGCTGGCGAAGATCCAGCCGAACTCGGCGGGATGGGTGATCGCCCAGGTTCGCAGGGCACGGCATACCTCGAGGATGCGATGGCCTGCCGGGGCGGCGGCGTGGGTGTCGCGGGCCCGTTCCAGAACGGTGGTCAGTTCGCGGAAGAAACCGGCGGTCACGGCGCCGATCAGTTCGTCATGACCCGTGTAGTAGTGGTACAGCGCGGGGCCGCTCATGCCCACCTTCCGCGCGACCGCGTTGATGGTCACCGCCGCCGATCCCTGCTCGACCAGCAGCGTGCGCACGGCCGCGTGGATCTCCCGCAGCGAGTCCTGACGCCGTTTTTCCCGCCTGCCGCCCGGGCCGTCGGCCATGGTCACCTCGTCTCGTCGAGCCGTTGACATCCTAGAGCACCTATGTTTCCTTAATGACTCTAAGCTAGCCTAGAGTCATTAAGGAGAACTCGATGAAGGTGACCATCGTGGGAGGCGGGATCGGCGGGCTCGCCGCCGCCGTCGCGTTCCACCAGCGCGGCTGGGAGGTCGAGGTGCTCGAGCGCGCGCCCGAGTTCACCGAGATCGGTGCGGGGGTGTCGATCCAGCCCAACGCCTTGCGCGCGCTGGACGCGATCGGCCTGGGCGACCGTCTTCGCGACGGTGGACTGGCGGACCCTGTCGCGGGGGTGCGTCTCGCGAACGGGCGGTGGCTGGTCCGCAACGACGTCGACGATCTGCGGCGGCGGTTCGGGCAGTGGGTGACCGTGCATCGCGCCGATCTGATCGACCTGCTCGTCGAGACGCTGCCCGCGCGGGCGCTTCGGCCCGGCACCGACGTGCGTGAGGTGCGGCCCGACGGCACTGTCGTGCACAGCGGCGGCGAGACCGTCGCGGACCTCGTCGTGGGCGCGGACGGCGTGCACAGTGTGACCCGGCGGTCTCTCTGGCCCGAGATTCCCGGGCCGCGCTACGTCGGGTACACCACTTGGCGCTTCATCGTCCCGCCGCACCCTGTCGGCGAAAGCGTCGAAACCTGGGGCCGCGGCGAACGGTTCGGGCATCTGCCGTTGCCTGACGGCCGCGTCTATTGCTACGTGATGGCCAACGCTCCCGCTCGTTCGCGTACCGGTCTGGACCGGCTGCGCGAACGGTTCGCGCGCTGGCACGACCCGATTCCCGCGTTGCTGTCGGCGGCGCGGGAGGAAACGGTGTCGCAGCACGACGTCCACCAGTTGCCGGAGCTGTCCACCTACGTGTCCGGCGGCACGGTCGCCCTGCTCGGCGACGCCGCGCACGCCATGACTCCGAACCTGGGGCAGGGTGCGTGCCAGGCACTCGAGGACGCCGTCACGCTCGCCGCCGTCGTCGACGAGCTGGGAGTGCCTGCGGGACTTGAAGAATACGACCGTTCCCGCAGGCCTCGAACCCAGCTGATCGCCCGGCGCTCCCGTCAGGTCGGGGCCCCCGCGCATTGGACTTCCCCGCCGCTGATCGCCTTGCGCGACGCGATGCTTCCCCGGTTGCCCAAGTCCTTCTTCGAGCGATCGATCACCCCCGCCTACACCTGGACCCTTTGATGCCTCTGCCACGAACACCGATCGTCGTCGTCGGCGTGATCACGACGGTCAGCGCCGTCCTCGCCGATCTGGTGGTTCCCCACTTGGCGGCGCAGCACGCCTTCAACCCGGGCTGGCCGCCCCACGCCAAATTCCACGACGCCCAGTACATGGTCGTGACGGTGCTGCTGGGCCTGCTCGGACTCACACTCGCCCTACGGCGGGCCGGGGACCTTCGCGGCCGGCTGTTGTGCGCGACCGGCGTTCTCGCCGTTCCCTGGCTCGGGATGATCGGCGCGCTCCTGTTCCCGGGGACCGCGACCTACGATCCGGAGTTCGCCGACGACACGCTCTTCGTCTTCGGCCTGCACGGGCAGGTCCTCATGGCGATCGTCGTGATCCTCGTCCTGCTCGGCGCGGCGGTGGCGACATTACGCCTGCCTTCGGATTCCGGGACCCGCGCGTGAGGCGGTGAAAAAGTGGTCGAGACGAATTTTTCCCGGCGTCGGAAATGCCGGTTAGCCGAAATGGCTCTGCCGCTTACTCCATGTACTTCGGAGTGGTGCGTTGCTCGTATTTGCGGCGGACGCTGGTTCCCTTGCTGAGGTCGGCGCCGTAGACGTGCAAGGTGATCGCGACGGTGTCGCCGGTGTTGTGCACCTGGTGGATGTCGTCGGGCGGCGCGACGCCGCTGACCGAGCCCGCCGGGCGTTGCCGCTGGGCTGTCCGGACCAGCCTGTCGCCGTCGATGTCGAAGACGGTCTCCGTCTCGGTTCCTTGGAGGACAAGGAATGTACACCACACCAGGTGGTCGTGGATCTCGGTCAGCTGGCCGGGCCGCCAGACCAGTGCGGTGATCGAGAAGGTGGACTCGGCGTGCAGGGTGTTGCGGGTGTAGCCGTCGGCGGCCCCTTCCCGTTCCGCCGGGGTAAGGAGGTGTGGCGTCGGGCGGAGCTCGGTCAGGACGGCCGCCACGGCTCGTGCGGTGGCGTGGGGTTCGGATGTTCGCCCGGTGCACTCGCGAAGGCGTTTTATGAGCTCCGCGAGACCGGGTCTGACATAGGTGGACGGGGTAGTGGACGCGGCGGTCATTCTCACTCTCCTTCTGGTCGCTTATCATCGTGGTCCGCTCTCCGCCCGGCGTCCAATGACGACGTTCTTTCCTATATATAGGTACTCTTCATGTATGCTGAATCTGGTCCAACTGATGGTGCTGGACGCTGTCGCGCGGCATGGTTCGATGACCGCCGCGGCGAAGGAACTGCATTACACCCAGCCGGCGGTGAGCCACCATCTCGCGCGGTTGGAAGCCGAGACCGGCGCGAAGCTGATCCAGCGGATCGGCCGCGGAATTCGGCTCACCCCCGAAGGAAACCTGCTGGCCGCCCGCGCGGCCGAGATCGTCGGCCGGGTCGAAGGCGCCGAGGCGGAACTGGCCGCGCAGGTGGGACTGAGGGCCGGGCGGGTCCGCATGGCGGGGTTCCAGTCGGTCTTGAGCACCATCGTTCCCGAGGCGGCCGCTTCGCTGGCCCGCGCTCATCCCGGGATCGAGCTGGGACTGGTCGACGAGCATCCGGTCGAGGCGCTTCGCATGCTTCGGGAAGGGCAGATCGACGTCGCCTTGATCTTCCGGTACGCCGACACCCCGCGGGAGGATCAGGGTCTCCGGCTGGTCCATCTTCTCGAGGACCCGATCTATTTGATCACCAGCGAACCGGGGCAGACCATCGCCGATCACCGTGACTCGATCTGGATCGGCGGCTGCACCCGATGTCAGGACGAGCTCGTCACGATCTGCGGCCGGGCCGGGTTCACGCCGCGCATTTCCCTGGTCAGCGACGACATCGTCGTCATGCAGTCACTGGTCGCCGCGCGCATGGGCGTCACCACGCTGCCCCGCCTGGCGCTTCGCGCTCATCGGCTGCCCGGCATCCACACCACCGAACTGGCGGAAGATCCTCGCCAGATCTACGCCGTCACCTACGGCGATCCGCCGGACCCGCCCGCCGCGACCGCGCTCATCCGCGCGCTTCAGGCCAGCGTCCAGGTCGGTTGAGAATTCGTTCGACGGAAGCGCCGACTGCCAGCAGTTTCCGGTCTTCGCCGATGGCGCCGTCGAGCGCCAGCCCGGCGGGGAGGCCGCTGGGGCCGCGGCCCATCGGGACGGTCAGGCCGGGGACGCCCGCGATGCTGCCGGGCTGGCAGTTGCGGATGAAGGTCGGGAAGGTGGGGACCACGCGCCCGCGGTGCACGAAGTTCGCGACGGACGAGAATTCCTGGGCGATCGCCGGTGTGGTGGGAAATACCAGTGCGTCGACGCCATTCTCGCCGAAGATCGTCGCGTAGGTGCGCCGCAAGGCCGCGCGGGCGACGAGGGCCGCTTCGTAGACGGCCGGATCGACACCTGGTAGGACCGACTCGGCGAAGATCGCCTGGACGTCGGCCGCGGCGACCGCTTTGACGAGCTGCTCGAACGAGACTCCGGGCACGTACTCGCTCAGGTAGGACCGAAGCCCGACGCCTGCTTCGTGGATCACCAGCGGCATTCCCTGATCGGCGCTGAGTTCGGCGAGCGTGGTGTCGTCGATCGGCACCAGGGTGAACCCGGCCGCGCTCAGCCGTGTCACCGCGGACGCCCACAGTTCCTCGACTTCGTCGTCCAAGTCGCCGGTCAGGAAGCCGTGTGGCACGCCCAGCCGAAGCGCCGACGGCGGGATTTCGGTCAGGGTCTTCGGTTCCTCCGCCGCGAGCACCGCGTCGAGGAGAGCGAGATCGTCGACCGTGCGGGCGATCGGCCCGGCCGTGTCGCGGGTGCTGCTCAGCGGTGTCATGCCGTCGGACGGGTAGCGGCCCGTGGTGGGCCGGAAACCGCAAACCCCGTTGAGCGCGGCGGGAACGCGCACCGAGCCTCCGGTGTCGGTGCCCAGACCGGCCGGGACGACGCCCGCCGCGACGGCGACCGCGGTCCCGCCGCTGCTGCCCCCGGCGAACCGGAACGGGTCACAGGCGTTGCGGACCGGTCCCAGCGGAGTCGTGTCGCAGGTGATGCCGAACGCGAGTTCGTGCATGGTCGCCTTGCCGATGACGACGGCGCCCGCGTCGACGAGCCGCCGGACCACGGTCGCGTGCTCGCGCGGGACGTGGTCCGCGAGCGCCGGAGTCCCCGCGGTGTTCGGCATGCCCGCGACGTGGATGTTGTCCTTGATCGCCAACGGAAGGCCCGCCAGCGGGCCGGCCGGCGCCAAGCCGTCTCCGTCGTCTGAGCGCGCGAGATGGCCGATCGCGTGGAGATCCCGGACTTCTTCCGCCCGCGCGCGGCTTTCCGCGGCATTCCAAGATCCACTCATGACGGCTCCAGTCGTTCAGCGAGGACGTCAGCTTAATGCGGGGTGAGCGTGACAAGGCTCACAGTTAATGATAAAGACTATCATTTTCATTAAGCTGCGGCCGTGCTTTTCCATCGTCGGCCTTCGCGCCTGCTCGTCACATCACTCGTCACCTTCTCCGCCGCCGCACTCGTCGGCTGCGGTGCGCCGGGAGCGTCCGGGGGCGCGCCCGACCGGTTCGTCGTGATCGACGCCGAGGAACTCGGCAGGTTCAATCCCCTGACCGGACACGGCGGTAACGGCGAATCGAAGATCTACGAGAGCCTGTACCGCGTCGCGGAAGGTCAGAACGACCGCATCCCGGACGCGGTCCCGGTGCTCGCGGAGGGAGCTCCCGAGCCCGTCGACGGCGATCTCGGCCATTGGCGGGTGAAGACCCGGAAGGGCGTCACTTTCTCGGACGGGACGCCGTTCGGGCCCGAGGACGTCGTCGCGACGTACAACGCCGTCGTCGATCCGAAGTTCGCGTCGCCGATCGCGGCGAACTTCGATTTCCTTCGCACCGCACAGGTCTCGGGGCCGGACTCCGTCGATTTCCTGCTGAACGGCGCCTACGGTGACGTGCCGCACCGGTTGTTCCTCGCGATCGCGCCGTCGGAGTCGCTGGCGGCGCCCGGGCCCGCGGACAAGCTGCCGCTCGGCGACCACCCGGTCGGAACGGGGCCGTACGCGCTGACGGAGCTGCGGCCGGATCAGGTCGTCCTCACCGCGCGCGACGAGTACTGGGGCACCAAACCGCAGGTGAAAACCTTCGTGGTGCGGCGAACCGACGACGAGAAGGCCCGCGCGGCGCAACTCGCGGGCAGTGCGGACGGCACCCGGCTGTCCCCGGCGCTCGCCCGCGCCGTGGCGAAGGACGGCTACCGCACGGTGGTCAGCAAGGCCAACGATTGGCTCGGCGTCACGCTTCCCAGCGGCAACCCGGTGGCCGGTGACGCGGCCGTCCGGCTCGCGCTGAACCTCGGGGTCGACCGCGGCGCGATGGTCCGCGACATCCTGCAGGGTGAGGGAACCCCCGTCTCGACTCTGGTCACCCCGCTGTTCGGTGACGCCTACGATCCCGCGCAGGACTTCACTTTCGACGCGGACCGCGCGCGGAAGGTACTCGACGACGCGGGGTGGCGTGTCGGCGCCGACGGCGTCCGCGAACGTGACGGCCGCCGGGCGCAGTTCGACGTGGCCTACTACCCGACGGAGACGCTTCGCCGCGATCTCACGATGGCCACCGTCTCCGACGCCAAGAAGATCGGCATCGAGATGAAGCCGGTCGCGGTGGAGAAGTCGACCATGACCCCGCAGTACCTGGCGAGCACCGCGTTCCTGCTCGGCGGCGGCGGTCAACCGTACACAGTGGACACTCAGCTGTACCCGAAGTTCCACTCCCGGTACGCGGCCAAGGGCGTGGGATCGAAGTGGGACAACGCCTCGGACTACGTGAACCCGGAAGTCGACAAAGCGCTGGAGGCGGCGCGCGTCGAACGTGATCCGGCCAAACGCGCCAAGCTGTACCGGGACTTCCAGGCCGCCTACCACGCCGCGCCGGGCATGCTCGCGCTCGTCGCGGAGAACCACGTGTACGTGCTGCGTGACAACGGCTGGCAGCCCGGGGCCACCGCGCTGGAACCGCACAGCCACGGCGTGGCCTGGGGACCGTGGTACTCCCTGGCGCGCTGGACGCGGAAGTGACGCGGTCGCGCCGCGCCCGGATCGGTCGTCTCGCCGTACGCCGCCTGCTGTTCGGCGTCCCGTTGGTCCTCGTCGTCTCGCTGGCGGCCTTCGCGCTGGCCGCGGCCAGCCCGTTCGACCCGCTCGAGGCCTACCTCGGCGGATCGGGTGACGGTTACACGGAGGCCGAACGCGAGGTGCTCCGCCACACCCTCGGGCTCGACCAGAGCTGGATCTCGGCTTGGTGGCACTGGATCTCCGGCGCGGTGACCGGCGATTTCGGGTACTCGCGGGCGTATCACGAACCTGTCGCGCAGGTACTCGCCAAACGGCTGGGGTGGACGGCGTTGCTGGGCTTCGCCGGCTCGGTGGTCGCCGTGGTGCTGGCGTGCGCGCTCGGGATCACCGCGGGCCTGCGGGCAGGCGGGATCGCCGACAAGGTGATCAGCGCGATCGCCGTGGTCCTGCAGGCCGTACCGCCGTTCATCGTCGCCTTGGGCGCCGTCCTGTTGTTCGCCGTCACGCTCCGCCTGTTCCCGACGTCGGGGCTCACGGATCCGGGGGAGCCGATCACGGCGGCTTCGGCCGCGCGCCATCTCGTCCTGCCCGCGTTGGTACTCGGGGTTTCGCAGGTGCCGTGGCTGGCGCTGGGCCTGCGCGAAGCCATCACCGGAGCCATGGGCAGCGACGCCGTCCGGGGCGCCTACGCCCGGGGTCTCCCGCCGCGTGTCGTCCACAGTGGACACGTGCTGCCGATGGCCTCGGCGCCCTTCTTCGCCCTCATCGGCGGCAGGCTGCCGGAGCTGCTCGTCGGCGCGACCGTGGTGGAAACCGTGTTCGCGTGGCCGGGTCTCGGCGACGCGACGGTGGATTCCGCGCGGGCGCTGGACTTCCCGCTGCTGGCGATCGTCACCGTGCTCACTGTGGGGCTGGTCGTGGCGGGCAACCTCGCCGCGGACGCCGCCGCGATCGCCGTCGACCCGAGGATCGAGGCCGATGGCTGACAAACGCGCCGCCTGGATCGCGGGCGCGGCCGTGGCGGTCTTGGCCGCCTACGCGATCGTCACCCCGCTCGCGCACCCGATCGACGAAGCCGTCACGGACTTCGCGGCCGGAGACCGGGGTCCCGGAGCCGGGAACTGGTTCGGTACCGACGCCTCGGGACGCGATCTGTTCACCCTGGTCGCGATGGGGATGCGGGTGTCGCTGGGGATCTCGCTGGCCACCGCCGTCCTGTCCACGATCGTCGGGCTCTTCGTCGGTGTCACGGCCGGGGCGTTCGGTGGCTGGTGGGACCGCATCGGGATGCGGGTCGCCGACGCGATGACGGCCATCCCCAGTCTCTCGCTGTCGCTGCTCATCGTCACGTTGTTCCGGGGTTCGCTGGTCGCCATCGTCGTTTCGCTCGTGCTCACGCACTGGACGGCGACCGCCCGTGTCGTGCGCGCCGAACTGCTCTCCTTGCGTGACGCCGAGTACGTCCAGGTGGCGCGCCTCAGGGGACTGCCGGGGGCGCGGATCGTGCGGATCCACTTCCTGCCCGTCGCGGCGGGTCAGGCGGGGGTGGCCGCGGTACTCCTGGTCGCCCACGCCGTGTGGCACGAGTCGACGCTGTCGTTCCTCGGCGTCGGATTGCCGCCGCACCAAGCCTCGCTGGGCACGCTGCTCGCCGAGTCCGGGGAAGCGCTGCTGCTCGGGCACTGGTGGCGGCTGGTGTTCCCGGCGGGCGCGATCGTCGCGGTCACCCTGGCGCTTTCGGCGCTGGGCCGGTCGTTGACCCGTCGTCCGGAGGTGATGGCGTGACGCTGTCGCTCGAAGGCGTCAACGTGCGGTACCCCGCAGGTCACGCGCTCACGGACGTCGATCTCGTCGCCCTGCCCGGCAGGCCGCATTTCGTGATCGGCGGCTCGGGTTCGGGGAAGTCCACCCTGTGCGCGGCCGTGACCGGTCTCCTCCCCGGTTCCGCGAAGCTGACCGGGAAGGTGTCGGTCGACGGCCATCCGGAACCGCGCCGGGGGAGCGTCATCGGTGTGGTGCCGCAGTCCGCGATGACCTGCTTCACGCCCGTTCGGCGGCTCGGCGGGCAGCTCGCGGAAACGGTTCGCCACCTTCGCGGCGAACGCGGGCCGGAGGAACTGCTCGCACTCGTGGGCCTCGAAGCCGGCGCGCTGAGGAAGTACCCGCACGAGCTTTCGGGCGGGATGGTGCAGCGGGCGGCGATCGCGTCCGCGCTGGCGGGCGATCCGCCGGTGGTGGTCGCGGACGAACCGACGTCCGCGCTCGACCGGGAGCGGTCACGGGACATCGTCACGCTGCTCACCGGGCTTGGCCGGGACCGCGTCGTCCTGGTGACCACCCACGACCTCGGTGTGTTGCCGGACGACGCGGACCTGACGGTGATGCTCGCTTCGCGCGTCGTCGAGACCGGGCGCGCGGCCGACGTCCTCACAGCGCCGCGGCACGACTACACCCGCGATCTGCTGGCCGCGCTTCCCGAGAACGGGCTCAATCCGTTGCCCGTCGACCGCCACTACGGGAGTTGATCATGCTTTCGGCTCGCTCCGTCGCGGTCGGCCACGGCCGCACCCCGCTGCTCTCCGGCGTCGACCTGGACGTCGGCCCGGGGGAGATCGTCGGTCTCGTCGGGCCGTCGGGCTGCGGCAAGACGTCGCTGGCCCGCGTCCTCGCCGGACTCGACAAGCCGCTGGACGGCGAGGTGCGCATCGACGGCCGGGTGGCGATGCTCTTCCAGTCCCCGCGCCGGTCCGTGGACCCCCGCCTGACCCTGCGCCGGTCGATCGAGATCTGCGCGACGGAGCCAGGCGTCGACTGGGAACGCTTGTGCGCCAAGGCGGATCTCCCGACCGAGCTGCTGGACCGGTACCCGCGCCAGGTGTCGGACGGGCAGTTGCAGCGGGCCGCGATCGCCCGTGCCTTCGTCGGCGAACCCCACTACCTCCTGTGCGACGAGATGACCGCCGCCCTCGATCCGGCGACGACCGCCGCCGTCGTCACGACCGTGCGCCGCGCCGCGGACGAAGACGGTCTCGGCGTGCTCTTCATCAGTCATGACCTGCCCTTGGTCGGTGCGTGCTCCGATCGCGCTCTCGAGATCCGGGACGCGCGTGTCGCACCGTCCACCATCCTGTCCACCAGAAAGGTCGACCGTTCATGAACTCCGGCCCCTCGCTGCACATCCTCACCCGGACGGATCTGCACAACCTCGAACTCGCGCCGCACGAGGCGATCACGATGGTCGAAGACGGCTACCTCGCCTACGCGTCCGGAGCGTCGCGCAACCCGGCGAAGCTGATGGTGCCGATGCCGGACGCCGCCCGGGACGCCGTCGCGTACTCGATGCTCGGCTACGACGGTTCCCTCGAACAGGCCGCGTTCAAGACGAGCTACCGGCAGGGAAGCACGTCGGCCGAGAAGTACTACACGACGATCACCCTTTACGACGACAGCACCGGCCTCCCGTTCGCGCTGATGGACTGCCATCGCGTCGGCGCCACCCGCACACCCGCCAGCACCGCGCTGATCGCGCGGACCTGTGCCCGGCCGGGGGCGCGCACCGCGCTCATGGTCGGCACCGGCGCGCAGGGGATCCGGACCCTGCCGTACCTGCTCACCGCGTTGCCGGGGCTCGAACGGCTGCGGCTGTTCGGCACGCATCCCGACGGTCTGCGTGACAGCGTCGCCGCGGTGAAGGACCGGTTCCCGGACCGTGAGGTCGAACTCGTCGACGACGTGGAGGCCGCGGCGCGCGAGTCCGACATCGTGGTCGCCGCTTCGGGCCGGGCCGCGCACCCCAAGATCCGTCTCGGCTGGCTGCCGCCGGGCGGGCTGCTGATCTCCGTCGCCAGCAAGGGAGTCCAGGAGGGCACGCTCGCCGAGGCCGACTACACCGTGGCCACCAACGGCGCGCAGGTCGAGGTGACCGGGCGGCGGATGGCGGGCCCGGACGGCGTGTTCCGCATCGACGCCGAACTGCCGGACATCCTCGCGGGCCGGGCGCCGGGCCGCCGCGGTGACGACGACCGGGTGTTCGCCTTCAGCAGCGGCATGATCATCACCGACATCCCGGTGGCGCACGCGCTGGCCGCCCGCGCCATCGCCGCGGGCCGCGGCCGCGAGGTGGCGCTGTGGACCTGATCGACACCCTGTCCCCGCCCCTGCCCGCGCTCGAACGCCCGTGGGCACACCGATTACGCGATTCCGAGACCCTGTGGGAGATCGCCCGCGCGATCGGCGGCGGCCCGTTCCACGTGGTCCATCCGGCTTCCTTCGCCGAAAACCTCGACGGGATGATCGCGGCGCTCGCCGCCGAGCGGGTGCAGGGCACCGTCTACTACGGGAAGAAGGCGAACAAGGCGGCGGCGTGGCTGCGGGAATGCGCCCGGCCCGGCGCCGGGGTCGACGTCGCGAGCGTGCCCGAACTGGTGCACGCGCTCGGAAACGGCCTGCGCGGGGAAGCGATCGGGGTGACCGGCGCGGCCAAACCGGACGGTCTCCTCTGGCTCGCGTTGCGGCATCACTGTCTCATCGCGGTGGACGCGGCCGACGAACTGGAACGCGTCGCGCGCCTGGCCGCCGAGCTCGGCGAGACGGCGGAGGTGCTGCTGCGGGTGCGGCCGCCGTCCGCGCCGGAGAGCCGGTTCGGGTTCGCACCCGAAGCGCTGACGATGGCCGTGCGCCAGTGTGCGGACTCCGTCGTCCTGCGAGGTTTCTCGTTCCATCTGGACGGCTACGATCCCGTGCCGCGGGCGGAACTCGCCGCGTCCCTGATCGATCTTTGCCGCGACGCCCGCGCGCTCGGGCATCCCGCGTCGAAGATCAGCATCGGCGGCGGGATCGCCGTGTCCTATGTGGACTCCGGTGATTGGGAACGGTTCGAGTCCGGCAGGAACGACGGCTGGTTCCACGGTGGCCGCAATCCGGCAAGAACCTACCCGTATCACCAGACGCCGACGGGCGCGGCGATGGTCACCGCCATCCTCCGGCACGAGCTCGCCGGGAAACCGCTCGCGGATCACCTGCGCGCGTCCGGGATCGAGCTGCTGCTCGAACCGGGCCGGGCGCTGGTCGACGGCGCCGGGTTCTCGGTGTTCCCGGTGCTGGGCGTCAAACCGGCCGAAGACCACTTGATCACCACGGTCGCGGGGCTGTCCATGAGCCTGTCCGAACAGTGGAAGGGCAGCGAGTTCCTGCCGGATCCGCTCCTGGTGCGCCAGGACGGGCCGGGCGGCGAGCCGGTGCGCACGATCGTGGCCGGGTCGAGCTGCATGGAGTACGACGTGCTGACCTGGCGCGCGGTGGAGCTGCCCGCGCGGCCGAAGAGCGGCGACCTGCTCGTGTACCCCAACACGGCCGGCTACCAGATGGACAAGAACGAGAGCGGTTTCCACCAGCTCCCCCTGCCGCCGAAGGTGGTGCTCGACGGCGACCGCTGGCACGTCGACACCGACTACCCGATCCAGGAGATCCGATGACGATCGTCCAGCGCGCGTCCGACCTGATCGGTGGCACGCCGCTGCTGGAGCTCGCGCGCACCGGTACCGGCACGCGGCTCCTGCTCAAACTCGACCACCTCAACCCGACAGGCTCGTGCAAGGTGCGCATGGCGAGGCAGATGATCGACGAGGCGGAGATCGACGGCCGTCTGCTGCCGGGCGGGCACATCGTCGAGCCCACGTCCGGCAACACCGGGAACGGGCTCGCGCTGGTCGCGCTGGAGCGCGGCTACCGGTTCACCGCCATCGTCGATCACCATGCCGCGCGCGAAAAGCTGCGGATGCTGCGCGCGCTCGGCGCGGAACTGGTGTTCGTCGACTGCCCGCCGGACGGCGGGGTCAGCTCGGTCCAGCGCAGGCAGGTCGCGGCCCGGATCGCGGCCGAAACCGGCGCCTATCACCCCGACCAGCACAACCATCCCGGCAACGGCAACGGTTATGCCGGGCTGGCGCGGGAACTGGTGCAGCAGCTCGGCGACGTCGACGTGCTCGTCGCGGCGATCGGCACCGGCGGCTCCCTGTGCGGGACCGCCCGCGCCCTGCGCGCGGCGGGAGCGGGTACTCACGCGGTGGCTGTCGAACCCGTCGGCTCGATCATCTTCGGTGGCGCGCCGGGGATCTACCACCAGACCGGGGCGGGCAGCCCGGCCGGATTCCCGGTGGGGGACAACGTGGACCGGTCCGTGATCGGCGAAGCCCACCGCGTGTCCGACAGCGACGCCTTCGCCGGTGCCCGCGTCATCGCCCGGCGCACCGGTGTCCTGGTCGGCGGGACGACCGGCGGCGCGATCCACGTCGCGCTGCGGCGGCTCTACTCGTATCCGGCCGGAAGCGTCGTCGTGGTGCTGTGCAACGACGCGGGGGAGAAGTACCTCGACTCGGTCTACGACGACGAGTGGCTGCGCGCCAGGGGAGTGCTCGACGAACTGGCCCATCGCCGGATGGACCGCTGGTTCACCACCTACGCCGAGTCCGTGCGGGTGGCCACGCGCGACCGGCGGGCTCGTTCGGCGCCGATGGCGGTGGGCGCGTGACCACGGCGGTGGCGGCGCGCGGCTACCGGGCGCTCGTCGCGCTGGCCGCGCCGATCGCGGGGATCCAGCTGGCACAGGTCGCGCTCACCAGCGTCGACCTGGCCATGCTCGGACTGCTCGGCGTGACCGCGGTGGCGGCGGGCGGCCTGGCGATCCTGCTCTACAACCAGATCCGCACCATGTGCGTCGGCATGGTCACCGGCGTCGGGAACCTGGTGGCCACGGCGGCCGGTGCCGGTGAACTCCGCACCGGCACGGACGAACCCGACGAGCGCGCGCGGGACGAGATCCGGTCACTCCTGCGGTCGGCGCTGCTCGTCGCGACCCTGACCGCGGCGGTCGGCGCGGCCGTCCTTTGTGGACTGGCGGCCGCCTTGCCCCTGCTGGGACAGAGGCCGGAGATCGTCTCGCTCGCCAGGGCGATGATGTTCGCGCTGGCGAGCGGGCTGTTCCCGATGGTGTGGCTGAACGTGTTGCGCCAGTTCGCCGTCGGGCTGCGCCGTCCCGGTTCGCTCCTCGCGGTGACGTGCGTGTCGATCGCGGTCAACGCCGCCCTGAACGCCGCCTTCATCTACGGCTGGGCGGGGCTGCCCGAACTGGGCGTCACCGGGATCGGGCTGGCGACGACGCTGGTCCAGTTCTTCACGCTCGCCGTGTTCGCCTCGGCCGTGCGCAAGGACCCGCGCCTGCGTCCCATGGTGTCGCTCGCGCTCTGGCGCGCGGATCCGGCGGTGGTCCGGCGGATCGTGCGGCACGGGACCCCGATCTGTTTCACCTACGGATCGGAAGCCGCGATCACCTCGATCGCGACGGTGCTGATGGGGGCTTTCGGCCCGGCGATGCTCGCCGCGTCGAACGTCGCGAACCAGCTCGCCTACATCGTCTACCAGGCCAACATCGGGCTTTCGCAGGGATCGTCCATTTTGGTCAGCCGCGCGGTCGCGCACGGCGATACGCGGCAGGCTCCGGTGATCGCGCGTCAGGCGCTCACCCTTTCGTGGAGCTTCATGGCGGTGGTGAGCCTGGGATACCTGGTGGTGCCCGAGTTCCTGCTGTGGCCGTTCCTGCACGGCGAGGCGGACGCGGTGGTGCTCGGCACCGCGTCGACCCTGCTGGTGTTCGCCATCGCGCAGCAGTACAGCAAGGGGACCCAGAACATCCTCGTCGGCCTGCTGCGCGGGCTCGGAGATACCGTTTCCGGGCTTCGTTGCACTCTTGTGGGGTACTGGCTGGTCGGCGTGCCTGCGATGTTCCTGTGCGCCTACGGGTTCGCTTGGGGCGGCTGGGGCGTGTGGGCCGGTCTTTGCCTCGGTTTCGCGGCGACCGCGATCCTGCTCGGACGGCGGTTCGCCGGCTACGGGGCCGGTTCCGCGCGATAACGGTCGATCCGGTCGAGCAGGTCGCGGGAGCCGGAATCGGTCGCGTGGTTCCGCAGCAGTTCCGCCAGCGGGGCGAGGCGATCCTTGGTCCGGGCGGAACCGAGACCGCGCGCGAGGTCCACCGCCTCGGTCCCGGTGCGGACCGCCTCGTCGAAATCGCCCTGGAGCGCGTGGTTCTGCGCGAGCATGATCAAGGTGAGCGCCAGGCTGCGGGACATGTCCGCGCCGTAGCCCGCGGTGGCGTCGCGAAGCCTGTCGATCGCCTCGTCGCTGTGCCGCGGGGTGACGACGTGGGCCAGTTCGGTCAGGACGGTACCGCGCATCGCGGCCATGTCCGTCGTGCCGAAGAAGGCTTCCCAGGGGCGTGCGGTGGCCCAGTCGTCCGCTCCCTCGAACTGGCTCTCCGCGCGCCCCAAACTCGTGAGAGCGGCACGCTCGTCACCCGCTTTGGCCAGCGCCCAGGCCTCGTTGACGGTGAGGATCGCCTGCGCCCGCCGGGATCCGGACCGGCGGGCGGCGGCCTGCCCCCGCCGGAGGTGACCGAGCCCGCCGTCGACGTCGTCATGGTGGAGGGCCAGCCTGCCGAGGCGGTAGCAGATGTTCGCCACGAGATTGTCGTTCCGCGCCTCGGCGGCGAGGTCGAGCGCGCGGCCGAAGCGGATCCGCGCAGGTATCCGGTGGCCGATGTCGAATTCCGTCCAGCCCAGCAGATTGTGCAGATCGGCGAGCACGGTCAGCAGCCGCGAACGGAGCGCGGCCGGGACGGCGCCCCAATGCAGCAGGAGGCTGACCGTTTTCACCACGTGCACGGCGTCCCGGCAAAAGGCGCCGCCCTGCCGGTAGTCCAGCGCACGCAGGACGTCGACCGCGGTTTCCAGGCGCTCCACGTCGGTGATCCCGATGCGGTCCGGCCGCTTGCCTTTTCCGGTCCCTGTCATGAACTCACCTCACGCAAGTCATGGCTCGTGCTACCGGCTACCCGGAGTAGATCCTTTTGAAACCGCGGTCGTGAGTGGCTTTCACGACACCCGAAGCCGACTGCGTGAAGGCCCCCTTCCCTCGGCTGAGCCGAGGGAACGCGACCATCACACCTTTCCCAGTACATGAAGGGGTCCTTCACTGCGCTAGACGATGTGAAGGGGTCCTTCATGTACTTCAGGCGACTCGGGCGCCAGGACCGCACGGGGCTGGGTCTCGTGAGTGGTAAGGACGGTTGGAGCGGACCGGTATTTGCCTACCCACACGTGACCAGGGCGAAGGTGAAGTGGCAGCGGTGGCGCGGTCGAGCGTGAAGGAATCGGGACGTCGAGTGTCCCAAATCCTTCATCGTCGAGGGGTCTTCCGGCCTCGAAGCTTGATCAACGGAAGATCGGGGACACTCAACGTCCCAAATCTTCCCCGCTCGCCCACATCGGCATCCAGAACAAGCGCTACAACCTCACCGAGCTGACATCAGGATCCAGTGGGTAGGCGAATACGGGTCCATCAGAACCCGAAACGCCACTCACGACCAACCGGACCGATGGTCTCCGCCGGGCACGCGGTGAACGGGCCCTCCGCGTCCTCAGGGGGTGTCGAGTTCCGTGTGCCGGTTGGCCAGGGTGGCGGCGACCTCGGCGAGTTTGACGTTGAGGTCCTGGGAGGTGCGGCGGAGCAGGTCGAAGGCCTCGTCGGCGGTCAGGCCGCGTCTTTGCATGAGGATCCCCTTCGCCTGTCCGATGACGTCGCGGGATTCGACGGCGCGCCGGAGGTGGCTCGCCTCCAGTTCCGCCCGGCTCACGGCGGTGGTGGCGGCCAGGGCGAGTGAGCCGTGAGTGGCCAGCAGCAGGGCGATGTCCTGGGCGGCGGTGTCGAAGGCGGCGGGGCGGCGGCCGTAGATGTTCAGCGCCCCGGGCAGCCTCGGCGGCTTCGCGTCGGGCACCAGCACGGTCGACAGGATCGAGGTGAAGCCGTGCTGGACGGTGGCCCGGGAGAAGTCCGGCCACCTGGTCTCGTTCGCCAAGTCGTCGCTGCGAATGTGGCCGGGGCTCCCATCGGCGGCGGCATCGACGCAGGGGCCGGTTCCGGCGCGGTACTGCACCTCGTCGAGCTCCAAGGCCACTTCCCGGGTCGAAACAGGGGTGTGGAAAGTCCCGTCCGGGGCACGGAGGGTGATCGACACCAGATCCGCGCCCGGTACCACCCGGTACGCGGCGTCGATGACCTGCTGGAGGACCTGCGCGGGTGTCGAAGCGATCAGCAGCAGACGGGTCAGTTCGACGAACTGCTCCGACAGAGGACCCTCCGGCGCGTTTGTGCCGGAGCCGAAGTCCGCCTTGTCACGCTGCCACAGTCGTTCGTCCGCCATCGAAGCCCGTTCACTAGGTTTCTTTAGTCCTTCACCGAATACCCCGTGGTGGCCGCCTCCAATCGAGGCGCGTGTCTCAGGGGTCGAGGCGCTTGTGGAGCAGGCAGAACACGTTGCCTTCGGGGTCGGCGAGCACGTGCCACGACTCCTCACCGGTCTGGCCGACGTCGGCGGGCCGCGCGCCGGCGGCGAGCAACCGCTCCAGTTCCGCGTCCTGGTCGCGGTCGGTGGGGTTCACGTCGAGATGCAGGGGGAGCTTGCCGGGCTTCGGGTCGTCGCTGCGGCTCAGGATCAAGGTGGGCTGCGGGCCGCCGAATCCGGTTCCGGGCGGGCCGATCTCGATGTCTTCACCCTCGACGCCGAGCTCCACGTATCCGAGGACTTCGCACCAGAACGCCGCCATCCGGACGGGATCGGCGCAGTCGAGGACGAGTTCGGTGATGCGGCAGGCCATGGCGCCGAGGGTAGCGAGCGGCCTTGGCGGTTGCAGGCCGATCCGTGTCCTTCTACCGTCGTTGGATGGCGTTCAACACCGAAACCGGGCAGTCCGCTCCTCTCACCGTGGTCGAGGCGGCGCGCTCGGACGGCGCCATCACGATCGCGGTGACGGGCGATATCGACATCTCGACCAGTCCCCGGCTCCTGTCGGAGATCCGCGCGTTGCTGGTGGGCGCTCCCCGCGTGGCGGTGATCGACCTGACCGGTGTCGGCTTCTGCGATTCCTCGGGCCTGTCCGTGCTGGTGCAGCTGAATCGCCAATGCGCCGAATCGGGGACCGACCTGGGGCTGGCGCCCTCCAAGGTGGTGCGCCGGGCCATCGAACTCACCGGTCTGCTGCCGACGTTGAAGATCGTCGAGTAGGGCTGGGGTTTCTCCGCGCGTCGATGTTTGCCGCCCCAGCCCGACGGGTATCCGTGGCTTGACGAAGACGCCGCACCGGTCAGGAAGGGACAGATGAGCCTTCGATGAACGCGCCGTCCCTCGTGGAAAACCTTGACCGGTCCGCCTCTCGCGACGAGGTGTCACCGGATTCGCGTGATCGCCGCGGCGGCAAGGCGCGGCGGAGTGACGATTACTCGCATTGCCGCCCTCTGTTCGACGAAATGGCCGCGTTGCCCGCGGATCACCCTGAGCGCCGTCGGCTGCGTGAACGCCTGATCCTCGAACTCCTGCCGGTCGCCGAGCACATCGCCGTCCGGTTCAGCGGACGCGGTCAGCCGAGGGAAGACCTGGTCCAGGTGGCCCGGATCGGGCTGATGAAGGCCGTGGACCGGTTCGACCCCGGTCTTGGCGGGGATTTCCTGGCTTACGCGGTGCCGACGGTCATGGGCGAGGTGCGCCGCTTCTTCCGCGACACGGGCTGGGCGGTACACGTCCCGCGAGGGATGCAGGAACTGCGCACCCGGCTCGCCCGGGGGACCACGGAGCTGACCCAGCTCCTCGGCCGCGCGCCGACGCCCACGGAACTCGCCGGTCACCTGGAGGTGGACGTCGAAAACGTCCGGGAAGGCCTGCTCGCCGCGAACAGCTATCAGACGTCGTCGCTGGACCGGCCCGTCAACGACGGCGAGGGCTCGGCGCCGCTCGCCGACGTGATGGGCGAGCTGGATTCCCGCTTCGAGCTCATCGAAGACCGCCACACCGTCGTCCCGTTGCTGAAGCGGCTGCCGGACCGGGATCGCGCGATCGTCACGATGCGGTTCTTCGATGGCCTGACCCAGTCGCAGATCGCCGAACGTCTCGGCATCTCCCAGATGCACGTTTCCCGGCTGCTCACGAAGATCCTTCAGGACCTGCGCGGCAGGATCGAAACCTGAGGGGAACAGGGACGCCGTACGTCCCCGTCCCCCTCACACGAACGGCTTACTGGCAGGCTTCGCAGTCCGGGTCGTCGATGCGGCAGGCGGCGCCGTCGGTGAGCGGGAAGTCGAAGTCGTCGAGCGCGGGGACGGCCAGAGCGGTTTCTTCCGGCGTGGCGGTAGCGGACATGTCACTCCCTTGGATAAGAACGGGTCTTCTCTCTCTGTAGCGCTCGAGATCGCCGCTCATTCCGTGACGCGTGCCACAGCGCTCAGACGGCCGCGAGGTCCTTGCCCGGCAGCATTCCGTTGGGGATGTCGGTGACGCGCCAGGAGTCCACGGTCAGCTGGACGGTCTCGATGGGCGTGTCCAGGAACGGCGCGACGTACGGGACCTTCGCCACGAGCAGGTCGCGGGCGGTCTGGGCCCGGTCGCCGTCCAGGACCTCGGCGCGGACCATCGCCTGGAGGAACGGGTCGGCGGGAGAGCCGGTGGAGACGATGACCGAGGCCACCGGGTTGCTCCGGATCGCGGCCAGGGTGCGACCCCGTCGTTCGAGGACGAGGACGAGGGTGAACAGGTCGGACTCGGCGAAGAACACGCCGTTCACCCAGGGGCCGGACTCGCCGGCGGTGGCGAGGTACAGCGACTGGTGCGCCGCCAGTGTGGTCCGCGCGAGGGCGGAGACATCGGTCGTGGACATGGCGACTACTAGAACCCGGCGACGGCGGACCGCCAAATTCGACCATCCTATCGGGCGATTTTGGCTACTTAGTGGCGAGAAACAGTGCGTCCGCCTCGTCCAGCGCCCTGGCGAGAACGCCGGGATCCGGCCGCAGACCGGCGACGATCGCGTCGATCTCGCGCAACCCCGCCCGCCGCAGCAGCCGTTTCTCGTTGGTGACCCACTCGCCGCGGGCCGCCAGCACCGCGTGCGCCGTCTCCATGGCGGCGGTGGCCAGCGCACCCGCGACCTCCGTGGCCGCGCCGCGCGCGACGTAAGCGCCCCGGGCGTAGCGCAGTGTCAGTTCCGCGCGGCCCCGCCACATCGGCGGAGCCGTTTCCCGCAACGCTTCCGGGTACTCCGGCCGCGGCAGGTCGCCGCGCAGCACCCGGTTGACGGAGAGTTCGGCGACGACCAGGTAGCTCGGGATGCCCGCGAGGTGGAACATCAACGGCTCCCAGTGGAACCGGCCCTCCCGTGCTTCGGCGAGGTGGTGTTCGACGGCGTCGAGGTCGCGGTAGTGGACGTCGACCTGCCTGCCGTCGATCGTGAGCCAGGCGCCGCCGTTGAACACGCCGCCGCCCCAGTCGCCGATCTCGGACACTTCGCCGTCCCAGCCGACGGCGCGCAGGTACGCCGGATCGAAGCCGCCGCGGTAGTAGACGGCGAAATCCCAGTCGCTGCCGGGGTCGTGTGTGTTCTGGGCGCGTGACCCGCCGAGGGTGACGGCGTGCACGGACGGCAGCGCGGCCAGGCCGTCGGCCACGGTGGCAAGGAAGGTTTCGTCGTTCATGGCGTAAGCGATCTTACGGGCGAGCGCGACAGGTTTTTGAGCGCGCGAGAGCCTGCTCGCGGCCTTACGCTCGACAGATGACCACGACCCCGGGACGACTCCGCGCGCCGCTGGCGTTCCTTCCGTTCCTGGCCGCCGTCGCGGTGGTGGCGCTCGTGGGCGGGCTGGCCGCGAGCAACGCCCGGTCCGTCTACAGTGGACTCGAACTGCCGCCGTTCGCACCGCCCGCCTGGCTGTTCGGTCCGGTGTGGACGGTCCTGTACATCGGGATCGCGGTGGCGGGCTGGCTGTACTGGAAATCCGGCGGCGAGCGCCGCGCGCTGGTCTGGTACGCGGTGCAACTGGTCCTGAACGCCGCTTGGACCCCGCTGTTCTTCGCGGCCGGTGCGTACGGTCTCGCCCTGGCCGACATCGTGCTGCTCGACGTCGCCATCGTCGTCACCGCGCTGTACTTCCGCCGGTCTTCCCGGGTTTCGGCCGTGTTGTTGCTGCCGTACCTCGCCTGGACGTCGTACGCGACGGCGCTCAACGTCGCGATCGTCGTGCTCAACTGACCCCGATCGGCAGCGTGGCGGCCACTCCCTTGGCGTGCCTGCCGTCGAGCCGGTCCAGGGTGAGCCCGCCCCGGCGGACGGCGAGTTCCAGGTCCCGCACCGCGTGCTCGACCGCTTGAGCCCCCGCGGCGGCGACCCTGATCGCCGCGCTCACCCGGGGTTCGGTCTCGGCTCCTCGGCGCGCGGTCACGGCGAGCGTCACCGCGGCCCGGGGCGCGGCGGCGAGCAGGCGGCGCGAAAGGTCCGCCGCGAGCGCCGGTGACAGCGCGTCCCAGCCTTCGAGGCGGAAGGTCGCCTGGCAGATCGGGCCGCTGTGCCAGAACCGCCATTCCTCCCGGATACGTGCCCGGCCCGCGGTGACATGCGCCAGCGACGCGAGCGCGCCGAGCACCTCGTTTTCGGCGAGCGACCGCACGGGCAGGCCGTCGCGGCGGAGTTGCCGCCGCACCCGCCGGACCGTGTTCCCGAGCGCCTGTCGCACGTCGGCGTCGTGATGGACGTCGACAGTGCGCAACGCCTGCAGCGCGACCCAGCCACGCGGCGGCCGTGAGCGGTCCGCGCCGACGTGCTGGATGACCTGCGCGGCGACGTCCAGAGCCTGTTCCCGCGACGGTGGCAGCAACGTCAGCGGTGACGGCATCGGCCGTTCTCGTGCGGCTGATTTCGGTTGCAGCACAGCGGTGATCCCGTCGGCGCGGCTGACCATGAACACCGTCTCGCCACCGATCTCACCGGTGGTCCCCGCCGCTTCCGGGGACAGCAGGCTCAGCAGCGCCCGGCCCGCCTCGCCCGCGTTCCGGAGATCCCGGTCGCGGTCGCGGGTCAGGTATCCCGACGCCGAACCGAGCCATTCGTAGAGCCAGCGCCCGCGAACCCGGACGGCGGTCAGCGCGACGGTCACCACGGACGCGGTGACCACGGCGGCCGCCAGCGGCCATGGCCGTCCCGCCACCAGGACGAGCGCGACGACGACGAGCTGCCAGCAGACGATCTGCAGGACACCGATCCGGCGGGGACGGCGTCCCGAAGCGGGTGCCACCGGATTCGGCCGCGGCGGCCCGGGCACCGGAGCGGGAACGGGCGCCGCCGCGGACCACCGCGGTCGTTGCTCCGCCTGGCGAGCGGCGCTCAACGCGGCCAGCGCGGCCTCACGTGCGGCGGTCCTGGCGTCCGGCGCCGCGTAGGTGAGCTGGCCGGGCAGGGCCTCCACCCGCGGTACGGCCGGCGCCGCCCGGGGAAGCGGCGGGGGCGGAGCCTGGTACCGCTCGCCCGTCCTGGCCGCGCCGAGATCGGTCATCGTCCTGCCTCCTCAAGCCGTGTGCGCCTCAGCGTCCCCGGCGAACATGAGGTTTCGATGACACGGCCGGGACAGGCTGTTTCATCGAAATTTCATGGTCGCTCTCTAGCTTGATCGCGTGAACACCGACGAGCGGAGCACGAAGCGGTTCAGCGTGGTGGCCAGGACCCGGATGGCCGTGGCGCTGGTGGTCGCGGGCTGCCTGGCGCTGGTCGGCCTGGCCGTGAGCGGACAGGCGTCCACGCCGGCGGCGCTGGAATTCGTCCAGGTCGGCCACTGGGTCTACAACGACGCCGCCCAGTCGGCGTTCCACGTCGACGGCTCGACGAACCGCGTGGACGCGCGCGCGAACGTGCCCGGCGCCGAAAGTGGCAGCCAGGTCGTGCAGGGGGACGACTCGGGCTACGTCGTCGAGCGGAACCGCATCACGGAGTTCGACAAGGCGACCTTGAGCGTGGACGAGTCCAAGCCGCCGCCCGCGCCGGAGACCCCGTTCGTGATGGAGGTCATGGGCGGTCCGTACCTGGTCTACCGCAACGCCGGTCAGGTCGTGCGCCTCGGCGATCCGACCGCGACAGTGCCCGCAGGGGGGCCACTGTCCCGGCCGGTCGCGACCGTCGAGGGCACGGTGTGGGTGCACCGCGTCGACAACGGCTCGATCTGCGAGCTGCCCAAGGGCGCCGCCGTCCTGACCTGCACCGCGCATCTCCCGCCGTCGCACGGCGGCGGGCTCACGCTGGTCGGTGACCGGCCGGTCGTGCTCGACACCACCGGCGACAGCCTCCACCGGGTCGGCCTCGACGGGCTCGGTGAAGCCCTTCCCCTCGGCATCAAGCTCTCGCCGTCGGCCCAGGTGGCCACCAGCGCCGTCGGCGACCGGCTGGCCATCGCCGACCCGGAGCGCAACCAGCTCCACCTCATCGACATCAGCGGCCTCGACCAGGACCGCCCGTCCGCGAAGCCGATTTCGGTCGAGCTGACCAAGGGCAGCCGGTTCAACGGCCCGGTCTCCTCGTCGAACGTCTTCGCCATGGTCGACGAAACCCGCGGGGAAGTCCTGACCTACGACATGGCGGGCAAGCTCAAGTCCACGGTGAAGGTGCCAGGCCAGGCCGCGGCGGCGAGGCTGGCCAAGGGCGAGGACAACCGGATCTACGTCGACAGCTCCGACGGCTCGCACGTCCTGGTCGTCAACGGCGAGGACGGCACGGTGCTCGACGTCGATGTCGACAAGGCAGCCAGCAGCCAGACCGCGGGAGCGCCGTCGGCCACGCCGGAACCGCCGTCCGGTAACGAACCCCCGCCGCAGCAACAGCAACCGCCGCAGCAACAGCAGGCGCCGCCGAACACCCAGAAGCCGGTTCCGCCGGTGGCGAAGGCGACCCCGCCCGGCGCGCCGAGGAACGTGGGCGCGACCTCGGGGGACGGCTCGATCAAGGTCTCGTGGAGCCCGGCCGCCGACAACGGCGCGCGGGTCACCGGCTACCGGCTGACCTGGTCCGGCGGTTCCACCCGGGTCGGCGGGTCGGCACGGGGGGCCACCGTTTCCGGGCTGAAGAACGGAACCCCGTACGTGATCACCGTGGTCGCGGAGAATTCGGCGGGCGTCGGGGCGGGGGCCAGTGCCAAGGCCGTCGTCCCGGGACCGGCGTCGCGGCCCGCCACGGCCCCGGTCGTCACCGCGAACGCCGGTGCCGACGGGAAGGTCTCGGTGAGCTGGACCCAGCCCGACCTCCGCGGCGGCACGCTGGTGCACTACCTGGTGAGCGCGACGGGCCAGGGCGAGCGCAAGCTTTCGGCCAGGTCCACGGAGTTCACCGGGGTCAAGGGCGCCATCACCATCACGGTCCGCGCGGTGACGAAATTCGGTTCGGGGGCCGCGCTCACCGGGGCCGCGGGCAGCCGGAAGGTCACCGTGCCGGTGGCTTCGGGGCCGCCGACGATCACCATCACCCAGGTGCGGGGCGAGGGCAGCCAGCTGTTCGTTTCCGTGATCGCCGACGGGAAGGGCGCTCCCGCGACCTGCCAGGCGGAGTTCTTCGGCAAGACCAAACCGGTGGCCTGTTCCGGGGCGACGACCCTGGTCATCTCGGAGGTCTCCTGGATCGGCGCCATCACGATCGACGCATCCATCAAGACCTCGGCGGGTACCGCCACGGACACCTGGCGGGGTGTGCCGTCGTGACCGGCCGACGAAAGGACAAGGAAGTTCTGTGACGCTCACACCCAGGGTCGCCTACGAGCAGATCGCCGAGAACGTGCAATCGGTGGTGCGCGGCAAGCCGGAGGTCGTCCGGCTCACCGTGGCGGCGCTGTTCGCCGAAGGGCACCTGCTGATGGAGGACGTGCCCGGCGTCGGGAAGACGACGATCGCGCGCTGCCTCGCCGCCAGCATCGGCGGCCGGTGGAGCCGGATCCAGTTCACCCCCGACCTGCTGCCCGGCGACATCACCGGCGTGATGGTCTACCACCAGAACACCGAGCGCTTCCAGTTCCACCCCGGCGGGATCTTCGCCAACGTGGTGCTGGCGGACGAGATCAACCGGGGGACGCCGAAGACGCAGGCCGCGCTGCTGGAGGTGATGGCCGAGCGCCGGGTGACCGTCGATTCGGTCGGCCAGGCGGTGCCGCGGCCGTTCCTCGTGGTGGCCACGCAGAACCCGATCGAGCTGGAGGGCACCTACCGGCTGCCCGAGGCGCAGCTGGACCGGTTCCTCATGCGCATTTCCGTCGGCTACCCGGATCTGGAATCCGAGATGCGGGTGGTGATGGGGGACTGCGCGGGGGTGACCCCGGACGAACTGAAGCCGGTGCTGGGCATCGCCGACGTCCAGCAGGTGATCGACGAGGTCCGGAAGTCCCATCTGGCACCGGAGATCGTCAACTACGCCGTCCGCCTCGCAGCGGCGAGCCGGACGCATCCGGACGTCCGCTACGGCGCGAGCCCCCGGGGCAGCATCGCGCTGATCCGCGCGGCACAAGGGCTCGCCGCCACCTTCGGCCGCGACTTCGTCACGCCGGACGACGTCAAGGACGTCGCGCATCCGGTGCTGGACCACCGTCTGGTGCTGACGCCCGACGCGGAACTCAACCAGCGGCGGACCGCCGACATCGTCGACGAACTCCTGGGCGCGACGGCCGCTCCCATGGCCGCGATGGGGAGGTAGGCGTGCGGCTCACTCGCCGCGGCGTCATCGTGCTCGTCTTCGCCGCCGGGTTCTACGCGCTCGGCGAGTTCGGGGGGTACACGTTCTTCCGCGCGTTCGCCGGTATCGCGGCGGCCGCGGTGCTGATCGCCTTGGCCACCACCAGGTTCCGGCCGAAGGTGGAGATCGGCCGGACGGTCCGGCCGGACCGGGTCGAACGCGGGAAGCCCGCGCTGGCCTCGCTCGTCGTGCGCAACACCGCTTCGCGCAGGCACGGCGGTTTCGCCGCGGGGGACGGGATCGGGACCGAAACGCATCGCCTGCGCGTCCGCCCGCTCGCCCCCGGCGCGGAAGCCACGTACCACTACGAACTCCCGACGACGGTACGCGGGAAACTGCGGGTCGGGCCGCTCGTGGTGCACCGGCCGGATCTGTTCGACCTCGCCCGCGGCGAACAGACCGTCGGCGGGACCGCCTGGCTGTGGGTGCATCCGCGGCGGCACGCGGTGCGCGCCGCGCAGGCGGGCCATCCGCGGCACCACCACGAAGGCCCGATCACCGATCCGCCGCTGCGCGGTTCGGCGGATCTGCGCGCGGTGCGGGAGTACGTGATCGGCGACGAGGTCCGGCATCTGCATTGGAAAGCGACCGCCCGGACAGGGCGGCTCATGGTGCGCGAGTACGCCGATCCGGCCCAGCCGCGGTTCACCGCCGTGCTCGACACGCGGCGCTCGTCGATGAGCCCCGCCGTCTTCGAGGAGGCCGTCGAGGTGGCGGCCTCGCTGTGTTACGCGTCGGCGTCGGCGGGACAGCACTGCCGCCTGATCACCGCCACGGGCACGGACACCCTGACCGACAGCGGCGTGCGCGCGGCGAGGACCTTGCTGGACGAACTCGCGCTCGTCACGCAGGACGCGGCGGACGACGCGCCCCTGCTGCCGTCAGTCCTGGCCGCCGGTCAGCGCCCGGGAGGGGTGCTGGTCGTGATCACCGGTCCGGACGCCGACCTCGGCCACGCCGCTCGCTGGCTGCCCGACACCGTGGTCCGGCTCGGTGACCTCAGGCCTTCGGCGGGCGCAGGCGGCCTGATCATCGCCGTCGACGCCGCCGGTGCCGCTGCCCAGTGGAATTCCTTGGCGGGCAAGGCATGAGCGCAGGGTTCGACCGGATCGCGGTCGCCGGGCTGCTCGGCGCGACGGGGGTCGCGGGGCTGCTGTTCGCGCCGGTGTTCGGCTGGGAGGCGTTGCTCGTTCCAGTGCTCGTGGTCGTCCTCGTCGGCTACGGCTGCGCGGAGCTGACGGCGAAGTTCCCCAGGCTGGTTCCCTACCGGCCGTTGCTCTTGGCGCTGCTCGGCCTGCTCGGGCTGATCGAGACGGTGCTGACCTCGACCACGCTCGCCTACCTTCCCACCGCGGCGTCGGTGCAGGGGGTGGCGCGCGGCCTCACCGAAGGCTGGCAGCTCACCCTGCAGTCCACCTGGCCCGCGCGGCCGGTTCCCGAACAACTGCTGTTCGTTCCGCTGTCGGTGCTGATCGCCGTCGTGCTCGGGCTGGAATTGGTGCTGCGCCTGAAGAAACCGCTCGTGTCGCTCGTGCCGAGCCTGGCCGTCGCCGGACTCGCGCAGGCGTACCAGGCGTTGACGGGCATCGGCGCGGTGGCGGCGGCGCTGGGGTATGCGCTGCCCGCCGGGCTCCTGCTGTGGTCGGGCCGCCGGCAAGTGGTCCGGGCCCCCGGCGGGCCGCGGTTCTCGTGGCGCGTGACGGGATCGGCGGTCTGGCCGGCACTGTCCACTGTGGTCGCTCTCGTCGCGGGCGCCGTCGTGCTCGCCGGGCTCGATCCGGTCGGGCGCGATCCGCTGACGCTCAAGGACACCCAGGCCGCGCCGCCGCCGAAGAGCAGGCTCGGCAACCCGCTGGACGACATCGCCCAGCGGCTCACCCGGCCGGACGAGGAGGTGTTCCGCTACCGCGGAGACACCCCCGTCGATCAATGGCGCTTGATCGTGCTGAACGGTTTCGACGGCTCGAACTGGCTGGCCGATTCCCGGCTCCGGCGGCTCGGCGCGGGACTCGACGGCGCTCGCGACGGTGCGGGTGGTTCCGCCGAACTGCGGGTGCGCGGGCTCGCCGGACCGTGGCTGCCGAGCCATCCGGATCTCACCGGTGTGGACGGTCTGACGCCGCTGGTGGACGAATCCGCAGGCACCTTGATGATGGATTCGCCGTCCACCGGCCCAGAACGGAACTATCGGCTCAACTGGTCCTCACCCGACGTCGACCTGGGCTCCGGGGAGGTCGACGCGCGGGCGCCGGGCGGGCTCGGCGGACTCGGCGCGGTGCCCCCCGAACTCGAGCAGGTGGCCAGGGATGCCGTGCGCGGTCTGCGCCCGACGTTCCAGACCGCGTTGCAGCTGGAACGCTTCCTCAGCACGAACTACCAGGTCGCGGTGGGCAAGGAGGATTTGCCGACCGGGCACGGCTGGCCGCAGTTGCGGCACTTCCTGCTGGAGAGCAAACGGGGCACGAGCGAGCAGTTCGCCACGGCGTACGTGGTACTGGCGCGGATGAGCGGCATCCCGGCGCGGCTGGTCGTCGGATTCCGCGGTTCGGCCGAGACCGACGGCGGGATGAACGTCGTCCGCAACCGCGATGTCCTGGCGTGGCCCGAAGTCGCGGTCGCCGGGGCGGGCTGGGTGGCCCTCGACCCGACCGCGACGGCGGGCAAGGCGGGACGGGATCAGGGTGGTCCCGGCAAGGCCGTCGCGCGGGCGAGGGCCCAGTTGCCCGCCGAACAGGAACTCCGGCCGCCGCAGCTTCCGCCGGGTACGCCGCCGGACGCCGCCGAGGACCAGAGCGCCGACGTGGGGGCGGGCTGGTGGTGGCTGGCGGCCGCCGCCCTGATCGTCCTTTTCGGACTCTTGTGGCTCTTCGGGGTGCCGATGGCGAAGGTCGTTCGTGCGCGGCGGCGGCGTCGCCGTTCGGGTGCGGAAGGGGTGCTCGGCGCCTGGGACGAGATCCGCGACCGGTTGCGCGCGCACGGCGTGCCGTTCCGGATCGGGATGACCCCGCGGGATCTCGCGGAGTCGGCGGGCGCGCTCGCCGGGGAGGGGATCCGCGAGCCTGTCGCCAGGCTGGCCAAGGTGCTGGACGTGACGCTGTGGTCCGGTGTCCCGGTGGGCGATGGCGCCGTCCGGCGGGCGTGGCAGGAGGTCGGCGAGGTCCGCCGGGGCCTGGCCACCAGACCGTTCGCGGCTCGGGTGCTGGCGGCACTCGAGCCGCGGACCCTGGTGCCGATCAAGGCTGCGCGCCGGTCTTGAGCGGCGTGGTGGGTCCAGTTGGTCGTGGGGGGGGGGGGGGGGTTTTTTTCCCCCCCCCCCCCCCCCCCCCCCCCCACGACCCACCCGACCCACTCGGTACCGGCACCCTTGTCGCCGGAAGTACGTGAAGGCCCCCTTCCTTGCGCCTAAGTACAGGAAGGGGGACTTCAAGTACTTGGGGAAGGTGTGAAGGTCGCGTTTCTTCGGCTGAGCCGAGTGAAGGAGTCCTTCACGCGCCGTCGCCGGGGCTCGTGAGGTTGCTGAGGCTGAAGGTGCTGTTCTGGGCGAGTGAGGGGAACTTTGAGGGACCCTGGGTCCCTCAAGGAGTCCTTCACGGACTCCGCGGCCGGTTCAGGAGTTGCAGCGGGCGCCGCGGATCGGGATCGGTTCCGTGGTGTAGACGTGACGGCCGTCGGTCGCCCTGAGCTGGAAGCAGTACCGCCGCGCCGGGTCGACCGGGACGTCCAGGCCACGCTGGCGGTGGGCGACGAGCTGTTTCGTCTCGAGCCGCTCGCCCGCCATGATCACGACGAAGTCCAGTTCGCCTTCCGCGGTCCAGGTCAGCCGCACGTGATCGCTCTGATCCTGAGGCGGGGCGAGGGCCAGCTTGACGTCGGGAGCCGGAGCCGAAGTGGGTGACGGCGGCGGGATCGCGGCGGCCACCGGGACCGCCTGCCCGCCGACCTCCGCCGGGCCGAGGGCCAGGGGCAGCACGGCGATCCCGGCGACGAGCACGCCGGCACCCGCCAGCGCGACGGGGCGCCACGGAATCCCGCGTTCGGTCTTGAGCGGTCCGCTGAATTCGCGGATCAGCGTGCGGCCGCCCGCGGGCGGCGCCTGCACCACCTGGACCGGCGCCGGGACCGCGGGGGGTGCCGCGCGGACCGGGGCGGCGGACCGGTGGACTTCGGCGAAGTCGTCGAACTCGACGTCGACGTCCTCTTCTTCGCTTTGCGCGTCAAGGGAATCGCCGGTGACGACCTCTCCGCCGGGCAGGCGCAGTTTCGTGAACAGCCGGGCCAGTGAGGCGACGTCCTGCGGCCGGTCGGCCGGTTCCTTGGCCAGCAACCGGAGGATCGTGCCGGAGAGTTCCCTCGGGACACCGGCGTCCTGGATCGGCGCCACCGGTTCCCTCAGTACCTGGAGGATCCGCTCGCCGGGCTGCTGCCCGGTGTGCTGGGGGAAAGGCGGCGCGCCGGTCAGCGCGGCGTAGAGCACCGCGCCGAGTCCATAAAGGTCGGACGCGGGGGAAAGCGTGTCGTCGCGCAGGGTTTCCGGCGCGGTGTACTCGACCGCGTACATCGGATCGCGCGGGAATCGCCGCCGCAGGGCCACGCCGAAATCGGCGAGCACGAATTCGCCGGACGCGCGGTACAGCACGTTGTGCGGGGTCACCCCGCCGTGCAGGACGTCCGCCCCGTGCGCCGCCGCGAGCGCCGAAGCGATCGAGGCGCCGAGCGCGAGGACATCGGAAACCCCCAGGCGGGCACCGGATTCCAGCAGTCCGGCGAGTGAACCCGGGCACACCTCACGGCGGATACCGGACCGGCCGTCGGGGTAGGACTGGACGTCGTCGATCTGCAGGACCGACCGCGTCGACCGCACGGCGGCGAGCGCCTTCCGTTCGCGCTCGAGCCACGCCGAGGTCTCGCGGTCGAAGGAACCGGGGAACATCTTGACCGCGAAATCGTTGCCCGTCACGGGATCCCGGCCCGCGTAGACGGTGGCGATGGGGCCCTGGGCGAGTAGCCTCGGTCCGCCGACGCCTGTCTCGATGCTCATGACCCCATTGTCGCGCAAGAAGGCCGGATCCGTCGCCCTTTCCCGGCGGCAGGTTCCTGCCGCGGCGGCCCGGCGGCCCGGTTACCGGCCCACCCTTTTCCCATGCAGACTGCCGGCCTGGTCAGGGTCACCATCACCACTCCGCACCGGCGCATCGACATGGCGCTGCCGGAACACGCGTCCGTCGCCGAAATCCTCCCCGGCCTGCTCGCGCGGGCGGGTGAAGGGATGGCCGACGACGGGGTCGCCGGCGGCGGCTGGCAGTTGCGCCGCGCCGACGGCACGGCCTTCGATCCGGACCGGACGCTGGGCGCGCACCGGGTCCGGGACGGGGAGATCCTCCATCTGACGCCGCGCCGCGCCGAATGGCCGGAGCCCGAGTACGACGACCTCGTGGACGCGATCGCCACCGGTTCCGGCCGCACCGGCAAGGCCTGGGGACCGCGGCACACGCGGCAGGCCGGGCTGGCGGCCGGTGCGGTGGCGACGATGTTCGGCCTGGTCGCCGTGCTGCGCGCCGGTCCGCCGTGGACGTCCCCGGCGTTCTGGGCACTGGCGGTTTCCGCGCTGCTGCTCGCCGCGGGCGTCCTGCTCGCGCGGGCCCTGCGCGACGCCGGTGCCGGAGCGGTCCTGGCCGCTGTCGCGCTTCCGTTCGCCTTCACCGGCGGCGGGCTGTTGCTGGCGGGCGACGACCCGATCGGCGCGCTGTCCGCCGGTCACCTGCTGCTGGCGAGCGCGGCGCTGCTGCTCGCGGCCGTCGTCGGGCATCTCGGGGTGACCGCCGCGCCGGAGCTGTTCGCCGGGGCGGCCACCATCGGGGTGCTCGGCGTGCTCGGCGGCTGGCTGGCCACCTTCGACGACCTGGCGGGCTACCGGTCGGCCGCCGTGATCGGCGGCGGGGTACTCGCGCTTTCGACCACGTTCGCGCCCTTGGCGCTGCGGCTCGGCCGGGTGCCGATGCCGGTGCTGCCGCGCTCGACCGCGGACCTCGTCCGCGACGATCCCCAGCCGCCGCTCGCCCTCGTGCACGCCGCCGTGGCCAGAGCGGACGCGCTGCTCACCGGGATGCTGGGCGGCGCCGCGATCGTCGTCATGTACTGCCAGCTGTCGCTGATCCGCAGTGACAGCGAGGCCGCGGTCGTCCTCGTGGCCCTGCTCGCGGCCGGTTTCCTGGTGCGGGCGAGGTTGTATCCGATCCTGCGGCAACGGTTGCCGGTGCTGGTGACCGGGATCTTCGGCGCCGGATGCCTGCTGGCGGGTCCGCTGATGACCGACCGCTCGCTGCTGCTCGTCCTGGCCGGCCCGTTGTCACTGGCGGTGGCCGCGGGCGTGATCGCCTCCGGCGTCGTGCTGAGCACCCGCGCCGCCAACCCTTATCTCGGACGGCTCGCCGAGTACTTCGAGATCCTGGTGATGATCGCCGTCGTCCCGGTGGCGTGCTCGGTACTCGGCCTGTACGGCTACGTGCGCGGACTGGGGGGCTGAAACCATGGCGTCCAAACGAGATCAGCTGCAGGCGTACCAATTCCTGGTGCAGCGCGCGATTTCCGCGCTCGTGACCAGGGAGACCGATCCGGAGCAGCCGCCGTTCCGGCGTCCGTCCGGTGCCGCCTTCGCCAGTGTCGCGCTGGCGATCGTGGCGCTGGCGTGCGTCGGCGTGTACGGGATGATCGTGCCCGGCGGGAACAACGCCTGGCGCAAGGAACCGGCGGTCATCCTGGAGAAGGAGACCGGAACCCGGTACGTCTTCCTGGACGGCAGGCTGCACCCCGTCGCGAACTACACGTCGGCGTTGCTGCTGCTCGGCGATCACCGCGCCACGGAACGGGTTTCGCGCGATTCGCTCGCCGGAGTCCCACGCGGGCCGCGGATCGGCATCGCCGACGCGCCGGACGCCTTGCCCGGCACGGAAAAGCTCCTGACCGGTTCGTGGTCGCTGTGCTCGGCCCCCGCCAGCGATCTCGCGGGCAGCCGGATCGAGGAGTCGGTCCTGCTGGCGGGCGCGTCGCCGTCCGGCGGCGCGGAACTGGGCGAGGGGGCCCTGCTGGTGGAATCGACGTCGACCGGCGACCGGTTCCTGGTGTGGCGCGGACACCGGCACAAGATCGACGACTACAACGCCGTCGGAACCGGCCTCGCGCTCACCGCCGAGCCGTGGGCGCGGGTCGGCAGGGCGTGGCTCGACGTGCTCCCGGAAGGCGCCCCGATCGGCCCGCTCCCGGTGGCGGCGGCGGGCGAGGTGTCCACCGCGGTCCCGGGCCGGGCCGACATCCGCAACGGGATGCTGCTGATGGTGCAGACCTCCGGTGGCGGGCAGCAGCACTACCTCGCCGAGAGGGACGCCCTACGGCCGATCACCGAGCTGCAGTACGACGTCCAGCGCGCGAGCGCCCAGATGATGGCCGCTTATCCCGGTGCCGAACCGAAGACCGTGCCGCTGCCGCCTTCGCTGGCGACGATGTCCCGGCAACTGGACCCGATCCAGGCCGAAGCGGGCGCGGCGCCCGCCACCCGGCCCGCCATCGCGCGGCTGCGCGACCAGGACGCCACCGTGTGCGCCACCTTCGGCGACGGCGCGGCAGCCCCTTCGCTGGCCGTCGATCCCACGCTGCCGCCCGCGGATCCGATGTCCACCACCGCCCGCCGGACCGCGTCCGGGACACCGCTCGCGGACCGCGTCCACGTGCCCCCGGGCAGCGCGATCGTCGTCGAGGCGATGCCGTCGGCACAGGCCCCGGCCGGGACGCTGACCGTCGTGACCGACATGGGGCGCCGCTATCCGCTGGCTTCACCCGACGTGCTGAAGATGCTCGGCTACCCGTTGGCGCGTCCGGTGCGGCTTCCCGCCGGCCTGGTCGCGCGGCTGCCCGAAGGCCCGAGTCTCGACCCTTCGGCCGCTCGGCGCCAGACCCTGGGCGGCTGAAGGGGCCTTTGCCCGCGTCCGACACGACAAAGGGAGCTTTCCCCGCAGCGGATGCGGGGAAAGCTCCCTTCGGCTATTCCGGGGTCAGGAAGTGCTGACCGGGAACCGCAGTTCGAAGATCGCGCCGCCCTCGTCGGCGTTGTACACCGCGAGCGTGCCGCCGTGCGCCTGCGCGACCCATCGCACGATGGAGAGCCCGAGACCGGAAGATCCGCCGGTGCTGGCGAACCGGTCGAAGGCGTCGCCCGCCATCGTGGTGTCGATACCCGGGCCGTGGTCCGCGACCGTCACGGTGCCGCCGGCGACGGTCAGGTGCACGAAAGCCTTCGCTCCCGGTTGGCGGCCGTAGCGCACGGCGTTGTCGAGAAGGTTGCCGATGGCCCGTTGCAGCAGCGCGGGATCGGCGTCGACCTTCGTGGGCGCGGCGGTGACGGTGACCTCGGCGCCGTCGGTCGCGCTGTCTTCGACGATGCCCACCACCAGCTGGTCGAGCCAGATCGGCTGGATGCTCAGCTGTTCCACCCCCGCGGCGAGCCGGGCGCGGACGAGCAGGTCGTCGATGATGCCGCCCATTCTCGCGGCGAGGCGGACCGTCCGCGGCAGCAGTTCCGCCGACTGCGAGGGGTTGGCCATCGCGGTTTCGGCGAGCGCGCGCAGGGCGGCGACCGGGGTGCGGAGGTCGTGCGCGGTTTCGGCGAGCAGGACCTCCTGCTGCTGCAAGGCCGCGGCCGCGGGCCGGATCGAACGGCCGGACAGCAGGTGGCCCGCGAACCCCAGTATCGCGACCAGCAGCACGGTGCCACCGATCACCAGCAGCGTGAACCGGGTGTGCGCGGCGTCTTCGGCCTCGGTGGACTGCACCGCGACGACGGCCGCGAACGTCTTGCCGTCACCGTCGCGCAGCGGTTCGACGCGGACCTTGACCACGTCGCCGTTGGTCGCCTTTTGGTGGCCCTGCACCAGCTTGCCGGTCTTCACCGCTTCGGTGGCGAGCCCGGTCAACAGCTGCATGCTCATCGGGACGCAGGTCGCCCGCGAAAGATGTGGCTGGAACGCGGGCGCACCGCCGGGCAGGACCGCGAACTGCGGGCAGCGGTCGTTCAGCACGTCGGTGTTGACCAGACCGAAGCCGACGGTGCCGTCGAATTCGACCAGCCTGCTGACCGACGACGTGACCTGGTTCAGCGCGGCGTCGATCCGTTCCTCGCCCTGGTCACCGTCCTCGTTGACGAGCAGCCACGCGAAGACGACCAGCCCGAGGGTGTTCATCGCGGTGAACAACGCCGTCAGTGTCCAGCGGAGCCGTCGCAGGCGATCGGCCGAGGAGTGGGTGTTCACCGGGCGCCCAGCCGGTAGCCGAGGCCGCGGACGGCGTGGATCAGTTCGGGTTCCTTCAGCTTGCGGCGCAACCGCTTCACCACCACATCGACCACATTGGACATCGGATCGGCCTGCTCGTCCCAGCAGTGCTCGATCAGATCCGCCCGCTTGACCGGCAGCCCCGCCCTGGTCAGCAGGTATTCGAGCACCGCGTACTCCTTGTTGGTCAAGGTGAGCAGCACGCCTGCCCGGCGCACCTCACGCCGCGCGCAGTCCATCACCAGGTCTTCGTGCTGCAGCACCGAGGGCCGGTCGAACGCGGAGCGGTGACACAGATTGGCCACCCGCTCGGTCAGCTCGGCCATCACGAACGGCTTCACGAGGTAGTCGTCACCGCCGTGCTCGAAACCGGCGACCCGGTCGGCGAGCGCGTCGCGGGCGGTGAGGAACAGCACCGGCGCCCGCCAGCCCAGCTGCCGTCGCATGTGGACGTATTCGATGGCGTCGCCGTCCGGCAGCATCCGGTCGAACACCACGCAGTCGTGGTGCGTACCGCGCAGCAGCCGGTCCGTGGTCGCGATGTCGGCGGCCTCGTCGACGACGAAACCGGCCGAGCGGAGCTGCGTCACCAGCGCGAGCCGCAGATTTTCGTCGTCTTCGACGACCATCACCCGTGTCATCAAAACCTCATGTTCGGACGGCGAAAGTAGACGCGTGCAGTTGCCCCGGCCCACCGTGCCGGCCGTGATGCCCCTGAACGCTAACGCGTCGGGTGTCCCCGGCGGCCCGGACGGGGAGCAACTGGCATGAACAGGACGTCGTCGGCGGCACCGCGCCGGGGGAAGAGGGAGGTACCTGCGATGACCGTGCAGACCGGCCAGCTCAGCCTGGTCACGGGAACGGGCCAGGGCGGCGACCGGGCGGGGCTCGGCGAGCTGCTCGCGGACGCGACCGGCGAGGTGCTCGTGATGAGCACGGGAACGGACACCGCGTTCCAGCGGATCGCGCTCGCGAACGTGCGCCCCGGCGTACGTCACAAGGTGCTCTTCCCCGACTCCGCGCGGATGTCCGGCGCGCTCAACCGGCTGTCGCGGGCCGGGGCCGAGGTACGGACCGACGCCGAGGTCCCGATGGACGCGCTGGTGATCGACCGGACGCTGGTCGTCCTTCCCGCGGAGGGCAGGCAGGCCGGTTCCGCGGTGTTCCGGCTGCCCGGCGTGGTCACCGCGACGGTCGGGCTGTTCGAGCGGATCTGGCAGGCCGCCGCGCCGCTCGTCCCGCTGGAGGACCCGGAGTCGGAAAACGCCTCGATTCTGACCGGCCGCGAGCAGGAACTGCTGACGCTGCTGTTCTCCGGCACGACCGACGAATCCGCCGCCGCGCGGCTCGGCGTCTCGGTGCGCACGGTGCGGCGGATGGTCGCCGACATCATGAACCGGCTCGGCGCCCGCAGCCGCTTCCAGGCGGGGGCCAAGGCGGTCGACCGCGGCTGGCTGATGGCGAAGGCGGGTTGATGACCATCTCGACCCCGGGCCGCGCCATGCTCGTCGCGCGACGGCCCGGTGCCTTCCCGACCATCGGCGAAGCTCTGCTCGAGGCGTCCGACGGTGCTGTCATCACCATCGAGGGCGGTGAATACGCGGAGACCGTCGAAGTGAGCGGTCGCCGGGTGACCCTGGCCGCCGCGAAGGGGGCCAGCGTGGTCATCGACGGCAGGGGCGCGGACCGTCCGGTCTTCCGCTCCACCGGTGGAGCGCTTGTCCTGCGGGGGATCGAGGTGCTGGCCGACACGTCGTCCGCGGTCGTGGCCGACGACACCGAGCTGGTCATGGACCGCTGCACCGTCTCCGGCGGGCGCGGTCCCGCGGTCATGCTCCGCGGGACGGTGGCCTTCACCGTGACCGGCTGCGTGATTTCGGCGGCGGAGCAAGGGATCACCGTCGACGGCGCGCCGGGCAGGATCGAGGACACGACCGTCGAAGGCGTGACCGGTGACGGGATCACCATCGGGTCCGGCGCCGATCCGGTAGTACGCAACTGCACCGTGACCGGCTGCGGATTGCGTGGGTTCTACGTCTACCAGTACGCCCGGCCCGTCATCGAAGGCTGCGCGATTTCGAACGCCGGTCACGAAGGCATCGCCGTGGCGCATCACAGCGCTCCCGTGCTGAAGCGGTGCACGGTCAACGAGGTGGGCGGGTCCGGGATCGCGTTCGGCCCCGGTTGCGGAGGTTCCGTCACCGCCTGCCGGGTCGAGAACACCGCCGAACCGGGGATCGCGATCGCGGAGAGCGCGACGGCGACGGTCACGGCGGCGGATCCGGCGGGTCGCGGTATTTCCGGCGACCTCGAGCTCGACGACATGCTCGCCGAGCTCGACGCGATGATCGGCCTGCCGGAGGTGAAGGAGGAGGTCCGCGCGCTCGTCGACGAATTGCAGGTCAACGAATGGCGCCGCCGGGCCGGGCTGCCGATCGGCGCGGCCGCCCATCACCTGGTCTTCGCGGGCGCGCCGGGTACCGGGAAGACCACGGTCGCCCGGATCTACGGCAAACTGCTGAAGGCGCTGGGAATCCTGCCGCGGGGCCAGTTCTGCGAGGTCTCGCGCCGGGATCTGGTCGGGCAGTACATCGGGCACACCGCGGAGAAGACCGCCACCGTGTTCGAGAAGGCCAAGGGCGGCGTCCTTTTCATCGACGAGGCGTACACGCTGTCGCGGCTCGCCGGTTCCGGTGGCGACTTCGGCCAGGAGGCGATCGACACCCTGGTCCCGCTGATGGAGGAACATCGCGACGAGGTGGCGGTGATCGTGGCCGGGTACACCGGCGAGATGGTCGACTTCCTCGCCGCCAACCCCGGTCTCGCGTCCCGCTTCGGCAAGACCATCGAGTTCGAGGACTACAGTCCCGGCGAACTGCTCTCCATCTTCGGGCGCATGGTGTCGGCGGGTGACTACGAACTCGATCCCGGCGCCGCGCCGGTGCTGACCGAGCACTTCCGGCTCGTCTCCGGCGACGTCAACTTCGGCAACGCGCGGGACGCGCGCAGGCTGTTCGAAGGGGCGCGCAAGGCGCAGGCGCAGCGGTTACGGCTGCTGGGCCGGATGCCGACCGTCGAGGAACTGCGCGCGTTGCACGTGGCCGACGTGGAGGTCGCGACCACACGATGATGCCCTGTCGAAGGTCGATCGCGGACACGGGTTCACCGACAGGCACTAGGGTGCCAGTGTGCGGGTGCTGGTGACCGAGGACGACGAGAACTTGCGGGTGGCGCTGGAATTCGCCCTGCGCGGCGACGGGTTCGCGGTGGACACCGCCGCCGACCTGCCCGGCGCGGACGAGGCGCTGACGGTGAACGCCTACGACTGCGCGGTGTTCGACCGGATGCTGCCATCGGGGGACGCGCTGGCCTACGTGCGCGGCAGGCGGGGTGCCGGCTGGCAGTTGCCCGTGTTGTTCCTCACCGCGCGCGACAGCGTGGCCGACCGCATCGACGGCCTGCGCGTCGGCGGGGGCGACTACCTCGTGAAGCCGTTCGCCATGCCGGAGCTGATCGCGCGGGTGCGCAGCCTGTGCCGCCGCGACATGTCCGGGCAGGCGGTGATCCTGCGGTGCGCCGACGTCGAACTCGACACCGGCAGGCACCAGATCTCCCGGGCGGGCGTGCTGCTCACCGTGACCCGCAAGGAGTATCTCGTCATGGAGCGGCTGATGGCCGCGTCCGGGCGGCCGGTCTCGCGCCGGGAACTCATCCGGTACGCGTGGGACGAGATGGCGGACCCGGCGTCGAACGTGCTGGACGTGGTGATCGCCCGGCTGCGGCGGAAGCTCAAGGATCCGCCGTTGATCCACACCGTACGAGGGTCGGGGTACCGGATGGCGCCGCACTGATCCGGTTCGGCAGCTTCCGGCCAGCGGCGCGCACGGCGCACGCGTCCGGTGTCTGATCGGCAGGTGACCTTCGACATCATCGGCCTGTGCGCGGACCGGCCTGATCCGGCGACCGCCCTCGAGTCGGTCCTGCCGCTGAGCGGCGGGCTGACCGCGTCCACAGTGGAGGGTGGGCCGGTGGTCCAGCTCCGCCATCCCGACGGTCGGCTGCTGGTGAGCATCGAGGACGCCCGCCTCGTGCGCGTCCCCGGCGAGGCGCGGCGGTTGCTCGGCGTCGAGATCGAGGTCCCGCATCCGGTGTGGTGGGTGGAGAGCCGTGCTCCCGACGAGGACCCGGAGGCGGAAGCCGTCGCCAGGGCGTTCACCGAGGCGCTGGTGGGCGGGACCGGGGGGTTGTCGTGGTCGAGCAGGTGACCGGGCATCCCGCCGCGGACTGGGCGACCTCGGAGGCACTGGTCGTCGAACAGTCCCGCCGTATCGTGCCCGCTTCCTCGTGGATGATCGACGCGGCGCGTTCCGCGCTGCGGAGCAAGCGGGTTCTCCAGCTGCTCGCACCCGAGGACAGCAGGCTCACCTACCCGATGGAGCTGCTGCTGCGGGACGCCGCGGCCGAGTGGATCGTGCAGGAAGACGCCGACCGCTACCGGGACGGGATCCGCGGCGTTCCGATGACCTGGACCGGAACGCGCTTCGTCCGCGATCCGGGCGGGCGGGCCGCCACCCCGGTGGAGCCGAAGATCGGCACCGGCGACGTCGAGGTGCGGATCACCACGGTGCACCCGGTCTCCGGGCCGCTCCGGCTCGGCTCCGCCGCCGAAGCCGTGCTGCGGGCGTTCACCGGTGGCGCGCCCGTGGGCTGGGGGGACGCCGAACCCGCCACCTCGCCGTGGTCGGCCGACGAGATCACCGCGTACTGCCGGAACCGCGCCCCCGGCCGCACCCAGCTGGTCGTGGTCGGCGGTGAAGTGACGGGGCAGCTGCGGGTGTCGCCCACGGACGAAGGGACGATCGAGGAAACCAGGCTCAGCGGTTCCGGGACGCTGCGGCCGGAAGACCTCACGGCGCTGGCCGAGCAGGTCTCCGGCAGCGCGCGGCTGATGCTGGCCGCGGTGCATCCCGGCAGGCAGGGCGGGTCTCGTTCGGCCCGCCCGACCCGGCCGGCCCTGCCCTACGGACTCCTTGTCGGACAAGAGATAGTCGCGGCTCGCGGCGTGGTCCACGCCGAGCGGGCCCCGGCCTCGCGAGTCACGATGTTCGGGTCCGCCGCCTGGTGCACGCTGGACGGCGGCCGTCGGCCACCGTACGAACAGCTCGCGGACCTGCTCCGTCACTTCGGCGTGCAGGACACCCCCTGATCGCGACGTCTTTCGCGACATCCCGGGAGGCTGGTGTGGCCTTCACAGTGGTCGGGTTGGTCGTGAGTGGCAAAGAGGGTTATTGAGGGGTAAGTCAAATGTGGCATGACCGAGCCGTCTGCGGCGAAGGACTCCTTCGCTGGCTTCAAGGTTTAGAGGTGGCCTTCGTGGCGTGGTTCAGGACCGGCCTGCGGGCGCCAGTCGTTCCCTGAGTGTCCACAAGGGACACTTTCTGGCGACAGAATGTCCGATTGATGGTTAGGTGTGCGGTTTTCGATGGGGT
Organism: Amycolatopsis sp. NPDC031561; assembly: GCF_055580625.1. NCBI lineage: Bacteria > Bacillati > Actinomycetota > Actinomycetes > Pseudonocardiales > Pseudonocardiaceae > Amycolatopsis > Amycolatopsis sp. NPDC031561. The sequence continues at coordinate 438,916 of NZ_JBVILA010000003.1, read as the reverse complement.
CGTGAGTGGTAAAGAGGGTTCTAACCCAATGCCACGTAGCTTAAGTTGATCCTGGAATGCGCCCTTCGATGACTGTCGCTCTGATAGATCAGGCTGGATAAGTCGCCAGCACGAACCCGGGGTGCGACCGTCTGCAGAGGACGCCAGTCGGGATCGAAGTGCCTGATTTGGGTGCTTTGCGTAGTCGTACGAGAGGGTCGTGAGTGGTAAAGAGCGTTCTAACGCTCTTTGCCACTCACGACCCCTTGATGGAATTGTCCATTCAGTCGCAAATCGGACATCCGGTCAGCGGCAGGTGTCCACAGTGGACGCCTGGCACTGGTCGGCTCCCATCAGTCAGGGCAACCAAGCATGTGACCTGCGACAATCATCACCAGCGATGATCAAGATCTGCCCAAGATCAACTTAAGCTACGTGGCATTGGGTTAGAACCCTCTTTACCACTCACGACCCCCTTCGCAAAGCGTGCATATGGGTATCAATCAGACATTTACCCGCCTAAATGTGTCCTGTGTGGACGGTCAGGGCGCGGCCGGTCCAGATCCGCGACGCTGAAGACTCCCTTCACCGCATCGGACGCGAAGAAGGGAGCCTTCAGTCCGGCACGCCCCGCCCGCGAACACGACACGTTTGCCCTTCCCCTCAATAGAACCGGCATTGCCACTCACGACCCTCTCGAAAACCGCATATCTAGCCATCAACCGGACATTCAGTCTCCAGAGAGTGTCCCCTGTGGACACTCGGGAACGACTGGCGCCCGCAGGTCAGTCCAGAACCACGCCGCGAAGGCCACCTCTCGACCTTGAGGCCAGCGAAGGGGTCCTTCGTCGCAGAGGCTCGGTCACGCCACGTTCGCCTTACCCCTCAAGAGAAGGCCAACTCGCCTGCGGTGACCTGTCACAGCTCTCGTGGGTAACGCATCGCCCACTCCGCGGCGTAGCGCTCGTCCGCCGACGGCGGCTGCGCGGAGAAGTGCCAGAACGCGTCTCCGGCCACGGTCTCGACCAGGTCGCGGGCGGCGAGCCGGTCGAGCCACTTTTCCGGCAGTCCTGGGATTCCTGCCCGCGATCCGGCGACGGCCCCGGCGATCGCGGCGGTGATCGCGCTGCCGCCGGAGCGGTCGACCGCGGCCATGATCGTCCACTGTGGATCGAAGAAGCGCCGGAACACCGCGGTCATCGAGCCGCCCAGCGCGTCCACGGCGGAAACGCCCGCGAACGGCTCATGCTGATCGGCGCGGACGTCGTCCCGTGCGCGCAGCGCGCTGGACAGCGCTTCGGCCACCGGTCCCGCTGTCGCGCCCGAGTCGATCAGTCGCCTCGCGAGGACATGCGGGGGCGCCGGTTCGGGCCGAAACAGCCCGGCGAACAGAGTCGCCACCGCCGCGGCGGCCTCGGCGGTCACTTCATCGGCTCCGTCGCCGGAGGCCAGCAGGCGGGCGACGCGTGGGGCCGTACCGCCGCACAGCGCGGCCACGATGCCCGGCACGAGGAATCCGGCGTCGTCGGCGGGACCCGGCAGTTCCGGCGGGATCGTGCGCAGTTCCCGGACGCGGCAGAGCCAGCCCCCGTCCTGCGCGTCCTCCAGACGTCGCCTCGCCCGTACGCCGACGGTCATCAGCCCGCTCGGCACCGCCCCGCTATACGGTCCGGGCAGCGCTCGCAGCAGGCCCTCCGTGCAGAACAGCAACCGCCGCGTGAGCGGGCCGATCCCGAGTTCCCCGGTCTCCACCGCCGACCCGAGCGACTCGCCGAGGGCGAACCCGGCGAACGCGCCGGCGACGCGATGCCAGGCGGACTCGCCGTCGACGGCTTCCTGGCGGAAGAACTTGCCGCCGGTCGCCACGTGCGGGCGGATCCGGCCCGCCGCGTCGTATCCGGCGGCGAGCCCGTTGGCGTGGAGGTCGTCGGGCCAGTGCTGTCCGGTGAGGTCGTCCAGCGGGGAACCGACCCCGGACGGGGACACGCCATTGCGCTGTTCCCAGGCCCGGCCGAGGACGAACCGTTCGCATTCCCGCGCAGACAGTTCATACCCGGCGGACCTGGCCTTGGCCGCCGCTTCCGCGAGCCCGGCCGCCGGTTCGGCCGCCCCCGATTCCGCCCTGATCCGCTCGGCCGCGACCAGTACGGACTCCGAGTACTCCGGTGAGACCTCCACTTCCCGGGTGCGAGGGAGAAGTTCCGGCCAGCGCGCCACCGTGTCCGCCAGTTCGGCCGCGCCGACCGTGTCCGACGGGAACGAACCGGGATTGATCGACAAACCGGCTTCGGGGAACTCGCGGACGAACGAGAGGACGTCCGTGCGCAGCCATTTCTCCGTACCGGGCGGCAAACGACGCCGCGAGCCGAACACGAGCAGCGCGTCCGGCTTCTCCTGCCGGAACCCGGGAAGCGGCGTTTCGGTCCGGAAGTCGAGCGGGAGAAGGACTTCCGAACTCAGCAGCCCGGCGAGATAGCGCGGGCGGTCGTACCGGTCCGCCGCCAGCAGGCCGAGGAGCCGGTCCGTCGCGGTGTCCATGGGCGAGTACCCCAGGCGTTCCGGACCGGGCCGGTAGTCCGGGTTGACCCGGATCTCACCGGTCACGGAACCGTCCGGAGCGTATTTGTGCCATGCCATCACGGCACTGGACGGGACGCCGAGATACGCCACGCCGCTTCGCCGGAACTCCGGTTCCAGGATCTCCCGCCAGTCGTCCTCGCCCGCCACCGGCACCGGACTGCTCGGCCCGGTCCCGTCCCGGCTGCTGTCCGGCAGGCGCAACTCCCCGTCTTCACGCACGATCAGCGCCGGTTTCGGCACCAGGGAAGCCAGCCTGTCGCCGTCCAGCGCGCGGACCGTGTCGTAAGGCACGAACCAGCCTTCGGGAACACGCAGGACGTTCGCGAGATCGACCCGGACCGCGTACTCGCCGCTCGTCAGATCGGTGGACGTACCGGTCCGCAGCCATTCTTCGACCTTCGCGGTCGCTTCCTGCGCCTGCACTACGCACCTCGTTCTCGGGGGAAATGGAGCAGCAGAATCTGCAAGGGGAATTCCTCCAGCAGCGTCAGCCAGCCGGTGAGCGGGTCGAGGAAGACGACGCCGCTCGGATGGTGGGCGACCAGTGCCACATGCGATCCGGTCTTCCTGTCCTTCTGGTAGAAGAAGTTCACCGCCGCCAGCGCGCCGACGGGACGAGCCAGCATGGCCGAGATGACACCGTCGTAACTGGCGTCGTCGACTTCCGTCCATTCCCCGCCGAGGTTGTCCGACACGTAGCTCAGCCTGGCGATCTCGTCCTTGAGCTCCACCGGAACCGGCGGCGCGGTCAGGTCCTCACCGAGCAGCCTTCGCACGTAATAGACCACGGAGCGGGTGCAATTCGTGTGGAAGCCGAGCCGGTCGGCCCAGTCCGTGTAATAGCCGGGATTGGTTTCCGGCAGCTGGGGGAAGTGTTCCATGATGAAGGCGACGGCCTCCTTCCAGCGACCGTCCACGGTGTCCGCGTCCATCGCGGGCAGCGAGTGGAGCGGCGTGTCGCGGAACATCGCCGAACCGTCTTGCGGCCCGGATTCCGGCGAAGGCGGGTACCGGTCGTAGGCGGGATGACCGTTGTAACCGAAGTCGGCGGAGAATTCCGGCAGCGAACGGTACACGGCGTCGCCGCGCGGAGAGGTCGTGACGATCTTCTCGCCCAGCTCACGACTTTTCGAGGGTTCCGGTAGGTGGAGATTCCCGGGCGGCGCGTCAGGATCGGTGTAGGGCAGCAAAGCGATCCTGGTGGGCCTCGGCGGCAATTCCATCAGCGCGCCGTCCAGCGGGTCGAGGAACACGACCCCGTGCTTGTCCCGGCTCACCAGCGCGACGTGTTTGTTCTCCGTTCCCTTGGGGGTCCTCGAATCCACGGCGATCACGGCCATCGCGCCGACCGGCCGGTCGAGCATCGCGGAGATGATGCTGTCGTAAGAGGTGCCGTGACCGTGGTCCCACTCGCCACCGAGCCGGTCGGAGACGTACCCCAGGCTCCCCAGTCCGGCGTCCTCCGGCCGGAGCGGCGGTGCGGTGACGTCTTCACCGAGCCTGCGACGCTCGTGATAGACCACCCCGCGCGTGCAGTTCGCCGTGTGGCCGGAAGTCTCGGAGTCTTCGTCGTGGAAACCGGGATTGACCTTGCCGAGCTCCGGATGGAACTTCTCCAGGTACGCCTTGACCTCGGCGGGGCGCAGCCGCGCGGTCCCGGCGTGCAGGGCGCTCAGATCGTTGAGCGAGGTGCTCCTGAACAGTTTCGCGAAGTCGTCGGGATGCCCCAGCGCCACGGGGTTCGCGCTGTTCAGCTCGTCGAGTGTGATCGGGCGGGAGCCCCCGGCGGAGTGGAACATGACCGGACGTTTCCCGTTCGGCGGGAATTCCGCCCAGCCGTCGCCGGCGCCGTAACCTTCGACGACCTCCTGCCCGAACCGCAGCACGGTGCCGTCCGGCAGTTCGGTACGGCGGCCCAGTACGTGCAGGTCGGACACCGGGGCCGTCACCGGCGCGCCCAGCGCGACGGCGAACCGCCGTGCCCACGTCGCCGAACCGCAGGAATGCAGCCGCACCGGGCGGCCCGGCGTGTAGTACTCGCTGCGCAGCGTCGCCGCCGCGAGTTCTTCGGGGCTGGGGAGCGCGCCGTCGTCGTGCACGGTCACCACATACGGCCGGCCGGAATCCGGCCGGTTCGCCATCATCGTCCGGAGGTGCGCCTTCTGCGTCTCCGCGGCGGAGCCGACCGACATTCCCGACGGCGCGTACCGGACTTCTTGACCGTTGCCCAGCGCATGACCCGGAGAGAGAGGGGCCGCCTCGACTGGATTCCCCTTCAGCCCGGGGACCTTCAGCTTCTTGACGGCGAAGATGGCCTTCTTCAGATCCTTCTCCGCAGCCTTCAACGCCTTGTCGTAGCCGGTGGACCCTCGTCCACGGGGAGCGCCGACCTGCCAATAGTGGTGGAGAGCCCAATGCAGTTCGCCGAGCACCTGCCCCAGTTTCGCGTCCTGACCGGCGGCCTCACGCCATTTCGGCGCGCTTTCGCGCCGGTAGCGGTCGATGACCCGCTCGATCTCGTTGAGCGCCGAGGTGATGTTCCCGGCCCGGGCACCCGTCCGCCGCGTGGCGTTGAGCTGGTGATAGCGGGTGATCGCGTGCTTCAGCCCGGTGAGCGCGTCTCTGACCTCGTCGGTGGCCGAATCCGGCCAGCGCCAGCCCGCCGCGGTCGCCTTCCGGTGACGCGCGATCGCGTTCCGCAGGTCGGTGACCGCGGCCCGCATCGCGGGGGCGGACGGTTCGTGCCGCTTCGGATCCCGAAGAGCCTGATAGCGGTCGATGGCCTTGTGCACCCCGGCTTCGTCACCCGTCGCGCGTGCGCCGGGGGCGGATGGCTCCCGATACCGGCGGACGGCTTCGTCCACGGCGCCGAGCGCCGCCCGCACGTCCGAGGTGCGGGGACGACGCCAGGTCGGCGCGCTCCGGTCCAGGTAGCGCCCGGCGGCGCCGTCCACTTTGGACAACGCGTCGCGAGTGGCCTGGACGGCCACGGGCGGCTCGAGATACCTCGGTCCGTTCAGCTGGTATTCGTGCACGGTGTCGTTCAGCGCGGCGATCGTCGTCTGGGCCGGCCCCGCGCCGTACTCGCCGATGGCGTCGAGATGCGTCACTGCCCGGCCGGCGAGGTCGAGGACGCTCGTCAGCAGGCCCAGCCGCTTGGCCAGCGTCGACCAATCGCCCGAGCGGACGGCCAGCTCGGTCCGTTCGGCTTTGACCGACTGGCGGATCTCGTCGAGCGCGGCCTTCGCCTGGTTCCGCACCGCCTGGTCGTGCCAGCGGTCACCTTCGATCCGCAGCGGTCCGAGTTCGTCGAACGGTGCCGCCGGGGACTCGGTCTCGACGTGTCGTGTCAGCATCCCCCAGACGTCGGACAGCAGGGCGAGCACGTCGGTACGGCCTGCCCGCGCCGCGTCGTCCGCGATGGACACGAGGGGATCGGTCAGCCGTTCGGTGAGGAACTCGGCGAGGGCGGTGGCGTCACGTTCGAACTCGGCGAACCCTTTCAGCGCGTCGGCGTCGGCCTTCTTGTTCCTCGCGGCCAGTTCGACCTGCCGATGCCGCCACTTGTCCCGGCCCACCCAGCCACCGGTGGTCAGCGCGGTGAGCGCGGCCACCGCGTAGGAGAGGTCGAGACCGAGCGCCAGCGCGGTGGCGGCGGAGCCCAAGCCGCCGAGAACGCCGAGGGCGCGCCAGATGTGCTTGTAGTCGGTCTTCGTCACCGAGCCCGGCCTCTCGACGGGAACCGGTGAGGGCGGCGGCGTGGTTTCCACCGGTCGCGCCGGAACCGGAGCCACCGGAGCGGGCTTGCCGAACAACCGGCGGAGCAGGCCCGGGCGCTGTGCCACGGCGTTGTCCGCCGCGGTACGGGCGGCCTCCACCGCTGCCAGCTGTGCGGCCAGCAGCGCCTGCTGCTTCGCTTGCTCCGCTTCGAACTTGGCCCTCTTGTCGACGGCCGTCCTGGCGACCTTGTTGATCATCTCGATCTTGTCCACCCGGCTGATCAACGGGATCGCCGGGAGTGCGAACAACGCCTTGCCGATGCCGTAGTCGAGCATGGCTTCGTAGAAGCTGACCGTGAACACCGCGTCCGCGTCGAGCGGCTTCGGTTGCGACGGCGGCACCGCCTGCTTCACGGTCTGGACCGGACCGTCGAGGCCTTCGGTCACGGTGGCGCTCATCGGCAGATCGGGGGCCGCCTGCGCCTGCCCGGGGACAGGGCCGGGCGCGTCGGGGACCGGCCGTCCGCTCACCGCGCGTACCAGGTCGCGATCGGCCTTGTCTTCGGCGTGGTAGGCCTCGGGCAGGAGCCGCCGGGCGTTGCGTTCACCCGCCCGCAGCTCGGTGTTCACCTTGGTGCGTGCCCGTTTCCAGTGCAGGAGCGGCGACACGATGGCCATCACCCCACCACCGATGGCGAGCCCCAGCCGGGTCGACGTCGCCAGCTCCAGTACCGGGAGCATGCTCACGGCGACCGCCGTGGCCGGTGGGACGCCGTACCGCAGATAGAAGTTCCGCAGTTTCTGGGTGCCGGACGAGCTGGCCCCTTCCGGTGCCTTGACCGCAGCCAGATCCGGACCGTGTCCCTCGGGCAGCCCCATGCGCCGCAGCAGCAGGCGTTGCCGATCGGTGGGCCGGAACACGCCCTCGAACTGTCGTTGCGCGTCCAGGTGTTTCCGCAGGGCGCCGATGGCCGCGTCGTCCCTGCTCTCGTGACCGCGGGTGAGGACGCCGGCGGTCACGGCGGCGAGGAAGGTGGTCAGCGTGGCGGCGATGGCCGCGGGCACGCTGCCCATGGCGGCGAGCACCCCGCTCGAGAGCAGGCCGGGGGCGACCGTGCCGCTGAACTGGGTGACGAGGTTGTCGACGGTGGTCGCGAGCCCGAGTTCGTCGTCGAGTGGGGCGAGCCGCCGCCACACCACCGATGCGGCCGGATGGTTCTCCAGCGTGGCCGCCCGGTGCACGAAATCGGGATGGTTCGGATTCAGTCCGAGCTCGTCCAGGAGGCCGCCGAGCTCGTCCCGCAATCGTCGTTGTCGCCAAGGGTTCGCCCAGGAACGGCTGATCGCCCGGTCGAGCGCGGCGATGTGCTTCAGGTTCTCGTGGTCGGTGGCGGTCAAAGTGGCCGGGCCACTGAGATCCCCGTGCCGGTCGAGGTAGCGCGGGGGAAACGCCGGGGTCGTGCCCTCGATCGCGAAGCCGGTCAGCCGCGTTTCGAGGTCCGCTCGCTGTTGCCCGGTCATCTTGCCGAGCACCTTGGGGAGTTTCCGCACGGCGGGCGGCTTCTTCTTGTCCCGCACCTGGGCGACGGCCGCCGCCAAGGTGCCGGCGGCGTTCAGTCCGCGGGAATGGACACTCGCGAGCGCCAGGCGTTCGGCGGCGCTCAGCTCCCGCCACACGGCGAAGGGAATTCCCGGCGGCGGCAGGGGTGAGGACGTCGGCGGGACGGCCTGGGCGCCCGATTCGGGCAGCCGGGCCGGAAGATCCGGGTCCGGACGCCCTGACCCGCCCAGCGTCACCGGCCCGGACGGATCCGGGGACGGCGGCGGGGGTGGTTCGGGCGGGTCCGGCGGTTCGGGCCGGGGATACCTGGTCGTGAACCCGTGCGGATCGGCTTCGAAGGCTTCGGCGACGGGGTTGCCGATCTTCGGGCCGCCCGCCACGGCCTCGCGGATCCGGGCCAGGTCACGTCCATGGCTCACCCCGATCGCCAGTAGCTGCTGGAACAGCGCCGCTTTGTACTCCGGGGCGAGACCTCCGAACTCGACCTGGATGACGCGGTCCAGCTGATCCCAATCCCTTGCCATGGGCGACAAGCGCGGCAGATCCGAGACGTCGCGGCGCAGGTCTCGAGGCACGATCGACTTCTCCGCCTCGGTGCGCATCGCCTCGGCCACGAGGATTTCCCCGCTCCTGCCCTGGAATTCGTGAGCCACCCGGAAAAGGGTTTCGGCCCACAGTCGCACGGCGCCTTCCCCGACGACGAGGGAAGCCGGATCCTGCAGTCCGTGCACCGCGAACTCGTGCATCATGGTGGTGAGGAACTCGGCCATCCCGAGCAAGGGGCGGATCAACCCGGTGCCGGAATCCGGCATGAACACGCCGTCGCGCCTGCTGTCGATCCTGAGCAGATCCCCGAAGATCCCGTCGATGTCCAGACCCGGGTAGCGCTGGTTCAGCGCCGCTCTGTCCAACGGCACCGCGAGAGCGGCGGCCCTGGTGGCGTAATCCAGTCCCGGCGCGCCGAAGATCGATTCGAACCAGTGCGCCACGATCGCCTGGGTCACGACATCGAAGTGGCCCGCCTCGGTGACCGAGGGCTGAAGAGTCCGCAGGCGATGGGGATCCAGCAGGTCGAACCGGATGACTTCGCGCCACCCCGGGAGGGACGAATCGGCGTGCGCCCTGGCGTATTCGCGCAGGGATTCGCTGAACGCGCGCAGTTCTTCGAGCACCGGTCGCACGTCGTCGGTCCGGTCCGCCTCGGCGATCGATTCGCGGAGGCCGCCGGCCCGCACCACGAAGTCCGCCCATGCCGCCATCCGCCGCTGGAACTCGGCGGGTGAGATCCGGCCTTGCGCCAAGGCCCGCGCCAGCTGATCCCGGACAGCGGGTGCCGCGGCTTCGACCCGTGCCGGGAGGTTCGACGGCGAGGCGACGCCACCGGGCATGAGGAACGTCGTCGCGAGCCAGAGTTTCTTGTCGAGCGAGTATTCGGGATCGGACAGCAGGGTGACCAGATCGCGGTGGTGCTTCGGGTCGGTTTCCTGGAGCTGATCCAACTTGGCACGAAGCGCGGGAAGTTCAGGGGCGTAGTCGTCCATCGCCGCGACCTTCGACCAGTCCTCGGGAGTGAGATCCTTCTCGGACGCGATCCCGAACGCCACATTGTCGAGGTGTGCTTCCCTCGGGTGCTCCCGCGCGGCGGATTCGGCGGCGGCGTTCCACTCCTCCCAGGCGGCCGCGGCCTCCGCTCGCAGGGCGTTTCGTTCGGTGAGACCGTCGAGGTACTCCTGGAGACCCTGCGGTTCCGGCCAGGGTACCTGCCACTTCGGATCGGACCAGCGCTCCCAAGGCCGGAACTCCGGTGCGGGCCTCTCCCTCGCGGCCCGGAGTGGATCCGCCGGAATCGACGGCTCCTTGGGCAGCTCCGTGATCTCCGGATCGCTGGGCAGCGCCCGGATCTCGGGATCCTTCGGCAGCTCGCGGATTTCGGCTCCCTCGATCGCCGACCGGACTTCGGGGTCCGTTGGCAGTTCCCGGATCTCTGGTTCCTTCGGCAGCCCTGGAATCTCGGGGAGAGCGGGCGCCACCGGATCTTTCGCGGGAGCGGGCGGGACTTCCGGGGACGGCCCGACGCTGGGGCCGGGTGTCCGCGGGAGAGCGGGTGGCGCGGGGTCGGGTTTCGGCGGCGTCGGCGCGGGGGATCCCGGACTCGGGTCGGCGGGCCGCCCGATCTTCGGCGGCTCTTCCCAGCCGACACGTGGCGACGCGGGGTCGCCGACCCGGGGCGGTTCACCCCAGGCGACGTGGGATGGTTCCGCCCGGCCGATCCCCGGCGGCTCGGTCCAGCCGGGATTCATCCGTGAGGGCTCCACCGGTTTCCCCGGTCCGGTGCCGTGACCCGGCAGGATCTCCTCTCGTGGCACCGGAGTCACCGTCATCGGGCGCAGGGGCTCCGGGGTGCCGTCCGGGTGCAGGATGACCGGTTTGTTCGGGATGGGTTCGGCGGTCCGCGGCTCGGGCCGCGCGGCTTCGCGGACCGGCGCTTCGACTCTGGCCTTGGCAGCGGCCGGAGCACTGTCCGGCCGCGGGGCCGTTTCGACGACCGGCTCGGCGACCCGCGGACGTGTTTCGAGCGCGACGCCGCCGCGCGCGGCTTCGGCCTGTGCGGCACCTCCGGAGCCGGACGGTCGAGGCCCCGGCGAAGGTCGATCGGGATTCCCGGCTCCCGTGCCCGGCGAACCGTCGTCCCGTGGTCCGCCCCCACCGTCCTCGTGTGCTTTGCGGTACTCGTCCGGAAACCGTTCCCTGGCGAACTCGTCGAGTGACGTCCGCCGAGTCGGCTTCGGCGTGGGTTCGGGTCGGTCGGGTTCCGGAGTGTCGTGCCTGCCTGATTCCTTGTTCCGGCCTGGAGTTCCGTCCGGGCTTTTGTCGCCGCCGGTCGGTGGGCCGTTATCTGGATGTGCGCCGCCGGGTGCCCCGTGTCCGCCCCGGATGGATTCGGAGAACGCCATCTGCCGTGACCACGCCTTGACGACGTGGTCCGGGTAGACGACACCTCCGGCGGCTCGCTGTGCTTCCTCGTAGAACTTCCGTTCCATCCGGGCCAGTTCGCGGTTGTCGTACAGCCGCCTGAGCTCCTCGGCGGACGGCTTGGCCGGCGTCCCGCGTTCCGGCCCTGGGGTGTCGGCCCGTTTCGCCGCGTCCCCCGCGGTCGTGTGCACCGGCGTCGTGGCCGCGGGTGCTTCCCGGCCCGGCGCGCTCGCCGGTGCGTCGGCACTCCGGGTCTGCGCGGCCTCGGCGCCGTGCCCCGACGGCTGACCGCTGTTGCCGTGCTGACCTTCGGCCCTGGTGGCGGGCGTGTGGTCCGCCGCCGTCGACGGCGGCGTGCCTCCGGGGGCGTCCTGGTGTGGTTGCAGTTGCCGCGGCTCGGGAGAGCCAGGGGAGGGGTCATGGCGGGCCGCGGGCGGCTCGGCGGCAGGAGGGACCGGATCCCGCCTGAGGCTTTCGGGACCGTCTGCTTTGGACACCGGCCTCGGTTCGGTGTGCGGTGCCACCGGGGTTTCGTCGCGAAGCCGTTCGCCGTGACCACCGGACGGCGGTGAAGGCTGTTCCCGCGTCGGGGGAGGCCCGTCGTGCGGCGGTTTCGGCTCGGGCAGGGCTTCGGGATGCGGCGTCTGTGGTGACGGCGGTTTGGTGGGGCCGGTCCCGTGCGGTTCGGGAGCGCCGGGACCGCGCGAGCCGGCGTTGGGAACCTCGGCGGGACGGTCGTGGATCAGGCGCGCGACTTCGGGGGTGACCGTGGGAGGCAGCACACCGGGCTTGGGCTTGGCGGTGTCGCCGAGCTTGTCGATGACCTTGATCGCCCCATGCGTCAAGGTGAACTTCCCGACGCGCTCACCGAATGCGATCAACTTCGGTGCCTTGCCGACCTTCCCGGCCAGCCTGAGGGCGGCACCCGCGCCGCGGGTGGGACCGAGCAGGCCGATGACCATTCCGGCGGTGTAGCCCACGGCGTGCCACCGGGCCGAGCCACCCTCCGCGGTCCAGTTGTCGTAGTCGATGAAGGCCTTTCCAGCCTCGGTCAGGGTTTCCCCGAGCATGCCGTCGAACAGCATGTCGTCGATCTGCCGGTCGATATCGTTCGGCATGGAGTACAGCGCCAAGGCGCCGAGGAGCTTCTCCAGATGACCCCAGGCGACCTGGGCGTTGAACACCGACCAGTCGCCGTCCTCGCCGCGGCCGAACAGGCCCAAAAACGCCTTGCCCTGGTCGATCGCGGACTTCCAGAGCCCACTGAACGGGTTGTTGCTCACGGACTCGGCCTCGGGCCGCGGACGGGTGGACGGATCCTTGACCCATCCGGCGTGGTCGATCACCGTCTGGTGGACGTTCTCGGCGACGTTCCGGGCGAAGTCCGCCTTCTTCCGCCTCGCGTGCGACGGGATGTCGAAGCCGAGCGCGGTGTACTGCCAGCTCAGATCCTCGACGTAGTCCTTGATGGTGGACTTGGCGCTCTCGAGGATCGCGGCGTAGTACTCGTATTCGCCGGCCATACCCTCCATGGAGGAGACGATTTGGCGGAATCCCTCGTCACCGTTCGTCCTCGTGATGAAGTTCCGCATGTAGCCGCCGGCGGCGTCCGGCCAGGTGCCACCCCCGCCCGGCTCGTGGATCTTCCCGGCGACACCGTTCACGGTGTTCAGCGAGGCATCGAAAGTGTCCTTGGCCTTGCGCCAGCGCGCGGCCTGCTCCTTCGCGAGGGCCTCACTGTCCGGTGGCCAGCCCTCGTTGGCGGGCAGGAGTGCGCGGACCGCGCGCCACAGGTCGCAGTTCGGTTCCGGGACGTCGCCGTCAGCCATACTCGCCGGAACCCGTCAGGAGAGCTGGACGAGGATGAAGTTGGCGGCCTCGGCGTCGCGTGCCACGTACGCCTTCACCAGGTTCTGACCGGCGACCGAGAGATCACGGTAGAAGACGGGGACCGAATCCGCCGCCTTGCGGATCGAGTCGTCCACATCGAGCGTCCGGGTGTTGAACTTGTCGCCGATCAGGCCATGGCCGAACTTCCCCGGCTCGGGCAGCGCGGCCCTGATGGTGTTCCAGGCTTCCTGGAGACGATCTCCTTCCGCCGACATCGCGTTCATTTGCCGGGTGGTGCCATCGGTGTACATGTCGACGAGACCGTCACCGTCCATGCGGACGCCGTCGTCCGTGCTCATCGCTCGCCTCCCGCGATCCGCCGGTCGAGTTCGTGCAGCACGGGACCGACGCGGAGATCGGCCTTCGCGGCGGTGACGCCGGCCGGGAACAGTTCCGAGACGAGGGCGAAACCCTCCTCGTTGGCGAGTTCGGCCGCGCGGTGGACGGTCTTCGTGATGGCTTGCGCGAGGCCCTTCGAATCGGGAGTGCGGAAGATCCGCGGGTCGAGCGTCAGTTCCACCAGTTCGCCGTAACCGCCGACGGTCGCGCTGATCAGCCCGTCGTCGGATTCGGCGGTGGCCCGGATCTCGGCCATCCGCCGTTGCTGCTCGCGCAGACCCTGTTCCGTCCTCAGGTATCCGGCTTTCCTGTCGGCGAAGGTTTCCACCGTGCCTCCTCGTTCGGTCGGTACGAGTGTCGCCGGAACGAGGGGGCCGCGAGGCGACGTGACAGGTTGCGGCCACCACGGCGAGACCGGGCCCGTCCTGCCCGACGATTGCCGAAATGAGACGACTTCCGGCACTCGCGGCGGCCGGTGCGCTGGCCGCGGTACATCTGGTCGGCGGGGCCGTTCCGGCGTCCGCGGCTCCACCGGCAGGGGTGTGTCACGATCCCGATCCCGCCCACGAGCGGATCCAAGCGCTCCCGTGGCCACAGCAGACGCTCGATCCGCAACGGGTCTGGCCGCACAGCAAGGGGGCGGGCGTGCTGGTCGCGGTGGTCGATTCGGGCGTCGACGCCGACCACCCGCAGTTGCGCAGACCGGGCAAAGTACGGACAGGCCGGGATTTCTACCTGCCCGGCGGGCTGCCCGGCTCGTTCGACTGCGTGTCGCACGGCACCGGGGTCGCGGGCATCATCGCCGCCGATCCGTTGCCCGGCATCGGATTCCACGGCTTCGCCCCGGACGCGGAGATCCTCCCGGTGCGGATCACCGACCGGGACATCAGCGATCGGGGAGAGTCGCTGCGGATCAACCCGGACGCGGTGGCCGCCGGAATCCGTTACGCGGCCGATCAAGGCGCTCGTGTGATCAACCTTTCGCTGGCGGGGTTCAGCGATTTCCCCGCCATCCGGGCGGCGGTGGCCCACGCGGTGGCCAGGGACGTGGTCGTGGTGGCGGCGGCGGGCAATTCCCAGCAGAACGCGGCTGCCGGGCTACCGTCCTTTCCGGCCTCTTACGACGGTGTGCTCGGCGTCGGCGCGGTCGACCGCGCGGGGGCGAGATTGGGAACCTCCCAGGTCGGTTCGTACGTCGGCATCGTCGCGCCCGGCGCCGAGGTGCTGACCGCGACCAGGGAGGACGGCCACACCCAGGTCGACGGAACGAGTTTCGCCGCGCCCTTCGTCGCCGCGACCGCCGCCTTGGTGCGCTCGGCGTGGCCGCACTTGTCCGCCGCGCAAGTGATCCAGCGGTTGAAGGCCACGGCCGATCCCGCGCGAGGCGGACTCGGCAGCGACGCCTACGGCGCCGGACTGGTCGATCCCTACCGCGCGGTGACCGACGGCCTCGATCCGGAGAAACCCGCGGCGATGCCCGTTTTCGTGCCGCCACCTCCGGATCTCGCCGGACTCGAGAAGGCCGCGCGGATCGAGAAAACCGGGACCGCGGCGAAATGGCTGACCGTCGCCGCGCTCGGTGCGCTGGTGCTGGCCGGGCTGGTGGCGGCGCTCGTCCCGCGGGGGAACAGGCGCCGTTGGCGGCCGGGCCGGGTGACCTCGGCGCCCGCCGAGCCGCGTGTGGCGGAACCGCCCGAGCAGGTTTTCCTGATCCGCGAACGGTGACCGAGACTCAGGGGTGAGCGCGACGCACCTGTCGCGCTCACCCTGAGTCTCAAGTACGTGAAGGCCCCCTTCACTGCGTCTAGCGCAATGAAGGGGGCCTTCACGTACTTGAAAGGAAAACCGCGGAACTCAGCCCATGCCGCCCAGACGGTTGATCGACATGTCGCGGGCGTTCACCAGCGAGTGGGCCCCGTTGGTCAGGGCGTTGCTCGTCCGGTCGTGACCGTCCCACTGCTCGTTGGCGAGCCGCTTGTTGAAGCGATCCTTCTCCAGGACGGCCTGGCCGTATTCGCCCTGGGCTCCTTCGTAACTGAAGTTCTGGGCGCGCTGGTGCAGGAGATCGGTGTTGTCGCGCGCTTCGGCGCCGGTCTTCTTGGTGCTCTGAGCCGTATCGAGGGTCTGCCCCACGTTGAGGGTGACCCTTTCCTGGTTGTGCGCCATCCTTCTACCTCCCGTAGTTGAATCCGGCCGCGGCGTCCGCGTCGGAGGACGCGTGAGCCTGCAGGCCGTAGTGGATTCCGTCGGCGGTATCGCTGTACTGGGTGCCCACCTTGGTGACCTGTGTCCCGAGCTGGTCGTAGGCGTCGTTGGCCGCGATGTTCATCCGGCCGCTGTTCTGCGCGATCATCGCCTGGGTGGTGCCGTTCAGCCGCTGTTGGCCGTCGTTGATCTGGCCGACCGAGTCGGTGATGAACGAAACCTGGCGCTGACCCATCACGAGATCGAGATCGACGTCTTGATTCGTCAAGGGGCTCTCCTTTCCTTTCGCCGGACCGACGATCACTGTCCTTCTTCAGCGAAGGTAGGCGGCGTGGCGCGCTCGCTCGGCCTCCCGGCATCTTCCTGCCATCGCCGTCGAGACGATCGTGTGGGCGCGCAGGATTCCGGGTATGTCGACAGTCGTCGTGAAGAGGCCGGCCCGACGGCCGGCTCCGGACATGCCCGCCGGAGAGCTGCTTCTGCAGCCGCCGCCGGAGATCCCGCCACCGCCGTCGAGGCAGTGGGCGCAGATCTTCATGGTGCTGCCGATGGTGGCCATGATGGCGGCGATGCTGCTGATGTACTCGGGCTCCATCGGCGGATCCATGCGCTTCGTCGTCTACGGGCTGATGGGTGTCGGCATGCTCGGCATGGTCGCCATGGGTTTCCTGCAAGGTGGCGGCCCGAGTAAGCGGGAGATGGGCCACGCCAGGCGAAAGTACCTGCGCCACCTTTCACAGCACCGGTTGCGGCTGCGCCGATCGGCCCGCAAACAGCGCGCGGCGATGGAGTACCTGCACCCGGATCCCGCTTCGTTGTGGTCGCTGGCGGTCAGTTATCGGCTCTGGGAACGGCGCAAGGAAGATCCCGACTTCGCCGTCGCCCGCATCGCCCGTGGGCGGCAGCGTCCCGCGCTCACCGTGGTCGCCCCGGACACGAAGCCGCTCGAAGAGCTCGAACCGCTCTCCGCCTTGGCATTGCGCCGGTTCGTCACGACCTACGCTACGATCGACCGGCTGCCGATCGCCATCGCGGTCAACGGGTTCAGCCGGATCCACGCGCGCGGCGATCGCGACGCCGTCCTGGGCATGGTGCGCGCGATGCTGGCCCAGCTGGCCGTCATGCAGTCGCCGGACGATCTGCGCGTCGCGGTCTGCGCCGGCGAAGATCGCCGCGCCGACTGGGAATGGGTCAAGTGGCTCCCGCACGTGCTGCATCCGGAGCGCGCCGACGCACTCGGCCCGCTGCGCCTGGTCGCCACGACCATCCCCGCGCTGGAGTCGATGCTCGAAGAGGAGCTCACCAAACGGCCGAGGTTCGATCCGGAGGCGGCGACGCGCCTGCCGGGCCCGCATCTGGTGGTGGTCCTGGACGGCGGCGCGGTCGCCGGTTCCGACCATCTGATGACCGGTGGCGGCGTCGAAGGGGTGACCGTGGTGGACCTGAGCACCGCGCCGCCGAGGGCTTTCGACCGGACCACCGTGCTGCTCGACGTCGCCGCGGACGGCGACCTGCTCAGCGAGACCGTCGACGGCGCGGTCTCCCTCGGCCGGGCCGACCGGCTCGGCGCGGTGGCCGCCGAAGGCCTCGCCAGGCAACTCGCGCCGCTACGGCTGACCTCGGGCCTGCCGGGGGACGCGCCGATGAGCGGTGAACTCGGCCTCGCCGAATTGCTGGAACTCGGTGACCCCTACGACTTCCATCCCGATGACACCTGGGTGCCCCGGCCCAATCGCGACCGGCTCCGGATCAAGCTGGGGATCAAGGAGGACGGGACCCCGATCGAGATCGACCTGAAGGAATCCGCTCAGGACGGGATGGGCCCGCACGGCCTGCTGATCGGTGCGACCGGCTCGGGCAAGTCGGAACTGCTGCGCACGCTCGTGCTGGCGCTGGCGGTCACCCATCCGCCGAACTCGTTGAACTTCGCCTTGGTCGACTTCAAGGGTGGCGCCACCTTCAGCAGGCTGGACAAGCTCCCGCACACCAGCGCCGTGATCACGAACCTGGCCGACGAGCTGCATCTGGTCGACCGGATGTCCGACGCGATCAACGGTGAGCTGATCCGCCGTCAGGAACTGCTTCGCGCGGCGGGGAACTTCTCCTCCTTGCGCGACTACGAGAAGGCGAGGGCCGCGGGTGCGCCGCTCCCGGAGGTGCCCACGCTCCTGGTGATCTGCGACGAGTTCTCCGAACTGCTCTCGGCCAAGCCCGACTTCATCGACATGTTCGTCCAAATCGGACGGGTCGGCCGGTCGCTCGGCGTGCATCTCCTGCTCGCGTCGCAGCGGCTGGACGAAGGCAGGCTGCGTGGTCTCGAAGCCCACCTGTCGTACCGGATCGGGCTGCGCACCTTCTCCGATATGGACAGTCGCGCGGTGCTCGGGGTGCCGGACGCGTTCACCCTGCCGAGGGCTCCCGGGCACGGCTTCCTGAAGGTCGGCACCGAACCGATGGACCGCTTCCGGTCCGCCTACGTGTCCGGTGTGTACCAGCGCGCCACCGGGGCGGGCTCTACGTCGGCGTCCGCCGAGGCGTTCGCGCTGCACGAGTACACCACCGCGTACCTCGCCCCGGACCTCGACGATCCGCCGGAGGAGCGCACGGGCGACGACGATCCGGACCTGACCACCGGCGAGACGCTGCTGGACATCCTGGTCGACCGGTTGGAAGGGCGGGGAGCCGCGCATCAGGTGTGGCTGCCGCCGTTGGGCGACTCTCCGACGCTGGACCAGTTGCTGCCCTCGCTGGTCATCCATCCGCAGCGCGGGGTGACCCCGAATTCGGCCGAGGCGGCGGGTGCGCTGCGCCCGGTTCTCGGCATCGTCGACCGGCCGTACGAGCAACGCCGCGACCCGCTGATGCTGGACCTGTCCGGTGGTGCCGGGCATGTACTGGTGCTCGGGGGACCCCGGTCGGGCAAGAGCACCACGCTGCGCACGATCATCACCAGTGTCGCGCTCACCCACACGCCGCGGGAAACGACTTTCTACTGCCTCGATTTCGGTGGTGGCGCACTCGCTTCCGTCGCCGGCCTGCCGCATGTCGGGGGTGTCTCCGGCCGCCTCGACACGGGCGCGGTCCGGCGCACCATCGCCGAAGTGGCGACCCTGCTCGCCCAACGGGAACGGCTGTTCGCCCAGCACCAGATCGACGGGATGGCCACCTATCGCAAGCTCCGGGCCGAGGGAGGATTCGCCGAAGACCTCCACGGTGACGTGTTCCTCGTCATCGACGGCTGGCTGACCCTGCGCAACGACTTCATGGATCTCGAGGAGACGGTCAACGACATCATCGCGCGTGGCCTCGCCTTCGGTGTCCATGTCATCGCCGGCGCCACGCGTGCCTTCGATCTGCGGATGAACGTGCGGGATCTCTTCGTCAGCACGCTGGAGCTGAAGATCGGCGACCCGATCGATTCGGTGATCGACCGGCGGGCGGCGATGAGTGTGCCGCCCGATTCGCCGGGACGAGGTGTCGCGATGAGCGGGCACCAGATGCTGGTTTCGCTGCCGAGGGTGGACGGAGTGTCCGGCACCGAGGATCTGGCGACCGGGGTGGCGACGCTGGTGGACGCGGTCAAGAAGGCATGGCAGGGGCCGCCCGCCCCCTCGGTCCGGCTGTTGCCGCCGGTCCTGCCCTACCTGGAGCTCCCCGCGACCGACGAACCGTCCGGACCGGACGCGGGCTTCGCCGTCGGCATCCACGAGCGCGACCTCAGCCCGTTGCGCCTCGACTTCGCCGACGACCCGCATTTCCTGGTGCTGGCGGACATCCGCAGCGGCAAGACCAACTTCCTCCGGGTGCTCGCCAGGCGGATCTGCCAGGCGTACACGCCGGAAGAGGCACAGATCGTCCTCGTCGACCATCGCCGGGGGCTTCTCGGTGAGGTCGACGGCGAATACCTGATCGGCATGGGGGTCAACGATTCCCACAGCTCCGAGCTGCTGGCACAGGTGGCCGAGCGGCTCACCGCCCGGCTGCCGGGCCCGGACATCACCACCGACCAGCTGCGGAACCGCAGCTGGTGGACCGGCCCGGAGATCTTCGTCCTCGTCGACGACTACGACCTGGTGGCGACGCACAAGGACCATCCGCTGTTCGCGCTCTTCCCGTTGATCGCACAGGCTTCGGACATCGGCCTGCACGTCGTGCTGGCCCGCCGCAGCGGTGGTGCGGGTCTCGGCCTCGGCGAGCCGTTCCTCGCCAGGCTGCGCGACGTCGGCGCGTCCGGCCTGATGATGTCCGGCGACCGGGACGAAGGGCCGCTGCTCGGCGGAATGCGTCCTCAGGTGCTCCCACCCGGCCGCGGCTGGTTCGTCGACCGGCGCGGGACCAAGAGCCTGACCCAGGTCGCCTGGCTGCCACCCAAGGAATGACCGGTGGCCGCTTCCTGTCGCGGCCCGCCCGCCACGCCGCCGGCGTGGTTGCCTTCATCAGACGTAACGGAAACGAGGAGCGGGACAATGGGATCCGGTGATTCCGTCGACGGCGACGTCACGGTGATGATGCAGGCCGCGCAGAGTTTCAACAACATCGTGCAGGACGTCCCGAAGCTGATGGGCCGTTCCGTCGACGCCGCTTGCGGCAACGGCCTGACCGAATGCGGTCCGCTCGTGCAGGCCGACGCCTACGCGACCAAAGCGCTGCAGACGTTCGTCCAGAACGTCAGGTACGGCATCGCGGCGTACGGGAAGTTCGCCCAGCGCTCCGGAATCGACTATCGCGACGCGGACGAAACGGCCGCGGCGGGAATTCTCAAGGACTGGCGCGACGAACGAGGAGCCGGGCTTCCGGACACCACCAAGGCGCTCCCGCCAGGGGTGGCCGTCGCACCGCGGACGAAGTAGGGGAGCCGACATGGGCGGAGTCTTGGGGTCCCTGTTCGGGTACTCCACCTTGGGACTCAAGGAGCAGCACGACAAGATCACGGCCGAACTCCCGCATATCAAGGGGCTCCACGCGGCGGCGGACATGTGGGGCGAGGCGGCCACCTGGATCGCGGACAAGGCCGTCGCCTTTCACCAGCAGGTGGAGAATCTCGTCTCGCACTGGCCGGACGGGGCGGGAGCCACTTTCGGTGCCGTGGCCAAGCAGGACATCGACACCCTCCGTTCCTGGGTGCAGACGCCGGACGCGCAGATCCCGGTGGCCAACGGGATCATCCTCCCGATGCTGCCGAGTTCGGTTCAGTCACCACTGAGCCGCCCCTCGCACGGCATCACGATGTCCAATGTGGCCAATCGGCTGCGCGCGCTGGCCGACGACATCAAGAGGACGTTCGACTATGTGGACAAGCTGTACCGCGACTATCACGAGCTGTTCGACAACAAGCCGGGCGTTCAGGCCGAGGACAGGAAAGCGGTCGAGGACGACTACCGGGTGAAGGCGGGCTTGGCGCTCGACAACCTCGCGCGCCACTACCGGGATGTCTCGGACAACGCGCTGCCCGACGCCAGGGGACTGGCGTGGACCGGCCCGCGCAGCGACGTCGTCCCGACGGTGAAGTCCGATTCACCGGCGACCGACCCCGGGGGAGGCGGGGACCCGAGCAGCTCCGGCGGAGACCCGGGATCGCCGAATCCTGGTGAGCCCCAGGAGCCGAATCCCGGTGACACACCGGAGACCCCCGAAGAACAGAAGCCGCTCACACTCCAGGAACAGCTGGATCTGGCCTCGTCGGGGCTCGACGTCGCCGGCAAGGCCGTCGACCTCGGAGGCAAGGTCGCCGAACAGTTGCTCGGCGCGGGCGGGGCCGGATCGGTGGACGTACCGGATCCGGCGACCGTGCCGAATCCGTTGGAAGGCTGGAAGCCCGGTGAGTATCCGTCGCTGAGCGGCCTTTCGTCCCCGGACAATCCGCTGGGCCTGCCGACCCTCGCCGGTCTCGGCGACGGTGGCGGCGGAATCGGCGGTGGCCTGGGGGCGGGCGGAATCGGCTCGGGCGGCGGCGTTTCGCCGATGCCCGGAACCGCGTCCCCGGCGGCCGGCGTGGCGGGTTTCGGGGCCGCGCCACCGGGAACCTCCGCCGCGGCGGGGTCGGCGGGCGGAACGACGGGCCTGGGCGGAAGCCCGGGGATGATGCCGATGTATCCGCAGAACGGCGCGGGCGGGAGAGCAGGCGGCGGCGATGTCAGGCCGGGAGCCGCCGAACACGTCAACGCGGTCCGTTCGCGCAAACCCGATGGCGAACCGGGCGTGGCGCTGCGAGGCAGGGCGGGGGCGGCGCCGCGCCCGCCGGTCACCCGGCAGCGCCCGGCCGTCGAAAACGACGTCGTGCACGTGCTCGACGAAGACCTGTGGCAACTCGACCCGGCCACCGATCAACCGAAATACCGCACCGGATACTAGGAGGAGGGGCTCATGTCCGACGTCGTAGACGGCGACCCCAGCTCGATGTTCGCTTATTCCCAGCAACTCAAGGCACCACCGATACCGGGCTCGGTGACCGCGGGTCTCGCGACACCGGCGAATCTGTCCGGGATGGTCGAGAGCGCGCTCTTGTCGGTGCTGGATCAGGCCGTCACCGCCGAGATCAACGCCTATCTCGGCGTTGTCACCGCGGACATGGTCACTTACGGCGCGAAGGTCAAGCAAGCCGCCGCGACCTATTCCCTCGCCGACATCACCAGCGCGCTCGACCTGGCCACGTCCGGGGTCAAGCTCGGCCAGAAGGTGGTCGGCGTCGCTAAGCAGGTGTCCGGGGCCGCGGGCTCGCAGTCCGGCACGACGGATCCCACCGACACGGGCGCGGGCGACGGCTCGCCGCAGACCACTTAAGGAGCCTCTCTTGTTCCCGTATGGCGTACTTCCGATGGAAGTCATGGTCGGGTGCATCACACAGACACAGCTCTGTGTCCCGGTCCTCACGCAGAAATCGGCGATGTGGAAGGAGGCGCGCGTCTGGGTCGAAGAGGCCAAGGTGGAGTTGCAGACCCGCGCCAACAACCTGGCCCCGGACTGGACCGACGACGCGGGCAGGGCGTTCGAGGAGAAGACCAAGCTGTCACTGGCCGACCTGACGATGTGGGGTCAGCGGATCGACGACTCCCGGGTGTCGGAGAACCTGGCCTCGCTGGCGGCCGCCCTGCCGGAGGCGCAGGGGATCGTGCTCGGGATGGCAGGCGAGTACGAGGCCATGCTGCTCAGTCTCAACTTCCCGGGAGCGTTCGCGGTGCAGCAGAAGGCGGGCGTCTTCCTGAGCGGATTGGGTACCCGCTTCGACACGACGATGCTGTCGATGTGCGCCGCCGCCGGGATCGCGAATCCGGCCGATCTGCTGCCCGGTTTCCCCCAGGTCACCGGTTCCGCCGCGGACGCGGTGAAAACGGCAGACGCGGCGGTGAACCTGCTCACCGAGGTGCAGAGCCTGAGCGAATCCCTCGGCATCGGCGGGGCGGGCGGGAAACTGCCGGACTCGTCCGGCCTTCTCGGCGGCTGGAACGGGTCGGAAGCGCCGTCCGCGTCCGGTCTCGCCTCGGCCGCGGGGAACGGGCCGACGCTGGCCGGGCTGGCACCGAACGCCTTGGCGTCCGGCACCCTCCCGGGCGCCCCGCTGAGCGCCCTCTCCGGTGGCGGCCTGCCGTCGGGCGGCCTCGCGTCGCTGCCGCCCATGCCGCTGGGAACACTCGGCGCCGCCGGTGGACTCGGCGGGGTTCCGGCGGCATCGCGAGCAGGCTCGGGAAAGCGCGCCCTCGGTTCGATGGCGGAGATCCCGCCGGGCGGCACGATCGGTTCCGCGAAGGGCGCCGGAGGCGGGATGATGCCGCCGGGGATGCCGCAGCACGCCGCGGGGACGGCCGGAACGGTGCGACCGGGAGCGGCCGAGCACCCGCACGAGCGTTCCGAAGACGCGCCGAGGCCCGCTTCAGGGGCCGACGGCGTGGTGGCGGCACTGCGGGGCAGAGCCGTCGACGGTGACGGGAACGGCTTCACGATCCCGGGCCACCGGCGGGCGGCCGAGTCGGACACGGGATCGCTGCAACTGCTGGAGGACGACACCTGGCGGTGAGCCCCCCGAACGAGACCATCGACACTCCTCCGCCCCGGATGTGCCATGCTCGACAGCGCACGAGGCGGCGAAACCGAGAGGTGACGAGGGTGTCCATCTGGGCAGGCGTGATCAATTTCGTCCGGGCGCGATACGAAGTGCTCGAAGAACGGGGCGACTGGCTCCGGTTCCGGGTCGACACCGAAGACGGCCGTGGCCAGCAGGTCACCTTGCACCATCTGCCGGACCACGACGGGCTGGAATGGGTCGAGCTCTCGTCCCCGGTCGGCTGGGCGGACAAGATCGACCTGCGGCGCCTGCTCGAACTGGCGGGTGGCGACTCGGTCGGCGGCGCGGCGATCGTGGACGGCGTCGCCCTGCTCAAGCACACGATCCCGCTGGCCGACCTGAACCTGCAGAACGAGTTCGGGCATCCGCTGACGTCCCTTGTCGCTCGCGCGGACGCCTTCGAGCACGAGCTCACCCGGGCCGACGAGTTCTGATAGGACGGTAGAACGTGAAGGGCCCCCTGCTCACGGCATGAGCAGGGGGCCCTTCACGTATTTCGAGAGAGCTCAGAGGCGCTCCTGCAGCGCGTCCGCGGCGGCGAGCAGGTCCGCGGCCCAACGGGCCCCCGGCTTACGCCCTATGCGTTCGATGGGCCCGGAAACCGACACCGCGGCGACGACGGTGCCCGTCGAATCCCGCACCGGTGCCGAGACACTCGCCACACCCGGTTCCCGCTCGGCCACGCTCTGGGCCCAGCCACGACGGCGGACTTCGAGCAGTGTGCGCTCCCCGTACACCGCTTCGGAAAGGATCGTCCGCTGCGTATGCGGATCCGACCAGGCGGCGAGCACCTTCGCGCCGGAACCCGCCGTCATCGGCAGCCGTGAACCGATCGGCACGGTGTCACGGAGCCCGCTGGGCGGCTCCGCGGTCGAAACGCAGACGCGCTGGACGCCGTCGCGACGGTAGAGCTGAACGCTTTCCCCGGTGATGTCGCGCAATTTCGGCAGCACCGAACTCGCCGCGTCGAGCAGCGGGTCGGTCGAACCGCCCGCCAGCTCCGCGAGCGCGGTACCCGGCCGCCAGCGCCCGTCAGGGCCCCGGCGCAACAGGCGATGCACCTCGAGACCGACCGCGAGCCGGTGCGCCGTCGCGCGCGGCAATCCCGTCCGCGTGCACAGTTCCGCCAGGCCACAAGGATCTTCGGCCACGGCCTGAAGCACGGCCACGGCCTTGTCGAGTACTCCGATACCGCTATGCTGTCCCACAAGCCGATACTATCTTCCCGAAGTTTGAGATGTCCAGATGGTGGGAAGTACCTATTTCACCGCATGTGAGGAGCCGGAAATGCCCCGGACACTGGCCGAGAAAGTGTGGGAGTCGCACCTGGTGCGGCGCGGCGAGGGGGCCGAGCCCGACCTGCTCTACATCGATCTGCACCTGCTGCACGAGGTCACCAGCCCGCAGGCCTTCGACGGACTCCGTCTGGCGGGCCGGAAACTGCGCCGCCCCGACCTCACCATCGCGACCGAGGACCACAACGTCCCGACGATCGACATCGAGCTGCCGATCGCGGATCCCGTGTCCCGGACGCAGGTCGACACCCTTCGCAACAACTGCAAGGAGTTCGGCGTCCGGCTGCATCCGATGGGCGACGCCGAGCAGGGCATCGTGCACGTCATCGGCCCGCAGCTGGGCCTGACCCAGCCCGGGATGACCGTGGTGTGCGGCGACAGTCACACCTCGACGCACGGTGCCTTCGGCGCGATGGCCTTCGGGATCGGCACCTCCGAGGTCGAACACGTGATGGCGACCCAGACCCTGCCGCTCCGTCCATTCAAGACGATGGCGATCACCGTCGACGGCACCCTGCGCCCCGGTGTCACGGCGAAGGACGTCATCCTCGCGGTGATCGCGAAGATCGGCACCGGCGGCGGACAGGGCTACGTCCTCGAGTACCGCGGCGAAGCCATCGAAAACCTGTCGATGGAAGCCCGGATGACGGTGTGCAACATGTCCATCGAAGCCGGCGCGCGCGCCGGGCTCATCGCGCCGGACGAGACGACGTTCGCGTACCTGAAGGGCCGTCCGCACGCGCCGCAGGGCGCCGACTGGGACGCCGCCGTCGAAAACTGGCGTGAACTCCGCACGGACGACGACGCCGTCTTCGACGCCGAGGTTCACCTGAACGCCGACGAGCTCACGCCTTTCGTGACCTGGGGCACGAACCCGGGCCAGGGCCTCCCGCTGGGCGCCGAGGTGCCCGATCCCGAGCGGATCGGTGACGAGAACGAGCGCATCGCCGCTGAGAAGGCCCTGTCCTATATGGACCTGAAGCCCGGCACGCCGCTGCGCGAGATCTCGGTGGACACCGTCTTCCTCGGCTCGTGCACGAATGGCCGTATCGAGGACCTGAGGGCCGCCGCGGACGTCCTGCGCGGGCACCGGGTCGCCGAGTCCGTCCGGATGCTCGTCGTCCCCGGCTCGATGCGGGTCCGCCAGGCGGCGGAAGCCGAAGGGCTGGACCAGGTCTTCACCGAAGCGGGCGCGGAATGGCGTCAGGCGGGCTGTTCGATGTGCCTCGGCATGAACCCGGACCAGCTCAAGCCGGGCGAGCGCAGCGCGTCGACCTCGAACCGCAACTTCGAAGGCAGGCAGGGCAAGGGCGGCCGGACGCACCTGGTCTCGCCCCTCGTGGCGGCCGCGACGGCCGTGCGGGGAACCCTGTCCAGCCCCGAAGACCTGCAGTCCGCCACCTCCCGCTGACATCGCTGACATCCGCGAAGGAGTTCCCAACCATGGATGCGTTCACCCACCACACCGGCGTCGGGGTCCCGCTGCGCAGGTCCAACGTGGACACTGACCAGATCATCCCGGCGGTCTACCTCAAGCGCGTGAGCCGCACCGGCTTCGAGGACGGTCTCTTCGCCGCTTGGCGCTCCGACGAGTCGTTCATCCTCAACCAAGAGCCCTTCACGAGCGGGTCGGTCCTGGTCGCGGGCCCGGACTTCGGCACCGGTTCCTCCCGCGAGCACGCGGTCTGGGCCCTGATGGACTACGGCTTCCGCGCCGTGATCTCGGCCCGGTTCGCGGACATCTTCCGCGGTAACTCGGGCAAGCAGGGCCTCGTCGCCGCTCAGGTCGAGCAGGCCGACGTCGAACTGCTGTGGAAGCTGCTCGAAAACGAGCCTGGGACGGAGGTCACGGTGGACCTCGAGTCGAAGACGGTACGAGCCAAGGACTTCACCGCGCCCTTCCAGATCGACGACTACACCCGCTGGCGGCTCCTCGAAGGGCTCGACGACATCGCCCTGACACTCCGCCACGCGGAGGAGATCGACACTTTCGAGATCCAGCGCCCCTCCTGGAAGCCGGTGACCCTCCCGGCGGCCACCTCCTAGGCCCGGTCGAAGGGTGCGGATTCCCTTGCTGAGCAGGGAATCCGCACCCCGGCCGAGGGTCCTTCGCAGAGCCCCGAAACCACACCGAACGGCACCTCTAGAGGCCCCGGAGGGGTCCCTCGAGAGGCGGAACAGCCCCCGAGGCAAGGGAAATTTCCGCGCGTCGTTTGGAATTTGTGCTGCATTGGTAATACCGTGTGCGCTAAGTCGGCCGACGGGGCCGTGCACAACAAGTTCTTCTTGGAGGACTGGAATGGCCAACAAGGCCCAGCTGATCGAGGCGCTGTCGGAGCGCCTGGGCGACAAGAAGGTCGCGTCGGAGGCCGTCGATGGCCTTGTCGACATCATCATCCGGACGGTCAACAAGGGCGAGAAGGTGAACATCACCGGCTTCGGTGTGTTCGAGAAGCGCGCCCGCGCCGCCCGTACCGCGCGTAACCCGCGCACCGGTGAGACCGTCCGCGTCAAGAAGACCAACGTGCCCGCTTTCCGCGCCGGCACGACCTTCAAGGACGTCATCAGCGGTTCGAAGAAGCTGCCGAAGGCCACCGCTGTGAAGCGCGCGACCGCCGGCACCACCACTCGGGCCGCCGCCACCCGCGCGACGACGACCCGGACGGCCGCCAGCCGCCCGGCCGCGACGCGCACCACCACCACGCGGACTCGCGCCGCCGCCGCCACTACGCGCACCGCCGCGAAGCCGGCCGCCAAGGCGACCGCGACCAAGGCCGCCGCCAAGCCGGCAGCGGCCAAGGCGGCTCCGAAGGCCGCCGCGAAGGCGACGACCACTCGCGCCACCACGGCCAAGAAGGCGACCGCCACCAAGGCCGCCGCGAAGCCGGCCGCCAAGGCGACTGCCGCCAAGGCACCCGCCAAGAAGGCTCCGGCCAAGCGGACTTCGGCGGCCGCGAAGAAGAAGTAAGCTCTCTCTTCACGAGTGAGCCAACGGCAGGGCCCCGCGCACGGCGCGGGGCCCTGCCGCATTTTCGGGGCAGGTGCGCCGAGGCCGTCTCTATTCCCCTCAACGCCCTTGAGAGAGGGCGTCCGGGGAAACGGACCCGAAACGGATCCGCGGCGGTCTGTGGACGAATGCGCCGGGCATACGGCGGAGTTATCCACTCTTCGTAGAACCGCGCGGGCGCCACGGTCACCCCGATGGCGCATCATCTCGCTCCCCGAGCAGCCCTCCACAGTGGAGCGACGACCGTCCGCACCGGGCTGTTGCCGCTGGACAACGCCTCGCGAGACCGAATCCCGGCGCGGCGGCGGAACGCATTTCGCGGCGGATCCGCCTGCTCGCAAGCACTTCGAAATCCGGCGAGCTTTGCCTCACCGGGACACGGCCGGAGTAGCGGCGCGTCACCCACGTGGGGGAGTCGCATTCGAAACGCGGTGCGGATGAGTGGTGGCCAGGTGGGTCGTGAGTGGCGATTCGGGTTAGTGCCGAAGGGGTCTTAAGTACCTGCTGCTTGTGGCTGGAGTTGGTCGCATCCTGTACCTAGGAGCAAGGAAGGGGGCCTTCATGTACCGCAGAGGCGAGCCAGGGCGGCGGTGGCGTGGTGGGTCGAGTCTCGGAGGGCCGCGCCAGTCAGCCCGAGTGTCGCGAAAGCCACTTTCGCGACGTCTGATGTCCCGAAAGTAGCTTTCGCGACACGGCCGCTGGGCACCACGAACTTGCGAACACTCGCACGCAAATCCAGTAGGTACCTAGGGCACCCTTGGCTAGCACGCGAATCGCCACTCACGACCATCCCGCCCCCTTCGGTACCGGCGCCCTGGTCGCCTGAAATACGTTCACGCGCCAGCGTTGTGGCTGGACACCGCCCAACTCACGAACGCGCCTCCTAGCCCCACCCCGAATCGCGTGAAGGCCCCCTTCCCTCGGCTGAGCCGAGGGAAGGGGGCCTTCACGCGCGAAAAAGCGTCAGTGATGGGCAGGAGCAGGAGTGGGCAAAGGCGACGCGAAGTAGTCCGCGGCCACCAGTACCGGCCCGTTCTCCTCGGTCGGCGCCCGGAAGGACAGAACCCAGAACGAGCCCTTCTTCGACGGCACCACACCGCCGCGCGCGGCGGGCAGGTCGACGCCGTCGCGGTCGGCCAGCGCGCTGACGACGTCCGGGATCACGCCGCCCTGGCTGGAGATCACCGGTGTCCCGCCGTCCCCGGCGATGGCCAGCAACCGTGCGACACCGAGCACGGGATCCGGCCAGTAGCCCTCTTCCGACAGCAGCGGCTCGTGCCGGATCTCGGTTCCGAGATCTTCGGCGAGCCCGTTCACCGTCTGGACGCATCGAAGCCGCGGCGCCGAGAGGACCCTGCCGGGCGCGTAGTGCTTCAGCAGCGAACGCAGTGCTTCCGCCTGGCGCTGACCCGCTTCCGAAAGCGGGCGCAGGTCGTCGTCACCGTTCCACTCGTCCCGCTTACCGGCCTTGGCGTGCCGCACCAGGATCACCGTGGCGAGTTCGGGCGGCAGCGCGGAGAACTCGCGTAGCACCCGGACGTCTCCCGGCCGCGTCAGCAGTTTCTCCGCGGTCTCCGCGTCGACCCAGCGCAGTTCGTCGACCTCGTCGTTCGGAGCGAACGAGCCGGAAGCCGCGTGAGCGGCGAAGTAGTCGACGGTCTTGGGCGAGCCCGCCACGGTGTACTCGGTCCGGAACAGATAGCGGCCGAGCACCGCCTCGAATCCGGTCTCCTCCTGGATCTCCCGGACCGCCGCTTCCGCGATGGTCTCGCCCGGATCCAGCTTTCCCTTCGGCAGCGACCAATCGTCGTAGCGGGGCCGATGGACCAGCGCGACCTCGGTCCGGTCCCCGTCGCGACGCCAGAGGACGGCCCCCGCCGCCCGCACGACCCCGCTCATCCGGCGGCTCCGTGCCGCTTCGCCAGTTCGACCTGATGATCGCGGACGTCGTCGCCGGACGCGGGGAACGGGGTCCACTCGCCGGTCGAGTTCAGCACCCAGCACCGGGTCGCCGGATGCAGCGCCGATTCGAAGATGTAGTCCAGTTGCGCCGTCAGCTTCGGTTCCTTGACCCGCACCAGCGCCTCGATGCGACGGTCCAGGTTGCGGTGCATCATGTCCGCGCTGCCGATCCAGTGCGTGCCGCCCGCGCGGAAGTTGAAGATCCGCGAGTGTTCCAGGAAACGGCCGAGGATCGACCGGACGTGGATGTTCTCGCTCAGTCCCTCCACGCCCGGCTTCAGCGCGCAGATGCCGCGTACGACGATGTCGACCGGCACTCCGGCCTGCGAAGCGTGGTACAGCGCGTCGATGATCTGTTCGTCGACGAGCGAGTTGCACTTGAGCCGGATCCCGGCGGTCTGCCCGGCGCGCGCGAGTTCGATCTCCTCGCCGATCGCGCGCACGATGCCGCGGCGGATCCCGTGCGGCGACGTGAGGATGTTGCGGTAGGTGTCCTGGCGGGAGTACCCGGTGAGCACGTTGAACAGATCCGTCAGGTCCGCGCCGATCGTCGGGTCGGCGGTCAGGATGCCGAGGTCCTCGTAGAGACGCGCGGTCTTCGGGTTGTAGTTGCCGGTGCCGATGTGGCAGTAGCGGCGGATGGTCGAACCCTCCTGGCGCACCACCATCGACACCTTGCAGTGCGTCTTCAGCCCGACGAGGCCGTAGACCACGTGGACGCCCGCGCGTTCCAGGGTGCGGGCCCAGGTGATGTTGGCCTGCTCGTCGAACCGCGCCTTGATCTCGACCAGCGCGACGACCTGCTTGCCCGCCTCGGCGGCGTCGATCAGCGCGTCGACGATCGGGGAGTCGCCGGAGGTGCGGTACAGCGTCTGCTTGATCGCCAGCACCTTCGAGTCCGCGGCGGCCTGTTCGATGAACCGCTGGACGCTGGTGGAGAACGAGTCGTACGGGTGGTGCACGAGGACGTCGCCCTCGCGCAGCGTCGCGAACACCGACTTCGGCGTCTCGCGCTCACCGAACGCCGGATGCGTCGCGGGAACGAAAGGGCGGTCCTTGAGTTCTTTCCGGTCGACGCCGGAAAGCTGGTGCAGGCAGGTCAGGTCCAGCAGACCGGGCACCTCGACGACGTCGCGAGGGTCGACCTCCAGTTCGCGCAGCAGCAGTTCGAGCATGTGCTCGCTCATGTCCTGCGCCACTTCGAGCCGCACGGGCGGGCCGAACCGGCGCTGGGCCAGTTCGCGTTCCAGCGCCTGGAGCAGATCCTCGTCCCGGTCCTCTTCGACCTCGAAGTCCGCGTTGCGGGTGACCCGGAACGCGTGGTGCTCGGTGACCTCCATCCCGGTGAACAACTCGCCGAGGTGGGCGGCGATCAGTTCCTCCAGGGGAAGGAAGGTCGCGGTGCGGCTTTCCCTCGGCTGCTGCTCGATCCGCATCAGGCGCGGCACGTTGCTCGGCACCTTGACGCGCGCGAACCGTTCGGTGCCGCCCTCCGGGTCGCGGACGGTCACCGCGAGGTTGAGCGAGAGGCCGGAGATATAGGGGAACGGGTGCGCGGGATCCACGGCCAGCGGTGTGAGCACCGGGAAGATCTGCTCGCTGAAGTAGTTGGACAGCCGGAGCTGGTCGGCGCCGGTCAGGTCGTTCCAGCCGACGATGTGGATGTCTTCGTCGGCCAGCCGCGGCCGCAGGTGCAGCTCGAAGGCGTTCGTGTGCCGCTCGACGAGATCCTGGTTCCGCTTGGCGATGTAGGCCAGTTGCTCGCGCGGGGTGAGCCCGTCCGCGCTGCGGACCGGGAGCCCCGTCTCGTCACGGCGCTTCAGCCCGGCGACCCGCACCATGTAGAACTCGTCCAAATTGGACGCGAAGATCGCCAGGAACTTGCCGCGTTCGATGAGCGGCTGCGATTCGTCCTCGGCCAGCGCGAGCACGCGCGCGTTGAAGTCCTGCCACGAGAGCTCACGGTTGAAGTACCGGTCATCGGGCAGCGTCTCGACGGCGGTGGGCGCCGACGTCACCGCGGGAGGCGCGGCGGGCAGCGCGCGGAACTCCTGTGCGGGACGGCTCGCCGCCCCGCCGCGGGTCGCGCGGGGAGTGCGGTGATTGCCGGTGCTCTTCACCACGGGACCGGTCTTCCGCGCCCTGGCGGGTTTGGCCGCCGCGCTGGTGTCCGGTTCCGGTTTCGCGGCGGAGGTCTTCCGCTTCCTTGCCGAGTTCGGGGTGCCGCCGTCGTTTGTGCTCACGCGCTTCATTGTTCACCACTCGGCGCGATTATGTGCGCCGCGCGCGGGTCCTCGGGGTGAACTCTCGTCACATCACCACGCAGGGTGTTCCCAACAGTGTTGACGTGCGCTTTCCGACACCGAGGGTGCGGACGTGAGCGAGATCATCCGCGGTGTCCACGTCCGCGCGGAGTGATTCCGCGGGAAGGGTGAGCGGGGTCGCACCGGAGGCGGTGTGCGCCCGCGCGGATCCCCCGCCGAACCGGGGTGCCAGCGCGCGGCCGGCCCCCGCGAGCAACAGCGTCGTGCCCGTTCCCTGCCGGTCCGCGACGAATGCCCGATGCCCGGCGGCTTCGGCGAGCGCGGCGGTGAGGTCCTCGGTCCGCAGCGCGGGCAGGTCGGCCTGCAGCGCACCGACGAGACCGGACGGTGTGTCCCGGCGCAGCAGCTCTTCGCCGTACCGCAGTGCCGCGTTCAACCCGCCCCGCGACGGCTCGATGACGATCTCGACGCCCAGCTCGGTGAGATCCGCCACGGACGCCGGGTCGGCGGCGACCACCAGCACCCGGCGGACCCCGTCCGCCGAGGTCGCCGCGGACAGGGTGTCGTAGGCCAGCGCCAGCACCAGTTCGGGGTGCCGCTCGGGCACGACCGCGCCGCGAAGCCGCGACTTGCCCTCCGCCGGTCGTTTCATCGGCACGATCAGGTCGATGCCCATACTGTCCACATCTCTCTTCTTACCCGACCCTCCCTGGACCCCGCTCGCGTGCGCGCGGCAGGATCAGTGCTCTGGGACGGCACGCGCGACTTGGAGGAGGACGAATTGGCCCGGCGTGAGAAGGGCGGCATCTGGGTTGGCATCGCCGCCGCACTGTTCTACCCGGCGACGGCCATCGGCAAGCGGGTCTACCGCAACGCCGAGCGGATCCCCCGCGAAGGCGGCGCGCTGCTGCTGCTCAACCACGTGTCCCACATGGACCCGGCGGTAGACGCGGTGTTCGTGCACCGTCAGAAGCGGGTGCCGCGGTTCCTCGGCAAGGAGAGCCTGACCAGGACGCCGGTCTTCGGCAAGATCTTCGTCGGCGCGGGCCAGATCCCGGTCTCGCGCGGTTCGGCCGCCGCCGGCGACAGTCTCAAGGCCGCCCACCAGGCGTTGCGTGACGGCAAGGTCGTGGTGATCTATCCGGAGGGGACGATCAGCAAGGACCCGGACGGCTGGCCCAAGAAGCCGTTCACCGGTGCCGCGCGCCTCGCGCTGGAGACCGACGTGCCGGTGATCCCGATCGCCCGCTGGGGCACGAACCACATCTTCAACGGCTACACGAAGAAGTTCACGCCGTTCCCGCGCAAGAAGATCACGCACCTGGTCGGCGAGCCGATGGACCTGTCGGCCTACAAGAACGGTTCCACGCGCAGCGCGTCCAAGCTGCGCGATGTCACCGAGCTGATGATGACCGAGATCACCGCGCTCCTGGCGGAAATCCGCCAGGAGGAACCGCCCGCGAAGAAGCCGGGGGACGACGCCTGATGGCCGGAACCGCCACCGAGGTCCAGCGCCTGACCGTGCTCGGCGCGGGATCGTGGGGGACGGCGTTCGCCAAGGTGCTCGGCGACGCCGGCCGGGACGTGACCATCTGGGCCCGGCGGCCCGAGGTCGCGGCCGAGATCCGGGAACGGCATCGCAATTCATCCTATTTGCCTGATATCGACCTGCCCGCGCGGATCACCGCGACGGCGGATCCCGCCGAGGCGCTCGACGGCGCGCAGGCCGTGGTCCTCGCGGTGCCGAGCCAGACGTTGCGGACCAACCTGTCGGAGTGGTCCGGTCTGCTGCCCTCCGACGCGATCCTGGTGAGCCTCGCGAAGGGCGTCGAACTGGGCACGCTCAAGCGGATGAGCGAGGTCATCGCCGAGATCGCCCGCGTCGACGCCGGGCAGATCGTGGTCGTGTCCGGGCCGAACCTGGCGAAGGAGATCGCGCTCGGGCAGCCGGCGGCGGCGGTGCTCGCCTGCACCGACCACGACAACGCCAAGGCGATCCAGCAGGCGAGCTTCAACCAGTACTTCCGGCCGTACACCAACACCGACGTCGTCGGCTGCGAGCTGGGCGGGGCGTGCAAGAACGTCATCGCGCTCAGCTGCGGGATGGCGGCGGGGCTGGGGCTGGGCGCGAACACCGTGGCCACGCTCATCACCCGGGGGCTCGCCGAGATGGCGCGGCTCGGCGCGAAACTCGGCGCCGACCCGCTGACCTTCGCCGGGCTCGCGGGCGTCGGAGACCTGGTGGCGACGTGCTCGTCGCCGCTGTCCCGCAACCGGACCTTCGGCGAGCGGCTCGGCCAGGGCGAGACGCTGGAGCAGGCGCTCGCGGCCACCGGCGGCCAGGTCGCCGAGGGCGTCAAGTCGTGCACGTCGATCCGGGAGCTCTCGAAGAGCCTCGGCGTCGACATGCCGATCACCGACGCGATGCACCGCGTCTGTCACGAAGGTGTCGACCCCCGGCGGGCGGGCGCGGAGCTGCTCGGGCGGTCGCAGAAGCACGAGTGGTCCTGAGCAAGACCGCAGGATCGCGACAGACCGGGTCCGATTCGTGCTGCGAGCATGGTCGGCAGGTGCAGAACTCACGGTCCACGGTGTGAGATCGGTTGACCGCCGGGATCCGCACTGGTTCGCTGAGGGCATGTTCGCACGTGGGATGACTGTGTCGCGGGGCCTCTCGGGTCTTGGTGCGGTCGCGTGCGCGTGTCTCTGTTGTCGGTGAACCCCGCCCCGGCCCAGTTCGACACCTTCTTTCCTTTGCGAGGACTCCTTCATGTTCGCCGTCCCGGACAACACGCTCGTCATTCCCGAAAACCCCGCCCTGCGTCACCCGGTACGGGTCGCGATCGAGTACGCCGCGGACCGTGACCGCTGGCGGCATCTCCTGCGCTACGACCCCGAGGCGCGGTTTTCCGCCCTCGTCGACGCCGACGAACTGCAGGAGATCTGGTTGATGAGCTGGCTGCCCGGCCAGAGCACCGACCTGCACGACCACGAATTCGCCGCGGGCGCGTTCACCGTGGTCAGCGGGCAGCTGAGCGAGACCGTCGCCCGCCACGCGTCCGACGGGCGGGCGGTGACGGAGCTGCATTCGCTGTCGGAGGGCCAGTCGCGCGTCTTCGGTCCCGGCTACGTCCACGAAGTACGCAACGACGGCCCGGATCCCGCCGTCAGCGTGCACGTCTACCGGCACCAGACCCGCACCATGCGCCCGTACCACTTGGACCCCGTCTCGGGCCCTATCCGGGACTAGCCCCCTTACTTCTCGCAATTCGTCCTCTAGTTGCGGTCCTTGCACACGCAACTACCGCAACTAGAGGACGAATTGCGGCGGATGAGGGCTAGGTGAGGTCGCCGCGCAGCCGGAATTCGGCCTCGACGCGCTCCCAGGAGGCACCGGTGGCGAGCAGGGTGTGCAGCAAAAGCCGGGATTTGCGCGGGTCGAGCCAGCCAGCCATGGTCGCGCCCATTGCGATCAGGTCGGACTCCGAACCGCGGAAGCCGTAGGTACCGCGGAACGTCGGCCCGGCGCCGGTGCGGCCCGCGACCACGATCGGCAGGTCGGGGAGCGCGCGCTCGATCACGTCGGCCGTCCCGGCCGAGACGTGACCGGCGCCGTTCGCGGCGAGCACCACTCCCTTGAGCCCGGCCTTGACCAGCGTCTCCAGGAGTTCGCCGGTGTCTTCGACGCCGCTTTCGAGGATCGGCACCAGCCCGGCGAAGTCCGCGTTCTCCAGGGACAACGCCGCCGGGCGGGCGGCGACCGGGTGGAAGTAGTGCACCGCGCCCTCCGCGAGCAGCCCGAGCGGACCGGCGGGATTCGACGAGAACGCCTCGACGTGGCTCGAATGCGCCTTGCGTACCCAGCGCGCGGCGTGGACGTCGTCGTTGAACGCGACCAGCGAGCCGCGGCCCCGGCTGCGGGGATCGGCGGCGACGGTGAGCGCGGCGAGCAGGTTCGCCGGGCCGTCGGCGCTGGGCAGGCTCGGGTTGCGCATGGCGCCGGTGACGACGATCGGGGCCTCGGAAGCCCAAGTCAGCTCGAAGAAGTACGCGGTCTCCTCGAGGGTGTCCGTGCCCTGGACCACGACGACGCCCTCAGCGCCGTCGGCGACGGCCCGCGCGGCCCAGTCCCGGGTCTTGACGAGGGTCGCGAAGTCCATCGAGGCGCTGGAAATCCCCGCGAGGGTTTCGGCCCGGACGTCCATCGCCAGGTTCTCGCCCAGCTCGCCGAGCAGATCCGCCGCGGTCAGCCTGGGGACCGCGTGGTCCTCGCCGTCGCCGGGGACCATGGAGATGGTGCCGCCCAAGGCGGCGACGGCGACCAGCGGCCGCCTGAACTGACTCGACATGTGCCCCATTCTTCACCCAGTCACCGCAATTAGTCCTCTAGTTGCGGTAGTTGGCAGTCCGAACCACCGCAACTAGAGGACGAAACGCGGGGGTTTCAGGCGCGTTTCACGGCCTCGATGGTGAAGCTGGCCGCCAGCCGTTGGGGATCCTTCGCCAGCCGCCATTCCTCGGTCGCCTCGTCGAGGGTCATGAACCCGGGCAGCGCGTTCCACGGCACGCTGTCGTGCTCCACCAGCTTCGTCAGCGTCAGTCCCGCGTCGAGCAGCGAAGTGACGATCTCGCCCAGCCCGTGGTTCCATTCGTGCGTCCGGTTGTGCTGGAACGAAACGTCGGTGTCCACATAGGTCCCCGGCTCGTCGAACACCAGCGGCTCGGCCTGCTCGAAATACGGGTAGTGCGGGGTGATCAGCGGCTGGGTCTCGTCGAGGGTGCCCAGCATCGGATGCATGTCCCGGATGAACAGCCGCCCGCCCGGCTTCAGCAGCGAGCCGACGACCTGTCCCCAGCGGGCGATGTCGGGCAGCCAGCAGATCGCGCCGATTCCCGTGTAGACGAGGTCGAACTCCCCAGCGCCCAGCACGTCGGCGGCACTGTACACATCGGACTCGTGGTAATCGATCTCCGCGCCCGTCTCGGCCGCCAGCCGCCGCGCGATCTCCAGCGCGGGTGCGGAAAAGTCGAGCCCGGTCATCCGCGCGCCGAGGCGGGACAGGGAAAGCGTGTCTGTGCCGATGTGACACTGCAGGTGGACACCGCGCGCCCCGGAGACGTCGCCGAGCAGCGGCCGGTCGAAGGTGACCACGCCGCTGAGGTGCGCGGGGTCCTTCACGAACCGTTCGTAGCCGTAATCCGCCGACGCCGCGTGCGCCGGGGCGCGTTCGTCCCAGTTCGCGCGGTTGACGGTGACGTAGTCCGTCACGAGGTCGCGGCCTTCTCGGCGGCGCTGCGCAGCACGCAGAATTCGTTGCCTTCGGGATCGCCCAGCACGGCCCAGCCGGTGCCGTCCGGGTTGCGCCGGTCGTGCAGCAGGGTCGCGCCCAGCGCCAGCACGCGTTCCACCTCTTCGTCCCGCGGGATGTCGGGCTCCAGGCACAGGTGGATCCGGTTCTTCACCGTCTTGGGTTCGGGGACCTGCCCGAAGAACAGGGTCACGCCGTTGTCCAGCACGATGATCGCCTCGGGATCGCCGGGCACGTCGTCCTCGGCCATCGGCTTGCCGACGACGCCGCTCCAGAACCTGCCCAGTTCGTAGGCGTCGGCGCAGTCGAAGAAGAAATTCTGTACGACAGAGGTCATGGAGCCGCAGTCTGCCCGAGCCCGCGAACCCCGGCCAACGGTTTAAGGCCACTCAAGCCAGCCGCAGCCCCGGCGACCGGTGCACCTGCCGTTCCGCGTCGATGACCAGCACCTGGCACCCCGGCTGTGACGCGACCCACGCGATTCCCTCGGTTCCCATCGCGAAAGCGGCCGTGGCCAGGGAATCCGCCGTGACGAGGTCGTCGGCGGCGACCGTGACGCTCAGCAGCCCGGTCGCCGGTCGCCCGGTCCGCCCGTCCAGGATGTGCGCGCCGCGCTCGTAC
The DNA here is from genome assembly GCF_055580625.1 of Amycolatopsis sp. NPDC031561. Taxonomy (NCBI): domain Bacteria; kingdom Bacillati; phylum Actinomycetota; class Actinomycetes; order Pseudonocardiales; family Pseudonocardiaceae; genus Amycolatopsis; species Amycolatopsis sp. NPDC031561. The sequence goes on along the minus strand of NZ_JBVILA010000003.1, from coordinate 401,153 downwards.
TCCGCCGACGTCGCGACGGCACCATTGGACGACTCCACCACGGCGCAGATCGCGTTCGGCCGTTCGGGATGCCGGATGCCGATCCGCCAGGCGCGGCCGGGTTCGGGTTCGCCCGCGGTGACCACGTCCCCGCCGGCGTTGACGCAGAAGACGTCCAGGCCCTCGGCCAGCAGCAGGGACGCCGCCCGCTGCACCGCCCAGCCCTTGACCACCGCGTTCGGGTCGAGCCGCCGTCCGGGGAGCCGCGCGGTGAACGCCCCGCCGGACAGCCGTTCGTAGTGATCGCACAGCGAAAGCACCTCGAGCAGGTCGTCGCTCAGCTGGGAAGGGGCGAGTTCGCCGCGGTCATAGCGGCAGACCTCGCTGTCGGCCCTGAACGGGCTGAACCTGGCGTCGACCTCCCGCAGCCAGCCGAAAACGCCGTCGATCGCGTGGTCGACGAGGGCACCGCCCGCCCGGACGTCGACCGAGACCGGCAGCCCCATCACCTGCTCGACGCGGTTCATCTGGCGTCCAGCGCCGCCTGCAGCGATTTGACGTACGACTCGCTCGTCGAAGTCGCCCCGGAGACGGTGTCGATGTCCGCGCTCTGCGCTGTCAGCGTCTCCTGCTGGAGCACCGGGAGCGCGTCGACCCCGCGTCCGCTGGTCGGCCGCCGCAGCAGCCGGACGTCGGAGATCTTGTCTTCGGCCGAGATCACCAGTTGCACCTGGACGGTGCCGTACCGGTTGCTCTCCACCGAACCGTCGACGGTGCGTTCGGCGCCTTCGGAGGCACCACCGTCCGAAGAGGACACGGTGGACGGCGCGGGCGCCGATGCGGCGACGGCCACGGTCTCCGAACCGAGCGGACCCGGTTCGTACAGCCAGACACCGAGGAAGCCGAAGGCCGACAGGGCGACCGTGGCGGCGACGATGGTCTTCTTCATGATCGGGGACTCCCTGGCTCAGGCGGCGAGACTGAAACGTTCGGCGTGGACCTGACCGGCGGGTACCTGCAACTCCCGCAGGCTGCGCAGCGTCGCCGAGGTCATCCCGGGCGGGCCGCAGACGAACACGTCCCGGTTCCGGACGTCCGGCACCATCCGCCGCAGGCTGTGCGCGCCGAGAACCGGACCGTGCGGACCGGCCAGATCGGACGGTCCACTGAGGACCCGGACGACGGCGCCGCGCGCCCGCGCCAGCCCCATCAGCTCCGGCAGCAGGACGGCGTCGTGCTGGGTGCGGACGCGGTAGAGCACCACGACGTGCCCGGAGATCTCTTCCAGCAGCGCGCGGATCGGCGTGATCCCGACCCCGCCGGCGACCAGCAGCGCGTCCGGTTTCCGTTGGTGCATCGTGGTGAACGCGCCGTACGGTCCTTCGGCGAACACCCGGGTGCCGACCTTCAGCGACCGCAAGGACGCGCTGCCGTCACCGGCCGCCTTCGCGGTCAGCCGCAGGGTGCGGCCGTCCGGCGCGGCGGACAGCGAGAACGGATTGGCCTGCCACCAGCGATCCCTCGTCATGAAACGCCACAGGAAGAACTGGCCCGCCTTCGCGGGCATCTTGTCGAGGTGCTTGCCGGTCATGTACACCGACACGGTGTCGTGGGATTCGGGGACCACGGCGACGACCTTCAGCTGGTGACGCAGGTTCCGCGCCAGTGGCAGGATCACGCGGCCGGCGACCACGGAGCCCAGCGCGACCCCCCACATCGCCCACCAATAGGCCTGCGCGCCCGGCGAGGACGCGAACGATCCGCCCAGCGCGATCTGATGGCTGAACGCCAGAACGACCGCGGCGTAGGTGTAGAGGTGGATGAAGTGCCAGGTCTCGTACGCCAGACGGCGACGGGCGAAGCGCGCGGAAACGGCGCCGACGAGCAGGATCAGCGCGAACGCGACGACCGCGCGCAGGATCCCCTCCAGTTTGGTCACCATCGTGACGAACTCGTCCACCACGCCGTTGTCCTCGACCTGCGCGTAACCGAAGAGGATGAAGACGAAGTGCGCGAGCAGCGTCCACAGGAGGCTGAACCCGGTCCAGCGGTGCCAGACGGTGAGCCGGTCCATGCCGAGGCGGCGGTCGAGCCACGGCAGCCGGGCGACCAGCAGCAGCTGGAACGCCATCGCCAGCGCCCCGTAGAGCCCGGCCAGCCTGCCGATGCTGATGAGGACGTTGTCCGACGGCCCAGCGGCGAAGAAGAGCACGGTCACGGCGGCCACGTTGGCCCCGATGAAGGTCAAGAGCCCGGCGCGTGCGGCGATCCTGGGACGGATCGCCGGGCGCGGTTTCACGGCGGTCTGCGTCATGGTTGTCACACGTGGTCCCTTCCGGTCCGGTTCAAGTCCTGAGCCTCCTGTGCCAACCTGTGACCTTTCTTGGCGGAAGCTGTCGGCTTCCTGTCGTGTGCCCTCCCGCCTCGCTCTCGCGCGTGTGTTCACGGAGGATGGGTTCCGTGAACACCGAAAACCCCGTCCGCCTGCTCGTGGTGGACGACGAGCCGCATATCGCCGACCTGGTGGCCACCGTCGCCCGGTACGAGGGCTGGCAGGCCGTCACCGCCGGATCGGGCGAGGCCGCGCTCGCCAAGGCCGCCGAATTCGTGCCCGACATCGTCGTGCTCGACCTCATGCTGCCGGGGATCGACGGGTTCACCGTGCTGGACAAGCTCCGCGAGGCCGGGACGGCGGTGCCCGTGGTCTTCCTCACCGCGAAGGACGCGACAGCCGACCGTGTCGCCGGGCTCACCCGGGGCGGCGACGACTACCTCGTCAAGCCGTTCTCCGTCGAGGAACTGATGGCGCGGCTGCGTGCGGTCCTGCGCCGCAGCACCAGCCGGTCCAGGGCTGCCGCGGTGCTGCGGGTCGGCGATCTGACCCTGAACGAGGACACCCGCGAGGTCGCCCGCGACGGGAAACCCGCGGAGCTGACGCCGACCGAGTACGAACTGCTGCGTTATCTCATGCGGCGTTCGCCTTCGGTGCTGACCAAGGCGCAGATCCTCGACCACGTCTGGGAGTACGACTTCGGCGGCCGGTCCAATGTGGTCGAACTCGTCATCTCGCACCTGCGCCGCAAACTCGACGACGGCGGCGAACCGCTGATCCACACCGTGCGTGGCGTCGGCTACGTCGTCCGGCAGGCGGCGAGATGAAAATGCTGCGCCGGTGGTACGACGCCTGGCGCCGATCGAGGCTCGGGACCCGGCTCGCGCTCGGCCTCGGTGTCCTGGCACTGATCGTGTTCGCCGTCGTCGGCACCGTGATGGTCGGCATCATGAAGGGCTACCTGAACGACCGGCTCGACGAACAGCTCGCCAAGACCCAGATCAGCCAGGTGCCCTCGTTGCGCACCACGCACGGCGGGAAACCGCAGCAGGCCTACGGCTGGTTCTCGGCGGTCTTCTCGGTACAGAACGGCGACGCGTCGCCGCAGACGGGCGGTTCGCTGCCGCCGGACACGAAAGCGCTCGAAAAGGTCGCCGAGGACGCGACGCAGACCGAAGTGCTGCGCACGGTCTACATCGAGGACAAGGGCACCTACCGGGTCCGGGCCTGCCCGATCGAGCGAGACCAGAACATCGTGCTGGTCAGCGCCGCGCCGCAGGCCGATCTGGACCGGACGGTGAGCCAGCTGGTGATGGTCGAGGTCGTCGCGTTCCTGCTGGCGCTGGCGGTGCTGGTGATCGCGGGAAGGCTGGTGCTGCGGCGCGGGCTGCGGCCGCTGAGCGACATGGCCGGGACGGCGCACGACATCGCGTCGCACGATCTGACCACGAACGCCGATCTCCCGGTGCGCGCGCGGCCGAACGGCGGCGGTGCCGAGGTCGAGGAACTGCGGACGGCGTTCAACCTGATGCTGGCGCACCTCGATTCCTCACTGGTCGCGCGCAGGGAGGCGAACGAACGGCTGCGGCGGTTCATCGCCGACGCCTCACACGAACTGCGCACACCGCTGACGTCGATCCGGGGCTACGCCGAGCTTTTCCGCTACGAGGCGGCCAACGAACCCGCCGAACGCGAGGCGCATCTGTCGAAGATCCGGGAAGAGACCCAGCGGATGAGCGTGCTCGTCGACGACCTCCTGCTCCTCGCGCGCCTCGACGCGCCGGAGACCGAAGCGCCGCTCCGGCTGGTCGATGTCGACCTCGCCGAACTGATCACCGACGCGGGCGAGGCCTTCACCGCCGGGCGCCCGGAGCATCCGCTGACCGTCGGCCCGCTTCCGGAAGGTGTTGTCCTGCAAGCGGATCCGGTCCGGCTGCGGCAGGTGCTGGACAACCTCCTCGCCAACGCGGCGGTGCACACGCCGCCCGGGACGGCGGTCACCGTCTCGGGCGCCGCCTCGGGCGCGCAAGTCGTCCTGCGGGTGAGTGACGCCGGGCCGGGGATCCCGCCGGAAGCGCGGGAGCGCATCTTCGACCGGTTCTTCCGGGTCGACACCGCTCGCACGCGCGGCAACGGCGGGACCGGGCTCGGGCTTTCGGTGGTGCGCTCGCTCGTTTCCGCGCACGGCGGGACGATCGAGGTCGAGAGCGTGCCGGGGGCGACGACGTTCACCGTGCGGCTGCCTCGACGGCGGTGAGCGCCCGCCGAGTGTCATGAAAGGGGCTTTCAGGACACTTTTCGTCCTGAAAGCCCCTTTCATGACATCGGCTACCCCCTACCCGACGCGAGTCTTCACGTGGTCCGGCACCGTCCACTCCGAAACCAGGTCCACCGACGGTTCCGGTTCCCCGAAAACGGTCCGCACCGGCAGCACCCCCGCCCACGACAGATCGGCCGCGACCTCGTCCTCGGGGTCGTCGGGCCCCTCGCCCCGCATCTTCACCGAAGCCTCGGTGAGGTCCAGCTCCAGCACCGAAACCGACGCGAACTCCTTCGCGTTGACGTCCCGCGCGTGCTCCCACGAGCCGGGCGCGAGGTGGTCGGTCAGCACGTGGAGGGCGTGCATCTTCCGTTCGGCGTCGGTGACCGCGGCCGCCTTGCCCAGGATCACCGCGCTGCGGTAGTTCATCGAGTGGTTGTTGACCGAGCGCGCGTAGACGATGCCGTCGAGCAGGGTCACCGTGACGCAGATCTCGACGCCGTCGGAGTCGCGCATGCTCTTCGCCCCGGTGGATCCGTGCAGGTAGAGCGTGTTCCCGTCGCGGCCGTAGCCGGTCGGGATGACCATCGGGGTGCCGTCGCGCACGACGCCGAGATGGCAGATCAGGGCTTCGTCGAGCACCGCGTACAGCGCCGAGCGATCGGTGAGCGCGCGGTTCTTCTTGCGGCCGAGTGTGGTCCGGTCGGTGGGAGAGAGCGGGGTGGACATGCGAGTAGTCTCACCCACGAGAGTGGACTGTAATAACGTCCAATTCTCCTATACTTGAGAAGGCCACTTCCGGAGAGCGGGGTACAGCATGTCCGACACCGCCCTGCCGGTCAGCCTCGATCGCGATTCGCTCGTCCCGCTCGCGGTGCAGCTGGCCGACGCGTTGCGCGCCGCCGCGGGCGACGGGCATCTGCGCGGCGGCGACAGGCTGCCCTCGACCAGGGCGCTCGCGCACCGGCTCGGCGTCAGCCGCACGGTGACGTCGGCGGCGTACGAGCAGCTCCACGCGGAGGGCTGGATCGCCGGTCGCCACGGCTCCGGCACCTACGTCACCACGACACCGCCCGCGGACAGGCCGTCGAAGGGCCCCGCGCCGGGCGTGGCCGCCGCACCGCTCACGCTGGTCGACCTCACCCCGGGCGTGCCGTGGGCCGACGGCATCGAGAAGGCCGCCTGGCGCCGTGCGTGGCGGGCCGCCGCCGACCCGCGGCCGACCTATCGCGAGGACAGGGCCGGGCTGCCCGCGTACCGGGACGCGGTGTCCGAACACCTGCTGCGTCACCGCGGTCTCGCCGCCGGAACGGTGCTGGCCACCGGCGGGACGACGGCGGCGGTGATCGAACTCGCGGGCGCGGTGCTCTCGCGCGGCGACCGGGTCGCGATCGAGGAACCGGGCTACCAGCGCGCGGTGCAGGCGTTCCGGCGGGCGGGTCTCGAGGTCGTGCCCGTCCCGGTCGACGAGGAGGGCCTGCGCCCGGACGCCGTCCCGGCCGACGTGCGCGCGGTGTACTGCTCGCCCGCGCACCAGTACCCGCTCGGCAGCCGGATGAGCGCGTCCCGCCGGGTCGACCTGGTCGAACTCGCCCGCGCCGAGGGCATGCTGGTGATCGAGGACGACTACGACGGGGAGCTGCGGTTCGACGTCGCGCCGCTGCCGCTGCTGGCCGCGCTCGCCCCGGACGTCGTCGCGCATCTCGGGACCACGAGCAAGATCCTCACCCCGGCGCTGGGCGCGGGCTGGATGGTCGCGCCGACCCAGGTCGCGGCCGCGGTGCTGGAGTACCGCGAAGGGACCGGGACGCGCCCGTCGCCGGCGGGGCAGCGGGTCCTCGCCGAACTGGCGCGGCACGGCGATCTGGGGCGGCATCTGCGGAAGCTCCGGCGGGAACTGTCGGAGCGCCGGTCCCTGGTGTCGGCGACGCTGACGTCGGCGGGGATCCCGGTGCTCGGCGACGACGCGGGGGCGCATCTGGTGGTCCCGTGCGGATCGGCGGCCGAGGAAGCGGCGCGGATCGCGGCGGCGGAACACGCCGGGATCCGGCTCGACGGTCTGGCCCGGCACTTCGCGGGGACGCCGACGGTGTTCGGGAACCTCATCGGGTACGCAGGTTGTTCGCGGGAAGCGCTCCACTCGGCGCTCAAACCACTTCTCGCCGTCCTGGCTTGACCTCTACCTTGCTTGAGGTCGTAACTTTCGCTCATGCAGGCGATCAGAGTGTCCCGATTCGGCGGTCCTGAAGTTCTCGAGCCGATCCAACAGCCCACCCCCGAACCCGCGGAGGGTGAACTCCGCATCGCGGTGACGGCGGCCGGAGTCGGCTGGCTCGACGCCCTCATCCGGCGCGGTGACGGCCCTGACGTGTTCGCGGTCGAGCCGCCGTACGTGCCGGGTGGTGCGGTGGCGGGCACCGTCGAGGCGGTCGGCGCCGGAGTCGACGAGAGCTGGCTGGGCAAGCCGGTCATTTCCAGTGCGAAGGGCGGATACGGCGGGGGATACGCGGACAAGGCCATCGCACTGCCGGACAGCACCTTCCCGATCCCTGCGGGCCTCGACTCCCAGCACGCGCTGGCCCTGCTCGACGACGGCAGCACGGCGCTGGCGCTGCTGGAGAAGACCCCGGTCCTGGCCGGGGAGCGGATCCTGGTGGCACCGGGCGTCGGCGGCCTCGGCAGCCTGCTGGTGCAGCTCGCCCGCGCGGCGGGGGCGACGGTCATCGCGGCGGTCCGCGGCGAGGAAAAGGCGGCGATCGCCCGGAAACTGGGTGCCGAGCCGGTCGACTACTCGGTGGCGGACTGGACCGGTCAGGTCCTCGCCCTCACCGGCGGCGAGCGGCTCGACGTGGTGTTCGACGGCGTCGGCGGCGAACTGGGCGCGGCTTCGCTCGCCCTGCTCGGGAACGGCGGCCGGTTCTCCGGCTACGGCATGTCCAGTGGCGTGGAGACCGTGATCGGCGACGCCGACCGGGCCCGGCTGACCATTGTGGATATGGCGCAGCTGGCCGGGTTCTGGCCCGACACGCCGCGCCGGGTGCGGGAGGTGCTGCGGCTGGCCGCGGGCGGGAGCCTGGCGCCGGTCATCGGCCGCACGTACCCGCTGACGGAGGCGTCCGCCGCGCACGCGGACATCGAAGGACGGCGGTACACCGGCAAGACCCTGCTGGTCGTTCCCTGATCAGAAACACTGGCGGTCAGAAACGCAGCGGCACCGCGGGGAGGTTGGCGGCGATGACGTCCGAAATGGTCTGGAGCGGCCCGGTCCCCGCGGTGTCCGGCACGGTGAGTGCCGTGTAGACGGGACGGTCGACCACGAACCACGTCGCCGTGCCCTCGCCCTGGACCTGCAGCCACTGGACCTTGTTGATCGTCCGCAGCTGCGAGGTCCGGTTGAGCTCCGGCGGCTTGCCGAGCCCGCACCGCAGGACCACCGGGTCACCGGTGCCCCAGCCGACCGCCGCCTCCGGGGCGGGCTCGGCCAGCTTCCGCCGGACCAGCGTGTTCCCGGCCGACGTGAGTTCGTGCGGGAGCGCGCCGACGAGCTTCGCACAGTCGGGTGAACCCGACTGGAACGCCGGGATCGGGACGAGCGGGAGCGGCCCGGCTTCGGCCTGATCCGTGACGGGATCCGCGCCGCGCGTCAGCCCGAAGACGGCCACGCCCGCGACGAGCAGGACCGCCAGGCAGGCGGCCGCGATCAGCAGTGGTTTCGGGGGAGCGCCGGTGTCCGTGTCAGCCACCGGACAACTACACCACCTCTTACAGATTCACGACCGGGCAGGTCAGCGTACGGGTGATGCCCTCCACGTTCTGCACCTTGGCGACCACGAGCTGGCCGAGCTGATCGACGGTTTCGGCAGCGGCCTTGACGATGACGTCGTAGGGACCGGTGACATCCTCCGAACTGGTGACACCGGAGATGGTGGAGATCTCCGCGGCGACCGCGGCGGCTTTGCCGACCTCGGTCTGGATGAGGATGTATGCGTGGACCACGGCGCGCCCCTTCGTAAAAGTCGGCTCAAGGTAGGAACGTTGTAGCAACGTATCGCCAGCCCCGGGAAAAACCTAGGGCTTCCGACTATCGGTGATCGACATTTGTCCGGACAAGGGAAAGTGGAGGTGACGGGTGTCACCGAATGACGGCACGGTCGCCGGTACCGGTGAATTCCGGTTGATCGAGGCGGTGACGTCCGGCCGGAAACAGCCGGAGTCGACGCTGCTCGGACCGGGGGACGACGCGGCCGTCGTGGCCACCCCGGACGGCCGGACGGTGGTCTCCACCGACGTCCTCGTGCAGGGCGTGCATTTCCGCCTCGATTGGTCCAGCGCCGAACAAGTGGGGCGCAAGGCGGTCGCGGTGAACCTCACCGACATCGCCGCCATGGGCGCCCGCCCGACGTCCGTCCTCATGGGATTCGCCTGCCCGCCGGACACCGAGACGTCGCTTGTCGTCGAGCTCACCAAGGGCATGTGGGCCGAAGCCGACCGCGCCGGCGTCGGGATCGTCGGCGGCGACATGGTGAGCGCGGGCCAGATCGTGATCAGTGTCACCGCGCTGGGCGACCTCGGTGGCCGGGAACCGGTGACGCGGTCCGGCGCCCGACCCGGCGACGTCGTCGCGGTGTGCGGACGCCTCGGCTGGGCGGCCGCCGGGCTCGCCGTGCTCGGTCGGGGTTTCCGCTCACCGGTCAGCGTGGTCAACGCGCAGCGCTGCCCCGAACCGGACTACGAAGCGGGCGTCCGAGCGGCCGACGGCGGCGCGACGTCGATGATCGACGTGTCCGACGGGCTGCTGTCCGACCTCGGCCACATCGCCACGGCCTCCGGCGTGGGGATCGACGTGCGGACGGCGGATCTCGACGTGTCGAGCAGGCTGACCGAAGTCGGCACCGCCCTCGGCGCCGATCCGCTGAAGTGGGTGCTCACCGGCGGCGAGGACCACGCGTTCGCGGCCACTTTCCCCGCGTTCGCCGACCTGCCGGAGGGCTGGACCGAAATCGGCGTCGTGACGATGCCGGATTCGGGGGTGACGGTGGACGGGAAGCAGTACGGACACAAGAGCGGCTGGGAGCACTGGCGCTAGCGTCCCGGTTGGGCCGATTACCTGCTTCCCCCGCGAGACGGCCGATGGCTAATCTCGCGCTCATGGACCTTCGTGTGCTGCCCTACGACCACCCCGACGCGGTGAAGCTGCTGGCCGAAGCCCAACTCGAACTGGCCGCCCGGTACGGCAGCGAAGACGAGACGCCGATGGACGGCGCTCAGTTCGCCGCACCGAAAGGGCTGTTCCTGGCCGCGTATCTCGATGACGCCCCGGTCGCGTGCGGTGCCTGGCGCGCGCACGACGGACCGGAACCGCTGCTGCCCGGCGACGCCGAGATCAAGCGCATGTTCGTGATGGCCTCGGCACGCGGGCGGGGGCTCGCGCGGGCGATCCTCGCCGACCTCGAACGGACGGCGGCCGAAGCCGGGCGGAAGCGCATGGTGCTGGAAACCGGCGACAAACAGCCGGAGGCCATCGCGCTGTACCTGTCGGCTGGTTACCGGGAGATGCCGGGTTTCGGGTACTACAAGGACGAACCGGAAAGCGTCTGCTTCGGCAAGTCGCTGGTCTAGGAGAACGCATGCCGATCTACGCACTGGGCGACCTCGAACCCTCGATCCACCCCGACGCCTACGTCCATCCCGACGCCACGGTGATCGGCGACGTCCGGATCGCGGCGTTCGCGTCGGTGTGGCCGCAGACGGTGCTGCGCGGCGACCACGGGTACATCGAGATCGGCGAGCGGTCCAACGTCCAGGACGGTTGCGTCCTGCACTGCACCCGCGAGGAGCCGACGGTGATCGGGAAGTCCTCCGCCGTCGGGCATTCCGTGCACATCGAGGGCGCGCGGATCGGCGAGGGCTGCCTGATCGCGTCGGGATCGGTGGTGCTGAACGGAACCGTCGTCGAGGACGGCGGGATGGTCGGCGCGGGCGCGGTGCTCTCCTACGGGTCCCATGTGGACAGTGGGCACATCGCGCTCGGTGTCCCGGCGAAGACCCGGCCGAACACGTCGTTCGGGCCGGACCTGATCAAACGGGTCGTCGATGGGTACGTCGAGCGCGCGGCCCGGTTCCGGGTCGAACTCCGGCGGCTGGACTAGGACGGCGCTGGTGACCGGTGTCTCAGTGCACCGGAAAAAGGGGCGCCGACCGGCCTGGGTAAGCTCGCTCGCCGTGACCGCACGACCGCTGCAGGACATCGTCGAAGCAGGCTGGGCGCAAGCCCTCGAACCGGTGGCGCCGCAGGTCGCCGCGATGGGGGAATTCCTCCGCGCGGAGATCGGCGCCGGTCGGACCTATCTCCCGGCCGGGGAACATGTGCTGCGGGCTTTTCAGCAGCCGTTCCACGACGTCCGGGTGCTGATCGTCGGCCAGGACCCGTATCCGACGCCCGGGCACGCCGTCGGGCTGAGCTTCTCGGTGGCGCCGGACGTCCGGCCGATCCCGAAGAGCCTGATCAACATCTACAAGGAGTACGGCGAGGACCTCGGGCACCCGTTGCCGTCGAACGGCGATCTGACCCCGTGGGCCGACCAGGGTGTCCTGCTGCTCAACAGGGCGCTGACGGTGCAGCCCGGCAAGTCCAACTCGCATCAGGGCAAGGGCTGGGAAGACGTCACCGAGCAGGCCATCAAGGCGCTCGCCGCGCGGGACGAGCCGATGGTGGCGATCCTGTGGGGCCGCAACGCGCGGAACCTGAAGCCGATGCTGGGGAAGGTGCCGTGCATCGAGTCGGCCCACCCGAGCCCGCTTTCGGCGCACGCCGGGTTCTTCGGCTCGCGTCCGTTCAGCCGGGCGAACCAGCTGCTCGCCGACCAGGGCGCCGGCCCCGTGGACTGGAAGCTCCCCTGACCACGCGATTAGTCCTCTAGTTGCGAAAGTTCCCGCGGCGCTGCCACGTGACACCTGTGACAGCTGTGCCTCCTGAGGTGACGCTCAAGTCCGTGAAGGCCTCCTTGAGGGACCCAGAGTCCCTCAAGGAGGCCTTCACGGACTTGAGCCAGGCCTTCACGCGGCACCGCGGCGCAACCAGAGGACTAAACGCGCATAAAAAATGGCGAGTGCTCCGAAGAGCACCCGCCATTCCCCAAAACCTGGCTCAGCCGCGAACGACCTTGCCCGCCTTGATGCACGAGGTGCAGGCGTTCAGGCGCTTGCGCTGGGACAGACCGATCTTGGCGTGAACGGTCTGGATGTTCGGGTTCCACCGGCGGTTGGTACGCCGGTGGGAGTGCGAGACCGACTTGCCAAAGCCCGGTCCCTTGCCACAGACGTCGCACACGGCAGCCACGTCGAACTCCTCTGGATCTGGGACAAAGAATGATGCGCCCAGCATGCTGGGCAACTCGACCATAGTAACCAGTGGCTCAGAGCCCTCCGGCACCGGGTCGATACCCTCGCTGGAACAGCTAGGAGGTTACGGCGTGCGGGTGCTGGACGTGGCGGCGGTGTCGGCTTGGTCGGCGGCCTGTGTGCACAGTTTGTCGGTGCTGCGGCCGGCGATCGACGGCATCAACGTCTACCCGGTCGCCGACTCCGACACCGGCTCCAACCTGCTGTTCACCATGACCGCGGCCCGCGACGCGCTGGCGGAGGCGGAGCCCGGGACCACCGCCGAGGCGCTCGCGGCCTTCGCCAAGGGCGCGGTCGCGGCGGCCAAGGGCAACTCCGGCGTGATCATGTCGCAGGTCGTGCGCGGGATCGCCGAGTCGGCGGCGGCCAGGGAGCTCGACGGGCCCGGGCTCGCGGACGCGCTCGGGTGCGCGGACAGGGCGGCCACGGGTGCGGTGAGCCGCCCGGTCGCCGGGACCATCCTGACCGTCCTCCACACCGTCGCCGCGACCGTCCGCGACGCGACCGGGTCACTCGAAGAGGTGGCCGCGACCGCGGCGAGCGTCGCCGCCGAAGCCCTGGAAGAGACCCCCAAGCAGCTGCCCGTCCTGGCGGTGGCCGGCGTCGTCGACGCGGGCGCCCGCGGGCTGGTCGCGGTCCTCGACGCCCTTGCCGGCGTGATCTCCGGCGGCCTCACCGAACCGGAACACCCGCTCGAAGCGCATCACCATCACACGATCGACGCGCCGACGGCCTGGGAGGTCATGTACCTCCTCGACGGCGTCGACGAGAAAAGCCTCCCCGAGCTGCGCAAGACCCTCAGCGGCCTGGGCGACAGCGTCACCGTGGCGGGCGACGGCGCCGGAAGTTTCGCCGTCCACGTGCACTGCGCGGACATCGGCGCGGCGCTGGAGGCCGGGATCGAGCTGGGCCGTCCTCGAAGAGTCCGGGTCGAGCCGCTGATCACGCCCACGCCGGTCGAGGTCGGCGGCGGTGTCGACCGTTCGGTGGTCGCCGTGGTCCACGGCGGGCCGCTGGCCGAACTGCTGCGGGCCGAGGGGGTCGCGGTGCTGTCCGTGCCGCCGGGCGTCGCGCCGACGGTCGAAGAGATGCTGGGCCTGATCAACGAGGCCGCCGGGCACCACGTCACCGTCCTCCCCGGCGGTCAGGGGCTGACCGCGGCGGCCGACGCGGCGGCGGGTCACGCGATGGCCGCGGACCGCGACGTCGTCGTCATCCCGTGCGTGTCACCCGTTCAGGTGCTCGCCGCGCTGGCCGTGCACGACAAGGACCGCCGCACCAACGACGACGTCGTCGCGATGGCCGAAGCGGCCGCCGCCACCAGGCGTGGCGAGCTGCGGATCGCGCAGGAGGAGTCGCTAACCTGGGTGGGCCGGGCGCAGGCCGGTGACGTCGTCGGTCTCGTCGACGGCGAGGTCGTGCTGATCGAGCCCGCGCCCGCCTCGGAGACGAGCCTGGTCGCGGCGGCGGTCGGTGTGCTGAACCGGATGCTGGCCCTCGGCGGCGAGCTGGTCACCGTGCTGACCGGCGTCGGCGTCCCGGTCCGGTTGCCCGGTGAGCTGGCCGATCAGCTCCGCCTGGAACATCCCGAGGTCGAGTTGACGAGTTACGCCGGCGGCCAGACCGACGCCGTGCTGCTGATGGGGGTGGAGTGACCGGATGACGAACCTGCGCGCGGACCTCAAGCTGGTCGTGGGCGCGGCGACGGCGAAGGCACTCGCCAAGGGCCTCAAGATCGAGACGGTCAGCGACCTGCTGCGCCATTATCCGCGCCGCTACGCCGAACGCGGCCAGCTCACCGACATCGCCGGTCTCGAACTCGGTGAGCACGCGACCGTGATGGCGCGGATCGAGCGGGTCAACAAACGCCGCATGAAGGCGCGCAACGGCACCTTGCTCGAAATGGTGATCACCGACGGCAAACGCCGTCTGCAGTGCACCTTCTTCAACCAGGCCTGGCGCGAAAAGGACCTGGTGCCCGGCAAGAACGGGCTCTTCGCGGGCAAGGTCACCGCCTTCCGCGACGTCCTGCAACTGGCGAACCCCGAGTACGAACTGTTCGACGCCGAGCGCCAGGCCGAGGCGATGGACGACTTCCTAGCCGAGATCATCCCGGTGTACCCGGCGGCGCAGGGGATCCCGACCTGGGTGATCGCCAAGAGCGTGCGCCAGGTGCTGGACGTGCTGGAGGTCGACGAAGACCCGATGCCGCTGGAACTGCTCGCCCAGTACGGCTTGCCCAGCCTGGAAAGCGCGTTGCGCGGCATCCACCGTCCCTCGGGCTGGGACGCGCTGAACTCCGCGCGCCGCAGGCTCAAGTGGGACGAAGCCATGGCGGTGCAGCTGATTTTCGCGCAGCGACGGCACTCCCTGGTCTCCCGGCCCGCGAAAGCCTGTCCGCACACCGACGGCGGCATCCTCGACGCCTTCGACAAGCGGCTCCCGTTCGCGCTGACGTCGGGCCAGGAGGAGATCGGCGAGGAGATCGCCCGGGATCTGTCCACCGAGCATCCGATGAACCGGTTGCTGCAGGGCGAGGTCGGTTCCGGCAAGACCGTGGTCGCGCTGCGCGCCATGCTGCAGGTCGTCGACTCCGGGCGGCAGGCGGCGATGCTCGCGCCGACGGAGGTCCTCGCCGCGCAGCACGCCCGGTCGCTGCGCGAGATGCTCGGCGATCTCGGGCAGGCGGGCGAACTCGGCGGCGCGGAGAACGCGACGCGGGTGACCCTGCTGACCGGTTCGATGGGTGCCAAGGAACGCAAGAAGGCGCTGCTGGAGACGGTCAGCGGCGAGGCGGGGATCGTCGTCGGCACGCACGCGCTGATCCAGGACACGGTGTCCTTCGCGGACCTCGGCCTGGCCGTGGTCGACGAACAGCACCGCTTCGGGGTGGAGCAGCGGGACGCGCTGCGCTCCCGCGGCGCCGACGAGACCAGCCCGCACGTGCTCGTCATGACGGCGACGCCCATCCCGCGGACGGTCGCGATGACCGTCTACGGCGATCTGGAGATCTCCGCGCTGCGGGTCATGCCCGCGGGCCGGTCGCCGATCAAGACGTCGGTCGTGCCGGTCGCGGAGCGTCCCGCGTGGCTGGACAGGGCGTGGCAACGGGTCCGCGAGGAATGCGGCAAGGGGCACCAGGCCTACATCGTCTGCCCGCGGATCGGCGACGAACCGGCCTCGGACAAGGGCGACAAACGGCCGGCGCTCGCGGTCCTCGAAGTGGCACCCGAGCTGGCCGAAGGTCCCTTGAAGGGGTTGAAGATCGGCGTCCTGCACGGCCGGATGCCCGCCGACGACAAGGACGCCGTGATGCAGGCGTTCGCCAAGGGCGACCTGGACGTGCTCGTCGCGACCACCGTGATCGAGGTCGGCGTGAACGTGCCGAACGCGACGGCGATGGTGATCATGGACGCCGACCGGTTCGGCATCAGCCAGCTGCACCAGCTGCGCGGCCGCGTCGGCCGGGGCAGCGTGCCGGGGCTCTGCCTGCTGGTCACCGAGACCCTGGACGGCACGACGACCCGGGAGCGGCTCGCCGCCGTCGAATCCACGACGGACGGTTTCGAACTGTCCAGAATGGACTTGGAGCTGCGCCGCGAGGGCGACATCCTCGGCGCCGCGCAGTCGGGGAAGAAGTCGACCCTGAAACTGCTGTCGCTACTGCAGGACGAGGAAGTCATCGCCGAGGCGCGCGCCCGTGCGCTGGAAATAGTCGAAAAGGACCCGGCTCTGGGGAATTACCTGGGGCTGGCGCACATGATCGCCGACGTCGTGGACGAAGATCGTGTGGAGTATCTGGAAAAAAGCTGACGTGAACATCTCTGCCCGATCGGACCTTGCCGCCGGGCGGCCTGAGGCGTTTCCTCTTTCTGTGCGGGCGAGGGAGGCCGGGGATGACGTCAGCGGTGCGGATCCAGCTCGGTGAGGACGGGGCCGACGCGGAGCGTGTCGACAGGCTCGCCGGCTACCTCCGGGGCGACCTGCTCGATCGCGGGGTCGCCGACGTCAAGGCGTTGCCCGCCGGTCCGGCTCCGCCCGGCTCCCGCGGATTCGATGTCGCGACGGCGGGCGGACTGCTGGTCACCCTGGGGAAGTCCGCCGAAGGCCTGCGCTCGGTCGTCGCGGCCGTGCGGGAATGGCTTTCGCGCGGCGGGCGGGTGAAGCGCACGGTGCGGCTGGAGATCGACGGCGACGTGCTGGAGCTGTCCGAAGCGAGCCTCACCGATCAGGACAAGCTCGTCGACCTTTTCGTGAGCAGGCATTCGACGCCATGACCGGCGAGCGGCGTGCCCTGATCATCGCCAACGGGGAGTACGACAATCCCGGGTTGAGTTCCCTGCGTTCCCCGGCGGCCGACGCCGAGGCGCTCGCCGAGGTCCTGGCCGACCGCAACATCAGCGAGTTCGACGTCCAGGTGGTCCGCGACGAGACCGCGCACGTGATCACGAGCCGGGTCGAGGACCTGTTCGCCGACAGCGCGGCCGACGACGTCCTGCTGGTGCATTTCTCTTGCCATGGCTTGAAAAGCGAGTCGGGCGAGCTGTTCTTCGCCGCTCGCAACACCCGGCCGGAACGGCTGGCGTCGAGCGCCGTCCCCGCCGATTTCGTCCAGCGCTGCATGCGGATGAGCCGGTCGCGGAGCATCGTCCTGCTGCTGGATTGCTGCTACGGCGGCGCTTTCGGCCAGGGGGTCGCGGTGCGCTCCTCCGGTGAGGTCAACGTGCTCGACGCGTTCCCCGGCGGTGGTTTCGGCGGCCGCGGGCGTGCGGTGATCACCGCGTCGAACTCCATCGAGTACGCCTTCGAGGGTGATCATCTCGCCGACGAGCACGCCCGGCCGTCGGTGTTCACCTCGGCACTGGTCGACGGTCTCCGGACCGGCGACGCGGACCGCGACGAGGACGGCTGGATCGCGCTCAGCGAGCTTTACGACTACCTGTTCGACAGCGTCCGCGAGCGGAACCCGAACCAGACGCCCAGCCGCGACATCGAGATGCAGGGCGAGCTGTACCTGGCCCGGAGCAGGCGCCGCCGGATCAAACCGTCGCCGGTCCCGGCCGATCTGCGCGCGGCGAGCGAGGATCCGAACATGTTCACCCGCCTCGGCGCGGTCACGGAACTCCAGCGGCGCCTGACGAGTGAGAACCTTCCCGTCGCCATCGGGGCCCACGAAGTCCTCACCACGATGGCGCAGAACGACATCCAGCACATCGCCGAGGCGGCAGAACTGGCGCGGCGGGAAGGCCGGGTGCGGGCCGAGCCCGACGAGGTGCGTTTTGGCGAAGTCGTCCGGGGATCGCGGCCGATCGCGCGGATCCGGTTGGACGGGCCGCCGATCGCGCGGGCCTGCCGTTTCGCGGCGTCGCATTCCTGGCTGCGGGTCACGGAAGTCGACGGCGGGGCCGAGTTTTCCCTGGACCTGGTGGAACTCGGGGCGTTCGAGGGGCGGATCACGGTGACCGGGCCGACCGGTGAGGCGGTCGTGCGGGTCGAGGGCCAGATCGTCGAGGAGCCGAAGCCGATTCCGGCGCCCGAGCCGGAACCCGAGCCGAGTCCGCCGCCCGAACCCGTCCGAAAGCCCGCGCCGCCACCCGAACCCGTCCGCAAACCCGCGCCGCCCGCCGAAACCGCCGCACCACGGCCGAAACCCGACCCGTTCGCCCCTGCCGCCGGTCTGGCGGCGTTCGTGGCCGCGGTGTACCTGGTGATCATCGCGTTCCCGCTCAGCCACAGCCTGGAGGACTTCTTCGAGGACGGCGGCTGGACCATCGTGCCGCTCGTCGTCTTCGCGATCGGCGCGGGGATCGCGATGTTCCCGCCGAAGACACGCCGGATGGAGGGGCCGGGGCTGCTGTGCGGGCTGGCGCTGCTTTCGACGATCCCGTTCGGTCCGGCCGTCCTCCTGATCTCCGACGGCTGCCTGATCCTCGCGGCCGTCCTCGCGCTGGTGTCGGTGCGGCGTGACCGGGGTTTCCGGCTCGGGCTGGGCAAACCGCGGGGCGCCCTCACCGTCGCGGCGCTGATGGCCGGGATCACCGGCGCGGCCGGTCTCGTGATCGAGGCCGCCGAGCTTTTCGAGTACTCGTCGAGCCGGGTCGACGAGGGAACGATCTATCTTCTCGTCGCGGGGCTCTTGCTCGCCGGGACGGTGCTCGGGGTGACCCTTCGGCCGGCGCGGTTCGGTGTGGCCTTCCTCGGTGGTGTGGCCGGAGGCGGCATCGTCATGGTGTGTGTGCTGTTCTACGCGATGCCCAGCAGTTCGAGCGTGACCGGCGCGGGCTGGGGGATCGCGCTGGGGATGGTGCTCTCATTGGCCATCGTGACCGGCCTCGTCGCCCGCAAGGTGCGGGCGGAAGACTGACGATGGCCACGATCCGTCTCGCGACCGTCGAGGACGCCTGGCCCATCGCCGAGGTGAACGTCCGGTCGTGGCAGTCGGCGTACCAGGGCCTGTTGCCCGAGCTCTACCTGCGCGATCTTTCGGTCGAGGGCCGAGCCGCCCGATGGCAGCGGGTCCTCGCCGACCCCGCCAACCGGGGCGACGTCCTGGTCCTCGTCGAGGACGGCTCGCTCCTCGGCTTCACCGCCGTCGACAGGGTCCGCGGGGAACTGCGCGCGATCTACCTCGAACCGGAACGCTGGGGCACGGGACTGGGACGGCTGCTGCTCGACACCGCCGTCGCCGCGTTGCGGGATTCCGGGCACCGTGAGGCGACGCTCTGGGTGCTCGACACGAACGTGCGCGCCCGGCGTTTCTACTCGGCCGCGGGATGGACGCCGGACGGGGCGGCGAAATCCGACACCATGCCCGGCGAGGACGTCCCGCTTTCCGAAGTGCGCTACCGGATCGACCTCGTCAGCGGGTGAACCAGGCGTGTTCCTCGGGCTTGTTGAGGACGACGATGATGCCGATGGCGATCCCTATCCCGATCAGCTGGGTGAACGCCCCGCCGTTCAACAGGCTGATCGCGCCCAGCACCACGGACAGCCCTTCCACAACCATGACCGTCGGCCGCACCCACGCCGTACCGTGGGAGATCTGTATCGCGCACGCGATCAGCACGATGGAGACCAGGAAGCCGAGGATCGCCAGCACCAGCAAGAGTCCCGCTTCTTCGTTGCCGTGGTTGAGTTCGTTGATCGTGAGGAAGGTCAAGAGCATGGTGACGAGGATGTTGAGGACCGCCTGCAACCAGAGGAAGCCGCGGACGAACCTGAGCCGGCGCGGCATTTCCAGCGGCCGGTTCCGGACTTCTTCGGTCATGACGGGCTCCCTCTCTCGGCACGAAGACGCCAGTGTGGGCCCGGAAGTCATCCGCGGTTGAGGGTAAAAGTGTCCGCAGCCCGTGACCAACCCGCATCCAGAGGACTAAACGCGGTCGTCGGTACCCCGAACGATCGCAATCAGTCCTCTAAATGCGAGTTTGGGACGAAGGCGCCTTCCCGTGCGGCAAGGGCTACCGCTCGTGCGGTGACCCGCGCGTCCGCCACCGTGACGCCTTCCCGTGACAGGAACAACCGGTAGAACATCGGCCCGCACACCGCCCGCACCAGTTCGTCGCCGTCCGTGCCGGGAGGAACCTCGCCCCGCGCGACGGCCCGCTCCGCGATCGGCGCCATCCGGACATGCCGGTCCTGATAGAAGTCGTGCAGCGCCTCGGCGGCCTGCGGCGACTGGAAGGCCGCCAGCACCGACGCCGTCGGCAACTCCTTCAGCGCCGGTTCGGTGAAGTACCGCACGACCTCCGCCGCCACTTCGTGCAGATCGTCCTCGAGGGACCCGGTGTCGGGCGCCTTCCAGTCGTCCTCCGCGCCCATCTGCAGCGCGGCCGCGACGAGGCCGTCCGACGAGGACCAGCGCCGGTACACCGTCGTCTTGTGCACTCCGGACCGTTCCGCGACCGCGTCCACGGTCAGCTCGCTGAACCCGCGTTCGGCCAGCAGGTCGAGGGTGGCGTGCAGCACGGCCTGGCGGGTGCGCTCGGTCCGGCCGCCCGGCCGCTGGGTACCGGAGGTTGCCAATTGCTACTCCTGTTGCGTTAGTCTGGTCAGTATGTCAGACCCAGCGAAGATCGCCGAACTCATCGGGGACGCGAAGATCGTCGCCATCGGCGAGAACAACCACCATCTTCACGAGTTCGGAGATCTGCGCAAGCGTTTGCTCCAGCACCTCGTCGAGTGGCACGGCTTCCGGGTGGTCGGTTTCGAGTCCGGCTTCGCCGAAGGGAAGCTCGTCGACGACTGGCTGAAGGGCGCTCCCGGAGACGTCGCCGACATCGGCCGCGACGGCTTCACCTTCTCGCTCGGCGAGTCGCCCGAGGCGCACGAAATGCTGACCTGGCTCCGCGAGCGCGGTGACGTTCGCTACTTCGGCCTCGACGTGCCGAGTTCCGCGGGCTCGCCCGTGCCGTCGCTCGACGCGGTCCGCGCCTACCTGTCCACTGTGGACGAAGCTGCCGTGAGCCTGGTCGACGTGGCGATCGAGGCGACCAAGGGGTACGCATCGGTCAGCAGCGCGGAATCGCCCGCCAAGTACGCCGCCCTCGACGCCGCCGCGCGAGACAAGGCCACCGCGGCGCTCACCAGGCTCAAAGCACATCTCACCTCGTTGCGCCCGGTGTACGGGAACACCGAGGCGCAAGCCGTCGCGGAACACCACGCCGAAGGCGCGCTGCGCGTCGACACCTACCTCGCCGAGGTGGCCGCGATGATGTCCGGTGACGCGCCCGCCCTGCAGAGCGGTTCGCGGGACGCGTATCTGGCCGAGACCGTCCGCCTGATCCGGCGGCTCCACGGTGACGACACGAAGATCGTCCTGATGCTCCACAACGGACACTTGCAGCGTGTGCCGTTCTCGCCGTTCCCCGGGCTCACCTCGCCCTCCGCCGGAACACATCTCGCGGCCGAGTTCGGCGACGACTACTTCGCGCTGGCGCTCACCGCGGTCGGGGGCGAGACCACCGGCCTCAAGCCGGATCCGGCCGCACGGCTCGGTTTCACCGTGTACCGCCAAGAACTCGACGCGCCCGCGGACGGTAGCGTCGAAGCCGAAGGGCCCGGGCTGGTGGACCTCCGCGCCCGGCGCGGAACCGAGGGACCCCAGAGCATCCGTCACGCGCACCTGTTCAACGCCGTCGACGTCGTCAGCGCTTTCGACGCGCTGGTCTGCTTCCCGGAATCGACGGTCAGCGGCCACCTCCGACCAGCCCCAACCGATCGGGTGACGACCGGAGGTTGAGGTTGCCACCCGCGGGTGACAGGCGTAGGCCCGAGGGATGATCATTCGACTGGTAAGGGTCATGGCCGCGCTGCCCCTCGTGGTGTTGCTGGCGCAGCCCGCCTCCGCGACGGAAGTCCAGCAGAACCCGCCGAACTGGGGGCTGGACCGGATCGACCAGCGAACGGGCCTCGACCAGCTCTATCACTACGAGACCGACGCCAAGGACGTCACGGTCTACGTGATCGACAGCGGTGTCGACGCCGCCCATCCGGATTTCGGCGGCCGGGTGAAGCCCGGTAAGGACTTCCTCAACGGCGGCACGGACACCTCCGACACCAACGGTCACGGGACGTACCTGGCCGGGGTCGCCGCGTCGAGGACCTTCGGCGTCGCGAAGGCCGCGCAGATCGTCCCGGTCCGGGTGATCGACGCGCAGGGCGGCGGGTCGACCGACAAGATCATCGCGGGTATCGACTGGGTGACGCAGAACGCGAAACAGCCCGCGGTCGCCGTCCTCGGCATCGGCGGCGCGCCCAACGACCAGCTCGACACCGCCGTCCGCACGCTCGCGGCGGTCGTCCCGGTCGCCCTTCCGGCGGGCGGCGAGGCCACCGACGCGGGGCAGTTCTCACCCGGCAGGGTGACCGAAGCGCTCACCGTCGGCTCGACCGACGCCAGCGACCAGGTCGGATCCACCTCGAACCACGGCGAGGTCGTCGACCTGTTCGCCCCCGGCGTCGACGTGCCGGGACCCAACGCCGGGGGCAGCGGCGGCCGGGTGCTCAGCGGGACCTCGTCGGCCGCCGCGCACGTCGCCGGGGTCGCCGCGCTGTACCGGTCCCTGCATCCCGCGGTGTCGGCGGCGGACGTCGCGAAGGCGCTCGTCGACACCGCTTCGGTGGACGTCCTGACCGGTGTCCACGCGGGCACCGCGAACCGGTTGCTGCAGAGTCCGGGGGCGCAACTCAAGCAGGGATGACGTCCATCACCTGGGCGACAGCTCCCGCCCTGCGGGAACGGCAGGTAACGTGCCTCACCTACCGATCCGATGATGGGAAGGACCGGCATGTTCCGCAAGGTACTGGTCGCCAACCGGGGTGAGATCGCCATCCGCGCGTTCCGCGCCGGATTCGAGCTCGGCGCGGGCACGGTGGCTGTGTTCCCGCACGAAGACCGCAATTCGCTCCACCGGCTGAAGGCCGACGAGGCCTATGAGATCGGCGAACCCGGTCATCCGGTGCGGGCCTATCTGTCGGTCGAGGAAATCGTGGCGGCCGCCAAGAAGGCGGGCGCAGACGCCGTTTACCCCGGCTACGGCTTCCTCTCCGAGAACCCGGACCTCGCGCGCGCGTGCGAGGACGAAGGCATCACCTTCGTCGGGCCGAGCGCGGACATCCTCGAGCTGACCGGGAACAAGGCCCGCGCGGTCAAGGCCGCGCGCGAGGCCGGGGTGCCGGTGCTGGGCTCCTCCGAACCGTCCTCCGACATCGACGCGCTGATCGCCGCGGCCGAGGAGATCGGCTTCCCGGTCTTCGTGAAGGCCGTCGCCGGCGGTGGCGGGCGCGGTATGCGCCGTGTCCTGGAACCCGCTCAGCTGCGCGAGTCCATCGAGGCCGCCGCGCGCGAGGCCGAGTCGGCCTTCGGCGACCCGACGGTGTTCATCGAGAAGGCCGTCGTCGAGCCGCGCCACATCGAGGTCCAGATCCTCGCCGACGGCGAGGGCAACGTGATCCACCTCTACGAGCGCGACTGTTCGGTCCAGCGGCGGCACCAGAAGGTCATCGAGCTGGCGCCCGCGCCGAACCTGCCGTCCGAACTGCGGGACCGGATCTGCGCGGACGCGGTCAAGTTCGCGCGCCAGATCGGCTACCGCAACGCCGGTACCGTCGAGTTCCTGCTCGACAAGGACGGCAACCACGTCTTCATCGAGATGAACCCGCGGATCCAGGTCGAGCACACGGTGACCGAGGAGGTCACCGACGTCGACCTCGTCCAGTCGCAGCTGCGCATCGCCTCCGGCGAGACCCTCGACGACCTCGGTCTCTCACAGGACAAGGTGTACCTGCGCGGCGCGGCCCTGCAGTGCCGCATCACCACCGAGGATCCCGCCAACGGCTTCCGCCCGGACACCGGGATGATCAGCGCGTACCGCTCGCCCGGCGGTTCCGGCATCCGCCTCGACGGCGGGACCGCGTTCTCCGGCACCGAGATCAGCGCGCACTTCGACTCGCTGCTGGTGAAGCTCACCTGCCGCGGCCGCGACTTCACGACCGCCGTCGGCCGCGCGCGGCGCGCCGTCGCCGAGTTCCGGATCCGCGGCGTGGCCACGAACATCCCGTTCCTGCAGGCCGTCCTCGACGATCCGGACTTCCGCGAAGGCCGCGTCACGACGTCGTTCATCGAGGAGCGCCCGCATCTGCTCACCGCGCGCCACTCGGCCGACCGCGGGACCAGGCTGCTGACCTACCTCGCGGACAAGACGGTCAACAAACCGCACGGCGAGCGTCCGCGCACCCTCGAACCGCAGGTCAAGCTGCCCAAGCTGCCCAAGGACCTCGAACCCGCGCCCGGCTCGAAGCAGAAGCTCGACGAGCTCGGCCCGGACGGTTTCGCGCGCTGGCTGCGGGAGTCGCCGACCATCGGCGTCACCGATACCACCTTCCGCGACGCGCACCAATCGCTGCTCGCCACCCGCGTGCGGACGAAGGACCTGCTCGCCGTCGCGCCGGTCGTCGCGCGGACCACGCCGCAGCTGCTCTCGCTGGAGTGCTGGGGCGGCGCGACCTACGACGTCGCGTTGCGGTTCCTCGCCGAGGATCCCTGGGAGCGGCTGGCGAAGCTGCGGGAAGCGGTGCCGAACATCTGCCTCCAGATGCTGCTGCGCGGCCGCAACACCGTCGGCTACACGCCGTACCCCACCGAGGTGACCAACGCCTTCGTCGAGGAGGCGACGGCGACCGGGATCGACATCTTCCGGATCTTCGACGCGCTCAACGACGTCGAGCAGATGCGACCGGCGATCGAAGCCGTCCGCGAGACCGGTTCCGCGGTCGCCGAGGTGGCGCTCTGCTACACCTCGGACCTGTCGAACCCGGCCGAGAAGCTGTACACACTGGACTACTACCTCAAGCTGGCGGAGCAGATCGTCGGCGCGGGGGCGCACGTCCTGGCCATCAAGGACATGGCGGGCCTGCTGCGGGCGCCGGCGGCGGTGCGGCTGGTGACCGCGCTGCGCAAGGAGTTCGACCTCCCGGTGCACATCCACACGCATGACACCGCGGGTGGCCAGCTGGCCACGTACCTGGCCGCGATCCAGGCGGGCGCGGACGCGGTCGACGGTGCCGTCGCGTCCATGGCGGGCACGACCTCGCAGCCTTCGCTTTCCGCGCTGGTCGCCGCCACCGACCACTCGGACCGGCCGACCGGGCTGGACCTGCAGGCCATCGGCGATCTGGAGCCGTACTGGGAGAGCGTGCGCAAGATCTACGCGCCGTTCGAGGCCGGTCTCGCTTCGCCGACCGGACGCGTGTACCACCACGAGATCCCCGGCGGTCAGCTGTCGAACCTGCGCACGCAGGCGATCGCGCTCGGCCTCGGCGAGCGGTTCGAGGACATCGAGGCGATGTACGCGGCCGCGGACCGGATCCTCGGGCACCTGGTGAAGGTCACGCCTTCGTCCAAAGTGGTCGGTGACCTCGCGCTGCACCTCGTCGGCGCCGGTGTCTCGCCGGAGGACTTCGAGGCGGAGCCGAACAAGTTCGACATCCCCGACTCGGTGATCGGCTTCCTGCGCGGCGAGCTGGGCGACCCGCCCGGCGGCTGGCCGGAGCCGTTCCGCACCAAGGCCCTCGAAGGCCGCGCGAAGCCGAAGCCGGTGCAGGAACTGTCCGAAGAGGACCGCAAGGGGCTGGCCGAGAACCGGCGCCAGACGCTGAACCGGCTGCTGTTCCCCGGGCCCACGAAGGACTTCGAGGCGCACCGCGAGCAGTACGGTGACACTTCGGTCCTGCCGTCCAAGGACTTCTTCTACGGGCTGCGCCCGGGCGAGGAGTACTCGGTCGACCTGGAGCAGGGTGTCCGGCTGCTGATCGAGCTGGAGGCCATCGGCGAGGCCGACGAGCGCGGCCTGCGCACGGTGATGTCCACGCTCAACGGCCAGCTGCGCCCGATCCAGGTCCGCGACACCTCGATCGCGTCGGACATCCCGGCGACGGAGAAGGCCGACAAGGGCGACCCGAAGCAGATCGCCGCGCCGTTCGCGGGCGTCGTCACGCTGCAGGTGTCCGAGGGCGACGAGGTCGAGGCCGGTGCGACGGTCGCGACCATCGAGGCGATGAAGATGGAGGCGTCGATCACCGCGTCCGCCGGTGGCAAGGTGTCGCGGCGCGCGATCAACGCCGTCCAGCAGGTCGAAGGCGGGGACCTGCTGCTCGTCCTGGAGTGAGTGACGTGAGCTGAAGGGGCCCTTCACCGCATGCGACGCGGTGAAGGGCCCCTTCGTCGCGTCTTATGCGGTGAAAGGCCCCTTCAGCCACTAACGTGGTCCGGTGCTGATCAACGCCGTACCCCAGTTTCAAGGCGCGCTGACCAAGCGTGCGCCGGAGTTGCCCGAAGGCTGCGTCGCGCTCGCCGAGCTTGCCGGTCACGTGCTGGGCGTGCCGGTGCACCACATCCGGCAGACCCGCGAGACCTCGCCCGTGGTCGACGGTGTCGCCAACCGCGAAATCCTCATCGGCGAGAACCGCGCCGCGCAGCTCGCCGCGCTGGAGGCGCCGGGCGGGCCGGTACTCACCATCGGCGGTGACTGCGGTGTCGAACTCGTCCCGATCGGGGTCGCGCGCTATCGCTTCGGCCCCGGCCTCGGCGTCGCCTGGTTCGACGCGCACGCGGATCTCAACACCGCGGAGACGTCGCCCTCGGGCGCGTTCCACGGCATGGTGCTGCGCTCGCTGCTCGGCGAGGGCGACCCGGACTTCGCCGCGAACCCGCCGGTGGAACCCGGCCGTGTCGTGCTCGCCGGGACCCGGGTCTTCGACGACGCCGAGCGGGCCGTGGTCGACCGCGGGCTCGTCGTCGAATCCGCCGACCTCGCCGCCGGGCTGGCCGGCGCGGACAAGGTGTACGTCCATCTCGATCTCGACGTGCTCGACCCGGGGGAGTTCGACGGCCTGAACTACCCGGAGCCGGGTGGCTTGACGATCGAGCGTCTGGTGGCGATGCTTCGCGGGCTGAGCGGCTTCGAGGTCGTCGGCGCCGGGATCACCGAATGCGTGGGCACCGAGGTGCGCGTGCTCGAACCCGTGCTCGAAGCACTCGGGGAATTGCTCACCCCCACGCGGTGACGCTCCGTCACGGCGTTCTCACCTTCGGCCGTTCGTACGTACCACGCGAGGCGTTTGCCGGGCACTTGTCATCAAAATTCAGGGGCGACCCGTGATTTTGTCACGACGGTGACAAGAAATCGGTTTCTTCTGCGGAAGGTGACACATTCACGAGCGAGTTTGCGATGTGTTCGTTGTCACCCCACGACGATTGTGGGGTGCCGGACGCTGGGCGGAGCAAAGGAGCTGCGATGACGTTGGAGCGCGGAATCGAACACGCTGCGCCGCATCCCGCAGCCTTGCCGCGCAAGCTCGCCGACATTTTGCGGCCGGAGCTGGGCAGTCTCGCCAACGAGATCGTCGACGAGATCCGGGCGACCATCCCCGCGTACGCGCGCCCGCTCGACGGGCCCTACGGCAAGTCGATCCGCGCGGGCGTCGAGTACGCGATCACGCTGTTCGTCGCCCAGATCGCCGATCCCACCGTCTCCAAAGAACAGTCGCATGAGGTCCACCACCGGCTCGGGCAGAACGAGATGCGGGAAGGCCGCAGCCTCGACACCCTCCAGTCGGCCTACCGGGTCGGCGCGCGCGTCTCCTGGCGGCGCATCATGCGCGTCGGCCGCCGCAGCGGGCTCTCGTCCGCGGTGATGTCGCAACTGGCCGACGCCATGCTCGCGTTCATGGACGAACTCGCGTCCGTCGCGCTGGACGGCTACCTCGAAGCGAAGGCGCGCACCGCGGGTGCCTTGGACACCTGGCGCCGCAAGCTGCTGCACCTGGTGCTGGAAACCCCGCCCGCGCCGTCGAAGGCGATCGCGGAACTCGCGCAGCTGACCGGCTGGACGGTGCCCGAACGCGCGACGCCGGTGGTGCTTCTCCCGATCGACGACACCGTCAGACCGCGGCGGCACAACGCGGTGGATTCGGACGTCCTGGCCGAACTCGACTGCGCTGAGCCGCGTCTGCTGGTCCCCGGCGAGATCTCCGGCGCCCGGCTGGCCACCCTGCAGGCCGCGCTGCCGGACTACCGGCTGTCGATCGGCCCGTGCCGTCCGCTGGACTCCGTCGCCGATTCCCTGCGCTGGGCCCGCGACGCGCTGCACCTCTCCGAACGCGGGATCATCCAGGCCCGCCGCGTGATCCGCGCCGAAGAACACCTCGCCACCCTGCTCGTGAACGCCGACGCCGCGCTGACCTGCCAGCTGCGCGACCGGCTGTTCGCCCCGCTCGCCGAGATGACCGGGAAGCAGCAGGAACGGCTGCTCGAAACCCTCCGCGCCTGGCTCGACAGCCAGGGCAACGTCGTCGACATCGCCGAACGCCTCCAGGTCCACCCGCAGACCGTCCGGTACCGCATGCGGCAGCTGCAGGCGACCTTCGGCGCGCATCTGCGCGACCCGGGGGCGCGGTTCGAAATGGAACTCGCGCTGCGGGCCGGGCTCGGCCAGGCCGACCAGCGAACGGCTACCGACCACGCGATCCCGGAGGTGCTTCCGGTGCCGCGTCGCAGTCCACAGTGGACTCCGAGCGGGTCTTAGCGTTCACGACCCCGGGTAAGGAGCGCTCGCCTGCCAGACGATGTCGGTGGCGTACCCGGTGGCCGTGTCGTGCGGCTGCTGCCCGCTCCCGTTCGCCGCCCAGACGTGGTTCTGGAACTGTCGCAGGAACCTGCCGCGCAG
Organism: Amycolatopsis sp. NPDC031561; assembly: GCF_055580625.1. Taxonomy (NCBI): domain Bacteria; kingdom Bacillati; phylum Actinomycetota; class Actinomycetes; order Pseudonocardiales; family Pseudonocardiaceae; genus Amycolatopsis; species Amycolatopsis sp. NPDC031561. The sequence goes on along the minus strand of NZ_JBVILA010000003.1, from coordinate 372,955 downwards.
CGTGAACGACTCCAGCGTGGCGGTGGTCCCGGTGGTTCCCGCCTTCGTGCACCATGTCGCGTCGGAACGAAACTGGTCGGTCCCGTCGGACGGCGCGATGACCACCCGCTGCCCGGACTGGCGCAGATAGTGTTCCGGGAACCGGACTGATTCGAACGAATGGCAGTTCACATCGGCTTTGCCGGGTACGACCCGCCACGTCGCGTCGGCGCCGTCGCCGCCGGAGACCCCCGCGGCCACCACGGCGTCACCGGAACCGCGCAGATACCGGTCGCCCGAGAACCGCAGGGACTGCGTCAGCACGGCGTCCTCGTATTGCCCGACGCGAAGGAACAGTTCGACGTCGTCGTAGGTCCCCGCGAGTGCCGCGTTCGCCGCTGTCACCAGAGCCGGATGCACCCGGCTCTGGTCGGCCCTGGTCTTGAGCTCGAAGGCGAGACGCCGGTCGGCCTCGCCCTTCTTCTTGAGCCATGCCTGCCAGTCCTTGAAATTCGCCTGGTGGATCCCGGTGCCGATGTAGGCGACCAGGTCGGCGGGATTCGGGCTGCGCAGCGCCCGTTCGGCCGCGGCGCGGACCTCGCTGCTCGGCTTGGCCCGGTCCCACAGGTCCATGACGAAGTTGACGTCGGGTTCGACCAGGTGGCCTTCGGTGGCGACGAGCGCCACGACCGCCGCCGCCCGGATCCGGGCGTCCCGGGCGTTGCGCCTGGCCTTCTCCTCGGCGTCGGCCTGCTGGTCGGCCTCGACAATCGCCTTCTGGTCCGCTTCACGGGCGGCGAAGATGCCGGTGAGGATGAAGGCCTTCAGGTCGGCGGGTGAACCGTTGTACGCCGCCAGCGCCGCTTCCTTGAGCAGTGGGCCCGAGGCTTGCTGCCACATGGCGAAGACGAAGTCCTTGTCGCTCTGGATGAGCAGTTCGACCGGGGCGACGATCCCGTTGACACGTGCGGCGCGGTCCTTGTTCTCACGTGCGGCCCTCGCCGCCGCGTCGCTTTGCAGCTTGTGCGCCTGGTCCCGGGCGTTCGCCTCGTGGACGCCGGTTTTGATCCACTGTGTCCATTCCGATTCCACGCCGGCGTAGGCGAGTTCGGCCGACGCCCGGACTTCGGTACCGGACGCGCGTTGCCACAGCGCGAAGACGAAGTTCCGGTCGGTCAGGATGAGCAGCTCCGGAGAAGCGACGACACCGATCTCCTGCGCGGCGCGGACCTTGTCGTCCTGAGTGGCGGGCCGGGGTGGATCGGCCGTGACAGCGGCCGTCACGACCGGTTCGGCCACCGCCGGGGTGACCCCGGCGAGCAGGGCCAGTACGGCGGCGGGCACGAGGCCGCACAAGGCGAGCGTTCTTCTTCTTGCGTCCATTGTGGAGTTTCCTGTCAGCTCGTCGCGAGGTGGACGGTGGCGATCTGCGTGGCGGTGTCGTAGTCGATTCGGCCATGCTCGAACGTGCTCCGGCGCCCGCCGGGGATGGCGGTTTCGTCACCGGTCGGGTAGCCCAGCGCGGATTTCTCCGAGCCGATCGACTGCCACTTCGCCCGGATCGCGCCGCGGACGACGTGGGTGCCCGCCCGGTCGATCGAATAGATCGAAGCCCCGCCCGCGAAATGTGCGAACCGCCCCAGTTTGTCCGCGGTGCAGGCGTCGTCGGTGGACGGGGCGCCCAGTTCGGCGTGCCCACCGAGCAAGAGGTAGGTCGCGAGGATTTCCGGTGCGGGACAAGCGGTCCCACGTCCGACGGTCAGGGTGTGCACACCGGTCGCCCTGGTCCAGTAGGACCGGAACGCCCAGTACGAAGGTGCTCCGCGGCGCTGGAAGTCGCGGTACCGCACCCCCGCGTCGATCTGCTCCCCCCGGACGGGCGAGACCATGAGTTCGGTGTACGGGTCGTAGTCCGGTAGATACTTGTTGAGCCAGTTCACCGTGATCTCGGTGGAGTCCGGCTCCGGATCGGTGACCCACCAGTAGAACTCGGATCCCACCCCGGCCCTGCCGTCAGCCTGCCTGGTCAGGAAGTCCGCGCCACCGCGCAGGGTCACCCCGGCGCCGGGAAGGATGTTGTCGACGCACCAGGTGGCGTTCCAGTCGTATTCGACGGTCCCGCTCGCCGGTCGCACACCGATCTGGATCTTCGTCCCGTCGTAGTAGCGCGCCAGGTAGTGGTTGGGCTTGGTCACCGATTCGAGCGACCGGCATTCCGGGTCGGCCAGGCCGGGGACGATCCGCCAGGTGGCGTCGATCCCGTCACCCGCGGCGGGTTCCGCCGCACCGGGGTTGACCACCACACCGGACGTGGTGTCCCGCAGGTACTGCCCCGCGATGTTCCCGTTGAGCGCGGACCGGCTGAACGACTGCGTCGACGCGTCGAACCGGCCCTGGTCGAGGAAGGCGAGGACGTCTTCGACCCCGCCCGCCAGTGCCTTCGCCGCGGCATGGGCGAGTCTCGGCTGGATGCCCGCCCGGACGGCCTCCGTCCGGATCTGCTCGACGAGTTCGCGGTCGGCTTGGGCCTTCTGTGCGAGGACGGCGTCGATGTCGCGCCGGTTCGCGTCGTAGACCCCGACGTCGATGAACCGTTTCCAGTCCGCCCGGTCCCGGCTGCGCAAGGCCTTGACGGCCGCGGTCTCCACCTGGCTGTCCGGCCGCGCGTTGTCGGCGATCACGCGGAGGACGTCGTCGTCCGGCAGGGTCACGATGGCGGGAGTCGGCGGCACCTTCACCACGGAGACCGCCCGGCCTCGCGCGGCTTCGGCGGCCAGCCGGATCCGTTTCGCCTCATCCGCCTGTGCGTCGGCGTCGATGGCGTCTTGCTGGTCCTGTGCGTGCGCCAGCCGGATCCCGTTGGCGATGAACTCCTTCTGCGCGGGCGCGGGCGCGCCGAAAGCCACCAGGGCGGCGGCCTTCACCTTCGGGCCGGTCGACCGCTGGGTGATCACGTGGATGAAATCGCGATCGTTGCGCACGAAGAGCTCTTCGTCGGGCGGGATGCCGAGGATGAGGGCGGCGGCTTCCTTGGCCTCCCTGGCGACCCGTGCCGCGTCGGTGTCCCGCAACCGCTGCTCCTGGTCCCTGGTGTTCGCCGCGAGCACGCCGTTCTTGATCCACTCGGTACAGGCCAGAACGGTTCCGGCGAAGGCGAGTTCCGCCGACGCGCGCACTTCGGTGCCGGTGGAGGCGCGCCAGAGCGCGATCACGAACTCGCGTTCGCCGAGGGCCATCATCGCGTCGGTCGGCACGATCCCGAGTGTCCTGGCCGCACGCAGCTTCTCCGATTCGGAGGAGACCGGCGGCGTGACCGCCTGTCCCGCCGCCGCCGTCACCGGTGCGGCCTCGGCGGTCCCGGCCGGGACCGTCAGGACGGCGGCCACGCTGATGGCCGCGACGACGAAGGCCGTCCGTGCGCCGACGGGTCTCCGGATCCGGGCTCTCACAGCGTTTTCCATTGCTCGTAGCGCTCCTTTTCCGCGGACGGGGGCAAGAGGTGGTCGATCCGCCGGAGGTGCCAGAGCAGGCTCAGCCGTCCGACGATCGCGCCGGCTTCAGGTCCCGGCGACGGACCCGCCAGGAGTTCGCGTGCCGTTTCGACCGGCGGCGAGTCGTGCAGGAACTCGTGGAGGAGCCGCATCGGGTCGAGGAGAGCGATGTCCGTCCTGGGACCGATGGCGAGGATCAGTGTCGTGGACAGATGGAACCTGTTCGCTGTCGCGGAACGCCTGCTGTAACCGCCGTAGGGCATCAGCCAGGAAAAGAACGTCTCGGCGATCTCGGCGCAGTGCCGCAACCGATCGTCGGTGAGTTCCCGGCAGTGCTTGATGAACCCGCCCCGGAAGTCCTCGTCGATCAACACCCAGGGGGCCTCCAGCAGGTCGATCGGATTCGCCTTCGCCAGCCGCGCGGGATCGACGGCCGCCAGCCTGTCGGTCAGCTCCTCGAAGGTCATCCACCTGGCCTCCGAGAACGTCGGTAGTACCGTCTGGTTTTCGCTCATGGGATGAAGTACCCCAACGCTTCGAAGGCTTCCTTGCCGATTTGGTAGTAGCCCCGGTACCGGGAACCGCTCCGCGGCGGATCGTAGTGGCCGCTGTGGAGGTTGAAGTCGGAGATGATCAGGGTCGTACCGTTGTAGTGGACCGTCATCTCACCGACGGATCGGACATCGGCGCCGCCGCTGAGCACAGGGTGCTTGATTTCGGTGTCCTGGACGTACTTCGGGATCACGACGAGTCTGCCGTCGGTCAGGACCGCCCACTTCAGCTGACTGTGGTCCCTGACCAGCGCCAGGAAGTCGGCAGTGCCGACCGCGACCGGGGCGACGTTGAGCAGCCTGGCGATCAGGAGTTCGTCCGCCAGGTCTTCGGGACGCAGGTTCTTGAGTGGGAAGCAGAACACGCTCGACGCGGCGGCGGATACGTCCGAGGTGGAGACGAACCCGGCGGCGCCCGCGCCGTTCCGTTGTGCGACCCGGCTGGTCGCCCGGCAGACCCGGCGGATCTTGTCGAGCACGCTCAGCACCTTGGCGCCGATCTTGCGGATCAGTTCGGCTTTGGCGAGGTACTTGCCGATGTTCACGACCACCGCGCCGATGGCCTTGACGATCGCCTTGCCCTTGATGAAGGGCAGTACCAGGCCGACGACGTTCACGACGGTCCAGAGGCAGGCTTCGATGTTGCCCGAACCGAAACAGCGCTTGAGGTCGGGGATCCCGATGAACTCGAGCAGGACTTCGCCACCGACCTCGAACAGGAAGCTGGTGACGTCGTCACCGTTCATGCAGCCCTGCTGGGCGGCGCGGTACTCGCCGAGAGCGGCGGCGCTCTGGTCGTCACCCATCAGGTCGTCGATGTCCTCGACCGTGAGCCCCGGCAGACAGCCCGCGAGCACCATGGCTTCGGTCTGGCGGCGTTCCGCCTCGCGCTGGCGATCGGCCGCTTCGGACTGTTCCACCGCGTGTTGCGCGTCCGCTGCCGCCTCCCGGGCCCTGGCTGCGGCGGCCGAGGTGTTCTGCGCGTGGATCCTGGCGCGTTCCGCCGCGTCCGCGGCGGCTTGAGCGTCGATGCGGGCTCTTTCCGCTGCCGCCCTGGCCTTGGTCGCGTCCGCCTCGGCTTGGGAGGCGGCACCCCGGGCCGCCTCGGCGTGCCCTTCCGCGGTGTCGGCGGCCAGCCCGGCGATAGCCGCGTCCTGCGCGGCTTCGTTCGCGGCGTTCCTCGCTTCGACGGCGTTGGCGTGCGCGCGGGCATCGGCGGAATTCGCCTGGCTCGCGTTCGACCGGGCGCTGCTCGCCCAACCGTGCGCGGCTTGGGCCGCGCGTTGTGCCTTCGCCGCCGAGACCGCGGTCTCGTGGGCCGACTTCGCGGCGTCCGCCGATGCCTGGAACGCCGCCTTCGCGTCGGCGGCCGCCTGATCCGCCGCTTGCTGTGCCTGGGTGGCGGCGGTCTGCGCCTCGGCCGCCCTGGCTTCCGCGGCCCGCGACTGCTCCTCCCCGACGGCTTGGGACTGCCGGGCCACCTCGGTCACGAAGTCGGCGTCCAGATCGGTGCCGGTGAACGGGGCGACCACGATGATCGCGGTGTTCGCCGGATCGGTGATCGCCGCCGCCGAAGCCCGTGCGGCCACCGAGGCCCGGCTCGCCAATCCCGCCTGCGTCGCCGCTGAATCGGCTTCGCCTTGGGCTTCGTCGGCGTTCCTTTGCGCGTTCACCGCGCTGACGGCCGCGACCCGGGCCCGTTCCACCGCTTCCGCGGCCTGCGCGCCCGCGGTCCGCGCGTTCGCCGCCGCCTGGACCTCGGCCGAGGTCGCGGTGGCGGCCGCGGCGTTCGCCTGCATCGCCGAGTTGTGCACGCCCGCGGCGGTCGCCTCGGTCTGCGACGCCGCGAGATCGGCGTTGGCGGCGTGTTCGGCCGCTTCTTCCGCCGCCGCACGGGACGCGGCCGCGGCGGCGGTCGCCTTGGTCGCCGCTTCCCTGGCGCGTGCCGCGGCCGCCGTGGCCAAGTTCGCCGCGCCTTGGGCCGCGTCGGCCGCACTCGCCGCGTCGTCGGCGTCTCGTCTGGCTTCCTGAGCCGCGGCCCAGGCCGGTGCCTCCTGCGCCGTGCCGCGTGCGGCCGCGGCGGACGCTTCCAGCGCCTGTGCCCGCGCCTCGGCCGTATTGGCATCGCGTTTGGCGGCCCAGGCTCGATCCCGGGCGATCGCGGCCTTCCGCTCTTCTCCTTCGGCGGTCCTCTCGCAGCCGCGGGCGATGCCTTCTTGGGTCTCGGCTCGGTGCCGCGCGTCGGTGGCGGCTCGCTGGAAGGCTTCCGCACGTCCTCGCTGTTCCCGCGCCTCGGCCGCCGCTTCGTCCGCGTCCCGGCGATAGCTCGCGGCCTTGTCACGCTCCAGTTCGGCGGTCTGCCTGGACGCCTTGGCCTTGTCCCGTTCGCGTTTGGCGGTTTCGAGGGTGGCCTGGGTCTCCCATTCGCCCGCCCACGCGGCCTCGACCGCGCGAATGGAATCGTCGAGGGCCGCTCTCGCCCGGACGGCCGCGTCTTCGGCCGCCTTCACCTGATCCTTCGCCGCGGCCGACAGTGACGCGGCGGCGCGAGCGTTCTCTTCGGCTAGCAGACGCCAGCGGCGGGCCTCTTCCGCGCGGGCCGTGGCCTTCGCCTGATCGCCGATCGCGGCGTCGGTGGCCATGGTCGCGTCGATCGTGTGCCGCACGGTCTCGATCGCCGACACCGCGGCTTGGGCCGCGGAAGCCATGCCCTGAGCCATTTTCGCCCAGTCGGCGCCATAGGGGAGGCCGGTCTCGACCAGGATGTCCGCTTCCGCGGTCGCCGCGACGGCCGCGGCCCGTGCTTCGCCGGTGGCCTGTTGCGCGAAGTCGAACTGCCGGGCCGCTTCCTGCTTCACCAGGCTGAACGATCCGGGGGAGTGGTTCCCGCTCGCGTTGTTGGCCGCGAGGATCTGCGCGGCCTGACGGCCCGCCGTCGCCGCCGAAGTCATCGCGTTGGCCGCCCGCTGGAGTGACCGGACGCCCCGGCCGTGCGCGACGACGAGATTCCGTCTCGCCTGTGATGCCCTGGCCGCGCGCTTCGCCAGATCACTGGCCTGTTCGGCGGCTTTGGTCCGCTCTTCGAGCTCCTTCAGGTGCTGCTCGTTCGCGGCGGCGTCCCGTTTCGCCGCTTCGAGGTAGCCGCCGTTGAGGAAGGTCGCGATCGCCGCGTCCCCGGCGTCGAGCGCGGCTTGGGCGGCGCGCTGTACCTCCGGTCCGGCGACCCGGACCAGAACCGTCACCCGGGTGCGGAGCTCGTCGGCCCTGGCCTGGGTGGCTTGCCGGGCACGCTCGTCCCGGTCGGCGGCGATCGTCCTGCCGTAGTCGAGGAAGGCCGCGCGGTCGGAGTCCGAACCGGCGAGGACCCGTTCCACTTCGGCGTTGAAGATCGGCCCGCCGGTACCTCGCAGATCGAGGACCTTCTCACGGTTCACCCTCGCGGTCTCGTCCCGGCGTGCCTGCGCGCGTGCCTGCGCGTCCGGTTCACCGACGTCGAAGAACTCGAAGAGCGCGTCGTCCGTCCCGAGCGCCAGCGCGGCCTCTGCTGCTTCGCGGACTTCGGGCTCTTCGGAGTACTGGGCGATATCGGAGACGAGCTTCCAATATCGGGGATCGACGGGCTCACCGAGCCCGCTTTCGCCGTCCCAGCCCGGATAGTCCTTCGCCGGGATCGGACGGCCGGCGGGTGGCGGATCTGCGGCCACCGCGGCGAGAGCGGGTGTCGACGTCCCCGCCACGGTGACGGTGAGGACGAGCAGGAGCAGGAGTGCCCGGTACGCGAACGTCCGCAGCATGCGGAACCTCCGGAAAGTCGGAGTGCGGGAGAGGATCGGATCGGTGCGGTGGTTCAGGTGCGGGGGGACGTCATCCGCGTCTCGCCGTCGAGGGCCTGCTGGAGCAGGTCCGCCCAGAAGCGGGTCTGACCGTCGGCCCAGCCCTGCTCCGCGGACCATTCGGTGGCGGTGTCACCCGCTGTCGCGGCGATGGCCTTCCAGTTGGGGCCGGTCGCGTTCGCCGCCGCTTCGGCCACCGCGCGCCAGTTCGCGGCCTGCGCCCGCGCGACCTGCTCGGCGTCCGTCCACGCGGTCCTGACGGGCCCCGCCTGCGCCGCCGCCTTGCGCCACGCGCTCGCGGCCGTCGCCCTCGCCTGTTCCACGATGTCCTCCGCCGCCTCCAACGCCGCCTGTTCGGCTTCACGCGCGTCGGTGATCAAACGGCGGATGGCCACCTGGCGGCGGGCTTCCTGTTCGGCGTCGCGGAGGCGATGGGTTTCCAGGTCCAGCCGGGCGGCGGTGGCCCAGCCATAGGCGAAGAATTCGACCAGGTCGGCATCGGTCGAGCCGGGCCGCAGTGCCCATGCCGCAGCGGCGCGGACCTGCGGGCCCGGGTCCGTGGCGCCGAGTTCCCTGATGTAGCGGCGATCTTCTTCGACGATGGCTCGTTCCTGGCTGCCGTCTTCTTCGCGTACCCGCCTGTCACGCGCTTCGGCCGCGGCGAATCCTTGCGCGACGAACGCGGCGCGATCGGAGTCCGCGCCCAGGAGTGCCCGCTGTGCGGCGGCGTGGACTTCGGGGGCGAATTCGGCGGTGTAGGTCGACAGAATGCGGCGACAGAAGTCTGAATTGACCGAATTCGTCTCCGCCGCGCGTCGTTCCGCGGCGGCGAGGCCGTTCTCCAGGAATTCTTCGATCGCCCAGTCTTCGCCCGCCGCCCAGGCCACCCAGGCGTCCGCGCGCACCGCGTCCCTCGGATCCCTGCCTGCGATCCGGCGGACGAGTTTCCGCGCTGCTTCGGAAGAACTCAAAATGTCCACAGTGGACTTCGCGGACGCCGGTGCGGCGAGCGAAAGTCCGGCCAATGGTGTACCGGCGAGGAGAACACTGAGCAGAATTGTCCTGCGCTGAACCATTCGACCGCCCCCCAGTCGACGGACGATCATGCCGTGAAGGTCCGCTGAACAGCAACGTAACACCGCGTCTTGTGGTGATCAATCGCCCGTTCGGCCGTGGTCGGGTGCGGACATCGAAAGTTGTCATGATCGGATGAAGTCCGCCGGTAATACGCGATCACCTTGTGGGGCAATGGTTCCGTCGTTAATGTCTGCCGAAGGCCAGTGAGGCGATTCTTGGGGGAATCACGATGAATCCGGCATTTTCTCGGCGTGCCGCCATGAAAGGCACCGTCGCGGCCGCCGCTGCCACGGTGGCCATTCCGGGTACCGCGGTGGCGAGCGACTTCAAAGAGCTCAACTGGATGGTGTCCGTTCCGGCGACCACACCGGTGCCCTTCCTGACCCGCGTCATCTCGGGCGTGCCGGTGTTCGTGGAGTACGGAAAGCCCGTCGTGTTCGGCCCGGTGATCGTGCAGGCGATCGGAGGGCCGAAGGTGACGGCCATGGCCCGCGCCGCCAACTACGTCTCGTTCGCCGGCGTCATCACCACGACGGTGGCCGTGACGGACGCGCGCGGGCTGTCCGGGCGGTTCCCGATCACCGTGACCTTCCCTCGGACCTCGATCCCGCCGACCAACATCGACTACGTCCTGACCGGCACGGCGACACTCGCGGAAGGAACACCACTTCCGGCACCGCGGAACCCCGGCCCGATGACCATCGCCGCGGAAACCCCGGCGAAGGGCGCGATCACCATCTACAAGGCCACGGGCGCCACCACGGACTACGTCAGTTCGATGACGCTCGTCCACGGGCAGGACCCGGTGCTCGCGACGGTGGAGGTGCGGTGACCGTGTTCATGGACGAACGGACGGCGGCTTCACTGGACCTGGCCAAGGCCCGTCTCGCGGAGTCCCGCGAGGACGATCCCAACGTGGTCGGGGTCGCCAAGGGGTTCCGCACGCGTGACGGCGAGCTGACCGGGGAACCGGTCGTCGTCGTGCTGGTGCGCAAGAAACGGCGCCCCGCGTTGGTATCGAGCAGGCGGCTTCTGCCGCGGACGGTCGAAGTGGACGGGCGGGCGCACGGCGTCGACGTGCTGGAGACCGGTGAGTTCCACTTCTCCGGTGTGACCGCCGCCGCCCCACCGGTCACCGAGCGGTTCCGGCCGCCGCTGCAGGGAGCCGGTCTCGGCACCCTCGCCGACGGCACACTCGGCACCCTGGGCTGTCTCGTCCGGGACAAGACCGACGGCACGATCTGTGTGCTGTCGGCGAACCACGTCCTGGCGAATTTCGGTGCCGCGCCGGAAGGAGCGGAGATCGTGCAGCCCGCCACCCTCGACGGCGGCGCCGTCAGCGACAACGTGATCGCGAAGCTCAAACGGTCCATCCCGTTGGTCAAAGGGGTGGCGAACGTCGCGGACGCCGCGATCGCCCAGCTGGAGCCGGTAATCGTGGTGAGCGGCACGGTGGCGCGCAACCTGATGGCGCCGATCTCACCCACCCACCGGGCGGTCGGCCTCGCGTTCGTCTCCAGCGTGCACGGAAGCACCTTCATGGCCAAGATCGACACCGTCCTGACCGAGCTGAACGTCGAACTGCTGACCCCGGACTCCACCGCGGTGGCGGTCGAAGGCCGTCGCATCGAGAAGGTCGGGCGCACGTCGGGGTACACCTCCAGTGTCATCCTCGACACCACCGCGAGGCTGTGGGTGAACGGCTACTTCTTCACCGACCTGATCTACGCGCAGCGGTTTTCGGTCAAGGGCGATTCGGGCGCGGTGGCGTGTGAGGGCGGCAACGGCAGGACACTCACCCCGCTGCCTTCGGTCGCTTGCCGGATGCTCGGCGCCGTCGGCACCTTCTACGATCTGCCACTCGGCGAGGACAACGGGCACTTCGATCGCGTGCGGGACGAGTTCTTCGCCGAGAGCGCGGTCGGGAACCTGTTGATCCAGGTCGCCTACCAGAACCTGGACAGCGTGGCGGCCAGGGTCGAAGCAGCGGTGGGTACGACGGAAGAGCGCGCTCGGGCCCGGCAGTACTACGACGCCTACCGCGCGCTCGCGATCTCCGTGCTTGGCGACCCGGAATCGGCCGTGACCGTGACGCAGGAGCACGTCGACGACGTCCGCGCGATGATGGCCGGGTTGTCCCCCGAGCTCGTGAGCTTGCCGGAGAAGAAAGCCGCCTGGGTGATCTTCGACGAGGTCGTGACCAGGAGCGTGGGGATGAACCGGGCCCAGGTGCTGGACTTGATGAACGACCTCGCGGTGTATCGGCGGGTGCGGGAACTGCTGGCGGCGATCCCAGGCCTGGACCTGGATTCGCCGTACGAGTTCTCGGATCGTCGATGACGGCGGTGCGTGACCGGCTCACCCTGCTCGTCGGCGGGATGACCTCGCCGATCCGCGACGCGATCGGAACGCTGGCGAGCCGGCCGGGGAAGCAGTTGCGGTCGACGCTGCTGAGCGCTTGCGCGGGGTACGGTCCGGCCGACGAGGACCGGGTCACCGCGGCGGGAGCGGTGGTCGAGCTGCTGCACCTGGCTTCGTTGGTGCACGACGACCTCATCGACCGAGCCGCGGTACGCCGCGGTACGACAGCGGTGCACGTCGCCGCCGGCTCGGATCTGGCCGTACTGGCAGGTCTTTCCTGCTTCAGTGCCGCGGGGACCGAAGCGGCGGAGCTGGGAGAGGACGTGGCGCTGGTGGTGAGCCGGACCGTCGCCGAGCTCTCCCACGGCGAACTGCTCGACGTCGAACGCGGCTTCGACACCTTGCTTCCGTTGGCGGACTACACCGAACTGGTCGGTCGCAAGACCGGTGCGCTTTTCCGGCTTTGCTGCCTGCTGGGCGCGATGGAATCCGGCGTGGACGCGGACTGCCGAAACGCGCTGGGCGAGTTCGGACAGGAACTCGGTGTCGCGTTCCAGATCCTCGACGACTGCCTGGACCTGGAGTCGGATGGGGCGGACAAACCGGTCGGGACCGATCACCTGCTGGGTCTGTTCGGTGCCCCGACGCTCGCGGCGTTGCGGGCCGACACGACCGGGGAGTTGAGCGAGTTGCTGTTGTCGGTCTCGTTCGGCGCGCCGGACCTGGCCGAAGTGCGGCGTCTCGTCGCACACCACGGAGGACTGGAGACGGCGCGCGAACTCGCTTCGGTCCACTATGGGCGTGCGAAGGCGGCGCTCTCGCGGACGGTGGAAGGTCCGGCTCGGGACTCGGTCACGGACGTGGCCGAAGCAGTCTGGTCAGGACGGTCGTGACCACTCGGTACTCGGTCACCGTGGTCGTCCTCGGCGCCGGGCCCGCGGGATCGGTGACCGCGGCCGTCCTGGCCGCCCGGGGGATCGACACTCTCGTGGTCGATCCGGACGAAGACACCGCCGGGCACGGCGTCCTGCTCGGTGCTCCCGCGCGGCACCTGCTCGGCGAGCTGGGGCTGGCGACGTCTTCGAAGATCGAGGACCTGCCGGTCGAACTGTGCTTCGGCCCGGGAACCCGGCACGACCTCCCGGACGTCCGATACTCCGTCGTCGAGGATCTTCGGCTGCGTAAGGCGTTGCGCAGGCACGCCGCTTCAGCCGGTGTGGCTTTCCTGCGAGGAGCCGCCGCCGTCCCGGTCGCGGTGAACGGGCGATTCGAAGTCCGCGTCGGCGAAGACGTCGTCGACGCCGCGCACGTCGTGGCCGCCACCGGTGCGAAGTCCCTGTCGGGCGGGGTGGCACACGGACTCGGTACCACTTGCACTCGATGGTTCAGCGGAGGGACGGTGCGGGGGAAGGTCGTTCTGCGGCCGCTGGCCCCGCCGTCCGACGACCCCCGGGGGAAGCCGCGCTATGCCTGGCTTTCGCCCGGCGAGGGTGGGTTCACGATCGGCGGGATGACCCTCGACGCCACAGCCGACCCCGCGCGGCTCTCGGCTGAAGCGTTCGAAGCGATCGTCGAGGTCGAACCCGGGACGGCTGCCGGTAAGGCGGTCGGACCGGTCGTCAGCGGTCCGGCGTACTGCGGGTTCAGTCCGGCGAGCGCCGTCGAGGACGGTGTGCTGCGCGTCGGGGACGCGGCGGGCCTCGTGAACCCTTTCACGGGTGAAGGTCTCGGGCACGCGATGAGGTCGGGAATGTTCGCTTCGCGGGCGATCGCCGCCTGCGTCCAAGACCCCGCGGCGGCCGCTCGCGAGTACGTCCGCTTGCTCGGCTCGTCCTTCGTCGGCTACTTCGAGACCGCCAGGCACGCGGCCCGGCGCTACCATCTCGCATGGCGTGTGCTGGAAGCAGGCGCTTCCAGCGGCAATGTCTTCTACAGCAAGGGGCGTCGCGCGATCCTGCTCTCGGCGGAACAGTCACAGCCGGCCGCCACCGGACCGGTGATCTTGCCCTCGAAGGAGGCGGCCGTCCTGGCACCGTTCCTGCTGGCGGCCGACGAGGTCGCGGTGCACACCGTACGCCGGGAGTGGCCTTTCCTCGCCGCTATGTTCACTGTGGACGGTGGCGGGAGCGAGTTCCGGCTCCGCCCCGCGATGCTGGTGTACGCGGGAATCCTCGCGGGCGGTCGTGGCCCGAGGACCAGGGAGCCGGTCGTCGCCGCTGCGGTCGATCTGGCCATGCTGGGAGCGCTGGCCTTGTTGGGACCGACTCCGGCTCCTCGAGACCGGCGCGGCGTCGATTGGGAATCGGCCACCACCGTGCTGGCCGGGGACTACCTTCTGGGCCAGGCTTCGCGACTGGTCGCCGAAGCCGCGCCCGCGTTGTCGTGGGCACTGGCCGACTGGCTCGGGGAACTGGCCGCGTTTCGCGCCGCTGACCTGACATCGGCGGAGCCGTCGGGCGTGGCGGAGTCGCTGTTCGAGTTCCCGTTGCGGATCGGAGCCGCCCTGGCGGGAGTGGCGGACGAAGAGGTCCGGGTCTTGCGAGCCTACGGGTCGGCGGTGGGAAGACTGGTCGCCGGAGTGGAAGACGTGCTCGCCCTGCGCGGTGAACGGACCCGGATGGACCTCACCCTCGAAGCGATGCTCGCCGCGAAGACCTCGACACTGCCCGCGTTGTTGCGGCGGCCGGGGCTGACCATTCGCGACTTCGACGACCCCGGTTTCGCGGCGGTCTCCCTGGACGTCGCGGTCCGGGCGGGGAGGCGTCTCTTGGCCGAGACACGCGCCGCACTGTCCGAAGTGAACGGACAGACGGCACGGCTCGTCCTCGAAGCGTTCGCCGGATCGGTGGCCGCGCCACTCCTCGGCTGAGACTCAGCGGCGCGCCACCGGCGGATCCACGTTGGGGCACTTGCGTTCCGCGTCCCAAGGCAGGCCGACCTGGTTGATCCCGACACACGCCTGGTTGCCCGGGCCCGAAGCCATCCCGGTCAGCAGTGAGTCGAGGTCTTCCTTCACCCCGCAACCGGAGAACGCGGGCAAGGTGAAGTCCCGGTAGGCGGGGTCCTCCCACTTCGGGTCGGTGCGCACGACGCCGCCGGTGAACATCCCGTACTTCTCCCCGCGGAGATTGATCTTGATCGGTTCGGCGGTGAGGCAGTTGTCGCCGACGTCGAGGGTGACCCCGTTGACGGTGACCGCGCTCAGTTTTCCGTAGACCTTGAGCGGGGTCAGCACCGTCGAACTTCCCGACGGTTCCGGGATCGCCACCCCGTCGACGTCGATGATGTGGTTGCCGGTCGCGTGGTCCTCGGGCAGCAGTTCCATGGTCGCCGTGATCGGGACGAAGCCGAACCCGAGGAACGTCATCTGGCTCGGCGGCATGATGAGGGAGCCGGTGACCTTGCCGGGTCCCTCGGTGTTCTCCAGGTCGACTTCCCAGACCGCGTTGACCATGATCGCGGGCTTCAGGCGGGCGAAGGCGCCGAGTTTCGTGATCGACGACGTGCCTTGCAGTTCGAACGGCTGCAACGCGATGGGGTAGAGGCCGCTGGCGTGGACGTCGCCCGCGGCCCGGGTGTCGGCCCCGGGGTCCTTCTGCTCGCCGGGCTTGCCGGACGGTGGCTTCGGCTTCCCCAGTGGCAGCAGCGCGACACTGCCGAGCAGCGTGTTCTGGTCAGGGCCCTGGGTGCAGGTGATCGGCTTGAGCGGTGTTTCGGCGGCGGTCAGCGCGAGTGACGGCGCGCCTGTGCTCAGCCGCAGTTCCGACGGCACGTTCAGCAGGATGTCGGAGACCTTGCCCGTCGCGACCAGTTTCAGCTCGCCGGTGGCCGGCACTTTCGTCGCGGGGATCGTCAGGGACACCGGGATCGGGGTCTTCTTGTCCCCGTTCGCTGCGGTGAGCTCGACGGTCGCGCCGCCCACGACCTCGGCGACGGTGCCCAGCGATCCTTCACTGATCGTGAAAGTCAGCGAGAAGTCCTTGACCTGCACCGGCTTTCCGGTTTGGACGACCTTCGGCAGCGTGGCCTGGACGTCCACTGTGACCGGTCGTTCCCCGGCGGGATCCGGGAATACACAGGTGTTCGCGAGGCTTTGGTGTGCGGAGGCGGAACCTTGCAGCGGCGGCGTGGACGGTGCCGCCGGGTCGGTCGCGGCCGAAGAGGCCAGCGCGCCGTTGACCCCCGCGAGCAGGATGACGCCCGCCAGAACGGGAAACCTCCCGAGTGCCCGGCGAACCTGCTGCGTCATAGGGGTTCCTCTCATACGGTGTCCGGTGGAGACCGTGCGGGGCGGGCGTCCCCGCCCCGCACGGATGGTTCATCAGGTGATGGTGATCGACGGGCTGAACGCGCGGTTCTGGGCCGGGTTGGTGTTCTTCACGGTGCAGTTGAAGTTCCAGGCGGTCCAGGTGCCGTCCTTCTTGTGGAAGTCCAGCGGGGCGTTGATCGTGGTGCCGAGCGACGCCGTCGCCGATCCGGGTGCGCCGGCGGTGAACGTCGGGACACCGGTGCCCGCGTCCTGGACGATGTTGAAGATCCGGGGGCCGGGCACGTACGGGTTGATCTGCGTCGGGACGTTCAGGTTCGTCACCGTCGCCGAAGCCGGGGTGGCGTTGGTGATGGTGATCGGCATGTTGGCCTTGCCGCGGACGCCGTCGTAGTTGGCGGCGTTGAGCAGGGCGTTGATGGTGGCGTTGATGGTCGCGCTGCCCGAGATGTTGGTGGGTGTGGCGGTGGCGCCCGAGGCGATCGACGTCGGGCCGTCGAACTGGGCCTTCACGTCCAGCTGCTGCTGGCCGATGCCGGGGAAGTTGCACATGTACGCGACCGTGCCGGTGGCATAGGTGGTCGCGGCGAGGGCCGTGCCGGCGGTGAGCACGGCGACCGCGCCCATCACGATGCCGGTGGTGGCGACGCCTGCTGACAACTTGCCAAGTCTGCGGGACATACCTGTCATCTCCTTTGATCCAGTTTACGTCTCGGGCGGCTTTCCCCATGCGCCTTTCGGCGGATTCTTCTGATCAAATATGCTCGACTTGAGCGGCTTTCTCGGTGGTGGGGTAAACCGAGGTTACCCGCGAGTTATGTACGTAACAAGGATTCATGTCTACATGTTTCAGGGTGGGTGAGTAGCCCGTTCTTTCTTGTCAGTGCGCGCTGAATGCGATTATGAAGTTTGTCCGGCGGTGACAAAGACGCGGCCGATCGGCGGAGCCGGGTTAACATTTCGCCCATGGCTTCCGAGAATCGACGATCCACGACACGGCGCGTGACGAGCACCGCGATTGCCGTAATGATCGCCACGGTTTCCCTTTCCGGTACCGCCCACGCCGCGCCGACCGGCGAAGCGCGGCCGTGGGGAAGCAATGACTACGGGCAGGGGACCATACCGCCCGCGGCACTCGGGGCGAGCGCGGTCTCCGCGGGTGCGCTCACCCACCTGGCCCTCAAGGACGGAGGCGTGGTCGCCTGGGGCAACGACAGTTACGGTCAGGCCACCGTGCCGGCGGCGGCGACGTCCGGGGTTTCGGCGATCGCCGCGGGCTGGGCACACGAACTCGCGCTCAAGAACGGCGGCGTGATCGCCTGGGGCAACGGCTTCTACGGCCAGAACGTCGTCCCGGCCGCCGCGACCTCGGGGGTCAAAGCGATCTCCACCAGCGCCTACTTCAACCTGGCGCTCAAAACGAACGGCAGCGTGCTGAGCTGGGGTTCGAGAACCGCCGTTCCCGCGACGGTTTCGTCCGGTGTCTCCGCGATCTCCGCGGGCGGCGATCACGGGCTCGCGCTCAAGAACGGCGGCGTCGTCGCTTGGGGCAGCAACGGAAAAGGGCAGATCACCGTGCCTGCCGCGGCGACGTCCGGGGTGTCGGCGGTCTCGGCGGGCTTCCGGCACAGCATCGCGTTGAAGAACGGCGGTGTCATCGCGTGGGGTGACAACTTCTACGGCCAGGCGACGGTTCCGCCGGAGGCGCAGTCCGGCGTCGTCGCCATCGACGCCGGCTTCAACCACAACGTCGCGTTGAAGTCCGACGGCAGCGTCTTCGCCTGGGGCAGCAACGTGAAGTCGGAAAGCCGGGACACCAGCACCGAACCGCCGACGGACTTCTGGAAGTTCTCCGGTGTCTGCGTCCCGGTTTACGCGATTTCCGCAGGTGACAGCACTGGGGTGGCCTTGGTCGACCCGGCGGCGCCGTACTTCTGCTGAGGCTGCTGCGAGTCCGTGAAGGCCTCCTTGAGGGACCCAGGGTCCCTCAAGGAGGCCTTCACGGACCGGGGTTGGGAATCAGGACAGGTTCGACTTCATGTTCAGGTTGATCGTGTTGCCCGGGCCGGAGATCAACGCCCCCAGCGCGAGGTCGTTGATGAAGCAGTCCTTGAACTCGGGGATGGTGAACACACCCGACGACGGGATCGTCTCCGCGAACAGGTCCACGTTCTTCGACACCAGGGTCAGGTCGAGCGGCTTGACCGTCTTGCAGGCCTTCGGCGCCGTCGGGAGCGGGATGACCGGCCAGAACAGGCCGACGACGATGTTGTCGATCAGCATGTTCGCCTGCGAATGGGTGGTCAGGTCGCCGTTGGCGAGCGTGCCGGTGACCGGGCCGGTCGGCTCGATCCGAACCCGGGCCTTGATCTTGAAGACGCCCGAGACGAGCGAGATGTTCGCCGTCGAGGGCGGCAGGGACAGGTCGCCTCGGATCCCGACGTTGTCACCGTCGATGACCAGGGCCCCGTTGAGCTGGCCGGGGCCGAGGTCGAGGGAGCCGCCGGTCTTCTTGACCACGGTCTTCCCGGTGACGGTGTAGGACACCGGGATCTCCACCGGGTCGTCCGCGAGGGCGGGGCCGGCGGTGAGGCTGCCCGCCACGGCGATCGCGGAGGTGAGCGCGACGACCGTGCCGAGACGGCGACGGGCGGTTTTCGGGCGCGTTCGACCGAACATGGGTTTCTCCTCGTTTTCTCTCCTGTTTTATAACGCGGACGAAAGGGGGAATGCCCGGTTTGTCACCGGGGAACAAGGTCGGTGATGACCCAGATGTCGCCTTCGCGTTCGGCCGTGACCGAAAGCTGCGCGGCCGCCGCTGTCGAAGAATTGTTGTCGGCCCGGGTCGCCGCTTGATCGAGGAATACCAGCAGTCGTGCTTTACCGCCGCCGAGTTCTTGGACGGCGGATGAGGAGACGCGGGTCGTGAGAACGAGTTTCTGCGCCGGAGCCTTTTCCCTGACTTGCGCGAACAACTGGTTGTAAGACTCCAGCGCCTTACCTCTCAGCGCCGAAGCGGCCGCCTTTTCGGTGACGTCGGTCCGGTCGTAGGAATAGGAGAAGACCTTGTTGAGCGCCACCGTCACCGCGGAGTTCACCTCCGCCGTGGCCCCGACGTCGGTGAGCGCGGTGTTGGCCGCCGACGGGGCCGCCGCGATCGACCTCGCCTCCAGCGTGCCCCACACCCCTGCGGCCACCAGCACGGCGGCCGCGACCAGCAGGATCAGCGGCAGCTTCGGCCGCCGGGACGGCCCGTCGGCGGTCTCTTCGGTGACGGCTTCGGCCGTGGTCTCGGGCTCGGTCTCCGCATCGGCTCCGGCTTCGGTGTCGGCGGTGTCGGCGGTGGCGGTCATCGCGCACCCACCGGGAGCTGGTCGAGCGCGCTGAGCTTCCAGCCGTCGCCGGTCCTGGTCAGCCCGGCGGCGAACCGGTTGCGCTTCGTCGTCGGCGCCGCGCCTTCCCGCGCCATGGTGATCTCCACCGAAGCCAGCATCTTGGCCGTTCCCGCGTGGTCGTCCAGTTCGCTGATCGCCGCGTCGAGCACCTTGCCCGTCGAGACGGTCGCGTCCTTGGCCAGCGTCTGCTTGGTCGCGTCGTCGGTCTTGCCCAGCTGATCGCGCAACGGACCGGTCGACGCGGCGAGCCAGTCGGCGATGCCCTGGTCGACGCGGTGGTGGTCGAGGGTGGTCAGCCGCGCGACGAGCTCACGCCCGTTCTTCAGCGCGTCGTCGCGCGAGGCCCCGTACGACGCGGCCTCGGAGCCGGTCGCGGTGAACCAGGTGTACCCGGCCCATCCCGCGAACGCGCAGGCCGCGGTGAACACGGCGATCGCGATCTTCAGTTGCGCAGCCACAACATCTCCTCGAGGCTGGTGGACGTCGGCTGGCCGTCGGCGCCGAACCCGCCGGGGACGGCGGCGGGCGGGACGCCGCCCTTCGGCGCGTTCTGCGAACCGCGGACCGAACTCGGGTTGCCCTTTTCGAGCGTGCACGCGGCACCGGTGTTGAACGGCAGCGCCGAAAGATCCCTGCTGTCGCGGATCTTCGTGCCCTCGTAGCCCTTCGTGCACGGCATCGGGTCGAAGAAGGTCAGGACCAGCCCGATCTTCCCGGACTTGTCGTCGACAGCCGCGTCGACGGCGGAGACCGCCTTCGGGGTGTTGATCAGCAGCTGCCGCAGGCCGTCGGTGCGCGCGGAGAACACCTGTGACGTGGTGAGCAGGTTCGCCAGCAGGATCGGCAGGCCCGGCTCGTTGTCCCGCAACAGCCCGGAAATCTGGGTCGCCGCGTCGGGCGCGGTCGCGATCAGCCTGCGCAGGTCACCGTCCGAACGGGACAGCTGTTCGGCGAACTGCCGGGCGTTGTCGCTGAACTGCCGCCACTCCAGCGACGAGTCGACCTGGGTCTTCAGCACGGTCGAGCCGTCGGTGAGCAGTTTCTCCGTCTGCGGCAGGTGGAGTGCGGCCCGCTTGGTGAAGTCGGTGGTGGAATCCAGCAGCACCTGGAGGTTCGCGCCGGAACCGCGCAGCGCGTTGTCGAGTTCGTCGACGACGACGCGCAGATCTTCGGTCGGCACGGACGCGGTCAGCGAGTCCAGGTCGGTCAGCAGATGCTGCACCGGCAGCGGGACACTCGCCGCCTCCCGCGGGATGACCGAACCTTCGGCGAGGAACGGCCCGTCGCCGGTGCGCGGCTGCAGGTCGACGAACTGCTCGCCGACCGCGGACCGGTTCGCCACGACCGCCCGCGAGTTCGCCGGGATCCGCGGCGCGTCGTCGTCGATCAGCAGATCCGCTTCCATGCCCCCGGCGGTGAGCCGCAGCTCGCCGACCCGGCCGACGGCGACGCCGCGGTAGGTCACCTCGCCGTTGGTGAACAGGCCCCCGCCGTCGGTCAGCGCGAGTTTCACGGTGTATCCGCTCGCCCCGAAAAGCCGGTCGAGGCCCGCGTAGTTGGCTCCGACGAACGCCGTCGTCGCCAAGGCGATGATGACGAACGCGATCACCTGGATCCGGACACGGGTGGTGAGCATCAGCTACCTCCGGAGGACGGCAGCGGCAGTGTCGGGAGTCCCGGCGGGACGCCTTCGCCCGGGGGCGGGAGTTCGACGCCCGGCGCGGGGATCATCGAGGCGTAGACGTTCAGGTAGTCACCCTTGATCCCGTCCCGTACGGCGTCGGTGAACGGGAACGTCGGCAGGATCTCCAGCGATTGGGGAAGGCTCTGGCCCGCGTCGGCCAGCCGCTTGAGGATCGGCGCGAGCGCGGTCAGATCGGCGACGAGGTCGTCACGGCTCTTCTTGATCACATCGACGCCGACCCCGGAAAGCCGGTCCAGCGATTGCAGCATCGAGACGAGCTGGGTGCGCTGGTCGGAAAGGCTCTTGAGCCCGGGGGTGAGGTCGGTGAGCGCGCCTTCGACCTGCTGCTTCCGGTTGGCCAGCGTCGTCGAAAGCCGGTTGAGCCCGTCGAGCGCCGAGGTGATGTCGGAGCGGTGCGAGTCCAGGTTGGACACCAGCTGTTCCACAGTGGACAGGAACGAGCGGATCTCCTCCTCGTTGCCGTCCATCACCTTCGACAGCTCGCGGTTGATGGTCTGCAGCTGGCCGATCCCGCCGCCGTTGAGCAGCAGGGACAGCGCGCCGAAGATCTCCTCGAACTCCGGGTTGCGGTTCGTGTTCGCGACGGGGATCACCCCGCCCTCGCCCAGCCTGCCTTCGGCCTTCGCCGCACTCGGGGCGAGCTCGATGAACTTCTCACCGAGCAGGCTGGATTGCCGCAGCCGCGCGATGGCGTTGGCGGGCAGGCGGACGTCGCCGTTGACCGCCAAGACGGTTTCGGCCGTCCATCCGTCGTCGCCGAGCTTGATCGTCTCGACCCGGCCGACCGGGACGTCGCCCACCTTCACCGCGGCCTGGGGGACCAGGTCGAGCACGTCGGCGAACTGCACGGTCACCCGGTAGGGATGGTCGCCAATGTCCGCGCCGCCGGGCAGCGGCAGGTCGTAGACGCCCTTGAAATCGGAGGAGCAGGCCGTGAGCGCGAGGCAGCAGGCGGCGAGTACGGCGATCTTCCGGTTCGCGGTCATCAGCGCCCCCCGGTGTAGGTGTCGCCGGCGACCGGCAGCGGGAGCGGGGCGTACTCGAGCAGGTTGCCGCGGCTTTGCAGCTTCCCGGTCTTCGGATCGATGGCCTCGAGCACGTTCGTCACCGCCAGCGGGATCGTGTCGAGGGTTTCGGCCAGCGCGGCGCGTTTGTCGACCAGTGTCCCGGTGGTCACCGCGAGCTTGTCCACATTGGACTTGATCAGCGCGCGGTTGTCGCGGATGAACTGCTGGATCTCGGCCAGCGCGCCGCCGAGGCCGTTGAGCGCGCGGGCGAGTTCGTTCTTGTTCTGCGCCAGCGTGCCGGTCACCGAGGCGAGCTGCTTGTTGATCTCGCTGACGTTCCGGTCGTTGGTCGCCAGCATCGAGGTGAACCGCTGCAGTTCGTCGACGGTGGCGAACAGGTTCTCCGAGTTCCCGGACAAGGTCCTGGCGAGGTCGGCGAAGTTGCGCACCGACTCGTTGAACGGCTTGCCGTTGCCCTGGAGGTTCTTCGCGCCGGTGCGCAGCAGGTCCGACAGCGCGCCGTCGGCGTTGGCGCCCTTGGGGCCGAGCGCCTTGGCGAGGGTGTCGAGGCTGGAGTAGAGCTGGTCGAGTTCCACCGGTGTGCCGGTGCGCTCGACCGGGATGACCGCGCCGTCGTCCAGCCGGTTCCCCGAGCGGGTGAGCTTGGTGAACTGGACGTACCGGTCGGCCACCACGCTCGGCGCCACGACCAGGACGTTGGTGTCGACGGCGATCGGCGTCGAACCGTCGACGGTCAGCACGACCTTGACCTGCTCGCCTTCCGGGGCCACCGATTCGACCTGGCCGACCCGGACGCCGAGTACCCGGACGTCGGATCCACTGTAGACACCGACGGCGCGCGAGAAGTACACCGTGACGCGGTCGAGCCCGCTGCCGGAGAAGATCCACCAGAGACCGCCGACGACGGCCAGCGCGAGGACGAGGGCGAGGGTGACGAACCTGCTGGTCATCGGCCACCTCCGGGAAGCTTCGGCGTACAGGGGTCCCGGTTCTCCGGGACCAGCCCGCACAGGTAGCTGTCCACCCAGCGCCCGTTGCCGAGCGAGTTGTTCACCACGCGGAAGTACGGCGCGGCGAGGTCGAGGCTCTTGGCGAGATTGTCGTTCTGCCGCTGCAGGATGTCGGTCACCTCTCCGAGCTGGCTGAGCGCGCCGCCGAGCTGGTCCTTGTTGTCCCGCACCAGGCCGGAGAGCTGCGTGGCGAGCTCCTGCGAGCCGGTGAGCAGGTCGTGGATCGCCTGCCGCCGGTTGTCCAGTTCGGTGAGCAGCAGATTGCCGTCCGAGAGGAGCTTGGCGAAGTCGTCGTTCGAGTTCGCGAGCGTCGTGGTGAGGCCGTGCGCGTTCGACAGGAGGCTGTTGAGCTCGGTGTCCCGCGAGGAGACCGTCTTCGACAGCGACGTCAGCCCGTCGAGCGCTTTCCGGATGTGCTCCGGCGAGTTCTTGAACGTGTCGCTGAGCGTGGTGAAGCTCTCCGCGAGCTGATCGGTGTCGATCGCTCCCGCGGTGTCGGCCAGCCCGTTGAACGCCTCGGTGACGTCGTAGGGCGTCACGGTCCGGGTGCGCGGGATGACCTGCTTCGGGTTCTGGACCGCCTCGCCGGTCGGGCGCAGCGAGAGGAACTTCCGGCCCAGCAGGGTCTTGATCTTGATCTCGGCGGCGGTCTTGTCGCCGACCCACGCGTCCTTGACCCGGAAGCTGACGACGACGTGGTCTTCGGCGAGCTGGACGGCGCTCACCGCGCCGACCTTGATCCCGGCGATGCGGACTTCGTCGTCCTCCTGCAACCCCGCCGCTTCGGAGAACTCGGCCTGGTAGGTGGTTCCGGAGCCGATGATCGGGAGGGCTTCGTAGTTGAGCGTCGCGGTCAGCAGCCCGGCCGCGACGGCGCTGCCGACGAGACCGATGACGATCGGGTTCCGCTCCTTGAAGGGTTTCACGACGTGCACCTCTCCGCCGTCGCCGGGACCCCGCGGGGAGGTTTGGTCTGGAGGACGGCCGAGCACAGGTAGAAGTTCATCCACGATCCGTAGGAGCTGATCCGGCCGAGTTCGTTCAGCTTTCCGGGAAGCACGGTGAGGGACTGCTCGATGTCCGCTTTGCCCTTCACGAGTTGTTCCGAGAGCAGGCCGACGCCGTTGATGCTGTCCTTGAGCGGTTTCCTGCCCTGTTCGAGCAGACCGGCCGTGGCGGTGGTGAGGTCCGCGAGCCCGGAGACGGCTTCCCCGATCTCGGTGCGGTCGCCGGCGAGTCCGGAGACCAGCTCGCGCAGCGTCGAGACCAAAGTGGACAGGGCGTCGCCCTTGCCGTTGATGGTCTTCAGCACGGTGTCCAGGTTCGTGATCACGTCGCCGATCACCTTGTCCCGCCCGGCGAGCGTGGTGGTCAGCGAACCCGTGTGCGCCAGCAGGCTTTCCACCGTGCCGCCTTCGCCCTGCAGTACCTGGACGATCTCGCCGGAGAGCTGGTTGACGTCCTTGGGGGACAGCGCCTGGAACAGCGGTTTGAATCCGTTGAACAGTTCCGTGAGGTCCAGCGCGGGAGTGGTGCGTTCCAGCGGGATCTCCGCTCCGGGTTCGAGGAATTCGCCTGCGCCCTTGCCGCGTTCGAGGGCGATGTAGCGCTGGCCGACCATGTTGCGGTACTTGATCACCGCGTTCACGTCGGCGGGGAGCCTGCGCTGCGAGTCGAGCGAGAACCTGATGCGGGCCACGCTGTGGTCGGCGATTTCGAGTTCCTCGATCTGGCCGACCCGCACCCCGGAGATCCGGACGTCGTCGCCGACGTTCAGCGACGTCGCGTCGAGGAATTTCGCGCTGTAGGTCTTGGTGTCGCCGAGGCCGGTGTTCGTGATGGACACCGCCAGCAGCACCGTGGCCAGTGTCGTGATGACGACGAAGATCAGCCCTTTGATCAGCGGGCTCACGAAGTTCCTCATCGCAGGGTCACCTCCGTGCCGCGGTAGAGCGGGCCGACGAGCACGCTGCCCCAGGCGGGGACCTGGGCGGCGGGGATGCCGGCCGACGGCGCGACCAGTGTCGAGATCAGTTCGCGTTCCTGCGGCGAGTTCGCCAGGCCGAGGTCGCCTTCCGCGCCGGGGAGCAACGGCAGCGCGCCGGTGTCCTTGCCGGTCGCCGCGATTCCCGGGCTCAGCAGGCCGTTCGTCGGATAGCAACGCGGTTCGCCGGTGGCGTTGTAGACCGGGTCGTCCTTCCCTGGCACGTACTTGCCGCGAGGCTCGGTGACGACGATCTCCGCGTGCAGGCCGGGTTCGTCGGTGCCCTTGCCCAGCACCTTGTCCATCTGCGGCTTCAGTTTGGCCAGCGCGTCCAGCGTGCAGGCGAAGCTCGGCGAGTACTTCGCGCCGACCTCGAGCGGTGCCCGGCTGTCGGCGGCGAGCGCGATGATGTTGGCGCGGTTGTTGGTGAGGAACGTCGTGACATGCTGGGAAGACGCCGTCACCTGCTGGTACACGGTGGCCAGTTCGGCTCGTTTCTCCTGGACGGTGTCGAGGGTGACCGCCGAGGCGCTCAGCGAATCGAGCAGATCCGGCGCGATGTCCCCGTACAGCCTCGAAACCGTGGCGAGGTCGCGGATGTTGTCGTTCAGCGCCGGGAGATTCGGGTTGAACTCCTTGAGGTACTCGGCCGCGGTGGCCAGCGTGTCGCCGATCTGGTCGCCGCGTCCTTCCAGCGCCGTGGCGACGGTGGTCAGCGTGGTCGCGAGCTTCTGCGGCTGCACCGCCTTGAGCAGTGGCAGAAGGTTGTCGAAGACCCGCTCCAGTTCGATCGCGTTGGCCGAGCGGTCCTGGGTGATCACGTCACCGGAGGCCAGCGGGGGACCGGCCGATCCGTCCGGAATGGACAGTTGCACGTACCGCTCCCCGAACAGGGTCTTGGGGACGAGCAATGCGGACACGGTCTTCGGCAGCTGGGAGACCTTGCCGGGTTCCATGGCCAGGTCGATCTCCGCCCCCGCCGGGGTCGCGCGGACGCCGCGGATCTCGCCGACCACCACGCCGCGCGCCTTGACCTGGCCGCCCTCGCGCAACTGGTTGCCGACGCGGTCCGCCTGCAGCGTCACCGGGACCGAGGTGACGAAGTCCTTCTGATAGATCTTGATCGACAGCAGCACGAGGGCGGACATCACCACGAGGAACAACACCCCGGCCGTCCTGACCCCGGCTTTGCGCAGCCCGCGCCGGCTCATCCGGCCACCTGCACCGTCGTGGTCGCGCCCCAGATCGCGAGGCTGAGGAAGAAGTCCAGCACGCTGACGGCCACGATCGCCGTCCGCACCCCGCGGCCGACGGCCACCCCGACACCCGCCGGTCCGCCGCTCGCCCGGAAACCGTAGTAACAGTGGGCGAGCACGATCACGACGCTGAACACCAGCACCTTGCCGAACGACCAGAGCACGTCGCCCGGTGGCAGGAACAGCAGGAAGTAGTGGTCGTAGGTGCCCGCGGACTGGCCGTAGAACCAGACGGTGATCTGGCGTGACGCGAGATACGAGGTCAGCAGGCCGATCGCGTACAACGGGATGACCGCGAGGAAGCCCGCGATGATCCGGGTCGTCACCAGGTACGGGACACTGGGGATGCCCATCACCTCGAGCGCGTCGATCTCCTCGGAGATCCGCATCGCGCCCAGTTGCGCGGTGAAGCCGCAGCCGACGGTGGCCGACAACGCCAGGCCCGCGACGAGCGGCGCGATCTCCCGGGTGTTGAAGTACGCGGAGACGAACCCGGCGAACGCCGACGTGCCGACCTGGTTGAGCGCCGAGTACCCCTGGAGCCCGACGACCGTGCCGGTGAACACGGTCATCCCGATCATCACGCCGATCGTGCCGCCGATGACCGCGAGCGCGCCGCTGCCGAAGCTGACTTCGGCCAGCAGGCGGGTGATCTCCCGGAGATAGCGGTGCAGCGCGCGCGGCACCCAGGCGAGTGCCTTGAGGAAGAAGAGGATCTGGTCGCCGAGCGTGTCCAGGAACCCGAACCGGCGGTCCACGGCCTCGCGGACCCGCGTGGCGCGGGTGGGTGTCGTCGTGGTCATCAGCTGCCCTTCGCCGGGACGAGCTGCAGGTAAAGCGTCGTCAGCACCAGGTTCAACAGGAACAGGAGAAGGAACGTGATCACCACGGATTGGTTCACCGCGTCACCGACGCCTTTCGGGCCACCCTTGGGATTGAGCCCGCGATAAGACGCGACGATCGCCGCGACGAAACCGAAGATGACCGCCTTGATCTCGCTGATCCAGAGGTCCGGCAGTTGCGCGAGAGCGGAGAAACTGGCCAGATACGCACCCGGTGTCCCGTTCTGCATGATGACGTTGAAAAAATAGCCGCCGAGGACGCCGACCACACTGACCATTCCGTTCAGGAATGCGGAGACGCCCATCGCGGCGAGCACCCTCGGCACGATCAGGCGCTGGATCGGGGAGACCCCGAGCACCTCCATCGCGTCGATCTCCTCGCGGATCGTGCGGGACCCGAGGTCCGCGCACATCGCCGAACCGCCGGCGCCCGCGATCAGCAGCGCGGTCACGATCGGGCTGGCCTGCTGGATGATCGCCAGCACACTGGCCGCGCCGGTGAAGGACTGCGCGCCGATCTGCGCGGTCAGCGAGCCGATGTGCAGCGCGATCACGGCGCCGAACGGGATCGCGACCAGCGCCGTCGGCAGGATCGACACACTCGCGATGAACCAGAACTGCTGGATCAGCTCGCGGGCCTGGAACGGCCGCCGGAAGGTCAGGCGGACGACGTCGAGGCCGAGTGAGTAGAGCCTGCCGGTCTCCCGGAGCGCACCCGCGCCGGGAAATGAGGGTGCGTTAGTCCGGACGCCCACGCCGACCCTCCAGTTTTCCGGGCACGGCGAATACACCCCAGCTTGCGCTATTCCTTTGCTCCGAATGGCGGAACGGAATCGTTGAATAGGGTCAACGGGGTGTTACCGTGCTGTTTGCTACTGGTCGGTACGCTAATCACGCGCCTGCTTGGTGACAAGAACTTCGGTGTGATCAAGACATCACGTCCTGGTAACCGGTGAATTATTGTTCCTTTGTGACAAAGGCGGGGGTGGGTCTTGTCCGTTCTTTCGTGTTCGGTGGCGGGAGCGGGCCGGAGGGGTGAGTCGCGGTGGGTGGTCACCCGCTTGGAGTCTCGAGCGGACCTCGAGCCTGACCGGTCGACCTGCGGGAGTCCTTGACCGCCGGATGTCTTGAAAGGGGCTTTCAGGACGTTTTTCGTCCTGAAAGCCCCTTTCCTGACACCTGGGCCTGGCCTGGCGCTCCCGGGATGGTTCGGTCAGCGAGCCAGTTCCGAGACCAGTTCGTAGGACCGCACCCGGTCCGCCTGGTCGTGCACCATGGTCGTGATCATCAGCTCGTTCGCGCCCGTGTCGGTCAGCAGCGTCTCGAGTCCCTTGTGGACCGTCTCGGGCGACCCGATGATGCTGCTCGAAGCCCGGTCCTCGATGAACACGCGCTCGATGTCGGTGTACGGGTAGGCCGCGGCGTCTTCCGGTGTCGGCAGCGGGATGGGGCGGCCCTTGCGCAGGCTGAGGAAGGTCAGGCCGCTGGGCGCGGCCAGGTACTGGGCCCGTTCGTCGGTCTCGGCGGCCACGACGGAGACGCCGAGCATGACGTACGGCTCGTCGAGGACGTCCGACGGTTTGAACGAGTCGCGGTAGAGGGCGACGGCGGGCAGCGTGTTCTCGGCGCTGAAGTGATGCGCGAAGGAGAACGGCAGGCCGAGTTCGCCCGCCATGCGCGCGCTGAAGCCGCTCGAACCGAGCAGCCAGACCGGCGGCTTGTTGCCCTCGGCGGTCACGGCGTTGACGGCGCGCTGGTCGGAGTGCTCGAAGTAGGCCAGCAGTTCCGCGAACTGCTGCGGGAAGTTCTCCGCGGTGAGCCCGCCGGGGCCGCGCAGCGCCAGCGCGGTCCGCTGGTCGGTACCCGGGGCGCGGCCGATGCCGAGGTCGATCCGGCCGGGGTGGAACGCCTCCAGGGTGCCGAACTGCTCGGCGACCACCAGTGGCGCGTGGTTCGGCAGCATGACCCCGCCGGAGCCGACCCTGATGCGTTCGGTGGCGGCCGCGACCTGCCCGATCATCACGGCGGTCGCGGAACTCGCGATACCGGGCATGTTGTGGTGCTCGGCGAGCCAGTACCGGTGATAGCCGAGTGCTTCGGTCCGGCGGGCGAGGTCGAGGGTGTTGCGCAGCGAGTCGCCAACGCCGCCCCCGGCCACGACGGGCGAGAGATCGAGCACGGACAGCGGGATGTCAGGCAAAGAGGTCACGCCTCCGTACAACGCGCCCGGGCCCCGATCCCTTCCCGTGACATCGGGCACCTGTCAATCGATCGAAATTAACCGACGCGATGTACCCGATACTCGGCGGACTTCCTCCGTTTTCACGGTACGGTTGCCCCCGAATGCGATCGTGGGAAAACCACTGAAAGAAAGGATTAAGGTGCCGCGTCCGGAGCGACCTTTGGGCCCTGGGGACGATCCGTTGCTGGAGTTCGCCGCCGATCTCCGGCGTTTGCGGGAGAAAGCCGGGAACCCGACGTACCGGGAGCTGGGCAGGCGCGCCCACTACTCCGCGGGCACCCTCTCCGAAGCCGCCGGCGGGAAGAAGATGCCCAGCTTGGCGGTGGCCTTGGCCTACGTCCGGGCCTGCGAAGGGCCCGAGGCGGAGTGGGAAGCCCGGTGGCACGACGTGACCGAGCGGACGCGTACCGGAGTCAGCGATTCACCGGTTGTCTCGCTGAATGGGGAATCCGCCCCTTATATCGGCCTGACCGCATTCGGGCCGGATGACGCGGGCCGATTCTTCGGACGCGAACGACTTGTCGAAAAACTGGTGACAAGGCTTTTGGGGCAGCGATTCCTGGCCGTTCTGGGAGCGTCGGGTTCCGGTAAGTCCTCCTTGCTCCGCGCGGGTCTTCTGCCCGCCGTCGGCGAGACCTCCGTCACGGTGCTGATGACCCCCGGCTCGCGGCCGCTGCAGGAGTGCGCGGTCCAGTTCGGGGCGGCGCTCGGGCTCGCTCCCGGCGGGCTGCTCGCCGAGTTCACCGAGCATCCGCGCAACCTCGGCCTCGCCGCTCGTCAGCTGGTCGCCGATCGCGAGGGCGACGTCGTCCTGGTCGTCGACCAGTTCGAGGAGGTCTTCACGCTCTGCCAGGACGCCGACGAGCGCGCCGCCTTCCTGTCCGCGCTGGTCACCGCGACGACCGAGCCGGAGAGCCGGACCAGGGTCGTCCTCGGCATCCGCACCGACTTCTACACCCACTGCGCGCGGCATCCCGGGCTGGTCGAGGCCATGCAGGACGCGCAGGTGCTCGTCGGCCCGATGAGCACCGAGGAGCTCCGGCAGGCCATCTCGCGGCCGGCGATCGACGCCGGGTACCGCGTCGAGAACGCGCTGGTCTCGCGGCTGGTCGCCGACGCGACCGGGCAGCCCGGCGTGCTGCCGCTGCTCTCGCACGCGCTGCTGGAGACCTGGCGCCGCCGTCACGGCAACACGCTCACCCTCACCGGCTACGAGTCCACCGGCGGGATCGAACGATCGGTCGCGCAGACGTCCGAGCACACGTTCACCGCGCTGAGCGAACACCAGCAGCGGCTGGCGAACCAGATCTTCCTGCGGATGACCGCGCTCGGCGAGGGCACCGAGGACACCAAACGCCGCATCACCCGCGACGAGCTGGACGCCGACGATCCCGACGTCGCCGTCGTGCTGGACAGACTGGCTTCGTCGCGGCTGGTCACCCTCGACGACAACGGCATCGAGATCGCGCACGAAGCGCTGATCCGCGGCTGGCCGCGCCTGCGCGAATGGCTCGCCCAGGACCGTGAGGGCCTGCGCGTGCACCGCCAGCTCACCGAGGCGACCGACGCGTGGGAATCGGTCGGCCGCGACGACGGCTGGCTCCATCGCGGCGCGCGGCTGGCCATCGCCACGGAGTGGGCGAGCGAGCACGACAGCGCGCTCTCCCAGCGTGAGCGCCGGTTCCTCGACGCGAGCGTGGCCATCGAGAACCACGAGCAGGCCGTCGCGCGCCGCCGCACCCGGCGGCTGCGTCAGCTGGTCGCGCTCCTGGCCGTGCTGCTGGTGCTGGCGACGGCCGCGATGGTGTACGCCGTCCGCGCCGAGCAGACCGCGACCAGCCAGCGCAACAGCGCGCTCGCGCAGAAGGTCGCCGGACAGGCCATCGAAATGCGGGCGACGAACCCGGCATTGGCCGCGCAACTCGCGCTCGCCGCGTACCGCGTCGATCCGAGCGTGGACACCCGCGGCAGCGTGCTCGGGATGTTCGAGTCGCCGTACTCGACCCGGGTCTCCGGACACGGCCATCGGGTCAATTCGGCCGCCCTGCGCGGCGACGGCCAGGTGATGGTGACCGGGAGCTGGGACCAGACGGCCAAGCTGTGGGACGTCAAGAACCCCCATCACCCGGTCGAACTGGCCACGCTGTCCGGGCACATCGCCAACGTCAACTCGGTGTCGTTCAGCGCCGACGGCGGCGCGGTCGCGACGGCGGGCTGGGACAAGACCGCGCGGCTGTGGAATGTCGCCGATCCGGCGAAACCCGGGCAGGGCGTGGTGGTCGGGGAGCATCCGAGCCGGGTCAACGCGGTGGCGTTCAGCCCGAAGGCGGCGGTGCTCGCCACCTCGGACGGCGACGGCACGGTGCGCCTGTTCGACGTTCGCGATCTCACTAAACCGGTGCTCGTGGCCACCCTCCCCGGGCACACCGGCAACGTCAACGGGCTCGCCTACGCCCCGGACGGGCGGACACTCGTCTCGACAGGCGCCGACAAGACAGCGCGGCTGTGGGACGTCGCCGACCCGCTCAAGGCGAGGCCGCTCGGGGTGGTGACCGGGCATACCGCCGGCGTCCACTCCGCGGCGTTCAGCCCGGACGGCCGCACCCTCGCCACCGCGAGCATCGACCTGAGCGCGCGCCTGTGGAACATCGCCGACCCGATGGCGCCGGTTCCGCTGGGGACGATGACCGCGCACAAGACCATCGTGCGGTCCGTGGCGTTCAGCCCCGACGGGACGACGCTGGCGACGACCGGTTTCGACCGCAACGCGCGGCTGTGGGACATCACCGATCCGGCGAAGCCGCGCGAGAAACCGCCGCTCACCGGGCACACCGCGGCGGTGGTCTGGGCGGTGTTCTCCCAGGACGGCCGCACGCTGGTGACCGCGAGCGACGACCAGACGGTGCGGCTGTGGGATCTGCCGGGGCCCGCGATCAGCGGTCCGGCGAGATCGGCCTGCCGGGCGGTGTACAGCGCCGACGGGAAACTGCTGGCCACCGGCAGCCAGGACGGCGTGGTCCGCCTGGTCGACGTCGCCGACACCCGGAACCCGCGCGAGGTGGGCAAGGTCGCGGGCTTTGGCCAGGGCGTCTGCGGTCTCGCGTTCAGCCCGGACGGCCGGACCCTCGCCGCCGGTTCGTGGGACCACACGATGCGGCTGATCGACGTCACCGATCCTCGCAAGCCTGTCGACACCGGGGTCTTCTACCGGCCGGAGGAGGAGATCGACCCGGTCGCGTTCAGCGCGGACGGCCGGACGCTCGCGACGGCGGGCAGCGGGCACACGGTGAAGCTGTGGGACGTGGCCGACATCCGGCGGCCGGTCGAACTCGCGACCCTCACCGGGCACGAGGACGACGTCCATTCGATCGCGCTCAGCCCGGACGGCCGCACCCTCCTGAGCGGCGGGTGGGATCACACCGCGCGGCTGTGGGACATCTCCATGGTGAAGGCGCCGAAGCAGCTTTCGGTGCTGAAGGGCCACTCCGACACGGTGTTCTCGGTGGCCTACAGCCCGGACGGCAAACTCGCCGCCACCGGCAGTGCCGACCGCACCGCGCGACTCTGGGACGTGGCCGATCCGGCGGCGCCCCGGGAAGCCGCGCTGCTCGCCGGGCACACCGACAACGTCATCTCGGTGGCGTTCAGCGGTGACGGGAAGACCTTCGCGACCGGCAGCTACGACCGGTCCGTGCGACTATGGGATGTCTCCGATCCGGGGACGGTTCGCTCGTCGGCGAACCTGACCGACGATGTCGACCGGGTCAACGCGGTGGCGTTCGCACCCGACGGGCACACGCTCGCGGGCTCCGTCGCGGACGGCAGCGTGCGGTTGTGGGAAACGAGCCCCGAGCGGGCCGCCGAACGCATCTGCGCGACCGTCCACCCCCGGATCACGGCGGCCGAGTGGGAGCAACACCTGCCGGGGCTCGATTACCGGCCTCCGTGCCCGTGACCACCGCCGATTCGTTGTTCGGCGTTGTTGTTCGGTGACGGCGGCGTGACACCGAACAACGAATAGGCGCTAGAAATACCCCTGGACGTGCGATACGTCCCCACGACGTTTCACTCACCGGGGGTCTGAAGGGCTCCTTCAGGACATTCACCAGTGCCCTGAAGGAGCCCTTCAGCTTATCTACCGCAAGTCGTCCTCTGGTTGCGGTAGTACGCGATCCCAACTACCGCAACCAGAGGACGAAACGCGGGATCAGGCGGCCGGGATCCAGTCCGGGTTCGAGGCCAGGACGGTCAGCTGCTGGGTCGCTCGTGTGAGGGCGACGTACAGCACCCGGCGTCCGGTGGTCGACTCCGTGATGAGGTCGTTCGGCTCCACCAGGACGACGGCGTCGTACTCGAGGCCCTTGGAGTCGAGACTGCCGACGACCTTGAGCCGCTCGTCCGAAAGCCCGTCGAGCCAGCCCTCGACCTCCGGCACCCGATCCATGGCGGTGATCACGCCGACGGTGCCTTCGACAGCCCCCATCAGTTCCTTCACCGCGGCCTGCGTCGCGGCCTCCAGTCCGGCGGCCTCGACCGGTCGGACCTCCGGCGTGATGCCGGTCTGCCGCACCGCGCGCGGGAGTTCGTCGGCCTCGGCGTGCCCGGCGACGACCTTCGCGGCCAGATCGAAGATCTCCGCCGAGTTCCGGTAGTTGGTGCGCAGGGTGAACCGGCGCCGCGTCGTCTTGATCCCGAAGGCCTGGTCCCGCGCCATCGCGGCTTCGGCCGGATCCGGCCACGAGCTCTGCACCGGGTCGCCGACCACGGTCCAGCTCGCGTACTTGCCGCGCCGCCCGACCATCCGCCACTGCATCGGCGAAAGGTCCTGCGATTCGTCGATGACCACGTGCGAGTACTCGTCGTAGTGCTCGGGCCGGGTCGGGGCACCGCCGCGCTCCGGGTTGACCTCGATGCTCTGGCGGCCGCGGCGGCTCTTCGGCGGCTGGCCGATCAGGACGCGCAGTTCGTCGAGGAGCGCGATGTCCGCGATGGTCCAGCCGCGCGAGCGATCGGCGAAGTCGGCGGCGAGCATGCTGATCTCGGTGCGGTTGAGCAGGCCCTTCGCCGCGCCGGCCAGCCGCTTCTCGACGCCGAGCCAGCGCAGGATCTGCGCCGGGTACAGGATCGGCCACCAGACCACCAGGAACCGGTGGAACTCGATGCGCTCGCCGAGTTCGCTGACCAGTTCGGCCTTGTCGATCTGACGGCCGTCGTCCTTCGCGTGCTGCTCGGCCTTCGAGGCGAGCGCGTCGAGCAGCAGTTCGGCGGCGCGGATCCGCGACCGGTTCGGCGGCCCGCCCGCGGTGTGCACCTTGCGGCGCACCTTGTCGAGTTCCCGCGCGTCCAGCCGCAGCACCTCGCCGCGGTAGACGATCTTCATGTCCTCGGGCGCCTCTTCCGGCGTGTCCCGCAGCGCGCGCAGCAGGATCTTGCGCATCCGCAGCGAACCCTTGATCGCAGCCAGCGGTGCCGGGTCCTGACGGGTCGCTTCGAGGCCGTCGAGGACTTCGCCGAGCGCGCGCAGTTCGACGTTCGTCTCACCCATCGACGGCAGCACCCGCGAGATGTAGCTGGTGAACACCCCGGACGGGCCGATCACCAGTACGCCCGCGCCGCCGAGCTGACGGCGGTGGCGGTAGAGCAGGTACGCCGCGCGGTGCAGCGCGACCGCGGTCTTGCCGGTGCCGGGGCCGCCGGTGATCTCCGTGACCCCGCGCCACGGCGCCCGGATGACCTCGTCCTGTTCCTTCTGGATGGTGGCGACGATGTCCCGCATCTTCTCGCCACGCGAACGCCCGAGCGCGGCCATCAGCGCGCCTTCGCCGACGATCTGCATGGTCTCGGGGACCGCGTCGGCGATCAGGACGTCGTCGTCGACGTCGAGCACGTTCTGGCCGGAACACCGGATCACCCGGCGCCGGACGACGTCCATCGGCTCCTCGGCGGTCGCCTGGTAGAACGCCGCCGCCGCGGGCGCGCGCCAGTCGGTGACGAGGTTGTCGAACTCGGCGTCGCGGATGCCGAGACGGCCGACGTAGATGTGGTCGTTGTCGAGATGGTCGAGCCTGCCGAAGACCAGCCCCTCGTACTCCGCGTCGAGGGTCTGGAGGGTCTGATTGGCGTGATAGACCATCATGTCTCGCTCGAACAGCATCGACGCCTGTTCGAAGATCGCTTCACGCCCGGCGCCATGGCCGATCTCATAGCCCTTGGTACGCATGGCCTCAGCCTGGGCTCGCAGTTCGGCGAGCCTGGTGTAGACCATGTCCACATGGGCTTGCTCGATGGCGATCTCGGCCCGTCTGACCCGAGGTTCGGACACGCAACGCTCCTAAACGCTTCTATCGCCTCCGAGGGCGAAGGACGACTCTACGCGAGCTGGGCGGCGGCTTCACCAAGTCCTGCCGAACGTCACGGCGGATGCCGTTGAGGCACGATGCTCCAATGACCAGGATCGTGGCGGGGACCGCGGGCGGCAGGCGGTTGAAGGTCCCTCCGAAGGGCACGAGGCCCACGTCGGAACGCGTGCGCGAAGCGCTGTTCAACGCGCTGGAGGTCGCCGGCGAGTTGCAGGGGACCCAGGTCCTCGACCTTTACGCCGGTTCGGGCGCCCTCGGGCTGGAGGCGCTGTCCCGGGGCGCGGCGGGCGCGCTGTTCGTCGAACACGACCGGCGCGCGGTCGAAATCCTCAAGGGGAACGTCGCCGCGCTCGGGCTCGGCGGCACGGTCCGGGCGGGGACCGTCGAGTCCGTCGTCGCCGTTCCGGCGCCGGAAACCTTCGACATCGTCCTCGCCGATCCGCCGTACGCGGTGGATTCCACCCGCCTGGGGGAGGTCATGGCCGCGCTCGCCGCGGGCCGGTGGATCGCGGACGGGGCCCTGCTGGTGATCGAACGGGCAGCCCGGGACGGCGATCCCGACTGGCCGCCGGGCTTCGAGCCGATGCGCACGAAGCGCTACGGCGACACGGCGCTGTACTGGGCCGAATACCAGGTGTGAGACGGCGCACGGATGAACGCGCAGGGGCCCCCGCTCCTTGGTAGCGTCCGCGCATGCGGCGTGCGGTCTGTCCCGGGTCCTACGACCCGGCCACCAATGGACATCTCGACATCATCGAGCGGGCGGCGAGGCTGTTCGACGAGGTCGTCGTCGCGGTGGGGGTGAACAAGAGCAAGAAGGGCCTGTTCACCACCGAGGAACGGCTGGACATGCTCCGCGAGATCACCGCGAAACTGCCGAACGTGCGCGTCGACTCCTGGCAGGGCCTCCTGGTCGACTACTGCCGTGAGAACGACATCATCGCGGTCGCGAAGGGGCTGCGTTCGGTCAGCGACTTCGACTACGAGCTCCAGATGGCGCAGATGAACCGCGAGCTGACCGGGCTCGAAACGCTGCTGATGGCGAACAACCCGGAGTACGGGTTCGTGTCCAGCTCGCTGGTCAAGGAGATCACCGCGCTCGGTGGCGACATCGAGCACCTGGTGCCGCCGATAGTGTTCAAACGCCTCGGGGAGAAGTACGCCGAACGAGGTTGACCCGAACGGCCGAAGCCGTTGGTCGGGCAGTGGTGACCGGCGATGAAGAGTTCATCTCGGCGCCTTCTGGTGAATACACGATCGGGTTACGGTCCGAAAATGACCAACAAACGATCGCGGATAGCCGCCGCGCTGCTCGTTCTGGTAGTCACTCTTTTCGGCGGACTCAGTGGTGGGATCAGTGCTTCCCAGGCCACGGCCGCCCCCGTCTCGATCCAGCAGAACCCCTGCGGGGATCTCACCGGGTTCAAGCTCTCGTCGCTCTCGTCGCTGCCCGCCGAGGCGACGACGACGTACAACCTCATCCAGAAGGGTGGGCCGTACCCGTACCCGGACAACGACGGGACGGTCTTCTCGAACCGGGAGAACATCCTCCCGAAGTGTGCTTCGGGCTACTACCACGAGTACACCGTCCCGACCCCTGGCTCGTCGAACCGCGGCACGCGCCGCATCGTCACCGGGACCGGCGGGGAGTACTTCTACACCGGCGACCACTACAAGACCTTCTCCGTGATCGACGTCAACGGCGCGCCCGCTCCGAAGTGCGGTGACACCTCGAAGCTGACGAAGGTCGGCTACTCGACGCTGTCCTCGGCGGCGAAGTCCGTGGTCGACAAGGCCCGCGGCGGTGCGACCGGCACGGTCTACGAGAACCGCGAAGGCGTGCTGCCCTCGTGCGCCGCCGGTTACTACCAGCTGTTCCCGGTGGGCACGAGCGACCGCGTGATCTCCGGCAAGGGCGGCGAGATCGTCTACACGCCGGACCGCTACGCGACGTTCAAGCTGGTGAATCTCGGCGCTTGATCCCGCCATGCAACGCCACGTGCCTCCTCGTCCGTGAGATACACCGGAACACGGAAGAGGAGGCACGATGCGGTCTGGGGACGATGCGAGCTTCAGGGAGTTCGCCAGAGGCAAGGCGCTGCCGCTCAGGCGGACGGCGTACCTGCTCTGCGGCGACTGGCATCTCGCGGAGGATCTGGTCCAAACCGCGCTCATCCGCCTGTACCGGGTCTGGCCGAAGGTCAGCCGGAAAGGGCCCGTAGACAACTACACGAGGCAGATCCTGTTGCGCTGCTGGCTCGATGAGCGGCGACGACCTTGGCGGAGCAGAGAGAACCGCGACGGCGTCGTCCCCGAAGAGCCTTCAGTCCCGGCTGACGCCGGCATCTCGGATTCGTTGCTTCGCGCCCTCTCCGAGGTTCCACCGAAACAGCGCGCCGCCGTCGTGCTGCGCTACTGCGCCGATCTCCCGGTCGCGGAGGTCGCCGTCGCGCTGCGCTGTTCGGAAGGGACGGTCAGGAGCCAGGCCGCGCGGGGACTCGACGTCCTCCGTGCGGCCCTGCAGAGACAGCACGACGAGGCTGTCTCCGGGAGGAGCGCGTGATGGACGAACTCGAAGACAGGTTGCGCGGGATCAAACTGGCCGAGCCCCCGCTCGGCTTCGATCCGGACGAGGTCGCCGGGACGGCGGCGAAGCGGACGCGGAACCGGCGGGCGATCGCTCTCACCGGCGCCGCCACGCTGGCGCTGATCGTCGCGGCCGTGGTGGTCGTGGCACCAAGGGACGGCACGGCGGTCGCGCCCGCCGTGCCGACGCCCCCGCCTGCCGTCCCGGTCGGACCGTCGCCGGACGCCGGGAAGCCGCCGGTCAAGCCGAAGGTGAGCCTGTCGGCGCAGAAGGCGCGGATCGCCGGCCATCTGGCGACCGTGCTGCCGAACGTGCTCACCGGGGCGAAGGACATCCAGGTCCGCTCCGTCGATCAGCTGAGCACCTGGGACATCCTCGTCGCCACGGTCGGCTATCGGGATGTCTCCGGCGTTGAACGCCCCCTGGTCGTCACGATCAGCGGAACCGAGGCCGCCAAGCTGGGCTTCTCCCTCGAAGAGAGCTGTGAACCGGGCCGCGAGACCCGCGACGGGCTCGAGGCGGACATCCCCGGGGTCACGAGTGGGCAACCGGTGGACTGCGTGAAGCTGCCGCAAGCGGACGGGAGCACCGTCGTCGTGACCGGCACCGTCCCGTCGCTGCCCCCCGGCGACGTCGAACCGGGGCGCGCCGCGACCGTGTACCGGGCCGACGGCACAGCGGTCACCGTGGCCTCCGGCGCGGGCTACGGGGGCTCGCGTCCGGCCGACGATCAGCTGATCAGGCTGGTCACGGATCCGGAGCTCAACCTCCGTTGACGGGCGGGCGGTGCCGGGCGGGTCCGTCGGGGGACACGCCCGGTACCGCGTGCTTTCACCTCTTAAGGCCGTGATGCGGGCAAACTGAGCACAGGGAATAGTGGGGATCGCTGTAGGTAGGGAGTGGCCGTGTACCGGGTTTTCGAGGCTCTCGACGAGCTCGTCACCATCGTGGAGGAAGCCCGCGGCGTGCCGATGACCTCCAGTTGCGTCGTACCGCGCGGGGAGGCCCTCGAGCTGCTCGACGACATCCGCGACGCCCTGCCGGGCGAAGTGGACGACGCGCAGGACGTCCTCGACAAGCGTGATCAACTGATCCAGACCGCCCGCACCGAGGCGGCGGAGACCGTCACGACGGCCAACACCGAAGCGGACCGCACGGTCGCCGACGCGCAGGCCGAGGCCGAGCGCATCCTCGCCGACGCCCGTGCCCGCGCCGAGCAGATGATGAGCGACGCGCACGGCGAGGCCGAACGCATGGTCGCCGCCGGGCAGGCCGAGTTCCAGAACCTCACCGACCGTTCGCGGGCCGAGTCGGAGCGGATGATCCAGGCGGGCCGCGACGCCTACGAGCGCGCCATCGAGGACGGCCGCGCCGAACAGGCCCGGCTCGTCGCACAGACCGAGGTCGTCCAGGCCGCGCACGGCGAGGCGGCGCGCATCGTCGACGAGGCGCACGCCGATGCCGACAAGCAGCGTGGCGACTGCGACGCGTACGTCGACGGCAAGCTGGCCGAGTTCTCCGAACTGCTGGCGACCACGCTGCGGACGGTCGACTCCGGGCGCAACCACCTGCGGTCCCCGGTCAACCTGCCGGGCAACAGCCGTACCTCGCTGTACGACTACCAGTCCTGATCGAGGGCCCCAAGCGCGCTAGGAAAGGCCCGTTACTTGCAAAATTTGCAAGTAACGGGCCTTTCCTAGCGTTCGTGAAGGCTTCGCAGGGCGTGCCGGTAAACCGGTGGCGGCACGTGCGTACCCTGGTCACCGATGTCTGAGAACAAGTCGCCGCAGGCCAGGCCTGCGCAACTGGACGACCGGAACCCGTGGGTGCTCGACACCCGCGAGCTCGGCCGTCACGCCGGCCTGAGCAAGGCCGTCCAACGCGCCATTCCCGTCGAGACCGCGCTCGGTGTGCCCGACGTCATCACCATCGACGCCGGCTCCAGCCTCGATCTCGACCTGATCCTCGAGTCCGTCGTCGAGGGTGTGCTCGTCAGCGGTACGGCGTCCGCCGTCGCGACGGGGCACTGCTCGCGGTGTCTCGACCCGATCACCGAGGACGTCGAGGTCGACCTGACCGAGCTCTTCGCGTACCCCGGCTCCGCGACCGAGGAGACCACCGACGAGGACGAGATCCCTCGCCTGGTGGACGACCGGATCGATCTCGAGCCGACGGTCCGCGACGCGGTGGTGCTCGCGCTCCCGCTGGCCCCGTTGTGCACCGAGGACTGCCAGGGCCTGTGCATCGAATGCGGTGTCAAGTGGGCCGATCTCGAGCCCGGGCACGGGCATGAGAAGATAGACCCTCGGTGGGCCTCGCTGGTCGATCGTTTCGGTGACGAAACGGGCGATGACCAGGCTGATGGCCCCGGAAAGCAAGCCTGACGAGCACCAGCTCGTTCCGGAGAAGCAAGTTCGCTCGCGACCGCGGGCAGACCGTCTGAAGGAGATCTACTCGTGGCCGTCCCGAAGCGGAAGATGTCGCGATCCAACACCCGCGCGCGCCGCAGCCAGTGGAAGGCGGCTCCGGTGCAGCTGGTGCCCTGCTCCAACCGCGCCTGCAAGCAGCCGAAGCTCCAGCACATCGCGTGCCCGGCCTGCGGCCAGCACAACGGTCGCCAGGTCGTCGAGCCCGCCTGATCGGCAGCCGACGACATGGGGGGCAAATCGGCCGGTGGACCACCCGCTGACCCCGCACCACTGCTCGAAGCACTCGGGATCACCATCGAGCCCGAGCTGCTGACGCTGTCGCTGACCCACCGTTCTTATGCTTATGAGAACGGTGGGTTGCCGCCGAACGAGCGTCTGGAGTTCCTCGGGGACGCGGTGCTGGGTCTGGTCGTCACCGATCACCTCTACAACACGCATCCCGACCTGGCCGAAGGTCAGCTCGCGAAACTCCGTGCCAGCGTGGTCAACATGCACGCACTGGCCCGGGTCGCGCGCGGCCTCGGCGAAGGCGGGCTGGGTACGCATCTGTTGCTGGGCAAGGGCGAAGAGCTCACCGGCGGCCGGGACAAGGCGAGCATCCTCGCCGACGGTCTCGAGGCCGTCATCGGCGCCGCGTACCAGCAGCACGGCATCGAGATCGCGCGCCAGCTCGTGCACCACCTGTTCGACGGCCTGCTCGCCGAGGCGCCGCTGCGCGGTGCCGGCCTGGACTGGAAGACCAGTCTCCAGGAGCTGACGGCGTCGGCAGGCCTCGGCGTACCCGAGTACAAGGTCGAGGACACCGGTCCCGACCACCGCAAGGAGTTCAGCGCCACCGTGCTCGTCGGCGGGCGTGAACTCGGCTACGGCTCGGGGACGACCAAGAAGGAAGCCGAGCAGAAGGCCGCCGAGACGGCCTGGCGCCAGCTTTCGGCCGAACTCGACATCGAACAGCCGCCGAAAACGACCTGACCGACGACAGTGGGAGAATCGGCCTCATGCCCGAACTCCCCGAGGTCGAGGTGGTCCGTGCCGGGCTGGAGGCGCATGCCTCCGGCCGGACGATCACCGAGGTCGAAGTCCTCCACGCCCGCGCGATCCGTCGCCACGAACTCGGCGCGGAGGACTTCAGCGGACGGCTCTCCGGTATCAAGATCACCGCTGCGCGCCGTCGCGGCAAATATCTGTGGCTGGATCTGTCCGACGGGCAGGCCATGCTCGCCCACCTCGGCATGAGCGGCCAGATGCTCGTCCAGCCTGAAGAGGCGCCCGACGAGAAGCACCTTCGCGTGCGATTCCGCTTCGCAGACAACGGGCCGGAGTTGCGCTTCGTCGACCAGCGGACCTTCGGCGGTCTCGCGCTCGCGGAACTCACCGAGGTCGACGGGACGGCGTTGCCGAGCACCATCGCGCATATCGCCCGCGACCCGATGGACCCGCGTTTCGACCTCGACCAGGCCGTCCGCGCGCTGCGGTCGAGGCGGACCGAGATCAAACGCGCCCTGCTCGACCAGACCCTCGTCTCCGGCATCGGCAACATCTACGCCGACGAGGCCCTCTGGCGGTCCAAGCTCCACTGGGCCCGCCCGACCGACAAACTCACCGCGGCCCACGGCCGCGCCGTGCTCACCGCCGCCACCGAGGTGATGGCCGCCGCGCTCGTCGCGGGCGGGACGTCGTTCGACGCGCTCTACGTCAACATCAACGGCGAATCCGGGTATTTCGACCGTTCTCTCGACGCCTACGGTCAGGAGGGTCTGCCGTGCGGTCGGTGCGGGACGCCGATCCGGCGGGACCCCTTCATGAACCGTTCGTCCTTCTCGTGCCCGCGATGTCAGCCACGCCCTCGCGTGAGGTGAAAACTGTCGTGTATGAATGCGGGCACCGCGTCAACTAGCATGAACGGGCATGACATGTAGGGAGTGGGATGGTGGCCGCGACCGAGC
This sequence comes from Amycolatopsis sp. NPDC031561, assembly GCF_055580625.1. Classification (NCBI taxonomy): domain Bacteria; kingdom Bacillati; phylum Actinomycetota; class Actinomycetes; order Pseudonocardiales; family Pseudonocardiaceae; genus Amycolatopsis; species Amycolatopsis sp. NPDC031561. The sequence goes on along the minus strand of NZ_JBVILA010000003.1, from coordinate 330,613 downwards.
CCGGCAAGACGACGCTCGCCGAAAAGATCGACAAGCTGTTCCAGATCGTGCTGAGACCCGATCGTGAGCCGTACAGCCATGAGGAGGTCGCCAAGGCCTGCCGAGAGGCCACCGGCGAGAGTTTCTCGACGACGTACCTGTGGCAGTTGCGCACCGGTCGTCGCGACAACCCCACGAAACGCCACCTCGAGGCGCTGGCCCAGTTCTTCGGTGTCTCACCGGCGTACTTCTTCGACGACGAGCAGAGCGCCAAGATCGCCGAGGAACTCGCCCTTCTGGGAGCCCTCCGCGATGCCGGTGTCCGGGACGTCGCGTTGCGGGCCGTAACGCTTTCACCCGATGGACTCGACACCATCAGCGACATGATCGACGCGATCGCCCGCAGGGAATCCGGACGGGGCGGCACGAAGAGGGAGGCGTGAAGTGGACCGCCGCCGTAAGGAGTTGTGGCGCCGCTGCCGGAGTCTCGCCGACGGCGTGAGCCTTCCCGAACCCTTCGACGCCGAGGCCTTCATCGCGGAACTGGCGGGCGAACGCGGCCGTCCGATCGAATTGATGCAGGTCAACGTCCCCTCCAGCGGTCCGTGCGGACTTCTGATGAGCACCGAGCGCGCGGACTACATCCTTTACCCGACCAACACCACCGCCCTGCACCGGCGGCACATCCTCCTGCACGAGGTCGGGCATCTGCTGTGCGGCCATGTCGGTTCGGACGCGGGTGCCGACGGCATCGCCCTCGACGCCGCCGCCAGCAAGGCCCTGATGCCGAACCTGTCGCCCGAACTCGTCCGCCGCGTCCTCGGCCGCACGAGCTACAGCGCCGTCGAGGAGCAGGAGGCCGAACTGCTCGCCAGCATCCTCGCGCAACGCGTCGCGAGGACGTCGGTGCGCGGCGCGGCGCACACCGACGAGAGCGGGAGCGACCTCGCCGGCGGGATGGCCAGGGTCGACAACCTCTTCGGCAACCGGAAGCGGCGCCTGCCATGACCGAGACCATCGCGTACTTCTGCTGCGTGGTGGCCTTCGCGGGCTTCGGTTACAAGCTGATCCAAGCCCGCCACACCCAGCCTTTGCGGCGGATGTGGCTCCTCAGTGCCTTCGGGATGTGCATCGCGGGCGGCATCATGCTGCTCACCCCGGCGATGGAGAACGCCGTCGGTGTCGAAGAGCCCATCGGCAGCCTCCTGAACCTCGCGGCCGACCTGCTCAAGATCGGCGCGATGGCCTTCGCGGTCGCGTTCTCCCATTCGCTGAAACTGGGGGAGGGCAAGCGGATCGGCTGGCACGTGGTGCTTTCCTGGACCGTGGTGGCCGCCGAGATCGCGCTCTTCGTGCTCTCCGACAGCTATCGCGTCGGCGAACACACCGCCGCCGGTCCCGGCAGGCTCGGCTGGTTCGTCGCGTACAACGTCGTCTTCCTCGCGTACGGGCTGATCAGCCTGCTGACCTTCTCGATCGTCTTCGCCCGCTTCGCGCGGCATGCCGATCCCGGCCCGCTTCGCACCGGGCTCTGGTTGCTCGTCGGAGGCGGGGTCGCCGCGCTGGGCTGGACCTTCTGGGACGTCGACGACATCTACATCCTCGCCACCACCGGCGAGGTCGACGCGGGTGAGGACACGCTCTCGTCGATCCTGGCGGCGCTGAGCGTCGGCCTCGCCGGGGCGGGCGCGACGCTCAGCGTGTGGGGCCCGGCGCTGGCCACCCCGTTCCGCCTGATCGGCACGTACCGGACCTACCGCCGGATCGAACCGTTGTGGACCGCGATGCGCGAAGCCGTCCCGGGAATCGCGCTGGACCCGGGCCCCGGTATGCCGGGAGGTGTGGAATTCGCCTTGTACCGCAGGGTCATCGAGATCCGGGACGGCCATCTCGCGCTGCGCCCGTACTTCGACCCGGACGTTCCCCCGGTCGCGGAAGCCGAGGCACGCAAGGCGAAGATCCCCGAAGCCCGTGTCCCCGCGACGATCGAGGCCGCGGCACTGGCCGCCGCGCTCGTCGCCTCCGAGGCAGGCCGCCGGTACGCCCCCGACGACGTTCCGGCGACCTATCTCGATGAGCCCGACATCGCCACCGAAGCGGCATGGCTGGTCGAGGTCACGCACGCTTGGCGAAGGTCCACTGTGGTCGGACGCATCCGCGACCGGGCGCGCGAAACCCTGGTGGCCTAAGCCGAAACGATCGCGGTGACGGCGGCCGCCGCCGAGATCAGCGCGAGCCAGACCGGCGGGGCGATGTCCTTGACCCCGTCGCCCGCCCGCGCGTGGGAGACCGCCGCCCCGATCAGCAGCGCCGCCAGGCCGATCGCCGCGGCGATCCCGAGGGGCGGCCAGAAGAACCCGCCCACCAGTCCGGCCGCGCCGGCGACCTCGAGCGCGCCGATCCCCTGGATCTCCCGGACCGAGAAACCGAGCCTCTCGGTCCGGGAAATCAACGACGGCTGACGCAGGAGCTTCGCCACCCCCAGTACGGCGAAGATCGCGGCCAGCATCACGGACAGCACTACTGAGGTCACAGCCATGACAGAACTCCTTGGTGTGGAAGTGTTCCCGCGGTCAGACCGTGACCCGGCGCATCGTGGCGAACCCGCCTGCGGCGGCGACGCCGACCAGTACCGCGAGCACACCGGTCAGTCCGCCGACGGTCAGCGTGCCGAAGAACTCGCCGAGCTTCGACCAGCTGTCGGTCCAGCTGAGCAGCAGAACCCCACCGAGCAGCACCAGGACCTGAGCCGCGGCGAACAGGACGACACCCACCACCGAAGCGCGCCGGTAGATCAGGCCGTACCACATGCCGTAGACGAACATCAGCGTCAGCAACACGAACGCCGTGAGCAGGGTCAGGTACCAGGGGCCGTCGAGCACCCAGGGCACCCGGAAGTAGTGGAGGCCGAGCCCCCAGCCGCGGGTCGCGTCCTCGATCACCTGCAACACGGCGATGCCCACCGCGTACAGCGCGGACAATCCGGCGACCAGCAGGACCGTGCCCAGGTAGTACGACCGCCTCGACACGCCGAGCGCGAGCCCGAACGGCAGTGACTTCGTCATGCTCAAGGCACCGCAGACGAGCATGAACACGAACAGCGTGAACAGGCCGCCGGAGAAGTTGTCCTCGGGTGTTTCGGGGATCAGCGCGAAGATCGCGAGGTTCACCCCGAAGGCGAAGAGCGTGACGCCGACCGGGAGCACCAGGAACTGGAGCCGGTCCACCAGGTGATAACGCGCGACTTTGACCAGGATGTTCATGCGGACGCCTCCTCTGCGGTCGTCTGTCCGTTGGAGGTGTGCACCATCAACTGCTGCAAGGAAAGCGGTTCGAGTTTCAGGTGCAGGGCTTGTGCCCGTGCCTTCGCGGCCGCGTCGAGCGCGTCGGCGACGGTGACCGAAGCCCGCGAACCGATCTTGCGGCGGTGCAGCACCCGGCGGCCGGCGACGAAGGACTCCACCGCCGTGGCCGGGCCGCTGACGGTGGCGGCCGAGCCGCGCAGTTCGTCGGCGGGCGCGTCGAGGACGACGCGGCCCTTGTCGATCATCACGACGTGCTCCAGCAGATCGGCGACCTCGTCGATCAGGTGCGTGGAAAGCAGGACCGTGCGGGGGTGAGCCGAATAGTCGTCGAGCAACCGGTCGTAGAACAGGTGCCTGGCGACGGCGTCGAGACCCGCGTACGGCTCGTCGAGCAGCGTGAGTTCCGCGCGTGCCGCCAGCCCGATCGTGATCGACAGCGCCGAGCGCATCCCTCGCGAGAGCTTCTTGATCGGGCGCTTCAGCGGCAGGTCGAAGTCGCGGAGCAGCGTGTCGGCCAGTTCCGCGTCCCAGTTCGGGTAGAACCACGACGCCGCCGAAAGGGCGTGCCGCACCTTGAAGTCCGGGAACTGCTGGTCCTCGCGGACGAGCACCAGGCGCCGGAGCACCCGCTCGTTCTCCACCGGGTTCTCCCCGAACACGCGGACCGTGCCCGCGCTGGCGAACTCCTGTGCGGTGATGATGCGCAGGAAGGTGCTCTTGCCCGCGCCGTTGCGGCCCAGCAGGCCGGTGATCTTTCCTTCTTCGATGCCGACCGAGACGTCGCTGAGTGCGAGGTGGTCGCCGTAGCGCCGGGTCAGGCCGGTGGTCGAAATGGTCGGCGTCATGCGGCCGGTCCTCCGTTCTGGTGTCCGTTCCCGCGGATGAGCGAGATCAGGCTTTCGTCGTCGATGCCGAGGCGCCTTGCTTCGATCAGCATGGGGTCGAGGTACTGCTCGGCGAAGCGCCGCCGCCGGTCGGTGAGCAGCTTCTGCCGCGCTCCGCCGGCGACGAACATGCCGATCCCGCGTCGCTTCTCGAGCAGGCCGTCGTCGGCCAGCACGTTGATCCCCTTGGCCGCCGTCGCCGGATTGATCCGGTAGAAGGCGGCGAGTTCGTTGGTTGACGGCACGCGTTCCCCCTCGGCCAGGCTTCCCTCGGCGATGTCGTCGGCGATCTGTTCGGCGATCTGCGCGAACAGTGGTGTTCCGTCGTCGAGCACGACACCTCCGTTCCCAGTCGTCATGCACCCTCCCCGGGTGCGGTGGTTCATTACTGGACTAAGTAACCCATGAACCTAGTCCGGACGCAAGTCGCCTCCGCCTTGCGCACTACTGTGCAATGCGTGGTACCTTCTGTTGCGTAAGACTGGGAGGGACGCGACTGTGGAGATCAGTCAGCTACTCAAGGGCGTGCTGGACCTCGCCGTTCTCGCGGTGCTTCGCGGGGAGGACGGCTACGGCTACGACGTACTCCGAAGACTCCGGGTCGCGGGGTTGCAGGAAGTGGGCGACGCCTCGGTGTACGGGACGCTCCGGCGGCTGTACAAGGCAGGCCTGCTGACGTCGTACGTGGTGCCGAGCGAAGAAGGCCCGCACCGGAAGTACTACAGCCTCAACGAGCCGGGTCGTCAGCGCCTGGACGAATCGGCGCAGACCTGGCGGAGTTTCGCCACGACGATGAACAGCCTGTTGGGAGAGGCAGCATGAGCACGCAGAATCCGACCGCCGTGCGGGTGTACTTGGCGAGGGTCAGGAGCGCGCTCGCCGACCTGCCCGAGAGCGAAGTCGAGGAAATCCTCGAAGACGTCCGGCCCCATCTCGCCGAAATGGAGGCGGAACTGGGGGACAACCCCAAGGTCGACGCCTTGATCGAGCGCCTGGGAAGCCCAGAGAGTTACGCCGCCGAACTGCGGGCGTCCGGCGGCTATCCGCCGCGTCCGGCCGACGCGGGCGGACAGACCGCCTTGCTGAAGGCGAAAACCGGGATCGGCGGAGCGCGGTTCGCGTTCTGGGGCCTGGTGTTCTCGGTCGGCGGGTTCGCGTTGTTCGGCTTCGCGGCCGCGGTGTGGGTCCGGGTGGAACCGATGGCGGGCCTGCTTTTCATCGCGCCCGTCTTCGCGATCAGCGTGGTTTACGTGGTCCGGCGGGGCGTCGCGCCGATCGCGGAACTGCCGGAGGTGCTCAAGCTCCGCGAGATCGTGACTTCGTTCCAGGCCAACCGGAACGGCAAGGGACTGAACTACTTCCGCTCGCTCAAACCGGCGTGGTGGATCCTGTGCGCGGCGGTGCTGGTCGTGTTCGGCCTGCTGCTCGTGCTTCGGAACGCCGAGGCCGTGTTGATGCTGCCACTGTTGTTGCTGGCGGCCGTCGCGGTGGTCTGGGCGGGGCCGAAGCTGAAGGCCGACCGGCGGCTGCTGTGGCTGGCCGTGCCGATCTCGGCGTTCGTCATCGGCAGCATGCTCGGCGGGGCGGGCGCGGCGGTCGATCTGATCGCGAAACGGTCCTACGGCAACGATTCCTACAACGGATACACGCCGAGCTACAACGACACGTACGGCAATCCGCAGTTGATGTACGGCAACCAGAGCGTGGACAACATCTACGCGTTCGACGCCGAGGGCAAGCCGCTGACCGAGATCTACCTCTACGACGAGGAAGGTCGTCCGCTCAGCACGACCCGGTACGCCTGCGAGCGGAGCTCGGGCGAGAAGCGGAAGGTCGGCGACGACAACCGCTACCCGCGGCCGCGGCTCGAGCGAGGCGTCCAGGACAACGACGGGAACCTCAACGGCTACAACGGAAACCGCTCCTATTGCCAGGAGCGGACCGACGTCCCGTTCAGCGCGGCGATCCCGAAGGGCGCGCCGGCGCCGCCCTCTTCGTCCGCCCCGCCGGCGCCGTCGTCCTCCGCGGCTCCGCCGTCGAACTCCACCCAGCCGACGCGCTAGGTGGCCCGGGTGGAGGCGGACGTCGGGGGCCGCCTCCACCCGTTTCCCGCGCGGGGGCCGAAGGGGACTTTCCCCGCGTGGGATGAGGTGAAGGGAGCTTTCGTCGCGTGGGATGCGGGGAAAGCTCCCTTCAGCCCCGTTCAGGCGACCAACTGGACCGACGCATCACCGGTCACGCAGCCCGGAAGGTAGCGGGGGGGGGGGAACCCCCCCCCCCCCCCCCCCCAAAAAAAAAAAACCACAACACCCCACACAAACAAACCCCCCCCTTCCCAGCCCCCCAAAAACCCCCCCCCCCCCCCCCCCCCCCCCCCCCCCACCCCCCTCCCCCCCCCCCCCCCCCCGCTACAGGCGACCACCTTCCGGTACCACTCACGACCCCCCGTACGTAACGAGAAGCGAACCGGCCCGAAACGTGCCCAGAATATCCCGCTGCTGCACTGATCGGGTGCTGACCGGTGTGGAAGATCTCGCCCCGCGCAAAAAGGTCGTCCACGGCTACGAACGCGCATACCGGATGGCCGGGCGCGGTCCGGCCGTGCTGTTCGTCCACGGGATCGGCGACGATTCCTCGACCTGGCTCGACGTCCTCGCCGCGTTGTCCGGGCAATTCACCGTCATCGCCCCGGATCTCTTGGGACACGGGGAATCCGCGAAACCCCGCGCCGACTATTCGGTCGCCGCGTACGCGTGCGGAATGCGCGACCTGCTTTCCGTGCTCGGCGTCGACAAGGTCAGCGTCGTCGGGCATTCGCTCGGCGGCGGGGTCGCGATGCAATTCGCCTACCAATTCCCGGACCGGTGCGAACGGCTGGTGCTGGTCGGTTCCGGCGGAATCGGGCCCGGTGTGCATCCCTTGCTGCGGCTGGCCGCCGCGCCGGGCGCGGGTTTCCTGCTCCCGGTCGTCGGTTCGGCGCCGGTCCGGCTCGGCCTCCGCGCCTTTCGCGGGCTGCTGCGCCAGGCGGGCGGGTTCGGGCTCGGCGAGGATCTGGACTACGTGCTCGGCAAGTACGTCCGGCTGGTGGAAGCGCCCACGCGGCAGGCGTTCCTGCGCACCCTCCGCTCGGTCGTCGACTGGCGCGGCCAGGTGGTCAACCTGCTCGACCGGTGCTACCTCACCGCGGGCATCCCGACGATGCTCGTCTGGGGCACCGAAGACCACGTCGTGCCCAGCGCGCACGCCGGCGTCGCGCACGCGGCCATGCCGGGCAGCAGGCTGGTCGTTTTCGAAGGCGCGGGACATTTCCCGTATTTGAGTGATCCCGCACGCTTTCTCGCCGTATTGCGTGAATTCCTCACCGGAACCGACGTCGCGAGCCATGACACGGACCAATGGCGAACGCTCTTGCGCGCCGGAAGCGTACGCCCGGACGACCCGGAACCGCGCCAAGCCGCGATTCCGAGCGGAACGTGACCCATTGGAGCCCTTTCGCCCCGCCCCGTGACCGCTACCATTCTCGGATGCGTCAACTGGCCCCTGGAGTACGGCAACTCCTCGGCCGTCCGCCGCACCTGATGAACGTTTATCTGGTGGAGGACGTCCTGGTGGACTCCGGCACGCCCGGGGCACGGCGGCGGGTCTCCCGACAGCTCGCCGGGGAAGCACTGAGCGCGCACGTCGTCACCCACGCCCATCCGGATCATTTCGGGTCGAGCCACGCCCTGTGCGAGGAGTTCGGAATCCCCTTGTGGGCCGGGGAAAAGGACGTCCAGGCGATCGAGACGGCGACACCGGCGACAGCGCCGGGCCGGATCCCGAAACTGCTTTCCCGGATGAAGATGCCCGACCCCCACCCCGTCGGCCGCGCCCTGAAAGAGGGGGACGACGTCGCCGGGTTCACGGTGCTCGACGTCCCCGGGCATTCGCCGGGGCATATCGCGCTCTGGCGGGAGAGCGACGGCGTCCTCCTGTGCGGCGACGTCTTCTTCCACATCGGGCGGCTGACCGCCCCGCCGGACTTCCTCACCTGGGACGCGGACCTGAACCGCGAGTCGATGCGGCGCCTCGCCGGGCTCCGGCCGCGGCTGGTCCTGTTCGGGCACGGGAAGCCGCTGCGCGATCCTGACCGGCTCAAGCGCCTGACCGGATGAACCACGACGAACCGACCCTCGAACGCGGGCGCGAACTCGGGAGGATCGAAGCGGCACTCGATTCCGCCCTGGCGGGCGAGGGCCGGGTGGTGGTCATCGAAGGCCGGGCGGGGATCGGCAAGACCCGGCTGGTCCAGGAGACCCGCGCGCTGGCGAAAGGCCGTGGCTTCGGACGGCTGCAAGCGGTCGGCGACGCGCTCGAAGGGGCGATGGCCTGGGGCGTCGTCCGTCAGATGGTCGAGCGTTCGGTGTCGCGCTACAGCGGGGAGGTCCGCGAAAAGATCCTCGCCGGTCCCTCCGGCGACGCGCTCCGGGCGCTCGACGCCGCGGCCGCAGACCCGAGCGAGGCCGAACTGGGCAGGACACTGCACGCGCTGTGGTGGGTCGCGGTCGATCTCTCGTCGACCCGGCCGCTGCTGATCACGGTCGACGACGCGCAGTGGGCGGACCATTCGTCGCTGCAGTTCCTCGTCTACCTCTCCCGCCGGATCGTCGACCTGCCGATCGTGCTCGTGGTGGCGACCCGCCCGCCCGCGGAGAACGCCGGACCGCTGGCGCATCTGAGCGTCTCGCGGCAGGCGGAACGAGTCCTGCCGAAGCCGCTTTCGCTCGAAGCGCTCGCCGAACTGATGGCCGTCCGAGGGGTGGTCCCGGCTTGGGCCGTGGTCACCTCGTTGCACGCGGCCAGCGGCGGAAATCCTTTCCTGGCCAGGGTTCTCGTCGACGAACTCGACGCGCTCGGGCTGCCCCTCGACACCGACACGACCGCGGGCCAGGTCGGGAAACTGGGCCCCAGCACCGTTTTCCGCGCGGCGCTGGGCAGGATGCCCGCCGAGGCGGTCGGGCTGGCCGGAGCCGTCGCGATCCTGGGCACCGGCGGCGATCCGTGGCAGGCCGGAGCGCTGGCGAAGCTCGACGCCGCCGGGCTCTCGGTCGCCGTCGAGGCGCTGACCTCGGCCAACGTGCTCACCGGCGACGGTGACCATCTCGTCTTCGTCCATCCCGTCGTCCGTGAGGCGGTCCTCGCCGATCTGGGCCCGATCGCCCGTGCGGCACTGCACGGCGCCGCCGCGAAGGCGTTGCGCGCGGCGAAAGCCCCGGCGGACCGCGTCGCCGCTCATCTCGCGCAGGCGCCGAGAGGCACCCTGCCGGACGCGGCCGAAATCCTGCGCAAGGCCGCGGCCGCGCTGCTCGCGGCGGGTGACCCGAGGACGGCCGCCGCCCATCTGCGCCGGGCCGTCGACGAGACCCCGGACGACGCGGCGTTGCGGGCCGAACTCGGCCGCGCGCTGCTCCGCACGGGCGAGGCGGCCGAAGCGCGGCAACAACTCCTCGTAGCGGCGGATGGCGTTCCCGACGCCGAACTCGTCGCGGCCGCCGCGTCGGCCACGGCGGTCGTCGACGGACCCGAAGCCGCCGTCGCCGAGCTTCTCGGGGCGATCGCCGCCCGCCCCGGCGGTCCGCGTGACCCCGGCCGGATGCATCTCGAAGCGCGGCTCGCGGTGATCCGCTCGTTCCTGCCGCACCACCGCGGCGTGGCGTCGGATCATCTGCGCGCGTACGCGAGTTTGAGCGGCGGCACCCCCGACGAGCGCACCCTGCTCGGCCTGCTCGCGCAGATGGGCCGGTACGAGGTCCGGCCCGCCGACGAGGTCGCGGCGACCGCGTGTCGCGCGCTGTCTCACGGCGCGTACTTCGAAGACGCCACCGGGAGCATCGACGTGATGGTCGGCTGGGTGGTCGCGATGCTCGCGCTGATCTCGGCCGACGGCATCGACGAGGCCCGCCGGGAGATCGAGAGCGCGCGCCGCCGGGTGCGGGCGCACGGTTCGCCCGTCGAGTTCGCGATGGTCGCCAACGCGGCGCTGTTCCTCAACTGGCGGCTGGGCAACGTGAGTGTCATGGAGGCCGAAGCCGAGGGCGCGCTCGCCGCCATCGGTGCCGAGGAGCCCCTGCCCCAGGTGGTCGCGCTCCGGGCGACGTCGACCCATTTCCTGGCCTACGCCGCGATGGAACGCGGTGACCTCGAAGCCGCGGCCGAGGTGCTGGCGCGGTTCGACAGTGACCACGGCGACGGTCCGAGCATGATGCCGACGATGTGGCTGCACGAGCCCCGCGCGCTCATCGCGCTCGCCATCGGCAATCCCGTCCTCGCCAGGACGCAGGCGTTCCTGCAGCGCGACGAGATGCTCGCGGCGGGGGTCGACCCGCCGACCATCCCGTGGCGGGTCCCCGCGGTACGCGCCGCGATGCTGCTCGGCGAATCGGACCACGCCCTCGAACTGGCCGAGGAACAGGTGATCATCGCGCGCAAGTGGGGGACCACGACGGAGATCGGCGCCGCGTTGCGGTTGCTCGCGCACGCCGACGGCGACCGGCGGCTGGACCTGCTGGCCGAATCGGTCGGGGTGCTGGAGCGCTCCCCGGCCCGGTTGCATCTCGCCCGTTCGCTGATCGACCTCGGCGAGGCGATGCGGGTCGCCCGGCGCCGCACGGACGCGCGGACCCCGCTCAACCGCGGGATCGAACTGGCCACCGAATGCGGGTCGGTCGTGCTGCGCACCCGCGCCGTCGAAGCGCTGGAGGCCCTGGGGGACCGGCCGCGGCGGATGGTCTTCGCGGGCCCGTCCTCGCTGACCGCCAGCGAACGCCGGGTCGCGGATCTGGCGGCGTCCGGACGCGCGAACCGTGAGATCGCGCAGGAACTCTTCGTCACCCCGAAGACGGTCGAGAACCACCTCGGACGGATCTACACGAAGCTCGGCATCGCCGGACGGCGAGAGCTGGCGCGAGTCCTTTCGTGAGGGACCCCCAGACCGGAGCCCGAAAGAGTTGAGGGATCTCCCCTCATGCGTTCGGGGGGTCGCGAAGATCAGTCTTTACCTACCGAGCCGGACGAACCCGAAGGTAGGAGCCATGATCCGCAGCCTGATCCTCACCGCCGCAGCGACCCTCACCGCCGTCGCCACCCTCCCCGGTACCGCCGCGGCGGACAAGATCGGCACCCCCGCCCCCTGCGTCAAGGCCACCGACGTCACCGGCGCCGACTTCGACGTCAAACAGTGCGGGGTCAGCGACGTCGACCAGTTCCGCGCCGGACTGGAGAACGACGGCAACGCGTACTGCGGACCGGCTTCGCTGTATAACGTCCTGCACTACTGGGGCCATGTGAAGAACGCGCCCGTCGGCTGGGTGACGACCAGAGTCGGCCAGCTCGACCCGAAGGATCCGGCCGACTACAACGTCATCACCAACTCGATCGGGCGGATCGGCGTCGACGCGAAGTACGACGGGAAGACGACGCTCGGCAACCTTCAGAAGGCCTGGACCATCGCCACGAAACCGGCGCGGGACGCGGGCTGGACGTCCTCGACCGGGAACGTGAGCACCGCGGGCACGGCCGACTTCTCCGGCGAACTGGCGAAGAAGCTCAACGAAGGCCCGCTCCAGATCGCTTACGGCCGCTACAAGGCCGGACCATGGGGGAGCCTGCAGCGCTCCGGCGGGCACATCGTCACCGTGGTCGCGGCGAAGGGTTCGTTCAACGGCGACACCGTTCAGCTGAAGCTGTCCGACCCTGGCCGCGCCGGTGACCACAAGGCGCCGGGCTACCTGGGCACGCAGTCGGAGTACCAGCTGCTGGACGTCACGCTGGAGAAGAAGACGATCTGGGAGTACCGGCCGGTCACCGACGACCCCGACACCGGCGTCGACGAAAGCCTGGAGCCGGGCACCTTCCGGTTCGTCGAGCGGTGGGAGCTCACCGGACCGCAGTACATCGGCACCACGCGGCAGATGATCGAGAACTTCAACTGGTTCGACCTGGTCGCCCCCTGACCGAAACACGGATGCGAGCAGTGCCCCGGAGGTCGTAACCTCCGGGGCAACACGCTGACGGAGACGAGTAGCCAGGGGAGCACGCGAGACCCAGAGAGCCGCCGGTAGCTGGGAAGGCGGCCTCGCGCCCTTCGGTGAAGACCCTCCCGAGTGCGGGGAGGAACGGCGTTCGCGCCCCATGCCCCGCCGTCCGGCCCCCGTCATCGGGCCTTCGAGGCCGCCGCTCGTCCAGGGCGGCGGCGAAAGTGCGGTGGTACCGCGAGTTCCCTTCTCGCCCGCACTCCCAAGGGGTCGCGCAATCCGTACAGGAGTTGTGATGATCTCGCGTGTCCTCGTCGCCGACCTGCCCCGGCACGTCGGCGGCCGTGTCCGCATCGCCGGCTGGGTGCACCGCCGGCGCCGCCTGAAATCCGTCACCTTCCTGGTGATCCGGGACCGCTCCGGACTCGCCCAGGTGGTCCTCGCCGAACCCGGCGGCCCGCCGGAGGAGACCGTGGTCGAGGTCGAAGGCCTCGTCACCGCCAATCCCCAGGCACCCGGCGGCCTGGAACTCACCGAGCCGGCGGTCGGGCTGCTGTCCGAACCGGCCGAGCCGCCCCCGTTCGACCTCTACCGGCCGTCACCGCGGGCCACGTTGCCCACGGTGCTGGACAACGCCGCCGTCGCGTTGCGGCATCCGCGGCTGAAGGAGGCGTTCACGATCGCGGCGGCGAGCGTCGCCGGATTCCGGTCCGCGCTCGACGGTCTCGGGTTCACCGAAACCCAGACGCCCAAGATCGTCTCGTCGGCGACCGAATCCGGTGCGAACGTCTTCGGCATCGACTACTTCGGCGAGCGGGCGTTCCTCGCGCAATCGCCGCAGTTCTACAAACAAGCGCTGGTCGGGGTGTTCGAGCGGGTCTACGAGGTCGGGCCGGTCTTCCGCGCCGAACCGCACGACACCGCGCGGCATCTCGCGCAGTACACGAGCCTGGACGCCGAACTCGGTTTCATCGACGGCCACCACGACGTGATGGCCGTGCTGCGGGAGGTGGTCGCGGGGATGGCCGCCGCCGTCCCGGAGACCGGCGTCGTGGTGCCCGGGGAGATCCCGGAGATCCACTTCGCGGACGCTCAAGGGCTGATCGCGCGGCTGTCCGGCGAAGACCCGCGCGGCGAGCCCGACCTCGCGCCCGCGCACGAACGGCTGCTTTCGGACTGGGCGCTGCGCGAACACGGGTCGGAATTCCTGTTCGTCACGGGATATCCGATGGCGAAGCGGCCGTTCTACACCCATCCGGACCCGGAACGGCCGGAGTACTCGAACAGTTTCGACCTGCTCTTCCGCGGGCTGGAACTGGTGACCGGTGGCCAGCGGCTGCACCGGCACGCCGACTATCTCGCCGCGCTGGCGGCGCGGGGTGAGTCCGCCGAGCCGTATCGCGACTATCTGGCCGTCTTCGCGCACGGGATGCCGCCGCACGGCGGGTTCGCGCTCGGGCTCGAACGCTGGACCGCCCGGGTGCTCGGGCTGCCCAACGTCCGGCAGGCGACGCTCTTCCCGCGGGACTTGCACCGCCTGACCCCGTAACGGACGTCATGAAAGGGGCTTTCAGGACGAAAAACGTCCTGAAAGCCCCTTTCATGACACATCAGGCTCAGTGGATGAACGCGCTCCTGGCTGCCAGGTCGGCCAGCAGGGCGCGGCCCTTCTCGGCGTTGCGCGGCTGGGCCAGGACGTCATAGCGCCGGGCGACCAGCTGGCTCTGCGAGATGAACCCGCGCTTGTTCTTCGAAGACGCGTACCCCAGCGCGCCGAACAGCAGGTTGAACCCGATACCGCCGACGAGGCCGACGAGGATCGGCACCAGTCCGGCGCCCGGGTTCAGCAGGCTCAGCACGAGGCCGAGGAACACACCGAACATCGCGCCGGACAGCGCCGAGCTGGTCAGCACCTTGCTCCAGCCCATCCGCCCGGCGATCCGCTCGACCAGGATCGGTTCGACACCGACGATGGTGACGTCCGTGATCGGGAAGTCCGTTCCCGCGAGGTGGTCGACCGCACGCTGCGCATCGGAGTACGACTCGTAGGAGCCGATCGGCCACCCGCTGGGCAGCGTCGGAAGCTGAGCCCGCCCTTGGGGCTCGGTGAACGTGGTCTGCTGCGTGAATGCCTGTGTCATTCCTTCTCACCTCTCTTGATCCGTACAACGTTCCGGAGGTACGGATCTCCTCCCGTCCGGCGGGATTCACAGCATCTTCTCAGCCGGGCATCACAGACAATCCGCCCAGGGATCAACTACAGTCCGCAATGGGTAGCCGATCAGACCATTGGTCGAGTTGACCGGGTTCGGCTGACCCGGTAGGAAGAAGCCGCAAAGGTACCGCTTCGAACCTTTAGGTGAGGCTGATGGCGAACAGGCGCGGCATGCTCACACTGGATCGGCTCCGGGAACTCGTCGAGGACGGCACCGTCGACACGGTGCTGGTGGCCATCACCGACATGCAGGGCAGGCTGCAGGGCAAACGCTGCGCCGCCGAATACTTCCTCAACGAGGTCGTCGAGCACGCCACCGAAGCGTGCAACTACCTGCTCGCCGTCGACGTCGACATGAACACCGTCGACGGCTATGCGATGTCTTCCTGGGAGACCGGCTACGGCGACTTCGTCATGCGACCGGACTTCGACACGCTCCGCCTGCTCCCCTGGCAGGAGGGCACCGCGCTCGTCCTCGCCGACCTCGAACGGGTGCAGGGCGGCGCCGTGGCCCCGTCGCCGCGGCAGGTCCTGCGCGGGCAACTCGACCGGCTGGCCGCCCTCGGTCTCAGTGCCCACGTCGGCACCGAGCTGGAGTTCATCGTCTTCGACGACACCTTCGAGTCGGCCTGGGACAAGCGGTACCAGGACCTCCGCCCGGCCAACCAGTACAACGTCGACTACTCGATGCTCGGCACCTCGCGGATCGAACCGCTGCTGCGCCGGATCCGCAACGACATGGGCGGCGCGGGGCTGTACGTCGAGTCGGCCAAGGGCGAGTGCAACCCCGGCCAGCACGAGATCGCGTTCCGCTACGCCGAGGCGCTGGCCACGTGCGACAACCACAGCATCTACAAGACCGGGTCCAAGGAGATCGCCGCGCAGGAGGGCAAGAGCCTCACGTTCATGGCGAAGTACAACGAACGCGAGGGCAACTCCTGCCACATCCACATCAGCCTGCGCTCCACGGCGGGCGAGGCCGTCCTATCGGGCGACGGGCCGGGCGGGTTCTCCCCGCTGATGGAGCACTTCCTCGCGGGGCAGCTCGCCGGATTGCGTGAACTGACCTACTTCTTCGCGCCGAACATCAACTCCTACAAGCGTTTCGTCCCCGGCAGCTTCGCGCCGACCGCGGTCGCGTGGGGCACCGACAACCGCACGTGCGCGCTGCGCGTCGTCGGGCACGGGGAGTCGCTCCGCACCGAGAACCGGGTCCCCGGCGGCGACGTGAACCCGTACCTCGCGGTGGCCGCGCTGATCGCGGCCGGGTTGCACGGCATCGAGAACGAACTCGAGCTGGAGCCCGAGTTCCAGGGCAACGCCTACGGTTCCGACAAGCCGACCGTGCCGACGACGTTGCGCGAGGCCGCGGCGCTGCTCGACCGGAGCGAGCTCGCCAGGACCGCGTTCGGGGACGAGGTCGTCGACCACTACCTGAACGCGGCGAAGGTCGAACTCACCGCGTATGACGCCGCCGTCACCGACTGGGAGAGGATCCGTGGCTTCGAACGTCTCTGAGCCCTTGATCGGGCTCACCTGCTATCTGGAGCCCGCGAAGTTCCTGGTGTGGGAGACCGAAGCGGCCCTGCTGCACCGTGTGTACGTGGACGGCATCGTCGCGGCGGGCGGGATCCCGGTCCTCCTGCCGCCGGTGAGCGAGGCGCACGACAGGCTGGTGTCCGCCGTGGACGGTCTCGTGCTGGTCGGCGGCGCCGACATCGAACCGGCGCGCTACGGCCAGGAGCAGCACGCGACGACGTACACCAGGCCGAACCGGGACGCGTTCGAGTTCGGGCTGCTTCGGTCCGCTTTGGACAGTGGCAAACCGGTGCTGGGCGTGTGCCGCGGGCTGCAGGTGCTCAGCGTCGCGCTGGGCGGGACACTCGCCCAGCACCTTCCGGACACTTTGGACACCAAGGATCACCAGCCCGCGCCCGCGACCTTCGGCACCACTACGGTGACTCTCGCCGAGGGCAGCCGGGCCGCGTCGATCCTCGGCACCGAGACCAAGGTGCCGTGTTATCACCACCAGGCCGTCGACAAGCTCGGCGACGGGCTGGTCCCGGTCGGCTGGGCCGCCGACGGGACCATCGAGGCGGCGGAACTGCCCGGCGACGGATTCGTACTCGGTGTCCAATGGCATCCAGAGCAGAATCTCGACGACATAAGGCTTTTCAAGGCACTCGTAACAGCTGCGAAGGAGCGCGCATGACGGGTTACGACGCCGCCTCCGAGGGAGGGAACACGTCGCCGGTGTTCGAGGTGATCAACCCCGCCACGGAAGAGGTGGTGCGGTCGGTCGCGCTGACCTCGGCCGAGGAGACCGACGCGGCGATCGCCCGTGCGCAGGCGGCGTTCCCCGCCTGGCGCGCGGTGGCCCCCGGCGACCGGGCGCGGCTGCTGCGCCGGTTCGCCGACGCCGTCGACGCCGATATCGAGAACCTCGCCCAGCTGGAAGTCGCCAACGCGGGCCACACCATCGGCAACGCGCGCTGGGAGGCGGGCAACGTCCGCGACGTGCTGACGTACTACTCGGCGTCGCCCGAACGGTTGATCGGCAAGCAGATCCCGGTGCCCGGCGGGGTGAACATGACGTTCCACGAGCCGCTCGGCGTGGTCGGGGTGATCGTGCCGTGGAACTTCCCGATGCCCATCGCGGGCTGGGGTTTCGCGCCCGCGCTCGCCGCCGGGAACACCGTCGTGCTCAAGCCGGCCGAACTCACCCCGCTGACCGCGATCCGCCTCGGCGAGCTGGCCAGGGAGGCCGGGATCCCCGCGGACGTCTTCCAGGTGCTTCCCGGCAAGGGATCCGTGGTGGGCCAGCGGTTCGTGGACCATCCGGCGGTGCGCAAGGTCGTGTTCACCGGCTCGACCGAGGTCGGCAAACAGATCATGGCGGGCTGTGCCGCGCGGGTGAAGCGGGTGACGCTGGAACTCGGCGGCAAGAACGCGAACATCGTCTTCGCCGACTCCGATCTGGAGAAGGCCGCGGCCACCGCGCCGTACGGGGTGTTCGACAACGCCGGGCAGGACTGCTGCGCGCGGTCGCTGATCCTGGTGCAGGCGAGTGTGTACGACCGGTTCATGGAGCTGCTGGAACCCGCCGTGAAGGGCGTCGTCGTCGGTGACCCCCGCCTGGAGGTGACCGAGATGGGCCCGCTGATCTCGGCGGGGCACCACGCGAAGGTGTCGTCCTATGTGGACGACGCCGCGCCGGTGGCGTTCCGGGGGAGCGCGCCGCTGGGGCCGGGCAACTGGTTCCCGCCGACCGTCGTCACCCCGCCGGACCTGCGGCATCCGCTGGCCTCGGACGAGATCTTCGGCCCGGTCGTCGCGGTCGTCCCGTTCGACGGGGAGGCGGACGCGGTCACCATGGCCAACGACACGGAGTACGGCTTGTCCGGCTCGATCTGGACCCGCGACGTCGGCCGCGCCTTCCGCGTCGCGCGCGGCGTCGAGGCCGGGAACCTTTCGGTGAACTCGCATTCGTCCGTCCGGTACTGGACGCCGTTCGGCGGGTTCAAGCAGTCCGGGCTCGGCCGGGAGCTCGGCCCGGACGCTGTCGACGCCTTCACCGAGACCAAAAACGTTTTCATCAGCACGGAGGATTAAATGGTGCAGCGTTTCGAAGGCCGCGTCGCGGTCATCACCGGCGGCAGCAGCGGCATCGGCCTCGCCACCGCGCGGCGGCTGGCGAGCGAGGGCGCGAAGGTCGTCATCGGCGACATCTCCGCCGCGGCGGGCAAAGCGGCGGCGGACGAGGTCGGCGGCCTGTTCGTGCAGGCCGACGTCACCGACGCCGAGCAGGTCGAGGCCCTGTTCCAGACCACTGTGGACACCTTCGGCTCGGTCGACGTCGCGTTCAACAACGCCGGTATCTCCCCGCCCGAGGACGACTCGATCCTCACCACGGGCATCGACGCGTGGGAGAAGGTGCAGAAGGTCAACCTGACCTCGGTGTACCTGTGCTGCAAGGCGGTGCTGCCCCACATGCAGCGGCAGGGGAAGGGCTCGATCATCAACACGGCGTCGTTCGTCGCGGTGATGGGCGCGGCGACGTCGCAGATCTCCTATACCGCGTCCAAGGGCGGGGTGCTGGCGATGAGCCGGGAACTGGGTGTGCAGTTCGCGCGGGAGAACATCCGGGTCAACGCGCTGTGCCCGGGACCGGTGAACACGCCGCTGCTGAAGGAACTGTTCGCGAAGGACCCCGAGCGGGCCGCGCGGCGGCTGGTGCACGTGCCGGTCGGGCGGTTCGCGGAGCCGGAGGAGATCGCGGGCGCGGTCGCCTTCCTGGCGAGCGATGACGCCTCGTTCATCACGGCGTCGCAGTTCCTGGTGGACGGCGGGATCTCGGGGGCCTACGTCACCCCGCTGTAAGCCCGCAAGTAGTCGACTACTTGCGGCGCTCTCACTCGTCCCGGTGGTTGGGATGGCGGCCCTCTGGCCTGCACGGTAGTTCTGGGATCGCGGAACCGCACGGTTCCGCGATCCCAGAAGCGCGGAGGCCCCCAGGATGACCCGGCAGATGAGCACCGCCATGCGCGACTGCATCGACCTGTGCAACGAGTGCCACGTCAGGTGCGAGGAGATGATGACGCGCTGCATGGAGATCGGCGGCGCCAAGCTCGGGATGATGATGGTGACCTGCGCGGACATGTCGCGGATGAGCGCCGACATGATGATGCGCTGCTCGGCCATGATCGCCGACCTCGAGATGATGCGCATGTGCGCGAAGATGTGCGGCCTGGCTTCGCAGATGATGCGCATGTGCGCCGAGGAGTGCGCCAAGACCGGCGACGCCGAACTCGCCGAAGCCGCGGACATGATGATGCGCTGCGCCGAGCTCTGCGGCACCATCACCGCCGAAATGATGATGGAGAACGCCTAGCCAGGCCCGACGGCCCGGGCACGTCGGGTGTCCGGGCGAACGGGAGAAGTGACGTGCCCGGCCAGCAGTAGACGCGCGCCGAACACGCCAGGTACGGTGTGCGCACAACTGCAGATCGGGCCGTTGAGCTGGAGCGGGAGAGCCCCCACGAACGTGGTGGGGCACCGAAGGAGCAAACTCCCCGGAATCTCTCAGGTACCCACTACCGCTTCCGCGAGGCCACTCTGGAAAGCAGGCGCGCAAGTGCGCCTCACCCAAGGTGAAAGCCGTCCTCTTCACGGGCGGTGAAACTCTCAGGTGCCATGACAGAGGGGGAGTTCCCAGCGCACCGGTCTATCCGGCGCCTGATTGAAGGAGCTCCCTTGACCAGTACGTCCTTCGACGACCGGCACATCGGCCCCTCGGAGTCCGAGCAGGCCAAGATGCTCGCCGAGGTCGGCTACGGCAGCCTCGATGCCCTGGTACAGGCCGCGGTGCCGTCCGCGATCCGGGTCACCCGTGACCTCGAGCTTCCCCCCGCCGCGTCCGAAGAGGACGCCATCGCCGAACTTCGCGCGCTCGCCGCGCTCAACAAGCCGATGACGCAGATGATCGGCCTCGGCTTCCACGACACGGTCACCCCGGCGGTCATCCGCCGCAACGTGCTGGAGAACCCGGCCTGGTACACGGCGTACACGCCCTACCAGCCGGAGATCTCGCAGGGCCGTCTCGAAGCCCTCCTCAACTTCCAGACCATGGTCTCCGAGCTGGCCGGTCTCGCCACCGCGAACGCCTCCCTGCTCGACGAGTCCACCGCCGTCGCCGAGGCCGTCATGCTGATGCGCCGCGCGTCGAAGGCGAAGTCCAACAAGGTCGTCCTCGACGCCGAGTGCCTGCCGCAGACCATCGCCGTCGTCCGCACCCGCGCCGAGGCCATGGGCGTCGAGGTCGAGGTCCGCGACCTGCTCACCGGCCTGCCGGAGGAGTTCTTCGGCGTCGTCGTGCAGTACCCGGGTGCTTCCGGCGTGCTGCGCGGCGCGGGCTTCTACTCCGCCATCTCCGAGACCGCGAAGGCCGCCGGCGCGCTGTACACCGTCGCCGCCGACCTGCTCGCCCTCACGCTGGTCACCGCGCCGGGTGAGTTCGGCGCCGACATCGCCGCCGGATCCACCCAGCGTTTCGGTGTCCCGCTCGGCTACGGCGGCCCGCACGCCGGGTTCATGGCCGTCCGCACCGGGCTCGAGCGCTCGCTGCCGGGCCGCCTGGTCGGAGTCTCGGTCGACGCCGACGGCAACCCCGCGTACCGCCTCGCGCTGCAGACCCGTGAGCAGCACATCCGCCGCGAGAAGGCCACTTCCAACATCTGCACCGCCCAGGTCCTGCCCGCCGTGCTCGCCGCGATGTACGCGGTCTACCACGGTCCGGACGGCCTCAGGCGCATCGCGACCCGCGTCCACGAGCTCGCCGCCGGGCTGGCCGGAGCGCTGCGCGCCGGTGGCGTCGAGGTCGTCCACGAGGGCTTCTTCGACACCGTCCTCGCCCGCATGCCCGGCCAGGCCGAAGCGGTCGTCGCCGTCGCGCGCGAGAACGGGATCAACCTCGGCCCGGTCGACGCCGACCACGTCCGCATCGCCGTCGACGAGGTCACCACGCCCGCGATCATCGCCAAGGTGCTCAACGCCTTCGGTGTCGACACGACCGCCGCCGACGCCCGCGCGCTGCCCACCGGACTCGGCCGCGAGAGCGAGTACCTCACCCACGAGGTCTTCCACTCGCACCGCTCCGAGACCGCGATGCTGCGTTACCTGCGCAGCCTGTCCGATCTGGACTACGCGCTCGACCGCGGCATGATCCCGCTCGGCTCCTGCACGATGAAGCTCAACGCCACCACCGAGATGGAGCCGATCAGCTGGCGCGAGTTCGCGGGCATCCACCCGTTCGCCCCCGCCGACCAGGCCGAGGGTTACCACGTGCTGGTCGAGCAGCTGTCGACCTGGCTCGCCGAGGTCACCGGCTACGACAAGGTGTCGCTGCAGCCGAACGCGGGCAGCCAGGGCGAGCTCGCCGGTCTGCTCGCGATCCGCGCGTACCACCACGCGAACGGCCAGGCCGAGCGCGAGGTCTGCCTGATCCCGTCGTCCGCCCACGGCACGAACGCCGCGTCCGCGGTGATGGCAGGCATGCGCGTCGTCGTGGTCAAGTGCACCGACGAGGGCAACGTCGACCTCGAAGACCTGCGCGCCAAGGTCGAGGCCAACCGCGAAACGCTGTCCGCGATCATGGTCACGTACCCGTCCACGCACGGTGTGTACGAGAACGGCATCGACGAGCTGGCCAAGATCGTCCACGACGCGGGCGGCCAGGTCTACGTCGACGGCGCGAACCTCAACGCCCTGCTGGGCCTGGCGAAGCCGGGCGAGTTCGGCGGCGACGTCTCGCACCTGAACCTGCACAAGACCTTCTGCATCCCGCACGGTGGCGGCGGCCCCGGCGTCGGCCCGGTCGCGGTGCGCGCGCACCTCGCGCCGTACCTGCCGAACCACCCGCTGCTGGAGAAGGCCGGTCCCTCGACCGGCGTCGGCCCGATCAGCGCCGCCCCGTACGGCTCGGCGTCGATCCTGCCGATCTCGTGGGCGTACGTCCGCATGATGGGCGCGGGCGGGCTCACCGCCGCGACGCAGGTCGCCGTCCTCGCCGCGAACTACGTGGCCAAGCGCCTGAACCAGCACTACCCGGTGCTCTACACCGGCCAGGACGACCTGGTCGCCCACGAGTGCATCCTCGACCTGCGCGGCCTCACCAAGGAGACCGGTGTCAGCGTCGACGACGTCGCGAAGCGCCTGATCGACTACGGCTTCCACGCACCGACCATGTCGTTCCCGGTCGCGGGCACGCTGATGGTCGAGCCGACCGAATCCGAGGACCTCGGCGAGATCGATCGCTTCATCGAGGCGATGATCGCCATCCGCGGCGAGATCGACGCCGTCGCCCAGGGCCGGTGGGCCGCGGACAACAGCCCGCTGCGCAACGCCCCGCACACCGCCGAGACCCTGGTCGGCGACTGGGACCTGCCCTACGACCGCGAACTGGCGGTGTACCCCGCCGGAGTGAACCGCAAGGCCAAGTACTGGCCCCCGGTGCGCCGCATCGACGGTGCGCGCGGGGACCGTAACCTCGTCTGCTCCTGCCCGCCGCTCAACGCCTACGAGAACTGAGGCACTTGATGTCGAAAGAGACGTCCCTGCACGGAGTCCACAAAGGACTGGGTGCGCTGTTCACCGACTTCGCGGGCTGGTCGATGCCGATCCGCTACAGCAGCGAGCTGGCGGAGCACAAGGCGGTCCGCGAGACCGCGGGCCTGTTCGACCTGTCCCACATGGCCGAGATCGAGGTGACCGGCCCGCAGGCCGCCGACGTCCTCGACTTCGCGCTGGTCGGCAACCTGTCCGGCGTCAAGCCGGGCCGGGCGCGCTACACGATGATCTGCGACGAGACCGGCGGCGTGCTCGACGACCTGGTCGTCTACCGCCTCGAAGACGAGAAGTTCCTGGTCGTGGCCAACGCGGGCAACGCCGCCGTGGTCGCGGAGGCGCTGGCCGCGCGGGTTTCCGGCTTCGACGCCGTCGTCGACGACAAGTCCGAAGACGTCGCGCTGATCGCCGTCCAGGGCCCCAAGGCCGTCGAGATCCTCGGCGCGGTCACCGACGCCGACCTCGGCGCGCTCAAGTACTACGCGAGCGTCCCGGCCGTCGTGAAGGGCCACGACGTCCTGCTCGCCCGCACCGGGTACACCGGCGAAGACGGCTTCGAGCTGTACGTCCCGGCCGGTGAGGCTCCCGCCGTCTGGCGCATCCTCACCGAGGCGGGCGAGCCGCACGGTCTGCTCCCGGCCGGTCTCGCCTGCCGCGACACGCTGCGTCTCGAAGCCGGAATGCCGTTGTACGGCAACGAACTCAGCCTCCAGCTGAGCCCGTTCGAGGCCGGCCTCGGCCGCGTCGTCAAGTTCGAGAAGCCGGGCGACTTCGTCGGCAAGGCCGCGCTGGAGGAGCTGTCCAAGAAGGACGTTCCCCGGGTTCGCGTCGGCCTCAAGGGTTCCGGCCGCCGCGCGCCGCGTCACGGCTACTCCGTCCTGGCGGGCGAGACCGAGATCGGCGAGGTCACCAGCGGCGCCCTGTCGCCGACCCTGGGCTACCCGATCGCCATGGCCTACGTGGACCGGGAGCACTCCGAGCCCGGCACCGAGCTTTCCGTCGACATCCGGGGCCGTATCGAGCCCGTCGAGGTCGTCGCCCTGCCCTTCTACTCCCGCGCCTGAAAGGCCCTTTTCCGATCATGAGCATCCCCCAGGACCTGAAGTACACGAAGGAACACGAGTGGCTGAACGTCGTCGACGGCGTCGCCACCGTGGGCATCACCGCCTTCGCCGCCGAGTCGCTCGGTGACATCGTGTTCGTCCAGCTTCCCTCGGTCGGCGACACCGTCACCGCGGGCGAGGTGTTCGGCGAGGTCGAGTCGACCAAGTCGGTCAGCGAGCTGTACGCGCCCGTGGACGGCGAGGTCGTCGAGGTGAACGAGGCCACAACGGACACCCCCGAGCTGATCAACTCGGACCCGTACGCCGAAGGGTGGCTCCTGAAGGTGCGTCTGTCCGGCGACGTGCCCGCCCTGCTCGACGCCCAGGCCTACGCCGTGCTCACCCAGGAGAGCTGATCCATGACCAACGCTTCCGTGTTCAACGCGAGCCTGTCCGAGGTGGACCCCGAGGTCGCCGTGGCCGTCGCCGCCGAACTCGACCGGCAGCAGTCGACCCTGGAAATGATCGCGTCGGAGAACTTCGCCCCGGTGGGCGTGCTCGAGGCGCAGGGTTCCGTGCTGACCAACAAGTACGCCGAGGGCTACCCCGGCCGCCGCTACTACGGCGGTTGTGAGCACGTCGACGTCATCGAGCAGCTGGCGATCGACCGCGCGAAGGCCCTCTTCGGCGCCGAGCACGCCAACGTCCAGCCGCACTCGGGCGCGCAGGCCAACGCCGCCGCCATGGTCGCCGTGCTCAACCCCGGCGACACCATCCTCGGTCTCGACCTCGCCCACGGCGGTCACCTGACCCACGGGATGAAGATCAACTTTTCCGGCAAGCTCTACAACGTCGTCGCCTACCACGTCGACAAAGAGACCGGGATCGTCGACGTCGAGGAGATCGAGCGTCTCGCCAAGGAGCACAAGCCGAAGCTGATCATCGCCGGCTGGTCGGCGTACCCGCGTCAGCTCGACTTCGCCGAGTTCCGCCGCATCGCCGACGAGGTCGGCGCGAAGGTCATGGTCGACATGGCGCACTTCGCCGGTCTCGTCGCGGCCGGGCTGCACCCGAGCCCGGTGCCCTACGCCGACATCGTCACCACGACCACGCACAAGACCCTCGGCGGCCCGCGCGGCGGCATCATCCTGTGCCGTCAGGAACTCGCCAAGAAGATCAACTCGGCGGTGTTCCCCGGCCAGCAGGGCGGTCCGCTGGAGCACGTCATCGCCGCCAAGGCCGTCGCGCTGAAGGTCGCCGCGAGCGAGGAGTTCCGCGAGCGTCAGCAGCGCGTCCTCGAAGGCGCGAAGATCCTGGCCGACCGCCTTTCGCGCACGGACTGCGCCGAAGCGGGTGTCCGCGTGCTGACCGGCGGCACCGACGTGCACCTGGTGCTCGTCGATCTGGTCAACTCCACTTTGGACGGTCAGCAGGCCGAAGACCGGCTGCACTCGGTCGGTATCACGGTCAACCGCAACGCCGTCCCGTTCGACCCGCGCCCGCCGATGATCACCTCGGGCCTGCGCATCGGCACGCCCGCGCTGGCGACCCGCGGCTTCGGCGCCGAGGACTTCGCCGAGGTCGGCGACATCATCGCCGAGGCGCTGCGCCCGGACTTCGACGAGGCCCTGCGCCAGTCGCTGTCCGCCCGGGTCGAACTGCTGGCGAAGAAGCACCCGTTGTACGCGGACCTCAACCGATGAGCGCTGTACCCGAAGGTCGCAAGCTCCTCCGGCTCGAAGTCCGCAACGCGCAGACGCCGATCGAGAAGAAGCCGCCGTGGATCAAGACCCGCGCGCGGATGGGCCCCGAGTTCACCGAGCTCAAGGGCCTGGTCAAGCGTGAAGGCCTCCACACCGTGTGTGAGGAGGCCGGTTGCCCCAACATCTACGAGTGCTGGGAAGACCGTGAGGCCACCTTCCTGATCGGCGGGGACCAGTGCACGCGGCGTTGTGACTTCTGCCAGATCGACACCGGGAAGCCGGAGGCGCTGGACACGACCGAGCCGCGCAAGGTGGCGGAGTCGGTGCAGGCGATGGGCCTGCGCTACTCGACGGTGACCGGTGTGGCGCGGGACGATCTGGAAGACGGCGGCGCGTGGTTGTACGCGGAGACCGTGCGTCAGATCCACGCGCTGAACCCCGGCACCGGTGTCGAGCTGCTGATCCCGGACTTCAACGCGGATCCGGATCAGCTGGCCGAGGTGTTCGGTTCGCGGCCGGAGGTGTTGGCGCACAACGTCGAGACGGTGCCGCGGATCTTCAAGCGGATCCGCCCCGGCTTCCGCTACGCGCGGTCGCTGGAAGTCATCACGCGGGCCCGTGAGGCCGGTCTGGTGACGAAGTCGAACCTGATCCTGGGCATGGGCGAGACTCCGGAGGAGGTGGCTCCGGCGATGAAGGACCTGGTCGACGCGGGCTGCGAAATCCTGACGATCACCCAGTACCTGCGTCCTTCGCCGAGGCACCATCCGGTGGACCGCTGGGTCAAGCCCGAAGAGTTCGTCGAGCATTCGAAGGCAGCCGAAGCGATGGGCTTCGCCGGCGTGATGGCCGGGCCGCTCGTACGCTCGTCTTATCGGGCCGGGCGTCTTTTCGCGCAGACGAAGGCCCACCGCGGCGAAGCGCTGTCGGAGAACTTGGCCCACCTCGCCGCCGAAGGGCCCGCGGCCCAAGAAGCCAGCTCACTGCTGGCCAGATAGGAAGGAGGGCAGATCAATGGCGATCAGCGTCTTCGACCTGTTTTCGATCGGGATCGGCCCCTCCAGCTCCCATACGGTGGGTCCGATGCGTGCCGCACTGACCTTTGTGGACGGCCTCGCCGAAGACGGCGACCTGCCCGCCACGACCCGGGTCCAATCCGAGCTGTTCGGTTCGCTGGGCGCGACCGGGTTCGGGCACGGCAGCGACAAGGCCGTGCTGCTCGGGCTGTCCGGGGAGCGTCCGGAGGAGATCGACACCGACTCGGTGCCCGGCAAGGTCGCCGAGATCCGGGAAGCGTGCCTGCTGAAGTTGCGCGGTGAACACGAGATCGTGTTCACCGAGGACACCGACCTGACCATGCACCGGCGGAAGTCGTTGCCCGCGCACCCGAACGGGATGATCTTCCGCGCGTTCGACGCCGACGGGAAGGTGCTGCGCGAGCGCACCTACTACTCCGTCGGCGGTGGCTTCGTCCGCGACGAGTCCTACGAGACCGACACTGTCGTCGTCGAGGACTCGACGCGGCTGGAGTTCCCGTTCCGCACCGGCGCGGATCTGCTGAAGCACTGCGAAGACACCGGGCTGCCGGTCAGCGAGATCATGCTGCGCAACGAACTCTCCTGGCGTACGCGCGAGGAGGTCCGCGAGGGCCTGCTGGAGATCTGGCAGGTCATGGTGGAGTGCGTGCACAACGGCTGCGAGCACGAAGGCGTCCTGCCTGGCGGTCTTAAGGTGCCTCGCCGGGCCAAGGCGTTGCACGAGAAGCTGCTCGCCGAAGACGGTGTCGGCGATCCGCTGTACGCCATGGACTGGGTGAGCCTGTACGCGCTGGCGGTCAACGAGGAGAACGCCGCGGGTGGCCGCGTCGTCACCGCGCCGACCAACGGCGCCGCCGGGATCATCCCCGCGGTGCTGCACTACTACCAGCGGTTCATCCGGGGTTCGTCGGACGACGGCATCGTGACGTTCATGCTCACCGCGGGCGCGATCGGCTCGATCCTCAAGCAGACGGGCTCGATCTCGGGTGCCGAGGTCGGTTGTCAGGGCGAGGTCGGTTCGGCCAGCGCGATGGCGGCGGCCGGGCTCACCGAGGTCCTCGGCGGCTCGCCCGCGCAGGTGGAGAACGCCGCCGAGATCGGCGTCGAGCACCACCTGGGGCTGACCTGCGACCCGGTCGGCGGGCTGGTGCAGATCCCGTGCATCGAGCGCAACGCCGTCGGCGCGTCCAAGGCGATCCACGCCGCGCGGATGGCGATGCGCGGCGACGGCTCGCACATCGTGACGCTGGACAAGGCGATCAAGACCATGCGCGAGACCGGCGCCGACATGAGCGTGAAGTACAAGGAGACCTCGCGCGGCGGCCTGGCCGTCAACGTCATCGAGTGCTGACACCCCCGCGTTTCGTCCTCTTGTCGCGGTACATGCGTGTGCAAGTACCGCGACAAGAGGACGACTTGCGGGCGGCCTAAACTCGAAGGGTGGAGTCGAGCACGGTCGCGAACGCGGGTGACGCGCTGTTCCGCCCGGTGCGCGCGGGCAACGCCTTCGAGGAGACCGTCGAAAGGCTGCTCCAGGCGATCCGGCTGGGCGTGGTCGGCGCGGGAGAACGGCTGCCTTCGGAGCGCGAGCTCGCCGAGCGGCTCGGCGTCAGCCGGGTGACCCTGCGGGAAGCGATCCGCGCGCTGGCCGACGCCGGCTATGTCGAATCGCGGCGCGGTCGCTACGGCGGCACGTTCGTCAACGACGTCCTGCCCGATCCGCCCGCCGCCGACGGGCGGAAGGTCGACAACGCCACCCTGGAGGACGCGCTCGGCCTCCGGCACGTCCTGGAGACCGGCGCGGCCGAGATGGCGGCGTCGCGCTCGCTCAGCCCGGCCGACCGGCAGCACCTGACCAGTACGCTCGCCGAGGCCGCAGCGGCCGACGTCGGCGACTACCGGCGCAAGGATTCGCGGCTGCACCTGGCGATCGCCGAGGTCACCGCGTCCGGCTCGCTGACCACGGCGATGGCCGACGCGCGGATGCGGGTCAACCAGCTGCTCGACATGATCCCGCTGCTCGAACCGAACCTGGAGCACTCCAACGCCCAGCACGAGGCCATCGTCGACGCGATCCTCGCGGGCGACTCCGAGGCCGCCCGCCGGGCGATGACCGAGCACGTCGAAGGCACCGCTTCGCTGCTTCGCGCCTTCCTCGCCTGACCCCCTCCGCCCGCGTTTCGTCCTCTAGTTGCGGTAGTTGCACACGCAAGTACCGCAATTAGAGGACGAAACGCGGAGAGGGCCCAGGACACGAATAGGTGATTTTCCCACAACCTTTTCACTCGTTCGGGCGTCTTACCTGGCGTGGAAAACCCGGATGACGAAACCGCACCCGAGTCGGAAACCACGGCCACCCCGGAGCCGAAAGGGAAGAAACGCAGGTGGCGCCGGATCGCCGCCTGGTCGCTCGGCCTCCTGATCGGCATCCCGGTGGCCGCGTTCGGGATCGCGTACGTCCTGCTCGACGTCCGCAGCCCGGAGGAGGTGCTCGCCGACCTCGACAAGACCGTCGTCCTGCAGAACACGGACGGATCCGAGCTGCTCAAGGTGATCCCGCCCGGCGGCGACCGCCTGTTCGTGCCCTACAACGCCATCCCCGCGAAGCTGCGCGACGCGATCGTCGCGACCGAGGACCCGACCTTCTGGGACAACGAGGGCTTCGACCTCACCGGCCTCGGCCGCGCGCTGGTGACCGGCGTCGGCGGCGGCTCGGGGATCACCCAGCAGTACATCAAGAAGTCCACCGGCAACGAGGACGCCACCCTCACCCGCAAGTTCTCGGAACTGGTTCTCGCCACGAAGATCACCCAGCAGCAGACCAAGAAAGAGATCTTCGAGAGCTACGTCAACATCATCTCCTTCGGCCGAGGCACCTACGGCCCGGCCTCGGCGATGAACGCCTACTTCGGTCGCAAGCTCGACGACTCGATCACCTGGAGCGAGGCGGCCTTCCTCGCCGGGATGATCCAGTCGCCGTCGGTGCACGACCCGTACGCCTCCACCCACCAGCACGCCATGAAGCGCTGGTCCTACGTGGTGAACAAGCTGGTCACGCGGGGCTATCTCGGTCAGGCCGAAGCGGTCTCGATGACCTATCCGGAGGACGCGATCCAGGCGCCGTCGGAGACCCGCGCCGGTCGCGTCACCTTCGAGAAGTACCACCTCAAGCAGCGGGTTCTCGCCGAGCTGGAGCAGATCGGCTACCCACTGGACCGTCTCCGCGGCGGCGCGATGAAGGTCGAGACGACCATCGACCCGCGCGCCCAGGCTGAAGCCGAGAAGGTGCTCAAGGAGCGGCTACAGGGCCAGCCGGAGCACTTCCGGGCCTCGCTGGTCGCCGTCGAACCCGGGACCGGCGCCATCCGCGCCTACAACGGCGGCGGCTGGAGCGTGCACGACTACGCCGGAACCCCGTACGGCACCGGCTCGGCCTTCCAGCCGTTCACCCTCGCCGCCGGCATCGAGCGAGGAGTCGACGTCGACGCCCCGCTGAAGTCGCCAGGGCAGGTCGACTTCCTCGGCGAGACCTTCAAGTTCCAGGACCACTGCGGCGAGGGCGGGAAGTGCACGCTGCGCGAGGCGATCGCGCGGGGCGCTCGGGGACCGTTCGTCGAGCTGGCGAAGAAACTCGGCGCGGAAGCGGTCCGCGACGGTGCCCGTGCGGCGGGGATCCCCGAAGCCGTCGACGGCGAGGTGACCCTGCGCGAGAAGGACGGGTTCCTGATCGGCCCGGGAATCGCGGTCGGCCGGTATCCGTTGCGGGCGAGCGACATGGCCGGGGCCTACGCGACCTTCGCCGCCGACGGCATGCGCGCCACTCCGCATCTGGTGTCGAAGATCCGGGACGAAAACGGCGAGATCGTCTGGGAACGGCCATCCGACAAGGCGCCCGCGTTCAAGGACGACGAGGCCTTGAGCCGCCGGATCGCCGGCACGGTCAGTCAGGTGCTCGCCACCGGTTTGAAGGACCGTCCGGTGGCGTTGAAGACCGGCGACCTCCAGTACAACGAGACCGACGACAACGCCGCCGGCTGGGCGGCCGGGTACACGCCGCAGCTCGCGACGGCGGTCTGGGTCGGCTCCGACGAGCCGCGCCGGATGCGCGACGCGGCCGGGGAGAAGCTGACCGGCAAGACGATCCCCGGCGACATCTGGCAGCGCTTCATGACCGGCGTCCACCAGGGGATGCCGGTGCGGTGGCCCGTACCCGCCGGGACCACCGCGCCGGCCCGCCCGCGTTAGCGAGAGGTGGTCGTGAGTGGCGTTCCGGGTTAGAACCCGCATTGCCACTCACGACCATCCGGACCGCGGGCTCAGGACGTCACCAGGATGACGGTCAGCCCGTCGTACCCCTTCTTGCCGACGGTCTGCAGCGCTGTCGCGTCGACCCGCGGTTCGGCGGCGATCAGTTCGTGCATCCGCCGGAGTCCCACGATCTCGTCGGCGGTGCTCGACGCGTCGGCCACCGCCCCGGCGCGGACGACGTTGTCGACCACGATCACCCCGCCCGGCCTGGTCAGCCGCAGCGCCGCCTCGAAGTAGGCCGGGTTGTTGACCCTGTCCGCGTCGATGAACGTCAGGTCGATCGGTCCCTCGACGCCGGGCAGCAGATCCAGCGCCTCCCCGAGCCGGATGTCGACGAGCTCGCCCACACCGGCGGCGTCGAGGTTCTTGCGCGCGACGTCGGCGAATTTCGGGTAGAACTCGAGCGTCACGAGACGTCCGTCCGCCGGCAGGGCGCGGGCGAGCCAGATGGTGCTGTAGCCGCCGAGCGTGCCGATCTCGAGGATCGAGCGGGCACCGATCATCCTGGCCAGCAGGTGGAGCAGCTTGCCCTGGTTCGGGGCCACGGCGATGGCCGGCATCCCGGCCTCGTCAGAGGCGGCTAGGGCCGCTTCGAGGGCCGGATCGGACGGGACGAGCGCCTCGATGAGGTACTCGTCTACTTTGGACCAGATTTCCTGAGTCATTGAACCTCCCCAGTCCAACCTAGTGTCGCGATCCGGCCCGCGATGCGTCCATCGGGGCAGCCATCGGGACGCATCTCAAGCGGCGCGGCGGCCCGCCTTCGGGATCACCAGCGGGGTCCCGGTTTCGGGGCAGGGCATGACCCGGCACGGCAACTCGAAGATCTTCTCGACGTTCTCGGCGGTCACGACGTCCTCGGGCGCTCCGGTCGCCAAGACCTCACCGTCCCGCATCGCGATCATGTGCGTCGCGTAGCGGGCCGCGTGGTTGAGGTCGTGCAGCACGGCGACCAGCGTCCGGCCCTGTTCCTGGTGCAGCTGCGCGCACAGGTCGAGAATGTCCATCTGGTGCGCGATGTCGAGATAAGTCGTCGGCTCGTCGAGCAGCAGGAGATCGGTCTCCTGCGCGAGCGCCATCGCCATCCACACGCGCTGGCGCTGGCCGCCGGACAGTTCGTCGACCAGCCGCTCGGCGAGGTCGTCGACCCCGGTGGCGCGCATGGACTCCGCGACCACGGTGGCGTCCTCACGGGACCACTGGCGCAGCAGACGCTGGTGCGGGTACCGGCCGCGCGCGACGAGGTCGGCGACGGTGATGCCGTCGGGCGCGATCGAACTCTGCGGCAGCAGGCCGAGCCGCCGCGCGACTTCCTTGGCGGGGAAGGAACTGATCACCTGTCCGTCGAGGAACACCGACCCCTGGCGGGGTTTGAGCATGCGCGCGAGCGCGCGCAGCAGGGTCGTCTTGCCACAGGCGTTCGGGCCGACGATGACGGTGAACGACCGGTCGGGGATGACCACCCCGAGGTCTTCGGCCACGGTCCTGCCGTCATAGGCGAGCGTCAGCGCGTCCGCGTGCAGGCGGGACGTCGTGCTCTGCTCGGTGAGGGTTTCCACGGTCTCCACGCAGGTTAGGCTAACCTAGGAGTCCGCCGTCGTGGTGTTCCGTAGGTCGCAGTCGGCTCACATCCCTCTTCGATGGCATCATCCCCAGTGCATTCCGCAGTGCAATTCAGCGAGCGGGCTCGGTGCGATCGAGGGTGAGGCATGGAGGACTACCGGATAGTCGCGGACGAGATCTCCGCCGACGTCGAAGCGGGCAGGCTCCGCCCTGGCGACAGGCTTCCGCCGCAGCGGAGGTTCGCCCGTGAGCGGGGAATCGCCAACTCGACCGCCGCCAGGGTCTACGGCGAACTCGTGCGGAGGGGGGTCGTGGTCGGCGAGGTCGGCCGCGGCACGTTCGTCCGCGCCGGGAGGCCGCCGCTGGAGACCGCGCTCGCCGAACCGGGCGGCGCGACGGTCGACCTCGAACTCAACTTCGCCGTCCTCCCGGAGCAATCCGCGCTGGTCGGGAAGGCGCTGGAACCACTCCTGCGGGACGACGTCCTGACAGCGGCGCTGAGGCCGGGCAGCGTCACCGGCTCGAAGCAGGCGCGTGACGCCGTCACCGGGTTGCTCGCGAAAGAAGGCTGGACGCCGGAAGTCCTCTTCGCCGGAAGTGGCCGCGAGGCCATCGCGGCCGCCATCGCCGCCTTTGTGCCGATGGGGGAACGGCTCGCCGTCGAGGCCATCACCTATCCCGTGGTCAAGGCGCTCGCCGGACGGCTCGGCGTCCAGGTGGTGCCCGTCGAGACCGACGACCAGGGTCTCGTACCCGAGGCGCTCATGGCCGCGCACGCCGCCGCGCCCGTCCGCGCGCTCTACGTCCAGCCGACGCTGCACAACCCGCTCGGGTCCACAATGGACGAACAACGGCGCGTCGAGCTGGCGGAAACCGTGCGCCGGATGGACATCCCGGTGATCGAGGACGGGATCTACACCTTCCTCCGGCCCGACGTCCGCCCGTTCGCGGCCTACGCGCCGGAACGCACGGTGTTCGCCGACAGTATGTCCAAACGGCTCGCCCCCGGGCTGACCACCGGTTTCCTCGCCGTGCCACGGGAATGGACGGAGCGGCTGGCCGCGGCGGTGCGCTCGGGCGGCTGGGTCGCGCCGCGGTTCGCGCTCGAAGCCGCCACCCGGTGGATCACCGGTGGCACCCTGGAAACCGTCGAACGGGCCAAACGCTTGGACGCCGCGGAACGCCAGCGGGTGACGGCGGACCGGCTGGCCGGGTTCACGCTGCGCGCGGATCCGCAGGCGTATCACTGCTGGTGGGAGCTCCCCGAGCACTGGCGTGCCGAGACCTTCGTCGCCGCGGCGGCGCGACGCGGGATCGCGGTCACCCCGGCGGCCGCGTTCGCCGTCGTCCCCGGGCACGCCCCGAACGCGGTCCGGCTCGCGGTGTCCTCGCCTCCGCTGGAGACACTCGAGGCCGCTTTGGACGTCCTCGCCGGACTCGCCGCCGGCCGCCCCGAAGACGCCGGCGTCGACTGACTCCCGCCGCGTTTCGTCCTCTAGTTGCTGTAGTTGCACACGCAAGGACCGCAACTAGAGGACGAAACGCGGGAGGTCAGGGGCGGGGCGCCCACTTGCCGATGAAGCTGCCACAGGTGACGGTCTGCCCGGTGAGCCGCGACCGCAGCGCGTTCTCCATCCCCAGGTAGTCGAAGATCGGCGCGTCCGCCGCGACCTCGGCGGGCACCGGCCCGCCCCGGGTCAGCGTCGGCATGTCCACGGTCTGGAACAGCACCAGGTAGTCGCCGTCGCGGTTGAGTTCGTCGGCGGTCGCGAGCATCCGTTGTGGAGCGTCGGCGACGATCTCCAGCGGCAGCGGCCATTCCAGCGGGAACGGGTTGCGCAGGCCGAAGGCGGGATAGGCGAACGGGTTGTCGGGCAGCACCGCCGTGCGCCCCGCCGGGAACCGCGTGACGCAGTCCTGGATCTGGGACACGTAGGTGAAAGTGCCCGGGTTCGTCCGGATCCCGCGCATCGACGGCGTCACCGTGCCGAGGTCGCCGGTCAGCTTCTCGTGCGCCATGTCGAGGTACGCGGCCTCGTCGTGGTGCGCGATCACGGCCCAGCCCGACGCCAGCACCGCGACCAGGCCCATCGCCGTGGCACCCGCCAGTCCGAGCCGCCGGGACGGCGCGGGCAGCGGCGGCAGCGCGTCCGAAAGCAGCAGGATCGCCGTCAGCGCCAGTGTTCCGGTGAACAGCGTCGGGGTGTCGTTCCCCCAGGACAGGCTGGTCATGAAGCCGGTCGCGAAGACCAGCGCGCCCATGCGCGGGAACCGGCGCGTCGCCGCCCAGTTCACCAGCAGCGCGACACCGAGGATCCACCAGAGGACGTCCGCCCAGCGCGAGGCGCCGGTGAAGTGTCCATCGACGACGGTGCCGACCACCACCGCCACCCCGGCCAGTACCAGCAGCCGCGCGACGACCGCGCCGATGAATCCGGCGCGGTCGCGGAAGATCCCGAGCAGGGCGAGAAGCACGCCCGCGATCGCGAAGAAGGTCAAGCCCCGCACCGGTGGCAGCAGGAGGCTCTCGGGATTCCCCAGCCACAGCCCGAGAAGCCGTTCGCCGTACGCGGGGACACCGCCGGTGAGCTGCTCGGCCATCGCCCCGAGCCCGCCGTCGAGGGTGACGATTCCGATGTACAAGACCAAAAAGGCGCCGAGCGCCGGCAGATCCCAGGCCAGCCGCGCCCACCAGCGGCCGGTGCGGAACGCGCCCTCGCGCAGCGAGGGGTGCAGCAGCAACCAGAGCAGCGCGATCAGCGGCACCGGCGCGAAACTCTGCTTGACGAACACCGCGGTGCCCAGCAGGACGAGGCCGAGCCGCCGCGGCCACGTCTTCCCGTTGCGCAACCCGGAATCCAGTGCCCAGGCACCGCAGGCGGTCAGGAAGATCCCGTCGATCGTGTGCCACGCCATCAGCGGGAACGCGTTGAGGTTCAGCAGCGACGCGGCCGCCGTCAGCCCGGTGAGTCCCGGTCCCCAGTCGCGGACGCGGCGACGGGTGACCAGGACGGCGAACGCGATGGTCGCCAGGATGATCTCCAGCATGCTGAGCACGCTCGAGACGAAGAACAGCGGCCCCGGCAGGACGAAATCGACGATGTGCAGGTACGCCGAACCCAGCGGCCGCGCGGAGATGATGTCGGAGTGCGGGACCTCGCCGTGCAGCACCCGCCACGCCTGGGCGAGGATGAAACCCTGGTCCGACGGGTGGAAACCGAAGCGCCCCACCCGGAGTTCGGTGACGACGGCGAGCACGAGGACCCAGGCCACGTGCAGGGAAATCCGCAGCACTGTCCTGGACGGACGTACCACCGCGGTGTCCGGTCCGGTCGACAGCGGGGGACTGGCGACGTCCACACTGCCCCTCCCGCTCGTCACTGCCTCGGCCCGTGCCCGCCGACCCCGGCGTATCGGAAACCGATGGTAGCGGCCGGGGGCGTCCCCCGATCGAGCCCGGCGGTGAGGACGTCAGGGACGACGGCGCCAGACCAGTCTGGTGACCGCGCCCGCCACAGAGGCGAGCGGGGCCTTCCGGGGCAGGCCACGGGATTCCGGCGCGGACTCCGGCATCGCGCGGTAGACGAGGTGGGCGAAGAATCGCGTCGTCCTGGGTGCGACGAGCGTCACCAACTCGGCCGCCGTGCCTTCGGGCAGGTTCAGGATCTCCGGTCGTTTCTCCAGTGCCTTCACCACGAGAGCGGCGGCGCGTTCGGGAGAACTCGACGGCATGCCGCGGTAGGACCCGGTGGGGGTGATCATGTCGGTCCGCACCAGCGGCATCCGGACCGAGGTGAAGGTGACGCCGTCGGAAAGGGTTTCCCGGCCGGCGGTCAGCCCGAACTCCTCCAGCGCGGCCTTCGAGGCCAGGTAAGCGGAAAACCGCGGCGTGTCGGTCTGCAGCCCTTGGGTGGTCACGTTGACGACGTGGCCGAACCCGCGAGCGGTCATCGACGGCAGCAGGCCGAGCGTCAGCCGCACGGGACCGAAGTAGTTGATCGCCATCGTGCGCTCGAAGTCGTGGAACCGTTCGGTGGACAGCGAAAGCGAACGCCGGATCGAGCGGCCCGCGTTGTTGACCAGCATGTCGACGGCGCCGTGCGCGGCGAGCACGTCCTTGACCAGAGCGTCGACCGCGCCGCCGTCGGTGAGGTCGCACGGGTACGCCGACGCCTTGCCGCCCGCCGCGACGATCTGCTCGCGGACCTCTTCGAGTTCGTCGGCCCGCCTGGCCACGAGGATCACTTCGGCCCCCTTCGCGGCGACTGCCAGCGCGGACGCGCGCCCGATCCCCGAAGAGGCACCGGTGATCAGCACCTTGCGGCCGTCGAGCGGCTCCGGCCCCGGACGGCGGCGTCCGCGATCGGGATCCAGGTGTGCGAGCCAGTACCGGTAGAGCGGACCGGCGTACTCCTTCAACGGCGGCAAGGAAATCCCGCTGCCTTCGAGCGCCGCCGTGGTCACGCTCGTGTCGAAGTCGACCTCCAGGCTCAGATGCGGCAGGACTTCGAGCGGAACGCCGAGTTCCGCCAGAACCGCCGCGCGGGCCGAACGCCCGCCCGGGACGCGGTCGAAACCGGCGGCCGCGGACTTCGCCAGCCGGACTCCGGCGCGTTTCAGCGCTCCGGACGGCCGGGCGGGGAGGACGGCGGAGATCTTCGGGCCGCCCGCCGCTCGCGCGAAGGCGTTGTAGACCTCGTGCAGCGGCTGCGGTCGCGGCGACGCGAGGTGGTACGTGCTGCCGCCGGGCGCGTCGACGTGCATGAGGTGCTCGATCGCTTCGACGACGTAATCGACCGGCACGATGTTCGTGGCGCCGAGATCCGGTGCGGCCAGCGGGAGACGGCGCGGCAGCGTGGCGAGCCGTGAGATCGCGGGAAGGAAGTAGTACGGGCCGTCGATCTTGTCCATCTCGCCGGTGCGCGAATCGCCGGCCACGGCGGACGGCCGGTACACGCGGTACGGCGTTTTCCCGTGCCGTCGCACGAGTTTCTCGGCCTCGAACTTCGTCGCGTGATACGGCGACGCGAAGGACTGGCCGAGGTCGAAGTCGGCCTCGGTGAAGCGCCCCGCGTACTGCCCGGCGACCGCGATCGAAGAGACGTGGTGGAAGAGCCCGGCCTTCGCGGCGGCGGCGAACTCCAGGACGTTGCGGGTGCCGTCGACGTTGGCCGCCCGGTTGGCCGCTTCGTCCGCGGTGAGGTCGTAGATCGCGCCGAGGTGCACGACGTGGTCGAGGTGACCCAGGCGGGCGGGATCGATGCCCAGCGAGGGGTCGGTCAGATCGCCGGTGACGGGAACGAGCTTCTCGTGGCTCGGGAGCTTCCCGCGTGAGGTCTCCCTCACGAGAACATGGACGGCTACGGTCTCAGGTCGCCGTAGTAGGCGCGCGACCAGGCGTTTGCCCAGAAAACCCGTCGCGCCCGTCACGAAGTAGGTGGTCATGGCCGGCTCCTTCCGAACGGAGCCGACTCTACCTACTCAGAAGTAGGAACGGTAGTTGTCATTCACTGTGATCCGGATGTTCGGCCACCGCGACCACGGCGTCGCGGAGCGCGGCGCGCAGGCGCCCCACGTCCAGCGGCCCGAGTACGGCGGCTTCTCCGGGCGGGGCCACGAGCACGATCTTGTCGCTGCTCACGAACACCGTCACGTCCCTGCGCCTGCCGGCCAGATCGCGGCAGCCGACCGACCATTCGTCCCGGGGTGCCAACGTCCTCATCCTCCCGTATCCCATGATCTCCCTTTCTCGTCCGTGGCTGGGACGAGGTGATTTCGGGGCCGTGACGCGGGTTGCCCGACATTCCTACTGATGGGTTAACCGAGCGTGCGTCCTGTGATCGACTTCCGGTTTCGCTAGGCCGGACGAGGGCGGACCGGAGTAGCGTCCGAGGGAAAGCCTGCTTGGGAGGTCTTTGTGTCCGAACCCAGGAAGATCGTCATCGTCGGGGCCGGCCTGGCCGGAGCGACGGCCGCCGGGGCGCTGCGAGAACGTGGCTACGCGGGCGAAATCCTGCTGCTCGGGAGCGACACGCATCGCCCGTACGAATTACCGCCGTTGTCCAAAGGCCTTTTGCTGGGCACCACCGATGAACCCGATTGGGTGCACGACGAGGGTTTCTACGAAGAGAAGGACATCGCCCACCGGAGCGGGGCGACCGCGACCAAGATCGAACTCGGCGCGCGGCTCGTGCTCGACGACGTCGGTGGTGAGCACCGGTTCGACAGGCTGGTCCTCGCCACCGGGTCCCAGCCGCGCCCGCTCCCGGTTCCCGGCGGCGATCTCCCCGGCCTGCGGACCCTTCGCACCCTCGATGACGCGCTGGCGTTGCGTTCGGCGTTCAAGGACGCCGGACGGGTGGTGATCGTCGGGGCGGGCTGGATCGGCACCGAGGCCGCGGCGGCCGCCAGGGAACACGGCGCCGAGGTGACCGTGGTCGACCAGGTCGGTTCGCCGCTGCTCGCGGTGCTGGGCGAGCAGGTGTCCGGCGTCTTCAAGGACCTCCACACCGAGCACGGCGTGAACTGGCGTCTGGGTGAAGGGGTCGCCGCGTTCACCGGCGGTCCGGACGGAGTGACCGGCGTCCGCCTTCAGAACGGTGACGAACTCCCCGCGGACGTCGTGCTGGTGGCCGTCGGCGCCGCGCCGCGGGTCGACCTCGCGCACGCCGCCGGACTGGAACTGTCCGACGACGGCGGTGTCTGCGCCGACGCCGGTTTGCGGACCGCCGCGCCCGACGTCTACGCGATCGGCGACATCGCCGCGCACTTCCACCCCCGCTACGGGAAACGCGTCCGCGTCGAGCACTGGGGATGCGCGAAGTGGCAGGGCGAGCACGTCGCGGGGAACCTGCTCGGCGAGAACGAGCCGTATCTGAAGAGCCCGTACTTCTTCTCGGATCAATACGACCTGGGCTGCGAGTACCGCGGCCTCGCCGATCCCGACACCGATCAGTTGGTGGTGCGCGGTGATCTCGCGGCGCGGGACTTCACGGCGTTCTGGGTGCGGGACGGTCAGGTGACCGCCGCGATGAACGTCAACCAGTGGGATGACGGGGACGCGTTGAAGGCTCTGGTCGACGGGCGCGCGACCGTGACCGCGGAGCAGCTGCGGACGGCCGATCTCTCGACTTTGGGGTGAAACCGGAGACGAGCCGTGTCGGGAGTGTCATGAAAGGGGCTTTCAGGACGAAAAACGTCTTGAAAGCCCCTTTCATGACACGCGGGTCGGGGTCAGGACTCCCGCGGGACCGCCATAGCCCGTGGCGCCGCCACGAACCGCGAAGGCCGCGTCATGGTCCCGAAGGCCAGCAGGGCGAGGACACCGAAGGCCGCCATGGTGATCCCCATCGGCACCGCGGTACCGGCACCGCCCAGTCCGACCAGCGGCGTCGCCAGCCCGCCGACGACGAACTGCAGCACGCCCAGCAGCGCCGACGCCGAACCGGCGGACCGCGCCTGGTCGGCGAGGGCCAGCGAACTCGCGTTCGGCGCCACCATGCCGATGCTCGACACCAGGACGAACAGCGGGATCAGCAGCCCGATCAGGCCCAGGTCCAGCACCGCCGCGGCCAGCACGCCGAACCCGGCCACCGCCGCGATGACGAGACCGACGGTCAGCAGCGTCCGCTCCGGGAAACGTCCGACGATGCGCCCGTTCAGCTGGCCGACGGCCACGATGCC
The DNA here is from genome assembly GCF_055580625.1 of Amycolatopsis sp. NPDC031561. NCBI lineage: Bacteria > Bacillati > Actinomycetota > Actinomycetes > Pseudonocardiales > Pseudonocardiaceae > Amycolatopsis > Amycolatopsis sp. NPDC031561. Next base: position 290,760 of record NZ_JBVILA010000003.1, on the reverse strand, counting down.
GATGCCGTTGAGCCCGAACACCAGGCTGTACGCCTGCGGGCTGAGCCCGTAGACGCCCTGCAGCGCGAAGGACGATCCGGAGATGTAGGCGAACAGGCTGCCGAACATGAGTCCGGAAGCCAGTGCGTAGCCGAGGAAGCCACGGTCGCGGAACAGGCTCGCGTACTTCCGCATCACTGAGCCGAAGCGCGCCGGAGTGCGGCGTTCCTCGGGCAGGGGCTCCGGCAGCAGGAAGAAGACGACGGCGAGCAGGATCGCGCCGAACACGGTCAGGCAGACGAACACGCCTCGCCACGAGGTCCAGTTCAGGATCTGGCCGCCGATGATCGGCGCCAGGATCGGGGCGAGCCCGTTGACCAGCATGAGCAGCGAGAAGAACTTCGTCATCGCGGTGCCGGAGTAGAAGTCGCGCACGGTCGCCCTGGCGATCACGATGCCCGCCGCGGCACCGAAGGCCTGGACGCCGCGGGCGGCGATGAGCAGTTCGGCGCTCGGGGCGAAGGCGCACAGGAGCGAGCCGACCATGTAGAGAACGAGCCCGGCCACGAGCGGTTTGCGGCGGCCGATCGCGTCGGACAGCGGTCCGAGGATCAGCTGGCCGATGGCGAGCCCGATGATGAACGCGCTCAGCGTCAGCTGGACGGTCGCGTCCGCCGCGCGCAGCTCGCCCGCCATCTGCGGGAGCGCGGGCAGGTACATGTCGATGGACAGGGGCCCGAAGGCGGACAGGCCGCCGAGGATCAGGACGAACCGGGCGCGTCCGGTCGTGATCGGGCGCGCGACGGTTTCTTCCACTCGCTCGGGCGCGATGGTCATGCTTTTCCTCTCCCCGGTGACGGTTCCGCGAGGAACAACTTGCTTAGAGTAGGTAACTATTCCCGCTGTGAGCCAGCGCACGCCAGCTTTCGGCAACTGATCCGATCAATTGTCGAACAAATCCGGATGGCTCTAGATCTTGCCGGACCTCGTCGGGTATACATCGGATGTCTGTTCGTTGCTGATGGTTCGGTCGGAAGGAAAATCCGTGCAGCTGTTGCGTCTCGGGGAGCCGGGAAGTGAGCGTCCGTTCGTACGTGCCGGGGATGGCACGGTGCGCGACCTCTCGGGGCTGACCTCCGACATCGATGGCAGCTTCTTCGCGAGCGACGGTGTCGCCAGGGTCGCGGCCGCGCTGGCCGCCGGTGAGCTGCCCGAAGCCGGCGCCGAAGCCGCGGGGGCGAGGGTCGGCGCGCCGATCGCCAGGCCGGGCAAGGTCGTTTGCATCGGGCTCAACTACCGGCAGCACGCCGAGGAGTCCGGTGCCGCCGTGCCGACCGAGCCGGTCGTCTTCATGAAGGCCTCCGACGTCGTCGTCGGCCCGGAGGACGACGTGCTCGTGCCGCGGAACTCGACGAAGACCGACTGGGAGGTCGAGCTCGCCGTCGTCATCGGCAAGACCGCTCGCTATCTCGACAGCGTCGACGAAGCTCTGGAGTACGTCGCCGGGTACGCCGTCTCGAACGACGTGTCCGAGCGCGAGTTCCAGCTCGAACGCGGCGGCCAGTGGGACAAGGGCAAGTCGTGCGAGAACTTCAACCCGCTCGGCCCGTGGCTGGTCACCGCCGACGAGGTGCCCGACCCCCAGGACCTCGGCCTGCGGCTGTGGGTCAACGGCGAGAAGAAACAAGACTCCTCCACCAAGGACATGATTTTCACGGTCGCCGAGATCGTGCATTATTTGAGCCAGTTCATGGTGCTGCGTCCGGGCGACCTCATCAACACCGGAACCCCGCAGGGCGTGGCGCTCGGTCAGCCCGATCCCAAGCCGTACCTGCGGGAAGGTGACGTCATCGAGCTCGAGATCGACGGCCTCGGCCGCCAGCGCCAGACCGCGAGGCAGGCGTGATGGCCAAGATCGTGGGCATGGAGGTGCTCGACGTCCGCTTCCCCACTTCGCGGGAGCTGGACGGTTCGGACGCCATGAACCCGGACCCGGACTATTCGGCCGCGTATGTCGTGCTGCACACCGACGGCGGCCCGGACGGCTACGGGCTCGCCTTCACCATCGGCCGCGGCAACGACGTCCAGGCCGCGGCGATCCGCGCGCTCGAACCGCATGTCGTCGGCCGTGACGTCCCCACGGACGCGGCCGCGCTCGGCGCCCTGTCCAGGGCGCTGGTCGGCGACTCGCAGTTGCGCTGGCTCGGCCCGGAAAAGGGTGTCGCGCACATGGCGATCGGCGCGGTGGTCAACGCCGCCTGGGATCTCGCCGCACGCATTGCCGGGCTCCCGGTCTGGCGGTTCGCCGCCGAGATGTCGCCCGAAGACCTGGTCTCCCTCGTCGACTTCCGCTACCTGTCCGACGCGCTGACCGAACAGGAGGCGCTCGACATCCTCCGCGCCGCCGAACCCGGCCGCGCGGAACGGATCGCCCGGATCGAGCGCGACGGATACCGCGCGTACAGCACGTCTCCCGGCTGGCTCGGTTATTCGGACGCGAAACTCGTCCGGCTCGCCGAACAAGCGGTCGCCGACGGCTTCGAGATGATCAAGCTGAAGGTGGGCGGAGATCTCGAGGACGACGTCCGCCGGATGAAGCTCGCCCGCGAAACCGTCGGCCCGGACATCCATGTCGCCGTGGACGCGAACCAGCGCTGGGACGTCTCGGCCGCGATCACCTGGATGACCGAGCTGGCGCCGTACGACCCGTACTGGATCGAGGAGCCCACCTCGCCGGACGACGTGCTCGGGCACGCCGCGATCGCCAAGGCACTCGCCCCGATCCGCGTGGCCACCGGCGAGCACGTCCAGAACCGCGTGGTGTTCAAGCAGTTGCTGCAGGCGGGCGCGATCTCGGTGCTGCAGCTGGACGCCGCCAGGGTCGGCGGGTTCAACGAGAACCTGGCGATCCTTTTGCTGGCGGCCAAATTCGACGTCCCGGTGTGCCCGCACGCCGGCGGGGTGGGGCTGTGCGAGCTCGTGCGGCACCTGTCGATGTTCGACTTCGTGGCGGTGTCCGGTTCCGACGCCGACCGGTCCATCGAATGGGTCGACCACCTCCACGAACACTTCACCGATCCGGCCGTCGTGACCGATGGCCGGTACCTCGCGCCGTCCGCGCCGGGCTTCTCCGCCCGGATGCACGACGCGACCTTGCGCCGGTTCACCTTCCCCGATGGTCCGGAATGGACGGAGATCGCCAGTGAGTGAGTTCGAAGGCCTCGTCGCCGCCGTCACCGGTGGCGCGTCGGGAATCGGCCTGGCCGTCGCGGATCAGCTCGCTTCCCGCGGGGCGACGGTCGCGGTTCTCGACCTGAAACCGGACGACCTGCCCGAGGGGCTCACCGGATTCCGCTGCGACGTCGGTTCCGACGCCGAGGTCCGGTCGGCGATCGACGCGGTCGCCGAACGCTTCGGCAGGCTCGACGTCCTGGTCAACAACGCCGGGATCGGCGCGCAGGGCGACGTCACCGTCAACGACGACGACGAGTGGCACCGGGTGCTCGACGTCAACGTCGTCGGCATGGTGCGGCTCGCCCGTGCGGCGTTGCCGCATCTGAAGAACTCGCCGTCGGCCGCGATCGTCAACACCTGTTCGATCGCCGCGTGGGCGGGCCTGCCCAACCGCGCGCTGTACTCGGCCAGCAAGGGCGCGGTGCTCTCGCTGACCCTGGCGATGGCGACCGATCACCTCGCCGACCGGATCCGGGTCAACTGCGTCTGCCCCGGTACCGCGGACACCCCGTGGGTCGGCAGGCTGCTCGATTCCGCAGGCGATCCGGAGGCCGAGCGGGCCGCGCTGGCCGCCCGCCAGCCGATGGGCAGGCTGGTCACCGCGGACGAGGTCGCGAACGCGATCGTGTACCTCGCCAGTCCGCTTTCGGCTTCGACCACCGGAACGGCACTCGCCGTCGACGGTGGTATGTACGGGCTGCGTCCGCGCGGCCCGGTCCAGCAGTAGGTTTTCCCCGCTGTCATCAAGGAGGATGCGGTGCGTACGAGGGTGATCAAGGTGGCCGCCGCGGCCACCGCGCTCGGGCTGGCCCTGTCGGCCTGTGGGTCCACGAAGGACAACGCGCCGTCACCGGGTGGCGGTGGGGCGCAGGGCGGCAAGGTCGGCGCGACGATCCCGTTGCTGACCTCGCCGTTCTGGCAGGCCTACAACAACTACGTACCGCAGAAGGCGAAGGAACTGGGCGTCGACGCGCTGCCGACGGTCAACGCGGACAGCGACTCGGCGAAGCAGATCACCGACATCAACACCCTGCTCAACCAGGGGGTCAAGGGCCTGGTCGTGACGCCGCTCGACTCGGCCGCCGTCGTGGCGGGCCTCAAGGCCGCAGAGAACAAGGGCGTTCCGGTGGTGGCGGTCGACGTCGCGCCGGAGAGCGGCAAGGTCGCGATGGTGGTGCGCGCGGACAACAAGGCGTACGGCACCAAGGCCTGCGAGGCGATCGGCGCGAAGGTCACTTCGGGCAAGGTCGTGCAGGTCATGGGCGACCTCGCCTCGGTCAACGGCCGCGACCGGTCCGAAGCGTTCCGGCAGTGCATGAAGGCGAAGTTCCCGGACGTCCAGGTGCTGGAGGTCGCCGCCGAGTGGAAGGCGGACAAGGCTTCGTCCGGTTTGGACAGTCTGCTGACCGCCAACCCGGACATCAAGGCGGTGTACATGCAGGCGGGCGGGGTCTATCTGGCACCGACGCAGCAGGCGCTCAAGCGCAAGAACCTCTACTTCCCGATCGGCGACCCGAAGCATGTCGTGCTGGTCAGCAACGACGGCATTCCGCAAGAGCTGGCCGCGATCCGCGCGGGCGAACTCGACGCGACCGTCTCCCAGCCCGCCGACGACTACGCCAAGTACGGCATGTACTGGGTGAAGAAGGCGATGGCGGGGGAGACCTTCAAGGCCGGGCCGACCGACCACGGCAGCACCGTCGTCGAGATCCGCCCCGGAATTCTCGAAGACCAGCTCCCCGCGCCCGTGATCACCAAGGCCAACGTGGACGACAAAGCCCTGTGGGGGAACAACCTGTGAGCGCGCTGCCCGCCGGGTCCGCCGCCGTGCCGGTGGTCAGCGCACAGGGCGTCGGTAAACGCTACGGCCCGACCGTGGCGCTGTCCGACGTCAGCATCACCGTGCATCCGGGCGAGTCGCACGCGCTCGTCGGCCGCAACGGTGCGGGGAAGTCGACGCTCGTCTCCATCCTCACCGGACTGTCCAAAACGGACACCGGGCGGGTCGAGTTCGGCGGCGTCCCCGCGCCACCTCTGTCCAAACAGGATGACTGGAAGCGCGCTGTCGCCTGTGTCTACCAGCACGCGATGGTCGTCCCGCAGCTGACCGTCGCGGAGAACCTGTTCCTCAATCGCCAGTCCGGCAAGGGTTTCGCGATCGGCTGGCAGCGGTTGCGGCGTCAGGCGAGGGACCTGCTCGACTCCTGGGACGTGGGTGTCGACGTCGACACTCCGGCGGGCGAGCTTTCGGTCGAGGACCGGCAGTTCGTCGAGATCGCCAGGGCGCTTTCCTACGGCGCCAGGTTCATCGTGCTCGACGAGCCGACGGCGCAGCTGGACAGCCAGGCGATCGAACGGCTTTTCGGGCGGATGCGCCAGATGCAGGCGAACGGGGTGACGTTCCTGTTCATCTCGCATCACCTCCACGAGGTGTACGAGGTGTGCCAGGCGGTCACCGTGCTGCGCGACGCGAAGCACATCCTCACCGCGCCCGTCTCGGAAGTCGGTCGCGCCGAACTGATCGACGCGATGACCGGGGAACAGGGCGGGCTCGCCGTCCGCGACGCTTCGACGCGCGAGGCCCTGGCTTCGGACGCCGGTGAGGTGCTGACCGTCGACGGGCTCTCCGGTGACGGCTTCGAAGACGTGAACTTCCGGATCCGCCGCGGCGAGGTGATCGGGCTCGCGGGCAGCAACGCCAGCGGCAAGCATCAGGTCGCCGAGACCGTGTACGGACTCCGTCCGGCGACGTCCGGCACGATCCGGGTCGCGGGAAAGCCGTTGAAACCGGGCGACATCCCGGCCGCGATCCGCGCCGGAATCGGCTGTGTGCCGAGAGACCGGCACCACGAAGGCCTGGTGCTCGACCACTCCATCATGGACAACGCCACACTGTCCATTTTGGATCGCATGGGCAAGGCGGGGATCGCCGCGCCGGGCGCCCGGTACGAGCGGGCGTCGAGAGCGCTGAAGGACTACGACATCGTCGCGGCCGACGCAGACCAGCCGGTGTCCGACCTTTCCGGCGGCAACCAGCAGAAGGTCGTCCTCGCCCGCGCGCTGGCCGGTGATCCGCGCTTGGTCGTGCTGATCAACCCGACCGCGGGGGTGGACGTGAAATCGAAGGAGGCCCTGCTCGCGGTCGTCGACCGGGTGCGGGCCGAGGGCAAGGCGGTGCTGATCGTCAGCGACGAGCTGGACGATCTCCGCCTGAGCGACCGGGTGCTGGTGCTGCGCGCCGGTGCCGTGGTCGCCGAACACCGGGCCGGGTGGTCCGACGGCGATCTGGTGGCCGACATCGAAGGAGTCGAGCGCGGGTGACCGAACTGATGACCGATCCGAAGACCTCGTCGTTCGCGGCTCCGCCGAAACGCCGGAAGTTCCGCTGGCTGCGCGAGCTGGCCCTGGTGCCGGCGCTCGTCGTGGTGCTGATCATCGGAGGACTGATCAGTGACACGTTCCTGACCTTCGGCAGCATCGTCGGCATCCTGTCCGCTTCGGCGGCGTTGTCGATGGTGGTGCTGGGCGAATCGCTCGTCCTGCTCACCGGGAAGTTCGACCTGTCACTGGAATCCACCATGGGGATGGCGCCCGCGCTGGGCGCGATGCTGGTGATCCCGGTGGCGTCCTCGGGCTTCGGCACCGAAATCCCCGGTTTCGCGGGCATTCTGGCCGTGCTGGTGGCCGGTGCCGCGATCGGCTTCGTGAACGGCTTCCTGATCGTCAAGCTGAAGCTGAACGCCTTCATCGTCACACTGGCGATGCTGACGGTGCTGCGCGGCACGCAGATCGGCTCCACACAGGGAAAGACGCTGTTCGACCAGCTGGACGTGTTCACCGCGCTGGCGACGACCACGTTCATCGGGCTGCCGATGTCGGTGTGGCTGGCCGCGGCGCTGTTCACCGCGTTCGGGCTGGGGTTGCGGTATCACCGGATCGGCCGGTCGCTCTACGCCATCGGCGGGAACCGTGAAGCCGCGCGGGCCGCGGGCATCCGCGTCGACCGGATCTCGTGGGGCGTGTTCGTCGTGGCCGGGGTGCTGGCCGCGCTCGGCGGGCTCGCGTACACGGGGTACGTCGGCGCGCTCGGTGCCGATCAGGGGGACGGATTGATCCTTCAGGTGTTCGCCGCTGCGGTGATCGGCGGTGTCTCACTGGACGGTGGGAAGGGCACTCTGGTGGGAGCGCTCACCGGCGTCTTGCTCCTGCAGACGGTCACCAACCTGCTGCAGGTGGCGCAGGTGCCGCCCGAGTGGCTGAAGGCGATCTACGGCGTGATCATCCTGGTCGCGTTGATCATCTCCCGCTACGCGAGCGGGAAGGCCCAGTGATATCTGTCGCGCGCTGACGAAAACGCGCCGAAGGGGCGCCGTTGGCCTTCCACGGCGCGGTGGGTGAGGAGGCGCCCCTTCATCGCGTTTCCGGGGCCTTCGGCCAAAAGAGGCGCGCGACGGTCAAGTCTCCGTCGGGCGCGGGGCGCCCTTGGGAGACCTTGTGGTCACTTCGGTGGCCGGTTGGGAGAGAGTTGTGTCAGGAACCATCTTCGGCGGTGCCGAGGGCATTGCGGAGCCACTGCTCCACCCCCGCGACGTGCACGGTCGCCCACGAACGAGCCAGTTCGGGTTCGCGCGCGGCGATGGCCTCGTAGATCGCCGAGTGCTGCTCGCGGGTCTTCGCGACCGCGCCCTCCTGCGTGAGCCCGCGCCAGATGCGGGCGCGCGCGGTGGGGCCGGACAGGCTGTCCAGGAGCGAGCACAGCACGGGATTACCGGAGCCGTCGGCGATCTTGCGGTGGAACTGCAGGTCGTTCGCGACCAGCGCCTCCACCGTCGGCGAATCGGCCAGTTCGTCGAGCAGGCGGCCTAGCTCCGCGATGTCCTCGTCGCTCATGTGCAACGCGGCCATCGCCGTCGCCGCCGGCTCGAGGATCCGGCGGACGGCGAGGAAGTCCAGCACGGTGTCGTCGCGGTGGAAGTCCACCACGAACGTCATCGCGTCGAGGAGGAGATTCGGTTCGAGGCTGGTGACGTACGTTCCGTCGCCCTGGCGGACGTCGAGCACGCGGATCAGGCACAGGGCCTTCACCGCTTCGCGCAGCGAACTGCGGGACAAGCCGAGCCGCTGGGCCAGTTCCGCCTCTTTCGGCAGCCTGTCGCCCGGAGCAAGCTCGCCGGAGATGATCATGTCCTTGATCTTGTCGATCGCGACATCGGTGACCGGCATGTTCCACCGCCCTCCCCGAAGACCTCGGATGTTTGAGTGTTAGTTGACAGAGTGCCATGTTTCGAGCTGAGGAGGCGCGGTGACCCACGGTGTCGCACTACAAAGAGTGGCACTCCACACCCGGTTGAAGCCGGGCAAGGAGGCCGAATACGAGTCGGTCCACGCCGTCATCCCGCCTGACCTCGACGAAGCGCTGCGTGGTGCGGGTGTGCGTTCGTGGCGGATCTGGCGCGACGGTCTCGACCTGTTCCACGTGGTGGAGGTCGAGGACTACGCGAAGATGCGCGCGGCCCTGCGCGAGCATCCGGCCAACATTCCCTGGCAGGCACGGATGTCGGAGCTGCTCGACGTCGAAGACGACTACTCGGGCGACGATTCGGGCCTCGGCCTGGTTTGGGAGCTTCCGTGAAGATCTCCCTGTCCCCACTGGGGCTCGGCTGCGCGCAGCTGGGCAACCTGTACCACGCCATCACCGACGAGACGGCCGAAGCGACCGTCCGGCAGGCGTGGGACGAAGGCATCCGGTACTTCGACACCGCCCCGCACTACGGTCTCGGACTGTCGGAACGGCGGCTGGGCGAGGCACTTTCGGCTTACCCCCGCGCGGACTTCGTGGTGTCGACCAAGGTCGGCCGGGTGCTGGAACCGAATCCCGCCGGCGCTTCGCGCACTGACTCGCAGGGTTTCGTCGTCCCCGCGGCCTACAAACGACGCTGGGACTTCAGCCGCGACGGGATCCTCCGGTCGCTTGAGGACAGTCTGACGCGCCTCGGGCTCGACCGTGTCGACGTCGTCTACGTGCACGATCCGGACGAGCACTTCGAGGACACCGTCAACGGGGCGTTCCCCGCGCTGCTCGAACTGCGGGAGCAGGGCGTCATCGACGCCATCGGGGCCGGGATGAACCAGGCGCCGATGCTCGCGGAGTTCGTCCGCCGGTTCGACCTCGACGTGATCCTGCTGGCCGGGCGGTACACGCTGCTCGACCAGCCCGCGCTGGACGATCTCCTGCCCCTGTGCGTGGAACGCGGTGTGGACGTGGTGGTCGGGGGCGCGTTCAACGCGGGGATCCTCGCCACCGCCTCGCCCGGCACGATGTACGACTACGCCGAGGCCCCGGCCGAACTGGTCGAGCGGGCCCAGCGGATCGCCGGGATCTGCGAGCGGCACGGCGTCGAACTCCCTCAGGCCGCGCTGGGATTGCCCGCCGCGCATCCGGCGGTGGTGTCCGTCGTCGTCGGCGCGCACGATCCCGGCCAGGTCCGGCTCAACGCCGAACGGTTCCGGCGCCCGGTGCCGCGCGAGTTGTGGGCGGAGTTGATCCGTGCGGGACTGTTGCGAGAGGACACCCCGCTGCGGCCGGAAGGACAGTCGTGATCGACGCGCACCACCACCTTTGGGATCCCTCGCGGCGGCACTACCCGTGGATGACGGGCAGTGCACTGGAACCGATCCGTCGTCCGTACACAGTGGACGATCTCCGTACGGTGACCAAGGCGGCGGGGGTGAAGGGGACCGTGCTGGTGCAGACGGTCTCGTCGGAGGAGGAGACGCACGAGTTCCTCGCCACCGCTCGCGCCGAACCGCTGATCGCGGGTGTCGTCGGCTGGACCGACCTCACCGCCCCCGACGTCGCGGAGCGCGTGGCCGCGTTTTCCGGCCCCCTGGTGGGAATCCGGCATCAGGTGGAGGACGAGCCGGACCCTTCCTGGCTGACGCGGCCCGACGTCTCGCGTGGTCTCGCCGCGCTCGGCGAGGCCGGGCTGGCGTACGACCTGCTGGTGAAGCCGCCCCAGCTCCCGGCGGCCCTCGCGGTGGCTTCCGCGCTACCGGACCAGGTTTTCGTGCTCGACCATGCCGCGAAGCCGCCGATCTCTTCGGGGGAATGGCAGCCGTGGGCGGACGGCGTCGCGGCGTTGGGGGAGCTGGACAATGTGTACTGCAAGCTTTCGGGGCTGGTGACCGAGGCGGACTGGGCACAGTGGAAGGTCGGGCATCTGGCGCGCTGGGCCGAGCACGTGCTGGAGTCTTTCGGGGCTTCGCGGCTGATGTTCGGCTCCGACTGGCCGGTCTGTGAACTCGCGGCCGCGTACGAAGTGGTCGTGGACACGGCCTTTTCGCTGACGGGCTCGTTGAGCGACGCGGAGCGGTTGGAGTTCTTCGACGGCACCGCGCGGCGGGCGTACCGCCTCTCGTGAGTGGTAAGGGACGGTTCATGCCCTGGTCAGGTGTGGGGTCGCTGGGACGACGGTGTTGCGAAAGCCTCGTTCGCAACACCTGCTCCTGAAACCGACACCGAGAGATGGCGCGAACGCGACACGTTTGCATTACCCCTCAAGAGAACCCGGGTGTCGCGAAAGCCACTTTCGGGACATCAGACGTCGCGAAAGTGGCTTTCGCGACGGCCGCTGGGCTCAAGGAGTCGGGGCTCAAGGCATGACAAATCTCCGGCGGGAAGCCGGAGAGAAGAAGAAAGTGGGCGGCGCGGGGTCCGGGCGCCTGCGAACCGCCGATCGACGACCTGCGGCAGGGGGAGAAAAGATCAGAACTCGTCCTGCTTGACCATCGTCCGCAGGCGGGCCAGCGCGCGGTGCTGCGTCACGCGCACGTTGCCGGCGGAGATCCCGAGAGCCTCGGCGGTTTCGGCGGCGGAAAGGCCGACGGCGATGCGGAGGGCGAGAATCTCTTGCTGCACCCGCGGAAGGGTGGAGAGTAGACGGCTGAGCCGGGCACCGAGGTCCAGGTGCAGAGCGTGCGTTTCGGGCTCGTTGTCGCCGATGGGCCGTTCCGGGAGTTCCGGTACCGGCTCCGACCGGTCGCGGGAGACCGCGCGGTAGGCGTCGGCGACCTTGTTGGCGGCGATCGCGTGCACGAGATAGAGGAACGAACCGCCGCGGTCCTGGTAACCCGGCAGTGCCTTCAGCACGGCCATGCACACTTCCTGCGCGACGTCGTCCGCCGACAGGTAGGACAGATCGCGGCCGCCCATCCTGGCGCGGCAGTACCGGACCACGACGGGGCCGATCATCCGCAGCAATGCCTGGATCGCGGCGGGATTCCCGTCGCCCGCGTCTTTGACGAGGGGGTCGAGATCCTCCTTCGTCAGCCGTCCGCCCGGTCGAGGCAGGTTCTCCGGAGTCGTGTATCCGGGGACCGCATCGGGGGTGACGGATCTGGACGCGCTGGAGATGGTTTGCATGGTCGTCCTCCCCGGCCGACCCTGCGACCGTCGCTGTCGAGGGGCCAACACTCCGTAACGATTCAAGGCGGCAAATGCTCCGTAAGATCAGATTCACCTGCCGCCGATGCGACGCAGCGTAATCGTAGGCGCCGATCGGACGGCAGTAAAGATTTCAACTAGAGATAGCCCATTCGACGGAGTCGGCTTAATACAACCGAGACTCTGTGTCGCTAAAAGGGCGGCCGGGATCGCAGGACGTGCGCGGCCCTTAGCGCACCGCGATCAAAGCGACCGCGGTCGCTACGACGAGTGCTGACGCGGTGACAGCGAAGGCTGGGTTAAGAGGTTTCGGGGTGTCCGCCCCGCGCAGTGCCCGTTCACGGATCGAGCCGATGGCGACCAGGACGATCACCATGACGCCCGCGACCGCGACCGGGATGACCGCCGTCCCCCAGCCTCGCCGGGCGGCCGTGTGCAAGAGCAGGAGTGTGCAGGCAGTAGCCGCGAGCGCCGTCCGGCGCCAGGCCAGCCCGGTCCGTTCCGCTTGCGCTCCGTGATCGCTCACGTGCTCTTCACGTTCACGAGAAGACCACCAGGGCCGCGGCGGTCAGGGTGATCACGAGGATTCCGGCCGTCAGCAGGACCAGCAGCCCGCTCTTCGGCAGCGGCCGTCCCTCGCGCATCGCGCTCTGGACCTGCCGCCAGCGCGGATACGCGGACGCCGCGAGGACGGCGGCCAGCACGACGCACAATCCCGCGAGGACGGTGCTCAGCGCGCTCGGGTCGGGAACCAGCTGATGGACGGCGACGCCGCCGGCCAGCAGGCCCAGCGCCGTCCGGAGCCAGGCGAGGAAGGTCCGTTCGTTCGCGAGGGTGAAGCGGTAATCGGGTTCCGAACCACCTTCGTGCGGTCCGTTGATCTCTGTCACCCGACGAACACTAGGCGCTGCGTCGCGCGAAAACCCACCAGCGAAGGACCGCGAAGCGCGCGATACCGCCCACAATGCTGGCCGCGAGCAGGGCGCCTGTCTGTTCCAGCGCGGTCGGCTCGGTGATCACCGCGTCGAGTGACGCGAGCACGATCGAGCCGTAGACGGCGTAAAAAGCGAACGTCATCAAGTCCTGGAAGTGCCGTTTTCCCGGGTGACTCTTCCGGGTGGCGAAGGTGACCCGGCGGTGGAACTCGGTGTTCCCGACGGTCGTGACCGCGAGCGCGACCAGATTGGCCACCTGGGGGCCGAGGATCGGCTGCAGGACGAGGAACAGTACCGCCTGCAGGCCGGTGGCGACGACACCGGCGACGACGTACCAAGCGGCATGGTGGCCGAGCTCGTGGTGCCGTTCCGGCGCGCGCCGGATGATCCGGTGCCCTGGCGCCCACCTGGTGGTGGTCATACCGACGACGCTACTCCTTGTTTCACAAACTTGTGAAGCCAGTAAACCCGCTGAGGGCTGTGATCCCCGCGACAGCGTCCGTAGCCGTTTGGTCGTCGGCGCCATCGGGTAGGCCACAAGGGCCGGGTCGAGTACAGCACGCCCCGGCCGACGTCCGATGAGGAGCCGGGCATCGGCTGAAAATGATCTTCACTCAGACGGCAGGCCATGCCGAGACCCCCTAGCGTGGTCCGTCAAGTGCAAGACCGCGACGAAGGAAGGGCAGAGATGCTTACAGTCACCGAAGCCGCCGCCGAGGCGATCACCGCACTGACCGGGCAGGAGAACGGACAAGACGGAGGCGGGCTGCGTTTCGCGATGCATTCCCAGCAGGGGGACAGTCCCCAGCTCGCGGTTTCCGTCGCCCCCGAACCGGAAAGCGGCGACAAGGTGCTCGGCGCGGACGGCGGCCCGAAGGTGTTCTTGGAGCCCGAGGCTGCCGCGTTGCTCGACGACAAGGTGCTCGACGTCCAGCAGGACGAGACCGGCGAAGTCGCCTTCGCCGTACTCCCGCAGGCTCAGCCCCAGCCTGGCAGCTGAGCCCGGCGGGTTCAGGCTTTAAGTCCGGGCCCAGGCACGGACCAGCTCGCCGGCCCGCTCGCGCAGGAGTTCCGCCGCGTGCGCTCGCGCGTGGTCGAGCGAAGGCGCGTGGTCGATCAGGGCGGCGCTGCCCACGACACCGAGGCCGGCGAGCTGGCTCTCGTCCAGCTGGATCCGCCCGGCCAGCACCATCAGCGGCACCGAGTGCTCCTGCGCGCGGGCCGCGATGCCCGCCGGGGCCTTGCCGTCGAGACTTTGCTCGTCCAGTGAGCCCTCGCCGGTGATGACGAGGTCTGCGCGTTCGATGGCGCCGGCGACCCCGGTGAGCCCGGCGATGAGCTGGAACCCGGACTCGACCGACGCGCCGAGTCCCGCGATCGCGCCCGCCGCGACCCCGCCACCCGCGCCCGCTCCGGGAAGGTCGGAGACGTCGGGGGTACCGGCGTTCCGCAACGCCTGCGCCCAGCGGCCCAAAGATTCGTCCAGTTGCTCGACCTCGCGCGGGCCCGCGCCCTTCTGCGGCCCGAAGATCGCGGCCGCCCCACGCGGTCCGAGCAGCGGGTTCGTCACGTCGGTGGCCACGGCGACCTCGACGGAGCCGAGCCGGTGGCGCACCGGGCCGAGTTCGGCCGACGCGACGCGGCCCAGCGTGCCGCCGCCGAGTCCGACCGGTGCGCCGAACGCGTCGAACACCCCGGCGCCCAGCGCCGCCAGCATCCCGGCGCCGCCGTCGGTGCTCGCGGTTCCGCCGACCGTCAGCACCAGCCGCCGCGCGCCGTGGTCGAGCGCGTGCGCGAGGAGTTCACCGACGCCCCAGGTGTGCGCGGCCAGCGCCACTTCCGGGCTCGGCTCGACGAACTCGATCCCGCACGCGCGGGCCGATTCGATGTAGGCCGTCCCGTCGAGCATCACGTAGCGCGCGTCGACGGTGTCGTCGAGCGGCCCGCGGACCGGAAGTTCCACCAGACTGCCGCCCGCCGCGACGAGGACGTCGAGCGTTCCTTCGCCGCCGTCGGCGACCGGGCAGGAGGAGACTTCGGCCTCGGGCAGCGCGTCGCGGACGCCGTGGGCGATCGCCTCCGCGGCCTCGACCGCGGTCAGGCTTCCCTTGAACTTGTCGGGCGCGATGACGACACGAGTCATGGACGAACCTCCGTCAGGGGGTTTCCGCCGGTGAGCACCGACGCGACGTTCTCGGCCGCGAGCACGGCCATGGCAGTACGGGTCTCGACCGTCGCCGATCCGAGGTGCGGCGTCAAGACGACGTTTTCGCGATCCAGCAGGCGTGGCTCGACCTCGGGTTCGGCTTCGAACACGTCGAGGCCCGCTCCGGCGATCTCCCCGGCTTCGAGCGCGTCGGCCAGCGCCGCCTCGTGGACGACGGGGCCGCGGGTGGTGTTGATCAGGTACGCGCCCGGTTTCATCGACTTCAGCGCGTCCGCGTCGATGAGGTGCCGGGTCTCCGGTGTCAGGGGGCAGTGCAGGGAAACAATGTCGGAGCTTTCCAGCAGTTCGCCGACGGACACGTACTTCGCGCCCAAGGTCTTCTCGACGTCCTCGGCGGCCCGCGAACGTCCTGAGTAGACGATCCGCATGCCGAAACCGAGCGCCCGCCGCGCGACCGCCTGCCCGATCTGGCCCAGCCCGACGATGCCGAGCGTCTTGTCCTGCAGACCGGAGCCGAGCAGGAAACCCAGGTGGAACGACCACGGGGTGCGCGACCGGATCAGCCGTTCACCCTCGCCGACCCGTCGCGTGACCGCGAGGAGCAGCCCGAACGCCAGATCCGCGGTCGCGTCGGTGAGCACGCCGGGGGTGTTGGTGACGGTGACGCCGCGTTCGGCCAGCGCCGGGACGTCGACGTTGTCGTAGCCGACGGCCACGTTCGCCACGACTTTCAGGCCGGGGCCCGCCGCGTCGGCGACCGCTCCGTCGATCCGGTCGTGCAGCATGCCGACGACGGCGGACGCGCCCCGGACGAACTCGCGCAGTTCGTCCGGCGTCAACGGCCGATCGGCGCGCGACAGCTTCACCTCCCCGGCTTCGGCGAGCACTTTCAGTGCTTCGTCGGGAATCCACCGGGTCACCGCGATCGTCGAGGTCACTCCCTCAGCCTAGTGTGCGGCAGTTGGTATCCCAAACGCGCGAATCCCCGTCATGAGGGAGGCGCTTCCCCTGCGTGGGGAGTCGTCACCGCCGGGCACCCCGGATGGTCGTAAGTGCGGAAAACCTCCGCGAGCAGGGGATTCGAGGGGTGGAAGATGAAACGATCACGAGAACTGGCGGCCGTCGGAGCCGCGGTGGTCCTCGCCACGACGCTCGTCGCGGCCGGTCCGGCGTCGGGGGCGGAAGGTCAAGGCCGTCGAATGGTTCCCGCCGGGCAGTGGGGTCAACTGAGCCGGATCGGCGCGCTCGCGTAGTCCTTTTCGGACGGTGCCGGATCGCTCCCGTGTGTGGTCGCGCCTGCGCAGGTCCACCGAGAGCTGAAGGGCCCCTTCACCGTGCGGGTGGTCGTGAGTGCGCACGTGTCATGAAAGGGGCTTTCAAGACGTTTTTCGTCCTGAAAGCCCCTTTCATGACATCTGGAGACGGAGTCGCGGTCTCGCCCTGGCGCCAGGTCCACCGAGAGCTGAAGGGGCCCTTGCCCGCGTCTCGCGCGGTGAAGGGCGCTTTCGCTGCATGCCATGCGGTGAAAGGCCCCTTCGGCCCACCAAAGAAGGAGTGCCCCGACCCGCTCGGCTGTGCTATGTTCAGATACAGAACAAGTGTGCGCGATACGAACAAGCCGGGAGTGGGGATGGCGGAGCTGCTGTCGTTGAAGGAGGCCGTCGCGCGGCTGGTGCGCGACGGGGACACCGTCGCGCTCGAGGGCTTCACGCACCTCATTCCGGTCGCCGCGGGACACGAGATCATCCGTCAGCGCCGCACCGGCCTGACGCTGGTCCGCATGACCCCGGACATCGTCTACGACCAGCTCATCGGCGCGGGCTGCGCGAGCAAGCTTATCTTCTCGTGGGGTGGCAACCCCGGCGTCGGCTCGCTGCACCGCTTCCGCGACGCGGTCCAGCACTCGTGGCCGGTACCCCTGGAGATAGAGGAACACAGTCACGCGGGCATGGCGAATCGCTACGTCGCCGGCGCCTCGGGCCTGCCGTTCGCCGTGCTGCGCGGTTACACGGGCACCGATCTCCCCGCACAGACCGACACGATCAAGCCCATCACCTGCCCGTTCACCGGGGAGCAACTCGCCGCCGTCCCCGCCCTCAACCCGGACGTGACGATCGTGCACGCCCAGCGCGCCGACCGGGCGGGCAACGTCCAGATCTGGGGCATCACGGGTGTGCAGAAGGAAGCGGTGCTGGCGGCGAAGCGGTCGTTGGTCACCGTCGAGGAGGTCGTGGACGAGCTGCAACCCCGCCCTGGCGCGATAGTGCTGCCGTCGTGGGCGGTCACGGCCGTCGCCGAGGTTCCCGGCGGCGCGAAGCCGTCGTACGCGGCGGGCTACTACGAGCGGGACAACGACGCCTACCAGGCATGGGACGCGATCGGCCGGGACAGGGAGAGCTTCACCCGCTGGCTCGACGAGCTGACGGGAGTGAAGGCATGACCGAGTACACCTCCGACGAGATGATGAGCGTCGCCGCCGCTCGCGCGCTCGGCGACGGGATGTCCTGTTTCGTGGGCATCGGCCTGCCCAGCACGGCCGCGAACCTGGCCCGCCGCGGGCACGCGCCGAACCTCACGCTGATCTACGAATCCGGCTGCCTCGGCGCCAAACCGAGCCGGCTCCCGTTGTCCATCGGTGACGGCGAACTCGCCGACACCGCGGACGCCGTGGTCAGCGTGCCCGAGGTCTTCAACTACTGGCTCCAGCCCGGCCGGATCGACGTCGGCTTCCTCGGCGCCGCCCAGCTGGACAAGTTCGGCAACATCAACACCACCGTCATCGGCCCGGACTCCGCTGATGAGTTCTCGGCGGGAACGAGTACCTCGAACTACGCCAACCCCAAGGTGCGCCTGCCAGGGGCGGGCGGGGCGCCGGAGATCGCCGCCTCCTGCCGCGAGGTGTTCGTGGTGCTCCGGCAGAGCACCCGCACGTTCGTCGAGAAGGTCGACTTCGTGACGTCGTTCGGGCACGGCACCGGCAAGGGCGATCGCGAACGCCTCGGCCTCCCCGGCGCCGGGCCGACGCTGGTGGTCACCGACCTCGGCCTGATGCGGCCCGACCCGGAGACCGCCGAACTCACGCTCACCGAACTGCACCCCGGGATCGAGGTCGATCAGGTCGTCGAGGCGACCGGGTGGAAACTGAAGGTGTCCGGCGATCTGGGAACCACCCCGGCGCCGACCGAGGCAGAACTCCGCATCCTCCGAGACCTCAAAAGGGCGAGCGCATGACCGACGTCTTCCTGTTCGACGCCATCCGTACCCCGTTCGGCAAGTACGGCGGCGCCCTGTCCGGCGTCCGCCCGGACGACCTCGCCGCCACCGTGCTGCGGGCGCTGGCCGAGCGCAACGACCTCGACCCGGCCACCGTGGACGAGGTCGTGCTCGGTGACGCCAACGGCGCGGGCGAGGACAACCGCAACGTCGCGCGGATGGCGGCGCTGCTGGCGGGCTGGCCGACGACGGTGCCCGGAGCGACGGTCAACCGGCTGTGCGGCTCCGGTCTCGACGCGGTCATGCAGGCGAGCCGGTCGGTCCAGGTCGGCGACGCCTCGCTCGCCGTCGCGGGCGGGGTCGAGTCGATGAGCCGTTCGCCGCTGGTCATGCAGAAGCCGGAGAAGGCCTTCCCCGCCGGAAATCAGACGCTGTACTCGACAGCGCTGGGCTGGCGCATGGTCAACCCGAAGATGCCCGAGCAGTGGACGGTCTCGCTCGGCGAGTCCACCGAACAACTCGCCGAGCGGTACGGCATCGGCCGCGACGAGCAGGACGCGTTCGCCGTCCGCAGTCACGTCAACGCCGCCCGAGCCTGGGACGAAGGGTTCTACGACGATCACGTCGTCCCCGTCGAGGGTGTCGAACTCACTCGTGACGAAGGCATCCGGCCGGACTCCAGCCCGGAGAAGCTCGCGAAGCTCAAGCCCGTCTTCCGTCCACAAGGGACGGTCACGGCCGCGAACGCCTCGCCGCTGAACGATGGTGCTTCCGCGCTGCTGCTCGGCGACGAGGCCGCGGGCAAGCGGCTCGGCAAGGTGCCGCTGGCCAGGATCGCCGGACGGGGCGCGGCGGGCGTCGATCCCGACGTCTTCGGCATCGGCCCGGTCCGCGCGGCCGAGATCGCTTTGGAACGGGCCGGGATCGGCTGGGACGACCTGGCGGCGGTGGAACTGAACGAGGCGTTCGCCGCGCAGTCGCTGGCCTGTCTGTGCGACTGGTCGAAGCTCGACCCGGAGATCGTCAACGTCAACGGCGGAGCGATCGCGATCGGGCATCCGCTGGGCGCCTCCGGCGGCCGGATCCTCGGCACACTGGCCCATCACCTGCGCCGCACCGGCGGCCGATGGGGGCTGGCGGCCATCTGCATCGGAGTCGGCCAAGGGCTGGCCGTCGTCCTCGAAGCCCGCTGAGCCACTGACCCGCGCCTGGAGGAGGCAGCATGTCCGCACCCGCAGAACTGAGGCTCCCGCGCTACCGGCGCGATCCGGAAGGGACGCATCCGCCGCTCGACTACGCCGGTTACCGGTCGACGGCACTGCGGCACCCCCAGGAGCCGCTGATCGTGCTCCCGCATCTGCTGACCGAGGTCACCGGGCCCGCGCTGGGGCCGGGGCGGATCGGCGAGTTCGACAACGACCTCACCCAGGGGCACGAGGGCGAGCCTCAGGGACAGCGGATCATCGTCACCGGGCGGCTGCTCGACGGCGACGGGCACCCGATCCGGGATTCGCTCGTGGAGATCTGGCAGGCGAACGCGGGCGGCCGGTACCGGCACACCGGTGACCGCTGGCCGTCGCCGATCGACCCCAACTTCGACGGCGCGGGCCGGACGCTGACCGACGGCGAGGGCCGCTACACCTTCACCACCATCAAACCGGGCGCGTACCCGTGGAAGAACCACGACAACGCCTGGCGGCCGGCGCACATCCACTTCTCCGTCTTCGGCAGCGCGTTCACCCAACGGCTGGTCACCCAGATGTACTTCCCGGAAGACCCGCTGTTCTCGCAGGACCCGATCTTCAACTCCATTCCGGACGAGAAGGCCCGGCAGCGGATGATCGCGCGGTTCGACCTCGACCGCACCGAAGCCGAGTGGGCACTGGCCTTCCAGTTCGACATCGTCGTGCGCGGCCGAGAGGCGTCGGTCTTCGAGGACGAGGAGGACGAGCACTGATGCCGGAGACGACGCCCTCTCAGACCGTCGGCCCGTATCTGTCCATCGGCCTGCCCTGGCCGGACGGGCCGGACGTCGTCCCCGCGGGCGAACCGGCCGCGATCCGTATCCACGGCCGGGTCCTCGACGGCGCGGGCGAACCGGTCCCGGACGCGATGATCGAGACCTGGCAGGCCGACGCCGACGGCCGGTTCGATCACCCCGACGATCCGCGCGGAGCGGTCGAGAGCGGGTTCCGGGGCTTCGGCCGCTGCCCGACCGATCCTGGTGGCAACTACGAGATCCGGACGATCAAGCCCGGCGTGGTGCCCGGTCCGGCGGGCAGCTCCCAGGCGCCGCACATCGACGTCTCGGTGCTCGCCCGCGGGCTGCTGCACCGCGTCGTCACCCGGATCTACTTCGAGGACGACGACACTTCCCAGGACCCGGTGCTGGCCTCGGTGCCGGAGGCCCGCCGGGGCACGCTGATCGCCACCGCGACCGGCGACGGCTACCGGTTCGACATCCGGCTCCAGGGCCAAGGGGAAACGGTGTTCTTCGATGTCTGAGCCGGTGAAGGTGCACAGCGTCGCGGAAGGGCCCGAGGACGGTCCGGTCGTGGTCTTCAGCGGGTCGCTCGGCAGTGACCACCGCATGTGGGAGCCGCAGGTCGAACCCTTGGTGGCCCAAGGGTTCCGGGTGATCCGGTACGACACTCGCGGGCACGGCGCGTCCCCGGTGCCGCCCGGGCCGTACGCGCTGGAGGATCTCGGTGGTGATCTGCTCGCACTGCTCGACGAGCACGGCGTCGGACGCGCTCACTTCGTCGGGCTCTCGCTCGGCGGGATGACCGGGATGTGGCTGGGCGTGAACGCGCCGGACCGGATCGAGAGCCTCACGCTGTGCTGCACGTCCGCGAAACTCGGACCGCCGCGAATGTGGGCCGACAGGGCACGGACGGTCCGGGAGAACGGCACCGGTTCGGTCGCCGAAGCCGGGGCCGGCCGCTGGGTGACAGCCGGGTACGCCGCCGCCTATCCCAAGCAGGTCGCGTTCCTGCGCGAGATGATCGCGAACGTCCCCGCCGAGGGGTACGCGGCGTCCTGCGAGGCCATCGAACGGATGGACCTCGTCGGTGACCTGCCCAAGATCTCGGCGCGGACCCTGGTCATCGCCGGGGCCGAGGATCCGGCGACCCCGGTCCAGCACGCCGAAGTGATCGCGGACGGCATTCCGGACGCGCGGCTCGAGGTCGTCGAAGGCGCCGCGCATCTGGGGAGCTTCGAACAGCCGGAGCGGTTCACCGCGCTGATCCTCGAACAACTGGAGGTGGGCCGATGAGCGAAGATCCCTACGAGACCGGCATGCGCGTGCGCCGCGAAGTCCTCGGCGACGCGCACGTCGACCGCGCGGTCGCCCGCACCACCGAGTTCAGCCGCCCGTTCCAGGACTACATCACCCAGGGCGCTTGGGGTTCGGTCTGGTCGCGCGACGGACTCGACCGCAAGACCCGCAGCTGCGTCACCCTGGCCGCGCTCACCGCGTTGCACGCCCATGACGAACTGGCCATGCACGTCCGGGCCGCCGTCCACAATGGACTCACCGCGCAGGAGATCTCCGAGGTCCTGCTGCACACCGCCGTCTACACGGGCGCCCCGGCCGCCAACGCGGCGTTCGCCGTCGCCCAGCGGGTGCTGGCCGAACTCGGTGAGCCTGCGGCCCAGGAAGAGGGTGGCGGTTAGGGTTCCGGTATGGACGAAAGCGAGGTGACCGAGCGCGGAGCGCACCATGTCCAGTCGCTGGAACGCGGGCTGGCGGTGATCAAGGCGTTCAACGCGGACGCGGCGGAACTCACGCTGAGCGACGTCGCCCGCTCCACCGGGCTGACCAGGGCGGCCGCCCGCCGGTTCCTGCTGACCCTCGTCGACCTGGGATACGTGCGCACGGACGGCAAGTACTTCTCGCTCACCGCGCGGGTCCTCGAACTCGGTTACTCGTACCTGTCGAGCCTGTCGCTGCCCGAGGTCGCCCAGCCGCATCTGGAACGGCTGTCCGCCGAGGTGCACGAGTCGAGTTCGGTCTCGGTGCTGGAAGGCCTGGACATCGTCTACGTCGCGCGCGTGGCCGTTTCGCGGATCATGACCGTCAGCATCAACGTCGGCACCCGCTTCCCCGCCCACGCGACCTCGATGGGGCACGTTCTGCTGGCCGGTCTCGAAGGCGAAGACCTGCACGACTACTTCGACGCGGCCAAGCTCGAGAAACTGACCGCGCACACGCTGACCAGGCAGCAGGACCTGATCGCCGAGCTGAAGCGGGTCTACCGGCAGGGTTACGCGATGGTCGACCAGGAGCTCGAAGAAGGTCTCCGCTCGATCGCCGCGCCGATCCGGGACCGGCGGGGCCGGGTCGTGGCCGCGGTCAACCTCTCCACCCACGCCAGCCGCACGACCCCGGAGTCGGTCGAGCGCGAACTGCTGCCGTCGCTGCTCGTGGCGGCACAGGCCATCGAGGCCGATCTGGCGTCGGCGCCGCCGACCAAGGCAGGACACACGAAGGCAGGGCATGGCTGAGGTCGCCGGGCTGCTGCTCGCGGCCGGGGCCGGGCGCCGGTTCGGCGGGCCGAAGGCGCTCGCAGTCCTCGACGGCGAGCCGTTCGTCATTCGGGCCTTGCGGGTGCTGGCCGACGCCGGCTGCGCACCGGTCCGGGTGGTCCTGGGTGCCTCCGCCGAGGAAGTCCGCAGGCTGTTGCCGAACCCTGACGTCGCCGTCGTGGCCGGAGACTGGGAGTCCGGCATGGGCGCGTCACTCCGCGCGGGCCTGAGCGCACTGGAAATGAGCGGCGCCGAAGCCGCCGTCGTGCACCTCGTGGATCTGCCCGGCGTCGGTGCCGACGTGGTGCGCCGAGTCGCCGCCGGAGCCGACGGGAACACTGTCGCGCGCGCCACCTACGACGGTGTTCCCGGTCATCCCGTCGTGCTCGGCCGCCGCTGGTGGCCGGGGATCGTGGCGGGCGCGTCCGGGGACAAAGGCGCGCGAGACTGGCTGAAGGGACGCCCGGACCTGCGGCTCGTCGAATGCGGCGACCTCGGCACCGGACACGACGTGGACCGCCGCGAGGACCTTCCTGGCTGATCTCGCGCTCCCCGAGGCATACGATCGGGAAGTGACCGTCGAATCGCCGGAGAAACTGGCCGAAGCCCTCGAATCGGTCGGCTACCTCGCCGACGACGGCATCGCCACGGCCGGGTTCCTCGCGCTGCGGCTCGGCCGCCCCCTGTTCTGCGAGGGCGAACCGGGCACCGGCAAGACCTCGCTCGCCTTGGGGCTGGCCGAAGCGCTGGACCTGCCGCTCATCCGGCTCCAATGTCATGAGGGGATCGACGCGGCGCAGGCACTGTACGAATGGGACTTCCCCCGCCAGTTGCTGCATTTGCGGGCGCTCGAAGCCGCGGGTGACGGCGGCCTCGATGTCGAGGCCGCCGAGCAGTCCCTTTACACCGAACGTTTCCTGCTCTCCCGGCCGCTGCTGAAGGCGTTGCAGACCGCGCCGTGTGTCCTGCTGGTCGATGAGATCGACCGGGCCGACGACGAGTTCGAAGCCTTCCTGCTGCAACTCCTCGACGAGAACGCGGTGACGATCCCCGAGTTCGGCGAGGTGCGTGCCGAACATCCGCCGCTCGTGGTGCTCACCTCCAACCGGACGCGGGAGGTACACGACGCGCTGAAACGCCGCTGTCTCTATCACTGGCTCGAACACCCGGACCTCGCCCGTGAGATCGAGATCCTGCGCCGCAAGATCCCGGGTCTGGGCGAAGGGCTCGCGGTGCAGGTCGCGACGGCGGTGCAGCGCCTCCGGGCGATGGAGTTGCTGAAGCCGCCCGGAGTGGCGGAATCCCTGGACTGGGCTCAGGCGCTTCTCGCCCTCGGGATGTCCGAACTGGACGCCGCGACCGGCGCGCGAACCCTGGGTTCGGTCCTCAAGTACAGCGAAGACCTCGACAGGGTCCGCGCCAAACTGGACAAACTGCTCGCCTGAGCCGGGTCAGCGCCGCCGCAGCGACGCGTCGAGCAGCGACGGCGGGGTGTCCATCTTCTCGTCCGGCGCGAGGTCGACGCCGGGAGCGACGATCTCGTCGATCGCGTCGAGGACGTCGGCGGCCAGCACCGTGTCCGCGGCGGCGAGTTGCGACTCGAGGTGCACCGGCGTGCGCGGCCCGATGATCGCGCTGGTCACGGCCGGATGGGCGGTCACGAACCCGAGCGCGAGCTGGATCAGCGTCAGGCCCGCCTCGTCGGCGACCTTGGCCAGGCGTTCGACGGCCTCCATCCGGGCCCGGTTGGCCGGGATGGCGAGGTCGAAGCGTTGCGGCCGGCTCTTCGCGCGGTTGGTGGTGATCTCCTGGCCCTCGCGGACGGCGCCCGAAAGCCAGCCCGAAGCGAGCGGGCTCCACACCAGCACGCCGAGCCCGTACTCCTCGGTCACCGGAAGAACGTGCGTTTCGATACCGCGCTGCAGGATCGAATAGCTGGGCTGCTCGGTGACATACCGGCTCAGGCGGGCTTCGCAGGCGGCCCACTGCGCCTGCACGACGCGGTACGCGGGGAAGGTCGACGAACCGAAGTAGCGGATCTTCCCTGCGCGCTGCAGATCGGTCAGCGCCGAAAGGGTCTCCTCGTCGCTGGTCTTCGGGTCCCAGCGGTGGATCTGGTAGAGGTCGACGTGATCGACGCCGAGGCGGCGAAGGCTGTTGTCCAGCGCGGTGACCAGCCAGCGGCGTGACGCGCCCTGGTGGTTGCGATCGTCGCCCATCGGCATGGTCGCCTTCGTGGCCAGCACGAGGTCCTCGCGGCGGCCGGCGATGGCCTTGCCGACCATCTTCTCCGACTCGCCCGCGCTGTACATGTCGGCGGTGTCGATGAAGTTGACCCCGCCCGCGAGCGCGGCGTCGACGATGGCGGTGGCCTCGTACTGGGTGGTGCGCCCGATCGCGCCGAAGTTCATCGCGCCGAGCGCGAGCGTGCTGACCTGCACGCCGGTTCTGCCCAAGGTGCGGTACTGCATGACGGTGTCCTCCATGGCAAAATGAGCAAGCAAGCGGAACGTTGCTCCGCTAACGATACGGAGCACTGTTCCGTTTGGCAACCGAAGGAGTGGCGTGATGAGTGAAGAGGGCACCAAGGCCAAACGTGCGGACGCCCGGCGCAACGAGAAGATCCTGCTCGACGCGGCTGCCGCGGTCTTCGTCACTTCGGGCGTCGAGGCGCCGGTCCGCGACATCGCGGCCAAGGCGGGCGTCGGGATGGGCACGATCTACCGGCACTTCCCGACCAGGGCCGACCTCATCATCGCCGTCTACCGGCATCAGGTCGACGCCTGCGCCGAGGCCGGGCCGGAACTGCTGGCGTCGAGCGCTTCGCCGTACGAGGCGTTGCGCCGCTGGATCGACCTCTTCGTCGACTTCCTGGTCACCAAACACGGCCTCGCCGGGGCGTTCCAGGCGGACAACACCGGTTTCGAGACGTTGCACGCCTACTTCCTCGACCGTCTCCTGCCCGTGTGCGGTCAGCTGCTCGACGCCTCGGCGAAGGCCGGTGAGATCCGCTCCGATCTGCAGGCGATCGAGGTCATGCGCGGCGTCGGGAACCTCTGCATCGGCGCAGACAGCGACCCCCGCTACGACGCGCGCCGGATGGTCGGGGTCCTCATCGCCGGGTTGAAGGCCTAGCCGTTCAGCATCTTCAGGAAGCCGTTCTCGTAGAGCACGGGATCGGCGTCGTAGCCGACATGCTGCGAAGTTCCCTTCGGTGTCACGTAAGTACGGCCGGCCGCGGCGCCGTCCTGTCGCACGTCGACCTTCGCCGTCCGCAGCTTGACCGGGCTCACGGCGTCGAACACCTCGGACGAGGCGAGCGTGTCCCACCAGAACGCCGTTCCGTCCTGGACGTACGGTGCGAGATCGGGCTGCGTGACGATCGCGTGCACCAGTTTGGCCTCCGCTGTCCGGCCTTCCCGGCCCAGACGCTCCACATAGGACGGTGTGATGGGGACGTCGTTCGTGGCGTCCAGCGGGACGATGTCGACCCGGCGGAGCCCGGCGAAGACCTTGTCCGCCGAAGCGGGGTCGAGCCACATGTTGACTTCCTGGGTGCCGTCGAACTTGCCCGCGTCCGGGCCGAACACGTTGCCGGGGACGTCGAAGGCGCCGCCCATCACCGAAAGCCGTGAAATCCGCTGTGCCACACCGGGAACGTCCATGGCTTTCGCGACATTCGTGAGCGGGCCGGTCGCGACCACGACGACCGGCTTGGCCGACTTGAGCACCGTCGTGGCGAGCAGCGCCGACGCGCGGATCTTGGACGGACGGTCCGGGACACCCGCGTCACCGAGTGCGCCGTTGAGGATGCTTTCGGTCCAGGCACGGCCATCGGCGGGCATCGGGTTCACGCCGTGGTCGGAACCGTCGGCGACCGGGATGCCGGAGAGACCGCATTTCCCGAGCGCCGTCCGCACGTGGGTCAGCGCGCGCCCCGGGGTCCCGGCGCCGTTGTTGGTGACGGTGACCGCGCGCAGGTCGATGCGGCGCTGTTTGTGCGCTTGGCACAGATACGCGAGCGTCGCGATGTCCGCGAAGTCGGAGTCGCCGTCGAACACGACCGGGACCGGCGAGGACGGCGGGGTCGCCGAGGCGGCCGGGGCGGCGGCCACGCCGAGGGCGCAGACGAGGAAGGCGGCGAGCACGGCACGGGACGAGAACATGGCGTCACCGTAGCGAGGATTTCCGGCAGGACCTAGGTCCTCTTCCACGCCGAATCCATGGCGACGGCCCATCGGGCACGCTACAACTCGGTTATGGAACGTACACAGTGCTGTGTGGTGGGGGGCGGTCCGGCGGGGATGGTGCTCGGGCTCCTGCTGGCGCGAGCCGGGGTCGAGGTCACCGTTCTCGAGAAGCACAAGGACTTCTTCCGCGATTTCCGCGGTGACACGGTCCATCCGCCGACCTTGATGTTGCTCGACGAACTCGGGCTCGGCGAACGGTTCGCGGAACTCCCGTCGAAACGGCTGGAGAAGATGCGGATGGTGATCGGCGACGCGACGATCGTCGCCGCCGACTTCAGCCGGATTCCCGGGCCGTACAAGTACATCTCGATGGTGCCGCAGTGGGACTTCCTGAATTTGCTCGCCGAAGCGGCGGCGGAGGAACCGACGTTCACCCTGCGGATGGGCGCCGAGGTCACCGGACTGCGCGAGGGTGGCGGGGTGCGTTACCGCGATTCCGACGGCGTGGAACGGGAACTGGCCGCGTCGCTCGTGGTCGGCTGCGACGGCCGGGATTCCCTGGTGCGCGCGGAAGCGGGACTCGTGCCGCACGAGTACGACGTGCCGATGGACGTGTGGTGGGTCCGCGTGCCCAAACTCGAAGACACGGGCAAGGAAGCCCAGGTGTTCGGCTCTTTCGCGAACGGCCTCGCCGGCATGACGATGGACCGCGGCGAGTACTACCAGACGTCGTACCTGATCCGGAAGGGGCAGGACGAGGCGCTGCGTGCCGAGGGCATCGAGAAGTTCCGAGAACGGATCGGTGGCCTGTTCGGCTGGGGAGAGGGCGAACTCGCCGCGATCCGCGATTGGGACGACGTGAAACTGCTGAAGGTCCGGATGTCCAAGCTCCCGCATTGGTACTCCGAGCGGGTGCTCTGCATCGGCGACGCCGCGCACGCGATGTCACCGGCGGGCGGGATGGGCGTCAACATCGCCGTGCAGGACGCCGTGGCGGCCGCGCGGATCCTCGCCGCCCCGCTGCGGCGCGGCACGCTGACCGCGCGGGACCTGGGCCGGGTGCAGCGCCGCCGGAACTTCGTCGTCACTCTCACCCAGAAGATGCAACTGGGGGAGCACAAGATGCTCATCGAGCCTGCTCTCGACGGGACGCTCGACGAGCGGACCATCCCCCTGCCTCTCCGGATCTCGGACCGGTTCCCGCTGCTCACGGGCCTGAGTGCGTTCATGGGTGGTATCGGCCCCCTTCGCGAGAAGACCCCGGCCTTCGCCCGCCGCTGACGCCGCGTTTCGTCCTCTAGTTGCGGTACTTGCGTGTGCAACTACCGCAACTAGAGGACGAAACGCGGGCACAATGGAGGGGTGAGCGATCCACTCGCGGGTTTCGTCGGCTTCGCGGAGGCTTTGCGCGAAGCCGGTTTGCCGTGCGACGCGCACCGAGTGCAGGCGTACCTCGCGGCCGTGGGCGAGATCGACCTGGCCGATCCCGAGCAGCTGTACTGGGCCGGACGGCTGACGCTGTGCGCCGATCCCGACGACCTCCCCCGCTACGACGCCGCGTTCGACGGCTGGTTCACCGAGGCGGAAACCGGGCCACGGCGGCGAGGCCGGGAGGCGGCCCCGAAGCGCGCCAGGATCGCCACGCTCGCGCAGTCACCGGGCCAGGGCGAGTCCGGCGCGGAGCCCGACCAGCTCCGCGTGGCCGCGAGTGAAGACGAGGTCCTGCGACATCGCGACCTCGCCGAACTGACCATCGCCGAACGCGCTCACCTGCGGGAACTCCTCGCGAAACTGCGCCCGGCCCTCCCGTCGCGGTCATCGCCGCGCCGCCGCGCCGCCCGGCGGGGCACCCTCGATCCGTCGCGCACGCTCCGGGCGATGCTGGCCGGCGGCGGCGAGCCCGTGCGCCTGGCGTACCGGCGGAGGGGGACCAAACCACGCCGCCTCGTCTTCCTGATCGACGTCTCCGGCTCGATGGGGCCCTACGCCGACGCCCTGCTGCGGTTCGCGCACGTCGTGGCCCGGCGTGCCCCCGGCCGGGTCGAGGTGTTCACCCTGGGCACCCGGCTCACCAGGGTCTCCCGCCAGCTGCGGCTGCGCGATCCCGAGCACGCGATGCTCGCCGCGGCCGCCGCGGTCCCCGATTTCGCGGGCGGGACCAGGCTCGGCGAGACCCTGCGAGCCTTCCTCGACCGCTGGGGACAACGCGGCGTGGCCAGGCGTTCCGTGGTCACCGTGTTCTCCGACGGCTGGGAACGGGGCGACCCCGGCCTGCTCGGCGAGCAGCTCGCCAGGCTGCGGCGGCTCGCGCACGTCGTATTCTGGGTGAATCCGCACGCGGGGCGGGCAGGCTACGCTCCCGTGCAGTCCGGCATCGTGGCCGCGCTCCCGTACCTCGATCGGCTGCTCGCCGGGCACAGCTTGGCCACTTTGGAACGACTGCTGGTGGAGATCGCCGATGCGTGACGTACTGGACGAACTGCACCGCCGCTGGACGGCCGGTGAAACGGTGGGGGTCGGCACGGTGGTGGCGACGTTCTCGTCGGCACCCCGGAGCCCGGGCGCGGCGATGCTCGTCGCGCCGGACGGCACGGTCACCGGCAGTGTCTCCGGCGGCTGCGTCGAGGGCGCCGTCTACGAACTCGCACAGCAGGTGGTCGCCGAACGCGCCCCCGTCCTGCAGCGCTACGGCGTGAGCGACGACGACGCGTTCGCGGTCGGGCTGACCTGCGGCGGGATCATCGACATCTACGTCCAGCACGTCGACCGCGAGTCGATGCCGGAACTCGGCGACGTCGTCGAGTCGGTCCACAGTGGACAGCCGGTCGCCGTCGTGACGGTGATCGAGCACGAGCGGGAAGGCCTGGTCGGAGAGCATCTGATCGTCTGGCCGGACCGCGTCGCCGGTTCGCTCGGCTCCTCGCGGATGGACGACGCCGTCGTCGACGACGCGCGCGGAATGCTCGTGGCGGGCCGCACCGGCACGCTGCACTACGGACCGGACGGGCAGCGACGCGGCGAGGGGATGACGGTCTTCGTCAACTCCTTCGAACCGCCCGCGCGCCTGCTGGTCTTCGGTGCCATCGACTTCGCCGCCGCGATGGCGAAGATGGGCGCGTACCTCGGCTACCAGGTCACCGTCTGCGACGCGCGCCCCGTCTTCGCGACGAAGAGCCGGTTCCCCGACGCGCACGAGGTCGTCGTCGACTGGCCGCACCGCTATCTCCGCGCCGAAGCCGACGCGGGCCGGGTCGACGGCCGGACCGCGATCGCCGTGCTCACCCACGATCCGAAGTTCGACGTGCCGCTGCTGGAGGTCGCGTTGCGCCTCGACGTCGGCTACGTCGGCGCGATGGGCTCGCGCAAGACCCACGACGACCGGTTCTCGCGGCTGCGCGAGGCCGGGGTCACCGAAGCGGAACTCGAACGGCTGTCTTCACCGATCGGCCTCGACCTCGGCGCGCGGACGCCTGAGGAGACCGCGGTGTCGATCGCGGCGGAGATCATCGCACTGCGGTGGAGCGGTTCGGGCTCGCGGCTCGCCGAACTCAGCGGCCGGATCCACGGCTGACGCCGGGCACCGGGACCGCCTGACTCGACTTGACCACGTCGAAGGCAGGAAGGGTCTCGAACCGTTTGACGTGCTCGGTGAACAGTTCCCGGGAGAGGTACCGGCTCGCCTTGAGATCCGGGGTGAGCAGGACGACGACGTAGTCCCACTGCCCGACGATGCTGTAGCAGTGCTGGACGCGGGGCTCGGCCAGCATGCGCTCGCGGAACGCGTCGTGATGCTCCACGTCGTCGTCGGTCAGCGCGACCAGGATGACCGAGGACATCCCGGCGCCCAGCGCCTCCGGATCGAGGACGGCGACCTGCGCGCGGATCACGCCCGCGGCACGCAGCCGGGTCAGCCGCCGCTGGACCGCGCTCGGGGAAAGGCCGACGGCGTCACCCAGATCGTGCAGCGGGCGGGCCGCGTCGACCTGGACGAGGTCGAGCAGCAGGAGGTCGATCTCGTCGAGAGTCACGCAAGATTTTTGCACGCGGGCGGGAAAATTTACAATCGGCATGATCG
The DNA here is from genome assembly GCF_055580625.1 of Amycolatopsis sp. NPDC031561. NCBI lineage: Bacteria > Bacillati > Actinomycetota > Actinomycetes > Pseudonocardiales > Pseudonocardiaceae > Amycolatopsis > Amycolatopsis sp. NPDC031561. Next base: position 259,994 of record NZ_JBVILA010000003.1, on the reverse strand, counting down.
GCTCCCGGCCTAGCTTGAACGTCATGACCGACATCGACCTGCAACTGGACCACGTCGCCGAGGCGGCGAAGGTGATCGATCCCGTTTTCCTGAACTCCCCTCAGTACAGCGACGAACAGCTGAACGAGCGCCTCGGGCGTCGCGTGCTGGTGAAGGTCGAGACGCTGAATCCGTTGCGCAGCTTCAAAGGCCGCGGCGCGGACTACTTCGCCGCCGGGCTGGAGCCGGGCACCACGATGGTGTGCGGCACGAGCGGCAACTTCGGGCAGGCCGTCGCCTTCGCCGCCGGGAAACGCGGCCTGCGGGCCGAGGTGTTCGTCCCCATCGACATCTCCCCGATCAAGCTCCGGCGGATGAAGGCGCTGGGCGCGCGCGTGCGCCGGGTCGACGGCGAGGCGAAGGTCGCCGCGGCCGCCTTCGCCGCCGAAGCTCCGGATCGCGTCTTCGTGGTCGACGGCCGTGAGCCCGCGATCTCCGAAGGGGCGGGCACGATCGGCCTGGAGTTGGCGCGGGAGAGCGGGATCGACACGGTCGTGCTCCCGGTCGGCGACGGCGCGCTGATCGCCGGGGTCGCGCTCTGGCTCAAGGCGCACTCGCCGGACGTCCGGATCGTCGGCGTCGGCACCACTTCGGCGCCGGCCATGGCGAAGAGCTGGAAAGCGGGGGAGCCGGTCACCGTCGACCGGGCGAACTGGTTCGCCGGCGGGATCTCGATCCGGACCCCGGAACCGGAGTCCGTCCGGCGGCTGCGGTCACTGGTCGACGATTTCGTCCTGGTCACCGACGACGATCTGCGCACGGCCATGCGGCTGGGCGCGGAAACCCTCGGCGTCGTCCCGGAACCCGCCGGTGCCGCCGGGCTGGCGGCGCTGATGACGCACGACCTCCCCGGCGAGTTCGCCGCCACCGTGGTCACCGGGGCGAACGCGGATCTCTCGGTGCTGGGCATGACGGGCTGAGCACTCACGACCAACCCGGTCGGCTCAGTGACGTCAGTCGATCAGCCGCTGCCCACCCCGGGCGGCGGCTGGTGTGCTCGGAATATGTTGCTGAGACGCACCTTGACGGTGTTCGCCGCCATCGGACTGCTCCTCGCCCCGGTCACCGCGCAAGCCGCCACCGCACAAGCCGGTACCGAACAAACCGCCGCACAACAAGCCGGTCGGCTCACCGAATGTTCGGACGCCGATCACCACGGTGACAAACGGCTCGGCCCGGAGAAACTGCCGGTGCTGGGCGACGTCGGTTTCCAGCTCATCGGCTATCGCCGCACCGGGACCCTGCCGCACCAGAGCTTCCTCGACACCTATTACGACTCGGCGGCCGCGTCCTGGCGCTACCCGCCCAAGAACGGTTACGTCCTGCGGCCCGACGGAACGCCCATCCAGTACGTCGTCACACTGACGCCGGGCAAGCGGATCGACCGGTACGGCAGCGAGTACGGCAGCTTCCTCGCGCCGAAGGGCTCCCCGTACGCCTCGCGGGCGATCCCGCCGCAAAGCCTCGACTCCACACCGGGCGCGAGCTGCAACTACCACGCCTATCAGGTCAAGAAGTCGTTCGCCGTGCACTCCGGCCCGATCGCGGCCTGGTTCGCCCAGCCGGGCGGGGGATTCCAGTATCAAGTGGACGGTGCGTTGCTGCCCGGCGCACCGGGTCCGGTCAACGTCGGGTGGTTGATCACCAACGGTTTTCTCGAGCGTTTGAAGTAGTCCTAACGGAACCGTATCTGCGGAGAAAACCGCTGAATAGCAACGCGTTTGCGGGCCCGGTCGGGAACCACCCCCTGGTGGGGGTTGTCCCGGCCGGGCAGAAGTAGCACGCTCGGCTGTGAGTCCGATCACGGTCCTCCCGGGGTCGGTCCGTGACAACCGAATGACCGGCCGCTCCCGAACGACCCCGGACCAGCGCGGGGTTTCTCTTGCTTTTGGAGGCCTGATGCGCATCACCGTCACCGTCGACGGCACCAGCTACACAGACGACGTCGAGCCCCGCACCCTGCTCGTGCACCATCTGCGCGAACGGGTCGGGAAGGTAGGCACCGTGGTCGGTTGCGACACCAGCAACTGCGGGGCCTGCACCGTCCACCTCGACGGGCACAGCGTGAAATCCTGTTCGGTACTCGCGGTCCAGGCCGACGGCTGCGAGATCACCACGATCGAGGGACTCGCCCGCGACGGCGAACTGCATCCGGTGCAGAAGGCCTTCCACGAGAATCACGCGCTCCAGTGCGGGTTCTGCACCCCCGGCATGATCATGCAGTCGATCGACCTGCTCGCCGACAATCCCGATCCGGACGAAAAGGCCGTCCGAGAAGGACTCGAAGGCAACCTGTGCCGCTGCACGGGCTACCAGAACATCGTCCGCGCGGTGCGTGACGCCGCCCATCAGATGCGGCCCGGTGCGGGCCCCGAAGCCGAGCGGCTCGCCTCGGACACAGCCTCCCGCGTCGGCGCGGGTGGTGAGTGATGACCTCCACGATCGAACCGGAGGTCGGCAAGTCGCGCCGCCGCAAGGAGGACGAGCGCCTCATCACCGGCCGGACGCGCTGGACCGACAACCTGACCCTCCCCGGCATGCTGCACCTCGCGGTGCTCCGCAGCCCGTTCGCGCACGCCAAGATCGTCTCGATCGACGTCTCCGAGGCGAAGTCGGCGCCGGGGGTCGTCGCGGTGTTCACCGGAATGGACCTCGACCCCGAAAGCGCCATCGGCATGCCGTGCGCGTGGCCGATCACGCCGGACATGAAATCGCCGAGGCGGCCCATCCTCGCCTCGGACACGGTGAACTTCGCCGGTGAAGGTGTCGCGGTGGTCGTCGCCAGGACGTCGGCCGAAGCGCATGACGCGCTCGAAGCGATCGACGTCGACTACGACGAACTGCCGGTCGTCCTCGGGCTCGAGAACGCGCTCGCCGAGGGCGCGCCGCTGGTGCACGAAGATCTCGGCACCAACCAGAACGCCGTCTGGGTCTTCGATTCCGCCGCCGCGGGAACGGGATCCGACGTCGAGGACGCGATCGCGAAGTCCGAAGTCGTCCTCAAACGGCGGTTCCGCCAGCAGCGTCTCGTGCCGGCGTTCATGGAACCGCGCGCGTGCGTCGTCGACCCGACCGGCAGCCAGCTGGTCATGTGGTCGGCCACCCAGGTCCCGCACATCCTCAAGACGATGACCGCGGCCACGCTCGGCCTCCCCGAGCACAAGGTGCGGGTGATCGCGCCGGACGTCGGCGGCGGGTTCGGCGGCAAGATCGCCGTGCTGCCCGAAGAGATGATGGCGACGCTGATCGCGCAGCGGCTCGGAAAACCGGTCAAGTGGAACGAGACCCGTTCGGAGACGATGGTCGCCGCGCACCACGGCCGCGACCAGATCCAGGACCTCACCATCACCGCGAACCGCGACGGCACGGTGACCGGCCTCAAGGTCGAACTGCTCGCCGACATGGGCGCGTACCTCGGCCTCGTCGGCCCCGGCGTGCCGATCCTCGGCGCGTTCATGTTCAACGCCATCTACAAGTTCCCGGCGTACCACTTCGCCTGCACCAACGTGTTCACCAACACCACGCTCACCGACGCGTACCGCGGCGCGGGGCGGCCGGAGGCCACGTTCGGGATCGAGCGGATCATGGACGAACTCGCCGTCGAACTCGGCATGGATCCGATGGAGCTCCGCGAGAAGAACTGGATCAAGCACGAGGAGTTCCCGTTCACCACGGTGGCCGGGCTGACCTACGACTCGGGCAACTACGAGGCCGCCACCGCCAAGGCCAAGGAACTCTTCGACTACGACGGTCTCCGCCGGGAACAGAAGGAGCGGCGGGAATCCGGCGACTCCGTCCAGCTCGGTATCGGCATCTCGACCTTCACCGAGATGTGCGGTCTCGCGCCGTCACGCGTGCTCGGCTCGCTGGACTACGCGGCGGGCGGCTGGGAACACGCGGACATCCGGGTGCTGCCGACCGGCAAGATCGAGGTGATCACCGGCGCCTCCGCGCACGGCCAGGGGCACGAGACGGCGTGGAGCCAGATCGTCGCCGACAAACTCGGTGTGCCGTTCGAGGACATCGAGGTCATCCACGGCGACACCCAGTCCTCGCACAAGGGCATGGACACCTACGGTTCCCGGTCGCTGGTGGTCGGCGGGGTCGCGGTGGTCAAGGCGGCGGACAAGGTGCTCGCCAAGGCCAAGCCGATCGCGGCGCACATGATGGAGTGCGCCGAGGACGACCTCGAATTCGAGGCGGGCAAGTTCTCCGTCAAGGGCACGGATTCCTCGACGTCCATCCAGGACATCGCGTGGGCCGTGTTCTCGGCGCACGACCTGCCGGACGGGGTCGAACCCTCGCTGGACTCGTCGGACACGTTCGATCCGGAGAACTTCTCCTTCCCGCACGGAACGCATCTGTGCGCGGCCGAGGTCGACACCGAGACAGGGCGCGTGAAGCTGCGCTCCTACGTCTGCGTCGACGACGTCGGCGTGGCCGTCAACCCGCTGATCGTCGAAGGCCAGGTGCACGGCGGACTCGCGCAGGGCATCGCGCAGGCGCTGTTCGAAGAGGCCGTCCACGACGAAGGTGGGACGCTGACCACCGGGACGTTCGCCGACTACCTCCTGCCGTCGGCGGCGGATCTGCCCAACTTCACCACCGACCGCACCGAGACGCCGTCGACGACGAACCCGTTGGGCGCCAAGGGAGTCGGCGAGGCCGGCACGATCGCCTCGACCCCGGCGGTGGTCAACGCCGTGGTCGACGCCGTCCGGCACTTCGGGGTGAACGACATCGAAATGCCGCTGACCCCGATGCGGGTCTGGCACGCGATCCAGCACCAGACGACCGCCGAGGGCGGGCTGGGCTCCGAAGCCGGAGGCGGTCTCGGTTCGATCGACGCAACCGGAGGTGCCCAGTGATCCCGGCTCCGTTCGACTACGTCGCTCCGTCCACAGTGGACGAGGCGATCAGTGCCCTCGCGGAAGCGGGCGAGGACGCCAAAGTGCTGGCAGGCGGGCAAAGCCTGCTGCCGGTGCTGCGGATGCGGCTCGCGACGCCGACCACGTTGATCGACCTCGGGAAGATCGGCGAACTGCGCGGGGTCCGCGAGGAGGGCGAAGCGCTGGTCATCGGTTCGATGACCACGCACTACGACGTCCAGCGGGACCCGCTGATCGCCGGGCACGCCGCGTTGCTCAAGGCCGCCACCGACACGGTGGCCGATCCGCAGATCCGCCATCGCGGCACATTCGGCGGCGCCATCGCGCACGCCGATCCCGCCGGTGACCTGCTGGCCCCCGTCCTCGCGCTCGGCTGCGAACTCGTCGTCGCCGGGCCGGGCGGGCGGCGGACGGTCGCCGCGGCGGACTTCTTCCAGGACATGTTCACCACCGCGCTCGCCGTGGACGAGATCCTGGTCGAGGTCCGCGTGCCGAAGCACACCGGCTGGCACGCCCACTACGAGAAGTTCAACCGGGTCGCGCAGGCATGGTCGATGGTCGCGGTCGCGGCCTGCGTCCGCATCGAGGCGGGCACCATCGAGGAGGCGCGGGTCGCGCTCACCAACATGGGCTCGACACCGGTGCGGGCGGCCGGGGTCGAAGCGGCGCTGGTCGGCTGTGCGGCCACCGCCGAGGCGATCCGCGGCGCGGCCGAACACGCGGCCGAAGGCACGAACCCGACGGCGGACGGCAACTCCGACGTCGAATACCGACAGCATCTCGCCAGGGTGCTGACCGGCCGGGCGGTCCTCGCCGCGGCAGGTTCTTGAGAGAAAGGGAGGTCGGCCCGTGCGGCTCGACCACGCATTCACCGTTCCCGCCCCGGTCGACGAGGTCTGGAAGGCCGTCGTCGACCCGGAACGGGTGGCGCCGTGCATGCCCGGCGCCACCGTCACCGAAGTCGACGGGGACGCCTTCAAAGGCACGGTGAAGGTCAAGCTCGGGCCGATCTCCCTGCTCTACAAGGGAGCCGGCCACTTCGTCGAGAAGGACGCCGACGCGAAGAAAGTGGTGATCAAGGCGTCCGGCAAGGACGCGCGGGGGGCGGGCACGGCGTCGGCGATGGTGACGCTCACCCTGTCCGAGAAGGACGGCGTCACTCATGGCACCGTCGCCACGGAGCTCGCGGTCACCGGCAAGCCGGCGCAGTTCGGGCGCGGGATGATCTCCGAGGTCGGCGGCAAGATCCTCGACTCGTTCGCGGACTGCCTGTCCGGCAAGCTCGCCACGAAGGCCGAACCCGCGAAGCCCGAAACGCCGGAGCGCCCGCCGTTGAAGGCGGTGAAGCCGGTGGCGGAGGGCGAAGCCATCGATCTCATGGAGTACGCGGGCGAGTCCGTGGTCAAACGGGTGGCGCCGGTGCTGGTGGCCCTCGCCGGGGTGCTCCTGATCGTCGCGATCGTCCGCGCCTTGAAGCGCTGACTGTGACCCAGGGCGCGAAATAGCGGCCGTCGTGAGCCGTTGAACCCGGTATGAAGGCGGATCACGAAGTCGACGTGGCGGTGATCGGGGCGGGCCAGGCCGGGCTGTCGGCGGCATATCACCTGCGCCGCGCGGGATTCGCCAACGAGGCGGGTTTCGTCGTGCTCGACCACGGCAAACGGCCTGGCGGCGCGTGGCAGTACCGCTGGCCTTCGCTGCTCGTGGAGAAGGTCCACGGCATCTACGACCTCCCCGGGATGGCCTTCGGCACCCCGGATCCGAAACTGCCCGCCGCCGACGTCGTCTCCGAGTACTTCGGCCGCTTCGAGCGCACCTACGACCTACCGGTCCATCGCCCCGTCGACGTCCTGTCGGTGAGCGGTGAGGAAGACCGGCTGGTCGTCGCGAGCGCGACGGAAACGTGGGCCGCCCGCGCGGTGATCAGCGCGACCGGCACCTGGGACCGGCCGTTCTGGCCGTACTACCCGGGGCAGGAGACCTTCCTCGGCCGCCAGGTGCACACCGCCGACTACACCGGCGTCGGCGACTTCCGCGGCAAGCGCGTCGTCGTGGTCGGCGGTGGAGCGTCGGCCGTCCAACTACTGCTGGAGATCGCGCCGTTCGCGCACTCGACGCGCTGGGTGACCCGGCGTCCGCCGGTCTGGCGCGACGAGCCGTTCAGCGAGGACTGGGGCCGCGAGGTCGTCGCCAAGGTCGATCGGCGGGTCCGGGAAGGCCTGCCGCCGAAGAGCGTCGTCAGCGTGACCGATCTGGCGGTGACGCCCGAGGTTCGGGCGGGACGGGAAGCGGGGATCCTCGACAGCCACCCGATGTTCGAGCGGATCACCCCGGACGGCGTGGTGTGGGCGGACGGCACCTTCGAGCCCGCCGACATCATCCTGTGGGCCACCGGTTTCCGTGCCGCCATCGACCATCTCGCGCCGCTGCGCCTGCGCGGGCCCGGCGGAGGGATCCGGATGGACGGCACCAGGGTCGTCGCCGAACCGCGGCTGCACCTGGTCGGCTACGGCCCTTCCGCCAGCACCGTCGGCGCGAACCGGGCGGGCCGCACGGCCGTCACCGAAATCCGGCGCCTGCTCGGAGGCTGAGGTCGTCGAGGATCCCGGCCAGTCCGGCGGGCTTCCGGAAGAAACCGGCGTGACTGCTCGCGAGTTCGCGGACGTCGAACGGGTTGTCCGGGGTGAGCGCGTCGCCGTCGGCGATGTAGAGGTCCTGGACGGCCAGTGGTAGCGAATGGTCCCTGGTCAGCTTGACGAACGTACGCGGGATCCGGCCCCAGGAATCCTTGTCGGCGCGGACGTCCCATTCGGGGCCGATCAGCCAGAACACCTCGTCCGGCTGGCTCGTGACGATCACCTGGAGGAACTCGTCCTCGGTGAGTTCGGCGGCGACGGCGTCGCGAAGGGCGGCGCGCTGCCCGCGGTCGGCGCCCCGCCAGTTCACCCGGACGAAGCCCTGCTCCATCGGATTTCCGAGGAGCAGTGGCTCGATCGCGGGAAAGAACCCGGCGGACGCCCATGCGGGTAGCGCCGCGTACTCCCCGGGGGCGCGGTCCACCGGGCACTGCGCGGCGACGTAGACGATCCGGTCGATCAGTTCGGGGATCGCGTTGGCGGCGGCGGTGACCGGAAGCCCGCCGAAACTGTGCGCCACCAGGACGACCGGGCCGTGGTGGCGCACCCGCTGGACGGCGTCGACGACCACCCCGGTGAAGTCGTCCAGGGTCAGGTCGCTCATCACCGACGGTTCGGCCGCGAAGGTCTCGAGGTCCTGTTCGTAGTAGGCCTGGGTGATCCCCGCCCCTCGGCCGGGGAGATCGACCGCGAGTGACCGATGGCCGTGCGAAGCCATTTCCCGCTGGGTCGCCGACCAGGCGTGCGCCGCGCTTCCGGAACCGTGCACGAAGACGAACGTCGGAATCATGCTTCCGATTGTGGCGTACTCCGGCGGCCGGTGTGAGCCGTCGCCCCAAAGGGAGGCAAAGAATGGTCTGCCGGGCGCTGTTCGGATTCTCGTTTATCGGCGGGTATCTCGGGATGTCCGCAGCACTCCTTTGACCCGAGGACCAGAAAACACGAAATTCGCACTGGGGGATGACCATGCCGTCGACCGACAACGTCACGCCGCTTCATCGCGTCCGTTCCGGTACCTGCCTTCCTGATCTGCTCGGGCACTGGTCGAGGACACAGCCGGACGCCATCGCCGTCGTCGACGGAGATCGGGAACTGACCTTTCGCCTGCTCGAAGAAGCGAGCAGGGAACTCGCCGGGCACCTCACGGGACTGGGGATCGGCGCGAACGATCCCGTCGGCCTCTACGTCGAGCCTTCCGCGGACCTGATGATCGGCGCGTGGGGCATCCTCGCCGCGGGTGCCGCCTATCTGCCGTTGTCCCCGGAATATCCGGAAGACCGGCTGCGGTACATGCTCGAAGACAGCCGCACCGGCGTCGTCGTCACGCAGCCGCACCTCGCCGGACGGCTCGCCGGGCTGGTGCCTGCCGGGACGCGGATCGTGTCCGTGGCCGACGCCCGCGGCGAGACCGGCGAGCTCTCGCCCGGGCCCCGGCCGGACTCGCTCGCCTACGTCATCTACACCTCCGGCAGCACGGGCAGGCCGAAGGGCGTGATGATCGAGCACCACAGCGTCGTGTCGCAGATGCGCTGGCTGCAGGCCTGCGGCCACCTGGGCACGGACGTCACGGTGCTGCAGAAGACGCCGATGAGCTTCGACGCCGCGCAGTGGGAGATCCTGGCGCCCGCCGCGGGCGCCCGCGTGGTGATGAGCGAGCCGGGCGGTTTCCGCGATCCCGAAGCGCTGATCGACACGGTGGTGAAGCACGACGTCACCACCCTGCAGTGCGTTCCGACGCTGCTGCAGGCGTTGCTCGACACGGAACGCTTCGCGACCTGCACCACGCTGCGGAAGCTGTTCTCCGGCGGCGAGGCGCTTTCGCGGCAGCTGGCCAAGGAACTCGCCCGTGAACTGCCGTCGGCGCGGCTGGTCAACCTCTACGGGCCGACCGAATGCACGATCAACGCGACCGCCCACCTCGTCGACCCGGACGCGATCGACGAGAGCGCCGGGATGATCTCGATCGGCGTGCCGGTCGACAACACCCAGTGCTACGTGCTCGACACCGACCTCGCCCCGGTGGACATCGGGGAGACGGGCGAGCTGTACATCGGCGGTGTCCAGCTGGCCCGCGGTTACCTGAACCGGCCGGAGCAGACGCGCGAGCGGTTCGTGCCGAACCCGTTCGTGCCGACCGAACGGCTGTACCGCACCGGCGACCTCGCCTACTGGAACCCGGACGGCACGATCCAGTTCGTCGGCCGCGCCGACAACCAGGTCAAACTGCGCGGCTACCGCGTCGAGCTGGACGAGATCGCGGTGGCGATCGAGGAGCACACGTGGGTGCGCCGGGCCGCGGCGGTGGTGACCGACGACGCGAGGACCGGTTCCCAGGCGCTCGTCGCGTGTGTGGAACTGAATCCGCGCGAAGCCGCGGTGATGGACCAGGGCAACCACGGCGGGCACCACCAGTCCAAGGCCAGCAAGCTGCAGGTCAAGGCGCAGCTGTCGAATCCCGGCGTCCGTGACCTCGCGGGCCTTCCGGCCGTCGCGCTGCCGGGCAAGCAGGAGACCGCCTCACAGCGGCGGGAAGTCTTCGCCCGCAAGACCTATCGCTACTACGAGGGTGGCGCCGTCACTCGCGACGATCTCACCGCGCTCCTGACTCCGGGCCCGGTCAGCACGCATTCCCGTGAACCCGATGAGCTCGCGTTCGCCGAACTGGGTGAGCTGCTGCGATGGTTCGGCCGGTTCCAGAGCGACGAACGGCTGCTGCCGAAGTACTCCTACGCTTCGCCGGGCGCGCTGTACGCGACGCAGTTGTACCTGGAGACCAGCGGTCTCGACGGGCTCGGCGCCGGTATCTACTACTACCACCCGATCGACCACACGCTGATCCGGATCGGCGAGTGCGCGGGAACCGGGCATTCGGTGCACTTCCTCGGCCGCACCGGGGCCATCGAACCGGTCTACAAGAACAACATCCGCGAGGTCCTCGAATTCGAAGCCGGTCACATGGTCGGGGTGTTCGAGGAGATCCTGCCCGAGTACGGCCTCACGATCAGCCCTTCGGCGTTCGACCCCGGGGTGGCCCTCCGTCTCGGTGCCGCCGCCGACGACCACTACCTCGGCACGTTCTCCTTGCACGCCAACGACGGAGAACCGCGGCGGGACGACACCGAACTGTTCGTGCAAGCCCATCCGGACCGGGTCGAAGGCCTGCCCGCCGGTACCTATCGCTGGCGGGACGGGGACTTCGAGCGGATCTCCGGCAAACTGATCGAAGCCAAGCACGTGATCGCGATCAACCAGCAGGTGTACGAACGCGCGGGCTTCGGCATCACCGCGGTCAGCCGCACCGCCGACGGGTGGCTCGAGTACCTCGGCCTCGGCGCGAAGCTGCATCACCTGCAGCGCAACGGTTCGGCGCTCGGTCTCATGTCCTCGGGCTACAGCTCGAAGAGTGGCAATCCGCTGCCGGCCGCCCGGCGGATCGACGACATCCTCGCCGGGCAGGGGATCGCCCCCGGCCCGTCGTACTTCTTCGTCGGCGGCAAGGTGAGCCCGGAGCAGATGAGCAGCGAAGGGATGCGCGAAGATGCCGTGCACATGAAGGGGCCGGCGGAGATGATCCGGGACGAGCTCGCGAACATCCTGCCCGACTACATGATCCCCAACCGGGTGCTGGTGCTGGACGAGTTGCCGTTGACCGCCAACGGAAAGGTCGATGCCAGGGCGCTGGCGGAGACCGACGCCGTCCGGTCTTCGAGCGGTGACACGCCGTACGTCGCCCCCTCGACGAGTCACGAACGGTGGCTGGCCGAGGCGTGGGGCAAGGCGCTGAAGTACGACGACGTCTCGGTCCGGGACGACTTCTTCGCCGCCGGCGGCAACTCGCTGACCGCGGTCTCCTTGGTGAACCGGATCAATCGCGAGTACGGCACGCGGCTGCCGCTGCAGGTCGTCTTCGAGTGCCCGAAGCTGGCCGACCTGGCCGCCCGGATCGGCGAGGACTCCGCCCGGCCGTCGTCGCGGCTGGTCCCCTTGGCGGCCGGTGGTGGCGAACCGGTGTTCTGCTGGCCGGGACTCGGCGGCTATCCGATGAATCTCCGGTCGCTGGCCACGGAAATCGGCCTGGGGCGGTCGTTCTACGGGGTGCAGGCGCATGGCATCAACGCGGACGAGAAGCCTTACGCCACCGTCGAAGAGATGGCGAAGGCCGACGTCGCCGAGATCCGGCGCGTCCAGCCGGAGGGGCCGTACACGCTGTGGGGCTACTCGTTCGGCGCGCGGGTCGCCTTCGAAACGGCGTGGCAGCTCGAGCGACAGGGACAGCGGGTGGCCGAACTGCTGCTGATCTGCCCGGGAAACCCCGAGGTCGAAGGCGGTGGGGAAAGGGTGGCCGGCTACACGAACCCGGCGTACCTGACGATCCTGCTGTCGGTCTTCATCGGGTCGATCTCCGGACCGGAACCGCTGGCCTGCCGGGAAACCGTCCGTGACGAGGACGGATTCGTGACCTTCGTGGCGAAGCTGCTGCCCGACCTCGGGGAACAGCTGATCCGGCGGATCGTCCGCATCGTCGAGGAGACCTACGAGTTCGACTACGGCTTCCGTGAACTCGCGCGGCGGCGGATCATGGCTCCGGTGACCCTCTTCAAGGCCGACGGCGACGACTACTCGTTCGTCGAGAACAGTTCCGGGTATTCGGCCACGCCGCCGGAGGTGGTCACGCTCGAAGGCGACCATTACAGCGTCCTCAAGGAAAGCGGGGTCGGCGAGCTGGTGTCGGCGATCCGCGCCGGGAAGGGGCGCTGACCGACGAAGGAGAAACCAGCCCGTGACTGACTCTCTCGGTCCCCGCCTCAAGGTCGGCGTCGTCGTCCCGTCCACCAACACCTCGGCCCAGCCGGAACTGGACGCGATGCGACCCGACGGCGTCACCAACCACACCGGGCGGATGGTCATCGCCGACGATCCGATGGTCGACGCGCCCGGCTTCGACCGGGTGATGCGCGGTATCCGCACGTCGACCCACCCGGCGATCGAGAGTGTCACCGGCTGCGACCCCGATTGCGTGATCATCGGGGTCTCGCCGGAGAGTTACTGGAAGGGACCGGGGTCGCACGGCCGCGTCCTCGACACGATGAGGGCGGCCGCGGGCGGGCGGCCGGTGACGATGAGCCCGGACGCGATCAACGCCGCGCTGTCGGCGTACGACGCCCGCCGGATCGCGGTCATCACGCCGTACCTGCCGGTGGGCGACGATCCGGTGAGCCGGTTCTTCTCCGGCAGCGGCTACGACCTGCTGAGGCTCCATGGCCTCGGCAGGTCGAGCCCGGCCAGGATCTCCCACGTCTCCGAGGCCGAACTCCGGGACGCGGTCAAGACGATCGACAGCGCCGACGTCGAAGCCATCGTCCAGGTCGGCACCAACGTCGCCATGGCACGCCTCGCCGCGGCCGCCGAGTTCTGGCTCGGCAAACCGGTCATCTCGAACAACACCGTCCTGTACTGGTACGCCTTGCGCCAGAACGGCATCGCCGACAGCGTGCGCGGCTTCGGCTCCCTGCTGTCGGCGCACTGACCCACCGCTATTTGACTGGTCGTTACAGAACGTGCGATGCTGGACGCCATGCCCCGTCCGAAGGGATTCGATCCCACCGAAGTGCTCGACGCGGCCGTCGGCACGTTCTGGCGCAAGGGCTACGCGGCCACATCGGCCCAGGACCTGGTCGAGGGCACCGGTCTGGGACGCGGCAGTCTCTATCACACGTTTTCGAGCAAGCAGCAGCTTTTCCAGGAGTCGCTGCGCCGCTACGAGGAAACCTCCGCCACGCGGGTGGAGGAGATGCTGGCCGCCCCGGGCACCATCCGCGAGCGGGTCAGGCGGGTCTTGACCGACGTCGTCGACGACGAGCTGGACTCCTCGGCCGGGCACCGCGGTTGCCTCGCCGTCAACGCCGCCCTGGAACTCGGCGGGATCGACGACGAGATCACCGCCCGCGTCCGCCACAACTTCGAGCGGGTGGAGAACGCGTTCCACGTCGAGTTCGCCGCCGCGCGGCAGGAGGGCGAGATCGGCGCGAACCAGGATCCGCGGGCGCTGGCGAGGTTCACCCTCGCCGCGATGTACGGCCTGCGGGTGCTGGGCAAGACCGCGGACCGGCAAGCGCTCACCCAAGTAGTCGAAACCACCATCCAGGCGTTCTGATGTTCCAGGTTTCGTAACCAGACCCCCGCGCCCGCGCGGATTTCCTTCGCCTTCGTTCTTTAACGAGGGTTCCACTATCGAGGGCTAGGAGTGAAGGCAAGTCATGACGGAGACCGTCGCGGTGCTCGGCACCGGAATCATCGGCGCCCCGGTGGCCCGCAACCTGAGCAAGGCCGGATTCACCGTCCGGGCCTGGAACCGCACCGCGGCCAAGGCCGAAGCCCTGGCCGGGGACGGTGTCCAGGTCGCGGCGAGCGCCGCGGAAGCGGTCGAAGGCGCGCCTGTCGTGTTCACGATCCTCACCGACGGTCCGGCGGTGCTCGAGGCGATCCGCGCTGCCGCTCCCGCCCCGGGCACGATCTGGGTGCAGCTCAGCACCGTCGGCGACGCCGTCGACGACTTGATCGCTCACGCCGACGAGCAGGGCCTCGTCTTCGTCGACTCGCCGGTTCAGGGCACCCGTCAGCCCGCCGAACAGGGCCAGCTGATCGTGCTGGCGGCGGGCGCTGCCGAGGCACGCGAGACCGTCCAGCCGCTGTTCGACGCGATCGGCAAGCGCACGGTGTGGGTCGGCGAAGACGGCCGTTCCGGCGCGGCGAGCAGGCTCAAACTGGTGCTGAACACCTGGGTGATCGCGCTGACCCACGGTGTCGGCGAGGCGCTGGCGCTGGCCGAGGGGCTCGGCGTCGACCCGCGGCATTTCGTCGACGTCGTCACCGGTGGCCCGATGGACAACGGTTACTTCCAGGGCAAGTCCGCCGCGATCCTCACCAACGACTACACCACCGCGTTCTCCGTCGACAACGCCGCGAAGGACGCCCGGCTGGTACTCGAAGCCGCGGGTCGCGCGGGGATCCGGATGGACGTCGTCGAGGCCGGGCGTGCCCGCTTCGCCCGCGCTTCCGAAGCCGGGCACGGCGACGAGGACATGGCGGCCGGGTACTTCGCCAGCTTCGACAAATAGACGGGGGTCGGACGCGGCCGCGTTCGGTTCGCTGAACGCGGTCGCGCCCGTTTACTTGTCAATGACCTTTCAGGTATCGCAGCTGTCCGGACTTCCCGTCTTCGATGCCTTCCCGCCCTGAAAGGTGTTCAGGGACGCCGACCTCCCACCAGGCGCCGGCCTCGGTCCACGAGTCCGGCTGGGTCCGGACCACGACCACCGCCGGCCGCTTCTCCGCCACCGCTGCTTCCCGCGCCTTCGCGTAGGCAGCCCGCACCTCGTCCGAGGAGGACGCGGTGAACACCGCGCAGCCCAGCGATTCCGCGTGCCGTGCGAAGTCGACCCGGGGCGGTGACGCGTGCGCGCTCCGGCAGTCGGCGAGGAAGTTGTTGAACGGCTTGCCGCCTTGACCTTCCTGCAGGCGGGCGATGACCGCGTAGCCGTCGTTGTCGCAGACCACCGCCACGAACGGATGTCCGGCGAAGGCGGCCGAGAACAGCTCCGAATTCAGCATCAGGTACGAGCCGTCGCCGAGCATCGTGGTGACCAGGCCACCGGTGTGCGCCATCGCGGCGCCCCAAGCCCCCGCGAGTTCGTAACCCATGCACGAGAACCCGTACTCGACGTCCATGCTGACCGAACCCGATCCGCGCCAGCCGCCGATCAGTTCCCCCGGCATCCCGCCGGACGCTGTCATCACGTAGTCGTCCGGCTCGGAGAGCTCGTTGACCGCGCCGACGACCTGGGCGTAGGTCGGTGTCTCGCCGGAAACGCCGCGCAGCGAGTCGATGTGCGCGTCCCACCGGTCGCGTTCCGCCGCCGCGCGTTCCGTCCACAAAGGATCGACCTGCCAGCTTTCCAGCTGGGCGGCGAGATCCGAGAGACCCGCGTCGGCGTCGCCCACCACGGCCAGCGCGCCGTGCTTGACCGCGTCGAACCGGGCGGCGTTCAGGGTGATCAGCCGGACATCGGACGAGAACACCGTCCAGGACGCCGTGGTGAAGTCCTGCAAGCGGGTGCCGATCGCCAGCACGACGTCGGACTCGGCGGCCAGGACGTTCGCGGAGGCCGAGCCGGTGACTCCCAGCGGCCCGGCGTGCAGCGGATGGCCGTGGGGGACCAGCGTGCGCCCGGCCGTGGTTTCGGTGACCGGGATGCCGTGCCGTTCGGCGAAGGCCAGCGCACGCGCGCCGGCGCCGGAGTACCGGACGCCGCCTCCGAGCACCAGCAACGGTTTCCGCGCCGCTCGCAGCGCGCCTGCCGCCTCGGTGAGGGCCCGGCGGTCGGGCCGCGGGCGCAGCAGGCGATGCGTCACCGGCTCGAACAGCACGTCCGGGAAGTCGTACGTCTCGACCTGGACGTCCTGGGGCAGCGCCAGTGTCACCGGGCCCGCGTCCGCCGGATCGGTCAGCACCCTGGCGACTTGCGGCAGCGTCGACAGCAGTTGTTCCGGCCGGGTGATCCGGTCGAAGTACCGGCTCACCGGGCGGAAGGCGTCGTTGACCGTGGCCGTCGGATCGCCGAAGTGCTCCACCTGCTGCAGCACCGGATCCGGCGCGCGGCTGGTGAAGGTGTCGCCGGGGAGCAGCAGTACCGGCAGCCGGTTGGCGTGCGCGACCCCGGCCGCGGTGACCATATTCAGCGCGCCGGGCCCGATCGACGACGTCACCACGCCGACCTGGCGCCGATGGGTCGCCTTGGCATAGCCGACCGCGGCGAGCGCCATGCCCTGCTCGGTTTGCCCGCGCCACAGCGGAAGCTCGTCGCGGTGCTCCTCCAGTGCGGTACCGAGACCGAGGACGTTGCCGTGCCCGAAGATCGCGAACACCCCGGGGAACAACGGGACTTCCCGCCCGTCCAGGGTTTCCGACCGCTGCGCGAGCAGCCAGCGCACCAGGGCCTGTGCCGTGGTCAGCTTCATGACACTCGCCCCTCGTGACTCGTGACCGGGCAGCGTGGATCGAGTTCCTGGCTTTCCCAGGTCTCGCGGACCCAGCTGTGCGCGGGGTCGTCGCAAAAGGCCATCGACCGCTCGGCGGCGGGACCGGCCAGGACGTTCAGGTAGTACATCGGGTAGCCCGGCGCCGCGACGCAGGGACCGTGATAACCGCGCGGGATCAGGAAAACGTCGCCGTCGCGGACCGCGACGTCCTCGTCCAGCTCACCGTCCGAGGTGTACGTCCGGTGGAGACCGAAACCTTCGCGCGAGGGCGTCACACCGTCGCGCCCGGCGACGCGGAAGTAGTAGATCTCCTCGTTGACGACCTCGCATTCGGACGCCTCGTCGTGCTTGTGCGGTGGGTAGGACGACCAGTTGCCGCCGGGGGTGATCAGCTCGCAGGCGTTCAGCTTGTCGGCGTGGTCCCAGACGCCGGGCACCCCGAAGTTGGTGACCTGTCTCGTCGCCTGCCCCGCTCCGCGGACCTCGACCGGCACGTTCTCGGCCGGTCCGTAGCGTGCTTCGAGACGATGGGTGCACCGCGCCATCGGCAGCGCGACCTCGATCCCGCCCGCTGTCGACAACTCGACTTCGGCGTCGCGCGGCACGTACGCGAAGTCCGTGACCCGCGTGAACACGGAGTCCCGCCCCGCGAGTGCGAAGACCTGCCCGTCGACCCGGACCGTGCACGCCCCCGCCAGAGGCAGTACGAAGGCCTCGTACTCTCCGGTGCGCACGACCCTGGTCTCCTCGGCGGCCAGCGAAAGCACCCGCAACCCGCTGTAGGTCCAGCCCGCCGAGTCCGGGGTCAGCCGGACCGGGTCCCGCTCGTCGGAAAGCGTCCCGAGTGGACGGTGCAGCTTGCTCACAGCAACTCCTCGATCTCGTCGGCGGTGGGCATGGCGTCGGCGCAGGCCAGCCGGGACGCGACGAGCGCGCCCGCCGCGTTGGCGTAGGCGGCGATGCGCACCGGATCCCAGCCGGACAGCAGCCCGTGGATCAGCGCGCCGCCGAACCCGTCCCCGGCGCCGAGCCCGCAGACGACCTCGACCCGCTGGGGAGGCACGGTCCAGCTGCCCTCGGCGGTGGCCACCAGCACACCCTCGGCGCCCTTCTTGATCACCGCCAGCTCGACACCTCTGGCGAGCATCCGCGCCGCGGCCTCGTCGGGGTCCGCCGTCCCCACCGCGACCTCCGCCTCGGTGCGGTTGCCGACGGCGACCGTGACGTGGTCGAGCATCCAGCCGATCTCTTCCCGCGCGGTCTCGGTGTCCGGCCAGAACATCGGCCGGAAGTCGAGGTCCAGCACGGTATGCGACCGGCGTCCGCGCCGCTCCAGCATCTTGCGCTGGGTACCGCGTGCCGGTTCGACGGACACCCCGGTCCCGGTGACCCACAGCAGGGGCACCGTTTCCACGACGTCCCAGGGCACGTCGGTTTCGGTGAGGGTCAGATCCGGGGCGATGGGGGACCGGTAGAACAGCAGCGGAGGATCCGCGGGCGGGTTCAGCGCGCAGAACACCACCGGCGTCTGCAGCCCCGCCGACGTCCCGACGTGATCGGGCGACACGCCGAACTCCCGCAGCGCCTGCCGTACGTAGTCACCGAAGCCATCCGGGCCGACCTTCGTCAGCACCGACGTCGAACGGCCGAGCCGCGCGGCGGCGACCGCGACGTTGGTCGCGGTGCCGCCGAGCGATTTGGCGAAGGTGCTGACTCCGGCCAGCGGCACACCGCTCTGCTCGGGGTAGAGGTCCACCCCGACCCGGCCGACGGTCAGTGCTTCGAGAGCGGTCATGAAGGGGACTCCACAGCTCGCAATTCGTGTTCGAGGGCTTCCAGTTCCGCGCCGCCCGCCATCTGCCGGGTCAGTTCGGGCAGGTCGATCTCGGACTTCTCGTAGGTGCCGAGGGGCGCGCCCCGCTTGAGCAGCAGGAAGCGATCGGCCACCGGGTACGCGTGATGCGGGTTGTGCGTGATCAGCACGACGCCGAGCCCGCGGTCACGGGCCTGCGCGACGTCCTTGAGCACGACCCCGGCCTGTTTCACGCCCAGCGCGGCAGTCGGCTCGTCGAGGATCAGCACCTTCGCCCCGAAGTGCACCGCCCGCGCGATGGCGACGCACTGCCGCTCGCCACCGGACAGGGTGCCGACCGGCTGCTCGACGTCACGCAGGTCGATGCCCATGTCGGACAACGCCTTCTTGGTCGTCTCGCGGCCCTTCTTCCGGTCCAGGGCCCGGAACGGGCCGAAGCCGACCGTCGGCTCGGAGCCGAGGAAGAAGTTCCGCCAGACGCTCATCAGCGGCACGACCGCCAGATCCTGGTACACCGTCGCGATACCGCGATCGAGCGCCTCACGCGGCGAGGCGAACGTGACCGGCGCGCCTTCGACCAGGAACTCGCCCTTGTCGTGCTGGTGGACCCCGGCGAGGATCTTGATCAGGGTGGACTTGCCGGCGCCGTTGTCGCCGAGCACGCAGGTCACCTCGCCCGCGTTGACCACGGTGGACACGTCGCGCAGCGCGATCACGCTGCCGTAGGTCTTGCCGACATCCTTTACGGAGAGCAGCTCTTTGGCTTGGCCGTGACTCATCGCCGGACCCTTTCCGCGCGCCGCCGGAAGGCGTTGTTGACCAGGACCGCGGACAGCAGCATCACCCCGAGGAACAGCATGAACCAGTCGCTGTCCCAGCGGGCGAACACGATGCCCTGCCGTGCCATGCCGAAGATCAGCGCGCCGATCGCGGCGCCGATCGCCGAACCGAAGCCACCGGTCAGCAGGCAGCCGCCGATCACGGCCGCGATGATGTACTGGAACTCCAGTCCGATGCCCTGGTTCGCCTGGACACTGGCGAACCGCAGGATGTTGATCGAGCCGACCAGCCACGCGGCGAGCGCGGTGGTCATGAACAACATGATCTTCGTGCGCACCACCGGAACCCCGACCGCGCGGGAACTGGGCGCGTTGCCGCCGACGGCGAAGATCCAGTTGCCGAACCGGGTCCGGACCAGCAGCCAGGCCGCCAGCACGGCGAACCCGATCCACCAGACGATGGAGATCTGGAAGGCCGTCCCACCGACGTCCACTGTGGACGCGAAGACGAAACCGGCGGACTCGTAGCCGTCGGTCGACCGCATCCCGGAGACCTGGACGGTGCCGGTGACCAGCCGCGTGACGCCGAGGTTGAGCCCTTGCAGCGCCAGGAACGTGCCCAGGGTGACGATGAAGCTGGGAAGCCCGGTGCGCATCACCAGCCAGCCGTTGAAGGCGCCGACCGCGAGGGCGAAGACCAGGGACGCGAACAGCGCGAGCCAGACGTTCCAGCCCGCCTGCGTCGCCAGTGTCGCGGTGACGAGCGCGGTGGACGCCGTCATCACGCCCGCCGAGAGGTCGAACTCGCCGCCGATCATCAGCAGGGACACGGCGACCGCCATGATGCCGAGCGTCGAGGCGTCGTCCAGCCAGGTCGCCACGCCGCTGCCGCTGAAGAACTGGTCGGTGACGAGGGTGAAGAACAGGAAGACGACGACGGCGCCGAGGAGCGCGCCGATCTCGGGCCGGACGACCAGCCTGTCGAGCAGGCGCGGTTTCGCGATCCGTTCGTCGAGGGTGCTGGTTGTCATCGCGTGCCCCTTTGCACGTACTGGCCGACGGTGTCCACAGTGGATTTGTCGACCAGGTCGGGCCCGGTGAGCACCGGCTTCCCGCCACCGACGACGTTCGCGTTGTCCCGGTAGAGCTTGAGGAACTGCACGGGGAGGTAGCCCTGCTCGTACTGCTGCTGGTCGACCGCGAAGACCACCTCGCCCGCCTTGATCGCGCCGACCACGTCGGTGTTCAGGTCGAAGGTGCCGACCTGAGCCTGTGAGCCGACCGCCTTGATCGCGCTCACCGCCCGCGCCGCGACCTGCGAGTTCAGCGTCAGGACGGCGTCGAGGGCGGTGTCCGTCTGCACCGCGCCCCGGATCCGGGATTCGGCGTCGGCCGGGTTGCTGATGTCGACCTGAAGGGTCTGCACGTCGCCCGTGAAGCCTGCCTTGGCGCCGTCACAGCGCTGCGCTTGACCGACGTTGCCCGCCTCGTGGACCACGCAGAGCAGCTTCTTCTTGCCGAGTTCCTTGAACTTCTTCCCGGCTTCCTCGCCCGCGATGGTCTCGTTCTGCCCGACGTGGGTGAGCGCGCCGTAGCCCGCGCTCTTGTCTTCACCGGAGTTGATGGTGATGACCGGGATCCCCGCGCGGACCGCGTTCTCGATCGAGGTCTTGAGCGCCTCAGGATTCGCCATGGACACCACCAGCCCGCCGACCTGCTGTGCGACCGCGTTGTCGACGAGCTTGGCCTGGTTGCCGGGATCCCCGTCGGAGTTGTACTCGACCTGGACGCCGAGCTGCCTGCCCGCCTCCTCGGCACCGTTCTTGACTACGTTCCAGAACGCGTCGCCCGCAGTGCCGTGCGAGATGACCGCGACCCGCAACGGCCCACTGTTCTGGCTCGTCACCGGACCGGTGGCCGCCGCGGGTTTCTCCTCGGCTTTCGGCCCGGTGCACGCGGACAGGAGCAAAAGTCCCGCCGCGGCCAGTAAAGCCGCTTTCAGTGTCTTCCCGGGAACCCGCGACCGGAATCGCGTCGCCAGGGCGCGACCTGGCATTGTCCCTCGCCGAACGGCGGACGGCGCCCTGCCGCCACGATTCCGGGGCCTGCCGGCCGTGGCGGGTTCCAGCGTGGAGTCCTCCTCGTAGGTTCCGTTGCTGCGCCATTTCCTCAAGCGATGGGACATCGTCGTCTCTCCTCGCTTCTTCCGTTACCTGGCAGCCGGGAGCCGGCTGACGATTCCGTCGAGATGCGCCAGGCTCCTGGCCACGTCCCGCTTCGGCAGATCTTCCGGGCTCCCCTCGCTCAGCGCGGTGTCCTGTTCGAGCACGTACCACCCGTCGTAGCCCGCCTCGTGGACGAACCTGACCATCGCTTCGATGTCGACGTCCCCCGCACCGAGTGGGACGTACAGACCCTTGCCCACCGCCTCGGTGTAGGGAAGCCTTCCGGCGCGGACGTCTTCGGCGAGTTCGCCGCGCACGTCCTTGAGATGCAGGTGACCGATCCGTTCGGGGTAACGCTTGGCCAGCGCGACCGGATCGGTCCCGCCGATCAGGAGATGCCCGGTGTCCAGGCACAACGGGAGCTCGGAATCGGCGAGGAAGCGCTCGACCTCCTCCTCGGTTTCCGCATGGGTCCCGACGTGCGGGTGCAGCACGGTGCGCAGCCCGTGGCGCGCGGCGATTTCCCTGATCTCGCCGGAGTTTTCGATCAACGTCGCCCATTCGGCTTCGCTCAGCTTGGGCCGGTCGTCGTAGCCGTCGAGACCGGTCGCGGCGGCGAGAACGAGCATGTCGCCACCGCACGCGGCGAACAGCGCGGCGGACTCCTCGGCCGCCGCCAGCGCGGCGACGGGACTCTCGTGCAGGGCGACGGCCAGGAAGCCGCCGACCAGGTCGAGCCCGTACCCGCCGAGCAGCTCCCGCAGCGCGGCCGGGTCTCGCGGCAGGTAACCGGGAGGGCCGAGTTCGGTCGCGCGGACCCCCAGCTCCGCCATTTCGCCCAGCACGGTCCCCGCGTCGAGCACGCGACCCCAGCCGGGGACTTCGCATACGCCCCAAGAGATCGGGGCGGCGGCGATTCGGATCCGGGATGTCATCGGCGGCCTCCAGAGCGGGGAACGGGAGCGGGTTGGAGCGCTCTATTGATTAGAGCGCTCTAATCTTGTAGCGTCCGTCACAGTAAAGTCAAGGGCAGGGGGAGGCTGGAAATGGCACGACCGACGATGGAGGACGTCGCCGCGAAAGCGGGGGTGTCCCGCGCGCTCGTGTCACTGGTGATGCGGAACGCGCCGAACGTCTCCGACGAACGGCGGACGCGGGTGCTGTGCGCGGCGCACGAACTGGGCTACGAGCCGCACGCGATGGCCAGGTCGCTGGCCAGCCGGACTTCGACGGTCCTCGGCGTGATGGTCTCCGATCTCCGCAACGCGTTCTTCGCCGACGTCGTCGAGGGGCTCGACGCGGCGGCCGAGGCGGCCGGATTCCACTTGATCCTCAATACCGGTGGCCGTAGTCCCGCGCGCGAGCGGTCCGCGCTGAAGAGCCTGCTGTCCTTCCGGCCCGCCGGGGTGATCCTGTTGTCGCCGGTGGTGCCGGCGTCGGCGATCGAGGAAGCGGCCGCCCAGTGCCCCGTCGTCCTGGTGTCGCGCACCTCGCGCGTTCCGGGGGTGGACACCGTGAACGACGACGGCGAGGCGGGTGCCGCGCTCGCCGTCGAGCACCTGGTTTCGCTGGGACACCGCCGGATCGCCCATCTGGACGGTGGGGTCGCCGCCGGTGCGGCCGCCCGGCGGCGCGGTTACCAGCAGGCCATGCGGCGTCATCGGCTGCATCCGCTCATCGTGCGCAGCGAACACACCGACACCGCCGGGGAGAAGGCCGTGCACGAGCTGCTCGGCGACCATCCGCGAGAGAAGTTGCCGACGGCTTTGCTGGCGGGCAACGACTTCAACGCCGTCGGCGCGATCTCCGCGCTGGAAGAGGCGGGCCTGCGGGTCCCCGAAGACGTCTCCGTGGTCGGCTACGACAACACCTCGCTGGCCGCGCTGCGCCACCTCTCACTGACCACTGTGGACCAGCCGCGGACGGAAATGGGAAGGCTGGCCGTCGAAGCACTGCTCGAACGGGTCCGGGGCGAACGTACCGAACCGGTCCGGCATCTGCTGCACCCGTCGCTGGTGGTCCGATCGACCACCACCGCACTCTAGGAAGGTTGCGAGAATGAGGTTGGGACTCGCCGGCACCGGCCGGATCGGCACTTCGCACGCCGAGACCTTGAAGAGCTTCGACGAGGTTTCCTCCGTGGTCGTCGCCGACGTCGACGCCGGCCGCGCCCAGGCGGCCGCGGCGAAACTCGGCGTCGAAGCGGTGGCGGACATCCCCGCACTCTTCGCGTCCTCTTTGGACGGACTGGTGATCGCCGCGGCGACGGACGCGCATCCGGAACTGATCCTCACGGCGGTCGACGCGGGGATCCCGGTGTTCTGCGAAAAGCCGGTCGCCGCCGACATCCCGGGCACGCTCGCGGTGATCGACAAGATCTCCGGTTCGGACGTACCGGTGCAGATCGGCTTCCAGCGCCGGTTCGACGCCGGCTACGCGGCCGCCCGGGACGCGGTGGCGTCGGGAGAACTCGGCTGGCTGCACACCTTGCGCGCGACCACTCTGGACCCGGCGCCGCCGCCCGCGGAGTACGTCGCGCATTCCGGTGGCCTGTTCCGTGACTGCGGAGTGCACGACTTCGACGTCGTCCGGTACGTCAGTGGCCGTGAGGTCGTCGAGGTCTACGCCGTCGGGACGAACAAGGGCGAACGGTTCTTCGCCGACGCCGGTGACGTCGACACCGCGGCCGCGACCCTGACCCTGGACGACGGAACGCTGGCCGTCGTCTCGCTGACGCGTTACAACGGCGCTGGCTACGACGTCCGGCTGGAAGTACTCGGCTCAGCGGGGAACGCTGTGGTGGGCCTGGACGATCGCGCGCCGCTGACCTCGGTGGAACCCGGCGTCCAGCCGTTGCCAGGTCCGGCCTATCCCGGTTTCATGGAACGCTTCCGGTCCGCGTACGTTAGTGAACTGAAGGCCTTCCTCGACGTCGCCGCCGGTCGCGCGCCGAGCCCGTGCGGAGCGGCGGACGCGCTGGAAGCGTTCTACATCGCCGAGGCGTGCGAGGTCTCCCGTCGGGAACGCCGCCCAGTCAGGGTGGACGAAGTACGCGTCTGACTCACCGCCTCGTGAGTGGTAAAGGCGGCTCTCTAAATAACCGTCCTAGCCACTCACGAGACCCACTGCGGTTCGGCCCCTGGTCGCCCGGAAGTACGTGAAGGCCCCCTTGCTTGTGCCTAGGTACAGGAAGGGGGCCTTCACGTACTTGGGGAAGGTGTGAAGGTCGCGTTTCTTCGGCTGAGCCGAGGGAAGGGGTCCTTCACGCGCCGTCGCCGGGGCTCGTGAGGTTGCTGAGGCTAAGGGTGTTGTTCTGGGCGAGTGAGGGGAACTTTGAGGGACCCTGGGTCCCTCAAGGAGTCCTTCACGGAACCGTGACCCCGCCGGCCGGTGTTGCGAGGGGGCTTGCCCCTCAAGAGAAACCGACTGGCGTCGCCTGGAAGGCAGCTTGCTGCCATCACCGGCCATCACCGACACCCCTCTCGCTAAGGTGATCGTGGTCTTGATAGGCGACAGATTCGGGTCGCTGGAAGCGTGAGGAGTGCGATGCAGCCGTATGGTCAGCCGCCGTCCAAGCCGAGGGCGAACGCCGCGGCGGCGGTGATCGCCGGCAGCCTGGCGCTGCTCACCGCCGGCATGCTCGTCTGGTTCGTGCTCTACAACGTCGTCCACGCCAACGGGGCCGGTCAGTGGTCCGGCGTGGAGATGCAGAACGTGCTCTTCGGAGTCATCAGCACCGGGGCGCTGGTGGTCGCGGCGGGCTTCACGTTCGCCCGCAGGATTTCCGGCGCGTGGACACTGTTCGGACTGTGCGGGCTCTTCGCGGTGGCGATGCTCGTCGCGGCACCGCTGCTGTGGGGCACGCCCCTCGACGCTCAGCTCAAGTGGATCTTCGGCTTCGACAAGAGCAACGGCGTCGCCATCGCGCTGGCGGTCATCTTCAGCGTCCTGACGGCGAGCATGGCTGCGATCGCCGGCAGCGTCAGGTCGTACGAGAAGACGCGCGGCTAAAGCTTGTCCAGGATCAGCTTCGCGCGTTCTTCGACCAGCCGGTAGCCGGAGCGCGCGGCGAGTTCCAGTGCCAGCTCGCCGTGTGTGCGGGCTTCTTCGAGTTTTCCCAGTTCCAGCAGCGTTTCCGCGAGCCCCGTCCGCGCGGCGGCCTCACACCAGAAGAAGCTGGTCGTCCGCGCGATCGACAACGCGAGCCGCTGATGCTCGGCGGCCTCCCCGGGCAGGCCGAGCCGCAGGCAGACTTCGCCGAGTCCGACGAGCGTCCAGGCCTCGGTGCCCCGGTCGCCGATCTTGCGGGTGAGTTCGACGGCTTCGAGCGCGTCCGCGCGGTTTTGCTCGCTCGGGTCGCGCATGCTTTCGAGTACGGCCCGACCGGACAGGGCCGTCGCCTCGCCGTAGGTGTAGCCGAGTTCGCGGTTGGCCGCGAGCGCGCGGGTGTAGAAGTCGTAGGCGTCGTCGGGCAGGCCGAGATCGCGGTGCACGGTGCCGAGGTCGACCAGCAGCACCGCGACGCTGAACCGGGCGCCGTCCCGTTCGGCGACCGCGAGCGCGCGGGTGAAGTTGGCGAGCGCCTCGTCGAGCTGACCCGTCTGCCAGTACGGGAAACCGAGGTTCGCCAGCGCCATCGAGATACCCGGCAGGGACAGCTCTTCGCACAGCCGCAGGGATTCCAGCCCGCAGCGGATCGCCTCCTGCGGATCGCCGAGACGCTGGTGCACGGCGCTCAAGTTGTTGAGCACCGCCGCGCGACCGGGGTCCCAGCCTGCGAGGAGGTCACCGCGCAGGGCGCTGGTGAGGTGTTCGCGCGCCTCGTCGTAGCGGCCGCTGTTGACGCAGGCGAGCGCGATGCTCAGATGCATCGCCGCTTGGGCTTGTCCGGCGTCGCTGCGGCGGGCGGCCTTGAGCGCCGTCGACGCCGTGTCGATCCATTCCGCGTGATGGCCACGCTGGTGGAAGAAGGCGCGGAGCGCGTCGGCGAGGTGCCAGGAGAACTCAGGCGGCCCGTGTTCGGCGCTGTGCTCGACGGCGGCGGCGAGGTTCGGCCACTCGGCGTCGAGCCAGGCCAGCGCCTCTTCGGTGTCGGCGAAGGGTTTGTCGTCCGGTTCCTCGCGCGGCAGGCGAAGGAAATGCGGGATGAGGACGCGGCCCGCGGCGTCGGCGGTGGTCAGGTAGCTCTCGAAGAGCCGCCTCTCCGCGGCGTCGCGATCGGGCTTCGTGTCCTCCGACAGGGTGCGGCCCGCCGCGAAACTGCGGAGAAGGTCGTGGAACCGGTAGCGCCCCGGGGTGTAGCGCTCGATCAGATGAGCCGCGGCGAGCGCCTTGAGCAGCTGGTTGCCCCGCGTCGCACCGGTCAGCGCCTGGGCGGCGGAGGCGGTGAACGTCTGGCCCGGGACCAGCGCGAGCCGTCGGAACAGCAGGCGGTGATCTTCGGGAAGTGCCCGGTAGGACACGCCGAACGCCGTGGTCACGGCGCTTTCCTCGGCGCCGTCGACGGTCAGTTCCGCCAGCGGGTCGCCACCGGCCAGCTCGCGGGCGAATTCGGCGATCTCGGGTTCACCGCTCGCGCCGAGGTTGGCCGCCGCGATCCGGAGGGCGAGCGGGAGATGCCCGCACAGCCGGGCCAGCTCCGCCGCCGCGCCCGCCTCGGCGGCGACGGTTTCGCTGCCGAGCACGGCTTCCAGTAGATGCCGCGCGTCTTCGGCGGGCAGGACGGACAGCGGGAGCGCGCGGGCGCCGGTGCGGGCGATGAGGTCGCCGAGCCGCTGGCGGCTGGTGACCAGGACGGTGCCCGACGGCGGCAGCAACGGCAGCACCTGGCCGGTGTCGCGCACGTTGTCGAGGACCAGCAGGACCTTGTTGTCGGCGAGGAGGGAACGCAGGAGCGCGGCCCGCGTGTCCGTGTCCGGCGGGATGGCTTTGGGCGCCGTGCCGAGCGCTTGCAAAAGCTGGGTGAGCGCGACGGCCGGGGTGAGCGGTTCGTGGTCGGGGTCGAATCCGCGCAGGTCGAGGTAGAGCTGCCCGTCGGGGAACGCGTCGCGGACGCGATGGGCCCAGCGGACCGCGAGCGCGGTCTTGCCGACGCCCGCGGTCCCGCTGATCACCCAGATGTCGGTGCCCTCGCCCGCGTGACGGGTCGCCTCGTCGAGCCGCTCCAACTCGGTCGCGCGCCCGGCGAACCCTCGGACGTCGTGGGGCAGCTGCGCCGGGCGGACCGGCTCGGGTTTGACCGAGGCCGCGGCCGGTTCCAGGGCGGGATCGGCGGCGAGGATGGCAGTTTCGAGTTTTCGCAGCTCCGGCGAGGGATCGAGGCCGAGGTCGGCGCCCAGCCTGTCGCGCAGGGAGCGGAAAGCCTCGAGGGCATCGTCGGTGCGGCCTTCGCGGTGCAGCGCGAGCATGAGCTGCCCGACGAACCGCTGCCGCAGTGGATGCGCGGCGACCAGTTCGATCAGTTCCGCGAGGACCTGGCGGCCGCGGCCGAGCCGTAACTGCGCTTCGGCGCGATCTTCCAGCGCCGTCCAGCGTGCTTCGTTCATGCCGCCGCGGAGCCGCTGGGCGACCTCGCCGCTCACGACGTCGGACAACGCCTCGCCACGCCACAGTCCGAGCGCCTCGTCGAAGAGGTCGACGGCGGTTTCGTCGTCGGCCTTGCGGGCTTGCGCCGTCAGCTCGGTGAAGCGGTGCAGGTCGACCTGGCGCGGCTCGACCCTGAGCAGGTAACGGGTCCCCTCGGAGACGATCTCTGGCCCGCCCGCGCCGCGGAACACCGCCCGCAGCCGGGACACCAGCGCTTGAACGGTGTTCCGGGCGCTCGCCGGCGGCTCTTCGGGCCACAGCAGGTCGATGATCCGGTCACGCGGTACCGGTTTACCCGCCTCCAGCAGCAGAACCGCCAGGACGAGCCGTTGTTTGGGCGAGCCGAGATCGACCTGACCGTCACCGGCCCACGCCTCGACGGCGCCGAGGACGCGGAACTCCACCCGGCCACCTCCGCCCACCATCGTCAGAGCCTGCAAGCGTAGTGCAAGCGCCCTGCATCCGGCCGCCGCGATCCTTGCCAGTGTCCACCGAGGACCCGTCGCCGGAACCGTGCCCAACCAACAAGACGGGCAGGACCCCCCATTCGGTTCCGGTACGACGGTGGACACCTTCAACTTGCACAGGCACCGCCTTCTGACGGCGGTGGGGGTTGGGGGTAGTGCCAGCTCGACGTCTTCCCCCGTGTCGTCGGACTGGCGCTTCTTCTTGACTGGGGCTGGGGTTTTACGTGAAGGCCCCCTTGAAGGACTCTGAGTCCTTCAAGGGGGCCTTCACGTATTTGCGGATCACTTGACAAGCATGCCCACCGTCCTCCACCCTTTCACTACTTAATTAGTGAAAGGGTGTTGCCAGTGGTCACCTTCCACCTGGACAAGGGCTCGGGCGTCGCGACGTACGTCCAGCTCGTCCAGCAGGTCAAAAACGCCCTCCGGCTGGGATTGCTGGAGCCGGGGGACCGGCTGCCGACGGCGAAGGAGGTGGTCGCCGAGCTGGCGATCAACCCCAACACCGTCCTCAAGGCCTATCGCGAGCTGGAGCGCGAAGGACTCGTCGAGGGGAAGCCGGGCCTCGGCACCTTCGTCCAGAAAACGCTGGGAGGCGCTTCGTTCGCGGAGCACACGCGGTTGCGGAAGAGCCTGGGGGTCTGGGTCCGCGACGCGAGGGAATCCGGGCTGGATCAGGAAGACGTCGAGGCGTTGTTCACCTCGGTGATGGTCGATGGCTTTCGAGGAGAGCGATCCGCATGATTGATAAACCCGTCATCGAGGCGACCGGCCTCGGCAAGCGTTACCGCCGCAAGTGGGCGCTGCGCGACTGCTCCCTCTCCGTCCCGAAAGGACGTGTCGTCGCCCTCGTCGGGCCCAACGGCGCCGGCAAGACGACCTTCCTGCATCTGGCCGTCGGGTTGCTCGACCCGACCGTCGGTTCGGTCTCGATCCAAGGAACCTCCGCGTTCCTCGCCCAGGACAAGCCGTTGTACTCCGGCTTCAGCATCGCCGAGATGCTCAAGTTCGGCAGGCGCCTCAACCCCGGCTGGGACGACGAGTTCGCGCTCAAACGCATCGATTCGCTGCGGCTTCCCTTGAAACACAAGGTCGGCAAGCTGTCCGGCGGGCAGCGTGCGCAGGTCGCGCTCACCCTCGCGCTCGCGAAACGCCCGGACCTGCTGGTACTCGACGAGCCGCTCGCGAACCTCGACCCGCTGGCCCGCCACGAGGTCATGCGCGGGCTGATGGAGGCGGTCGCCGAAACCGGCATGACCGTTCTGCTCTCCTCGCACGTCGTCTCCGATCTGGAGAACACCTGCGACTGGCTGATCGTCCTCAACGGCGGCCGCGTCCAGGTCAGCGGCGACATCGACGAACTCGTCGCCGGGCACCGGATCCTTTCCGGGCCCGCGGAGGAGGCCGACGCGCTGGCCAAACGCGTCGCGGTCGTGGACGAGGCGCGAGCCGGACGGCAGGCGACCGTCTTCGCCCGTACCGAACCGGTCCCGCTCGGTCCACAGTGGACCGAAAGGCCGGCGAACCTGGAGGAGCTCGTCCTCGCCTACCTCCGGCGACCCGAATCCGCGAGCCTGCCTCGCCCGACACTGGCTTCGGCGTAAGGGGCGACGATGCTTTGGCTCACCTACCGCCAGCACCGCATGCAACTCCTGATCACGGCGGGCCTGCTGGTCCTCGTCGGGATCCTGTTGCTGATCAACGGGAACGCCGCGGCGGACAGTCTCGATCCGGCGAAGCTCTTCAAAGACCTGTACACCTACCTTTCCTGGCTGCAGGTCGTGCCGGTGGCGATCGGCGTCTTCTGGGGCGCGCCGCTGGTCGCGGCCGAGTTCGAACGCGGCACCACGAAACTCGCCTGGACCCAGTCGATCTCGCGGTTCCGCTGGCTCGGCGTGAAACTGGGGTTCCTCGCCGTCCTCGCTACCCTAGGCGGTCTCGCTTTCGGCATGATGATGCAGCGCTGGGTGGAGGTCTTCCCGACCGATCGCGGCGACACGGCGTTCACCAGTCGCTTCGACAATCCCGTCCTGTTCGCGATGACCGGCGTCGCGCCCGGCGCGTGGTGGCTCTTCGGATTCGTGCTCGGCACCGCCGCGGGCGCGCTCATCCGCAAGACCCTGCCCGCCATCGCCGTCACCATCGCGGTGACCGTCGGCCTGATGATCGGCGTGAGCAACTTCCGGGACTCCTACGCGGAGCCCCAGGTCGTCCCCATGGATACCGGACCCACCGGCCGGGTGGTGGAGATGGTCCGGGACGCCGCCGGGGAGATCACCGCGCTCAAGGTCCTGCCGCAGGAATGGTACTGGCGTTTCCAATGGACCGAGACCGGGATCCTCGCCGGAGTGAGCCTCCTGCTCGCCGCCGCCGCGTTCTACGCCATCCGACGCCGCTCCTAGAAAGGGATTGTCCTTGCTCTGGCTCACCTGGCGGCAGCACCGCACCCAGCTGCTCGTCACCTTGGGATTCCTCGCCGTGCTCGGTGGAGTCCTGCTCATGTCCGCGCAGATCGCCAAGGACGCCTCGAACGGCGAGATCTCCTTGTACTGTCACGGAGGCGGCACCCCGTGCCGTGAGTACGACGCGGGGCTGGAGGATCTCTATCAGAAGATCTACCCGCTGATCGCGATGCTGCCGTTCGTTCCGTTGCTGGCGGGTGTCTTCTGGGGCGCGCCGCTGCTCGCCAGGGAGTACGAGCGCAACACCCATCAGCTCGCGTGGACGCAGTCGATCGGCCGCGGGCACTGGCTGGCCGTCAAGTTCGGCGTCCTCGCCGGGTGCGCGATGCTGGCCGGACTGGCGTCGGGGCAGATGTTCGGCAGCTGGCTGGAACTGTTCCCCGGCAAGACGGAGACGTTCGTCGAGACGTCCTACTTCGGTGCGGTCGGGATCGCGCCCGCCGCCTGGTGGCTGTTCGCCTTCACCCTCGGTACGGCGGCCGGGGTGCTGGTGCGCAAGACCTTGCCCGCCATCGCGATCACGGTCGCGGTGTTCATCGCGGCCGCGATCGCCTTGCTCGTCCTGAGGCCGAATTACGCCGAGCCGGTGCGCACGATCGGTCCGGATCCGGCCGCGAAGGGGGCTCTGATCATCGAGGTGGGCAGGGTCGCGCCGGACGGCCGCGAGATGAGTTCGCTCGACGACGTGCCCGGCTGCCCGCTGGGGCTGGGGAAGAGCGAGTGCGCTCTGGCGGCGGGCTATCAGGACTTCACCGTCTACCAGCCCATCAGCCGGTTCTGGCGGTTCCAGTGGACCGAGGCGGGCATCCTGCTCGCCGCGACCGCGGTGCTCGGGGGCGTCGCGGTAGGGGGAACGGTCCGCCGCCGTCGCTGAGACGGCGGCGGACCGGGTACCGCCGCTTGGAAGACTCAGTCCAGCTGCAGTTCGGGCTGGTACAGATCGAACCAATGGTAGAGGTCCAGCGCCCGGTCGATGCCGGAGCGCTGGGCCGAGGACATCGTCGCCGGGTCCACTTCGGACACCCGGTGCAGCCAGTCCCGGTCCACCAGGGAGAACACCGGGTTGTCCCGTTCGGTCAGGGCCTCCTTGGCCTGCTGCTGCAACGCCGCCGCGTAGCCCGGGTCCTGAGTGGACGGATACGGGCTCTTGACCCGGTCGCGCACCGAAGCGGGCAGAACGTGCTTCGTGGCATGCCGCAGCAGGCTCTTTTCCCGGCCGTCGAACGTCTTCAGCGACCACGGCGTGTTGTAGACGTACTCGACGAGGCGGTGGTCGCAGAACGGCACCCGCACCTCGAGCCCGACGGCCATCGACGCCCGGTCCTTGCGGTCCAGCAGCATCCGCACGAACCGGGAGAGGTGGAGGTTGCAGACCGTCCGCATCTTCCGGTCCTGCTCGCTCTCGCCGTCGAGGTGCTCGACCTGGGCGACGGCGGTGCTGTACTGGTCGGCGATGTAACCGGGCAGGTCCAGCTTGGTCCGGACGTCCTCGCGCAGCAAGGCACCCCGCTCGCTGGTGAGCCCCATCCGGAAGGCGAGCCAGGGGAACGTTCCCGAGTTCACCGCGGCTTCGTCGTGGAACCAGCGGTAGCCGCCGAAGACCTCGTCGGCGGACTCGCCGGACAGCGCCACCGTCGACTCCGCGCGGATCGCCTTGAACAGCAGGTACAGCGAGGTGTCCATGTCGCCGAGCCCGGCCGGGATGTCCCGCGCGGTCAGCACCTTGCGGCGGATCTCGGGGTCGCTGAGTTCGGCGGGGTTCAGGATGACGTCCTGGTGCTCGGAGCCGACCAGGTCCGCGACGTCGCGGATGAACGGCGAGTCCGGGGTGTCGCGCACCTCGTCCGGCTGGAAGTTCTCTTCCTGGCCCTGGAAATCGACCGAGAACGTGCGCAGCCGCTCACCCTGCTCGGCCAGCCGCGCCGCCGCGAGACCGGTGACGGCGCTGGAGTCGAGCCCGCCGGACAGCAGGACGCAGCGGGGCACGTCGGCGATCAGCTGGCGGTGGACGATGTCGGTCATCAGCTCGCGGACCCGCTCGACCGTGGTCTCCTGGTCGTCCGTGTGCTGCTTCGCGTCGAGCTTCCAGTACGTCCGCGTGCGGATCCCGGAGCGGTCGACCGTGACGATCGTGCCCGGCCCGACCTCGTGCATGCCCTTCCACAGCGACCAGCCCGGCGTCTTGGTCATGGACATCAGTTCGCGGACACCGTCGGTGTCGACCACCTTGCGCGCCAAGGGGTTGGCGAGGATCGCCTTCGGCTCGGAGCCGAACAGGACGCCGTCCGAGGTCGGGTAGTAGTAGAACGGCTTGATGCCCATGCGGTCGCGGATCATCACGAGCTTCTCGTCGCGCTCGTCCCAGATCGCGAAGGCGTACATGCCGTTGAGGTGATCGACGACCTCGTCGCCCCACTCCAGGTAACCGTGGAGCACGACTTCGGTGTCGCTGTCGGTCTCGAATTTGTGGCCCCGCTGGGAAAGTTCCTGGCGGAGCTCGGTGAAGTTGTACGCCTCGCCGCTGTAGACCATGGCGGCCAGCCCGGCTTCGGCCATCGGCTGCCTGCCGCCCGGCAGGTCGATGATCGCGAGACGGCGGTGGCCCAGCGCCATGTTCGGCCGGACCCAGGTGCCCGAGTCGTCAGGACCGCGGCACGCCATGGTCTCGGTCATCGCGTCGACGACCTCCCGGCGCTGGGTCAGATCCGTGTCGAAGGAGACCCACCCTGCGATTCCGCACATCGCTACCTCCTGGTGATTAGTTAGCACATACAACTATCCGTAACACTGGTGTAAC
The DNA here is from genome assembly GCF_055580625.1 of Amycolatopsis sp. NPDC031561. Taxonomy (NCBI): domain Bacteria; kingdom Bacillati; phylum Actinomycetota; class Actinomycetes; order Pseudonocardiales; family Pseudonocardiaceae; genus Amycolatopsis; species Amycolatopsis sp. NPDC031561. The sequence goes on along the minus strand of NZ_JBVILA010000003.1, from coordinate 226,323 downwards.
ACGCTTCGTTCGGCTTGTCTGCCCGAATTGCACGCTCCGTCCGCAGTGCGTCACCGTCTGTGGGACAGGTCACCGGGCATCAAGAAGTCGTAAAGGCACCCGATCGGGGCATCAAGAGGCCGTCAGGCAGAGGTCTCGATGGCCCGTAACCAGCGCACTGTTGCGAGGTCCTGGTCACCGATGGGGTGACCTGTCCTGAGAGGTGCCTAGTGGCCGACTTGCTCTACGCCGTGCTCCTGATCGGCGTATTCGTGGTTCTCGCTCTGACCCTGCGCGGTCTGGAGAAGCTGTGACCGGCACGGGAACCGTGGCCAACGTCGTCGGCGGACTGCTGGCGCTGGGGCTGATCGTCTATTTGTTCATCGCACTGGTCAGGCCGGAGAAATTCTGATGTCAGACGTAATGGCCGGCCTCTTGCAGGCCGGCCTCCTCCTCATCGCGCTCGCGGTGGTCTACCGGCCACTCGGCGATTACATGGCGCGCGTCTTCTCGGTGTCTTCCGCCGAGAAGCACACCAAGGTCGAACGCGGCCTGTACCGCCTGTTCCGGGTGAACCCCGGATCGGAACAGCACTGGAAGACCTACGCGTCCGCCGTGATCGGCTTCTCGTTCGTCTCCGTCGTCTTCCTGTACCTGCTTCAGCGATTCCAAGCGATCCTGCCGTGGAGCCTCGGCAAGGAACCGGTCTCGCCGGCGGTCGCCTTCAACACCGCCGTCAGCTTCGTGACCAACACGAACTGGCAGTCCTACAGCCCCGAAGCGACCATGGGTCACTTCGTCCAGATGGCCGGGCTGACCGTGCAGAACTTCCTCTCCGCCGCCGTGGGCCTTTCGGTCGCCGTCGCGGTCGTCCGCGGTTTCGTCCGCGCGAAGACCGACCGTCTCGGCAACTTCTGGGTGGACCTGACCCGCGGCACGATCCGGATCCTGCTGCCGATCGCGTTCGTGGCCGCGATCGCGCTGATCGCGCTCGGCGTCGTCCAGAGCCTCAAGAGCGGTGTCGACGTCCTCAACCCCGACGGAAGCACCAGCAAGATCGCGCTCGCGCCGGCCGCGAGCCAGGAAGCCATCAAGGAACTCGGCACCAACGGCGGCGGCATCTTCAACGCCAACTCCGCGCACCCCTTCGAGAACCCCAACGCCTGGACCAACCTGATCGAGATCTTCCTGATCCTGGTCATCCCGGTCTCGCTGACCCGGACGTTCGGCAAGCTCGTCGGCAACACCAAACAGGGCTACGTCCTGCTCTCGGTGATGGCCACGCTGTTCACCGCGATGCTCACGGTGACCTGGCTGTCCGAAGCCCACGCGAGCGGTCCCGCGTCCTTGGCCGCCGGGGCGAACCTGGAAGGCAAGGAGCAGCGGTTCGGCATCGGCTTGAGCTCGCTGTTCGCCACCGCGACCACCGGCACGTCGACCGGCGCGGTCAACGGCGCGCACGACAGCTACAGCGGGCTCGGCGGCGGCGGGGTCCTGCTCAACATGCTGCTGGGCGAGATCTCGCCGGGCGGGGTGGGCACCGGTCTTTACGGCATCCTGGTGATGGCCGTGATCGCGATGTTCCTCGCCGGGCTGATGGTCGGCCGGACGCCGGAGTACCTGGGCAAGAAACTCGGCAAACGCGAGGTCACCTGCGCGGCCGTCGCCATGCTGGCGATGCCGACCGTGGTCCTGCTCGGCTCCGGTATCGCGCTCACGCTGGCCGACACCCCGGCCGCCATGACGAACTCGGGCGCGCACGGTCTCTCCGAGGTCCTTTACGCCTACGCCTCGGCGGGCAACAACAACGGCAGCGCGTTCGGCGGGCTCACCGTGACGAACGACTGGTTCCAGTCCTCGCTGTCGGTGGCGATGCTACTCGGCCGGTTCATCCCGATCATCGCCGTGCTGTGCCTGGCCGGATCCCTTGCCTCGCAACGGAAGGTCCCGGAGACCGCGGGCACGCTGCCCACCACCGGACCGCTGTTCGGCACGATGCTCGCGGGCACGATCGTGCTCGTCGCGGCCCTCACCTTCATCCCGGCGCTCGCGCTCGGGCCCATCGCAGAGGCACTCGCATGACCGTCACACAAGAACGCACGCCGGAAGAAACGGCGCAGCACCACAGCGAGAACACCGGCCGGGTAGGTGTCGGGATCTTCAGTCCCCGCCAGCTGCTGACCTCCCTCCCGGAGGCGCTGCGCAAGCTGAACCCCAAGCACCAGCTGGCCAACCCGGTCATGTTCGTGGTGTGGATCGGCTCGGCGCTGACGACGGTCTTCGCCGTCACCGACCCGAGCGTGTTCACCATCCTCATCACGATCTGGCTGTGGTTCACCGTCCTGTTCGCGAACCTCGCCGAGGCCGTCGCGGAGGGCCGGGGCAAGGCGCAGGCGGAAACCCTGCGGCGCAGCAAGAAGGAGACCATCGCGCGCCGTCTCACCGAGGACGGCGACGAGGAGAACGTGCCGGGTGCCGACCTGCGCGTCGGCGACCTCGTGGTCGTCGAGGCCGGACAGGTCATCCCGGGTGACGGCGACGTCGTCGAGGGCATCGCGACCGTCGACGAATCGGCCATCACCGGCGAATCGGCCCCGGTCATCCGGGAATCGGGCGGTGACCGGTGCGCGGTCACCGGCGGCACCACGGTGCTCTCGGACCGCGTCGTCGTGAAGATCACCACCAAACCCGGTGAGTCCTTTGTGGACCGCATGATCGCCTTGGTGGAGGGCGCTTCCCGGCAGAAGACACCGAACGAGATCGCGCTGACGATCCTGCTCTCGACGCTCACGATCATCTTCCTGCTCGCCGTCGTGGCGCTGCAGCCGATGGCGGGCTATTCCGGCAGCCAGCAGTCCGTGATCGTCCTGACCGCGTTGCTGGTCTGCCTGATCCCGACCACGATCGGCGCGCTGCTGTCCGCGATCGGCATCGCCGGGATGGACCGGCTGGTGCAGCGCAACGTGCTCGCGACGAGCGGCCGCGCGGTGGAAGCCGCAGGCGACGTCTCGACGCTGCTGCTGGACAAGACCGGCACGATCACCTTCGGCAACCGCAAGGCCACCGAGCTGGTCCCGGTCGGAACGTCCACTTCGGACGACATCGCCAAAGCGGCGAGGCTGTCCAGCCTCGCCGACGGCACGCCGGAGGGCCGCAGCATCGTCGAACTCGTCGCGAGGGAACACGGGCTCCCGGAGACGGCGTCCGACGACGAGAAGCTCGCGGACTTCGTCGAGTTCACCGCGCAGACACGGATGAGCGGTATCGACATCGGTGAGCGTCAGGTCCGCAAGGGGGCCACCGCCTCCGTCCGGGCGTGGGTCCGCGAACGCGGCGGCGACATGCCGGACGAGACCGAACGGGTCGTCGACGAGATCAGCCAGCAGGGCGGGACCCCGCTGGTGGTCGCGGAGTACGACGGCGTGAAAGCGTTCGTGCTCGGCGTGATCCGGCTGTCCGATGTGGTCAAACCAGGGATGAAGGAGCGGTTCGTCCAGCTCCGCGCGATGGGCATCAAGACCGTGATGATCACCGGGGACAACCCGCTGACCGCGAAGGCCATCGCGCAGGACGCGGGTGTCGACGACTACCTCGCCGAGGCCAAGCCCGAAGACAAGATGGCGCTGATCAAGAAGGAGCAGGAGGGCGGGCGGCTGGTCGCGATGACCGGCGACGGCACCAACGACGCCCCCGCGCTGGCGCAGTCCGACGTCGGCGTCGCGATGAACACCGGGACCTCCGCCGCCAAGGAGGCGGGGAACATGGTGGACCTCGACTCCGACCCGACGAAGCTGATCGAGATCGTGGAGATCGGCAAGCAGCTGCTGATCACCCGCGGCGCGCTGACCACCTTCAGCGTCGCCAACGACCTCGCGAAGTACTTCGCCATCCTGCCCGCGATGTTCACCGGCATCTTCGCCCAGCTCGGCGCGCTCAACATCATGAACCTGGCGACGCCGAAGTCGGCGATCCTGTCGGCGGTCATCTTCAACGCCCTGATCATCGTCGGGCTGATCCCGCTCGCCCTGCGCGGCGTCCGGTACAAGCCGTCCTCGGCTTCGGCGCTGCTGCGCCGGAACCTGCTGGTCTACGGCCTCGGCGGCATCGTCAGCCCGTTCCTCGGGATCTGGCTGATCGACCTGCTCGTCCGTCTCATCCCTGGAATCGGGTAATCCCATGAACGCACTGTTGAAGCAGACCCTCGCCGGGCTGCGTGTCCTGCTCGTCTTCACGGTCCTGCTGGGCGTCGTCTACCCGTTGGGCGTGTGGGCGGTCTCCCGGATCCCCGGCCTCGAAGGCAACGCGGAAGGCTCGATCATCACCCAGAACGGGCAAGCCGTCGGTTCGTCCCTGATCGGCGTCGACCCGGTCGCGGCCGACCCGGCCAAGGACCCCTGGTTCCACAACCGGCCGTCCGCGGGCTCGAAGGACGCCCTCGGTCCCGGCGACCCGTCGTCGTCCGGCGCGTCGAACAAGGGCCCGTACAACGAGGACCTGGTCGCCGCGATCGGCGAACGCAAGAAGCTCATCGCCGCCCGCGAGGGTGTCCAGGAGTCTCAGGTGCCCGCCGACGCGGTGACGACGTCGGGATCGGGGATGGATCCGGCGATCAGCGTCGCGTACGCGGACCTGCAGGTCGCCCGTGTGGCGCGGAACACCGGCCTCTCCGAGGAGAAGGTCCGGCAGCTCGTGGCGGAGAACACGGGCGGCGCCGGGATCGGTGCGCCGGGGGTCACTGTGCTGAAGGTCAACTTGGCCGTGCGCGACGCGGCCGGAGGAGCACACTGACACTCGTGGACGAGAACACGACCAAGCCGCGCCGGGGCGAGCTGAGGATCTACCTCGGCGCCGCCCCGGGCGTCGGCAAGACCTTCGCGATGCTCGGCGAGGCGCGACGCCGCCTCGACCGGGGCACCGACGTGGTCGTCGGCCTGGTCGAGACTCACGGACGCAAGAAGACCGCGGAGCTCGTCGAGGGGCTCGAGACCTTGCCTCGCCGCCGGTCCGAGCACCGGAACCACGAGTTCGAGGAGATGGACCTCGACGCGCTGCTCGCCCGCGCGCCCGAGGTCGCCGTGGTCGACGAACTCGCGCACACCAACGTGCCGGGTTCGCGCAACGAGAAGCGCTGGCAGGACATCGACGAACTGCTCGCCGCCGGGATCGACGTCCTCTCCACGGTGAACGTCCAGCACTTGCAGAGCCTCAACGACGTCGTCGAGCGGATCACCGGCGTCACCCAGCAGGAGACGGTGCCCGACGAGGTCGTGCGGCGGGCCGAGCAGCTGGAGCTGGTCGACATCACGCCCGAGGCGCTGCGGCGGCGCCTCGCGCACGGCAACGTCTACCCCGCCGAGCGGATCGACGCGGCGCTGGGCAACTACTTCCGTCCCGGCAACCTCACCGCCCTGCGGGAGCTCGCGCTGCTGTGGGTCGCCGACCAGGTCGACGTCGCCCTCCAGCGGTACCGGGCCGAGCAGAAGATCACCGACACGTGGGAAGCACGCGAACGGGTGGTCGTGTCCATCACCGGCGGCCCGGAAAGCGAGACGCTGATCCGCCGCGCGAGCCGGATCGCGAACCGCGCGGGCGCCGAACTGCAGGTCCTGCACATCCTGCGCGGGGACGGGCTGGCCGGGATGGGGCCGACGGCGGTCGGCAAGTACCGGAAGCTGACCGAAGAGGTCGGCGCGACCTTCCACACCGTCGTCGGCGACGACGTGCCGACGGCGCTGCTCGACTTCGCGCAGGGGGTGAACGCGACCCAGCTGGTCGTGGGCACGTCACGGCGTTCGCGGGTGGCGAGGCTGTTCGACGAGGGCATCGGCGCGGCCGTGGTCCAGCGGTCCGGCCCGATCGACGTCCACATGGTCACGCACGCGCAGGCGGGCGGGCGGTTGCGCGCTCGGTTCACCCGGAGCCCGTTGACACCGTCGCGACGACTGTCGGGCTGGGCCCTGGCCTTGGTGCTGCCGGCGCTGGCGACCCTGCTCGGGGTGCTGCTGCGGGACCAGCTGGACTTCTCGACCGACGTGGTCGACTACGTGCTCGCGACGGTGCTGGTCGCGCTGGTGGGCGGGCTCGGGCCCGCGCTGCTCGCGGCGGTGCTCTCGGCCGGGCTGCTGAACTTCTTCTTCACGCCACCGCTGTACAACCTGACCGTCCACGAACCGCGCAACGTGATCACCCTGGTCGCGATGGTGCTGGTGGCGATCCTCGTCGCGGCCGTCGTCGACACCGCCGCGAGGCGGGCCACCCAGGCCGCGCGGGCGCGGACCGAGGCGGCGCTGCTCGCCTCGTACGCGCGCACCGTGCTCACCCACACCAACCCGATCGAGCGGCTGCTGGAGAAGGTCCGCGAGAACTTCGGGATGACTTCGGTGACCCTGCTGGAAAAGCGGGACGGGAAGTGGAAACGGGTGGCGAGCGCCGGCACGGATCCCTGCGCCGACCCGGATCAGGCCGACGCCGACATCGCGGTCACCGCCGACGTCCACCTGACGTTGCGGGGACGCGCGCTGCCCGCGTCGGACCGGGGAGTGCTGGAAGCCGTCGCCGGGCAGGCGTTGCTCGCCCTGCGGCAGCAGCGGACGGCGAAGGCGGCCGTCCGCGCCGAACGCAAGGCCGAGGCGACCGAACTGCGCACGGCGCTGCTTTCGGCCGTGGGACACGACCTCCGCACGCCGCTGACGTCCATCAAGGCGTCCATCGGCAGCCTGCGCGCGACCGACATCTCACTGTCCGAAGAGGACACGGACGAGCTGCTGGAAGCGATCGAGGAGTCGGCGGACCGGCTCGCCGGGCTGATCGACAACCTGCTCGACTCCTCCCGGCTGGCGACCGGCGCGGTCCGCCCGCATCTGCGCCCGGTCGGCTTCGACGAGGTCGTCTCGCACGCCCTGTCCAATGTGGACAACTCGGATTCGGTCGTGGTCGCGATCGACGCGCGGCTGCCGTCGGTCTGCGCCGATCCCGGCCTGCTGGAACGGGTGGTGGCGAACGTGATCGACAACGCGCTGCGGCACGGCGTCTCCGGCGAACCGGTGGCTGCGCGCGCCAGCACGCATTCGGAGCACGTCGAACTGCGCATCATCGACCACGGCAAGGGGCTCAAGAAGGGCACCGCGGACTCGGCCTTCGCGCCCTTCCAGCGGCTCGGGGGAGACCGGGACAACGTGCCCGGCGTGGGACTGGGGCTGTCGGTCGCCAAGGGGTTCACCGAGGCGATGGGCGGGCGGATCCGGGCGGAGGACACGCCCGGCGGCGGGCTCACCGTCGTCATCTCGCTGCCCGCATATGTTGGTCAGGATCCCGAAAAGAACCTCCTCGCTTTCGACGACGAGGCTCTCGACAACGAAGAGGGGGAACGGGTGCGATGAACGCAGAAACCGCGTCGGCGACCGTTCTGGTCGTCGACGACGAACCGCAGATCGTGCGAGCCCTGCGGATCAACCTGTCGGCCCGTGGCTACAAGGTGATCACCGCGCACGACGGGACGGCCGCGCTGAAGGCCGTCGCCGAGACCAAACCCGACGTCGTCGTGCTCGACCTCGGCCTGCCCGACCTCGACGGCACCGAAGTGATCGCCGGGCTCCGCGGCTGGACGACGGTGCCGATCATCGTGCTGTCCGCGCGCGGCGACTCGGCCGACAAGGTGCAGGCCCTCGACGCAGGCGCCGACGACTACGTCACCAAACCCTTCGGCATGGACGAGCTCCTGGCACGCCTGCGCGCGGCGGTGCGGCGTTCGGCGGCGTCCAGTGTGGACGGTGCGGACGCGGTGGTGGACACGGGATCGTTCCGCATCGACCTGGCGGCCAAGAAGGTGCGCCGCGACGGCAAGGAAGTGCACCTCACCAAAACCGAATGGGGCGTGCTGGAACTGCTGGTGCGCAACCGGGGACGGCTGGTCGCGCAGAAGCAGCTGCTGCACGAGGTGTGGGGTCCTTCGTACGAGACCGAGTCGCACTACCTGCGGGTGTACCTGGCGCAGCTGCGGCGGAAGCTGGAACCGGAACCCTCGCGGCCGCGGCACCTGCTGACGGAGCCGGGGATGGGGTACCGGTTCGAGATGTGAGCGGGGTTTTCGTTCGGTCCCGGATGCGCTCGAGTGTCAGGAAAGGGGCTTTCAGGACACTTTTTGTCCTGAAAGCCCCTTTCCTGACATCCGGTAAGGCTTACCGAGGTCCACTCGTGGCCTTCGGGAGAACACGGGGAGGACGGGGACTTCCTCGGATCGGTGAGGGACTGTGTGGATCTTGGGACATCTGACGTCCCAAGATCCACACAGTGGGGCCTGGAATCACGTGGTGAGGCCTACCGAGCCGTGCTCGTGGAGGTGTCGGTACCGGAGACACTGGACCGGCCAGGTGAGGAGTCCGGGGCGCCGCTGGAGCTGGAACCGCCACCGCCGGTGGTGGTCGTCGGCGGGTTCTCGGTCGACGGCTTCGGCGTCGTGGTGGGCGGAGGCGTGGTCGGCGGCGTCGTCTTCGTCGAGGACGGCGGCAGCTTCGTCGGCGAGGGATCCGGTCCAGGACCCGGACCGGGGCCGGGCCCAGGTCCCGGGTTCGGCGGCACCACCGGGGGCGGGGTGACGACGCTGGTCGTCTCCTTGCCGTCCGGGCCGACCGACGTCACCGTGGTCGGCGGCGGGGTGGAGCTGGAGGACGCGCCGGGGACCGGCGAGCCGCTGACGGTCATCGGGCCGCCGGGGACGGCGTTGCCCGGGACCAGCTGGACACCGGCGGGCGTGCCCTGCCCGCCGGGGACGCCGGTGCCGCCCGCGGTGGCCGAGACGCCGGGGCCCGCCAGTTCGGCGATCGCCGCGAAGGCCGTCGCCACCACGAGGCCGCTGACGCCGAGTACGGCGTAGCCGGCGCGGTTGAGCTTGCCGGTGGCGCCGCGCGGGGGTGCCACGGACACTCGTGCGCTCGAATCAGACCCGTCGGGACGGGGCATGTGCTGGCTCCTCGGATGGGGGACTTCGGGGAGTTGAAACGGCTGATGAGAGAAACAGCGCGCCGTCTCCGGCTACCCGGGCGAGGTAGCCCAAAGTGGGGACCCGGCGCGGAGATTATCACCGCCGCCTCACCGTCTGCGAACGACGGCGAACGTTGTGTTCACCCTCCGCGTTCATTCGGATGGTGCACGATAGGGGTCGTGAGTGAGGAAGAAACGCACATCAGGCTGACCGCGTGGGTGCACGGCCGGGTCCAGGGTGTCGGTTTCCGCTGGTGGACCCGCAGTAGGGCGCTTGAGCTGGGGCTTGTCGGCAGCGCGGGCAATCTGGCCGACGGACGTGTCGAGGTGGTAGCGGAGGGTGTCCGTGAACACTGTGAGCGGCTTTTGACCGCTCTACGGTCGGGAGAATCACCCGGTAGTGTGGATCGCGTCGTCGAGCGCTGGTCGCCGGCGAAAGGCGGGATCCGCGGGTTCGTGGAGCGCTGAAGCCCCCGCGTCCCACGATCACCCTGGGCGCACAGGTAGCCTGGCCCGATTGAACGACCGGTTCCCGCAGCCTAGAGGGGTCAGCACGACGTGCACCTGAAGAGCCTGACGCTCAAGGGCTTCAAGTCCTTCGCCTCGGCGACGACGTTGCGTTTCGAGCCGGGCATCACCTGTGTGGTCGGGCCGAACGGCTCCGGCAAGTCGAACGTCCTCGACGCGCTCCGCTGGGTCATGGGCACCCAGGGCGCGAAGGACCTGCGCGGCGGCAAGATGGAGGACGTCATCTTCGCCGGGACCGCCGGCCGCGCCCCGCTCGGGCGCGCCGAGGTCACGCTCACCATCGACAACGCCGACGGCGCGCTGCCCATCGAGTACTCCGAGGTCTCGATCACCCGCCGGATGTTCCGCGACGGCGCGAGCGAGTACGAGATCAACGGCGACCGCTGCCGTCTGATGGACGTCCAAGAGCTGCTGTCGGACTCCGGTATCGGCCGCGAGATGCACGTCATCGTCGGGCAGGGGCAGCTTTCCGCGATCCTCGAATCCAAGCCCGAGGAGCGCCGCGCCTTCATCGAAGAGGCCGCGGGCGTCCTCAAGCACCGCAAGCGCAAGGAACAGACTCTGCGCAAGCTCGCGAACATGCAGGGCAACCTCGACCGCCTCGGCGACCTCACCACCGAGCTCCGCCGCCAGCTCAAGCCGCTGGGCAAACAGGCCGAGATCGCCCGCAAGGCGCAGTGGGTGCAGTCCGAACTGCGCGACGCCCGGCTGCGGCTGTTCGCCCACGACCTGGTCACCCAGCGCTCGGGCCTCGCCAAGGAAGAGGCCGACGAGCGGGTCGCCCGTCAGCGCCGTACCGAGGTCGAGCAGGCGCTGGAGATCGTCGCCGCAGAAGAAGCCGAGCTCGAGGCCTCGCTCGCCGAGGACGCGCCGCGCCTGGCCGCGGCCCAGGAGACTTGGTACAAGCTTTCCGCGTTGACGGAGCGGTTGCGCGGCACCGTGCGGCTCGCGCTGGAGCGTCAGCGGCACCTGTCGTCCGACGTGCAGCAGGCGAGCACCGGCCGCGACCCCGACGAGTTGCTCGCCGAGGCCGAGCACGTCGCCGAGCAGGAGCAGGAGCTCAACGAGGCCGTCGCCGAGGCACGCATGGTGCTTTCGGAGACCGTCCAGAAGCGTGAGCAGCTCGAACACCTCGTCCAGGCCGCCGAGCGCGCGCACATGGCCGCCGTCCGCGCCATCGCCGACAGGCGGGAAGGGCTGGCGAAGCTCGCCGGTCAGGTCGAGGCGCTGCGCAGCAAGAACGGCGCCACCTCCGACGAGATCGACAGGCTCACCGTGTCGCTCGAAGAGGCCGCCGAGCGCGCGGAGATCGCCGTCGAGGAACTCGAAGAGGCCAAAGCCGAGGGTGGCGTCGAAGAATCCGACGACGTCGACCTGCAGGCCCACCACGACCGCACGGTGGAGGCCAACAACGCCGCCAAGGCGCGGGTCGAGGAACTGGTCAAGGCCGAGCGGACCGCCGAGCGCGAGATCGCGTCGGAGAAAGCGCGTGTCGAGGCACTGTCGATGGGCTTGCGCCGCAAGGACGGCGCCGGGGCGCTGCTCGGCGCGCAGCACGAACTGCCGGGACTGCTCGGTTCGGTTGCCGCGCTGCTCACCGTCGAGGCGGGTCACGAGGTCGCGCTGGCCGCGGCGCTCGGCCCGGTCGCCGACGCGGTCGCGGTCAACGGCGGCGCCGACGCGCTCGCCGCGTTGAAGTTTTTGAAGGACAACGACTCCGGCCGCGCGGGCATTCTGCTCGGCGGGCTCGAGTCCGTTGTGGACACCAGTGCTTGGCCGTCGCTGCCCCAGGGCGCGCGCTGGGCACGCGAAGTGGTTTCGGCGCCGCCCGCGCTGCGCTCCGCCGTCGAGCACGCGCTCGACCGGGTGGCCATTGTGGACGGTCTGGAGTCCGCGCGGCGGCTCGTCGAGGTGTATCCCGAGGTCAGCACGGTCACGCCCGAGGGCGACGTCTTCGGCGCCCGCTGGGCGGTCGGTGGTTCCGCCCGCAGCGAGAGCGTCATCGAAATCCAGGCCGCCGTCGACGAGGCGGGCGACCGGCTGCACGCCGCCGAACGCGCGCTGGAACGCGCCGCCGCGGAACTCGAAGGCGCCCGCGCCGGACAGCAGGCCCGGCGCGAAGAGGTCGGCAGGGCCAAGGACGCGCTCGGGGACGCGAAGGTCCGCAAGGCCCGCTCGTCCGAGCGCTTGAACCGGATGCAGCAGGCCGCGCGTGCCGCGCAGGCCGAGATGGACCGGCTGAGCAACCAGCGTGCCAAGGTCGAGCAGAGCCGCGAAGAGGCGCTGCGGCAGCTCGCCGAACTCGAAGAGCGGCTGGCCGCCGTCGCCGATCAGGAGATCGACGAGGATCCGGACACCGCCGAGCGCGATCAGGCCGCCGAAGACCTCGGCACGGTCCGCCAGGAGGAGATGGAGTCCCGGCTCGCGCTGCGCACCGCCGAAGAGCGCGCGCGGAGCATCCAGGGCAAGGCCGAATCGCTCCGCCGCGCCGCGCACGCCGAGCGGCAGGCCCGTGAACGCGCCGAAAAGTCCAGGGCGGCGAGGAAACGCGGCGCCGAGATCGCCAACGCGGTGGTCAACGGCGGCGAGATCGCGCTGGAGCGCATCGAGGTCTCCGTGCAGCGCGCCGCCCACGAACGGGACGAGGCGCAGGCGCAGCGGCAGTCGCGGGAGACCGCGCTGACCCAGGTCCGCAGCAAGGTCCGCGAGCTGACCGGCGAGCTGGAGAAGCTCACCGACGCCGTGCACCGCGACGAGGTGCTTCGCGCCGAGCAGCGGTTGCGCCTGGAGCAGCTCGAAACCAAGATCGCCGAGGACTTCGGCATCGGCCTCGAGGACCTCGTCTCCGAGTACGGCCCGGACATCCCCGTGCCGCCGAGCGCGGGGGAGATGGCGGAGTACGAGGCCGCCAAGGAACGCGGCGAAGACGTCACCCAGCCGCCGCCGATGCCCTTCGACCGTGACACCCAGGCTCGCCGGGCGAAGCGCGCGGAGAAGGACCTGAGTCTGCTGGGCAAGGTCAACCCGCTGGCGCTGGAAGAGTTCGCGGCGCTGGAGGAGCGGTACAAGTTCCTCTCGACCCAGCTCGAAGACCTCAAGGACACCCGCAAGGACCTCGAAGCCGTCATCAAGCAGGTCGACGAGAAGATCCTCGAGGTCTTCGAGTCGGCGTACGAGGACGTCGCGCGCGAGTTCGAGACCGTGTTCAGCGTGCTGTTCCCGGGCGGTGAGGGCCGCATGGTGCTCACGCAGCCCAACGACCTGCTCTCCACCGGCGTCGACGTCGAAGCGCGCCCGCCGGGCAAGAAGGTCAAGCGGCTCTCGTTGCTCTCCGGTGGTGAGAAGTCGCTCGTCGCCGTCGGCATGCTGGTGGCGATCTTCCGCGCCCGGCCTTCGCCCTTCTACGTCATGGACGAGGTCGAGGCCGCGCTCGACGACACCAACATGCGACGGCTGATCGGGCTGCTGGAGCAGCTGCGGGACTCTTCGCAGCTGATCATCATCACCCACCAGAAGCCGACCATGGAGATCGCCGACGCCCTGTACGGCGTTTCGATGCAGGGCGACGGCATCACCAAGGTGATCTCGCAGCGGCTCCGGACCGCGGAAGAGGATCCGGTTCCGGCCTGACGCGTGTTATGAACGGGACTTTCCTTGCAAAATTTGCAAGGAAAGTCCCGTTCATTACATCCCGGGGCGCTAGACCGACGAAGGCTCCTTCACGTCCTCTTCGGCGAGCGGGTCCGCGCTGCTGTGCCGCAGCGAGAGCAACCCGCCCACCACGAGCGTGATCACCACGCCGCACAGCGTGTACCAGGGCCAGGCCAGCGCCACCGTGTTCCCCGACGCCTTGCTGAAGTCGACCCCGATCAGGCTGCCGTCCGGCTTGTTGAACTTGACGCCCAGGATGATGAACGCCATCACGACCACCGTCGACACGAACGCCACGATCGCGTCCACCTGCCTGGCCCGCTTGAACAACAGGCCCAGGAGGAACGCGCCGAGCAGCGCGCCGTAGGTGTAGCCGGTGATACCGAGCGCCTGCACCACGATCGGATCGGCCGAGGTCTTGTTGGAGGAGGCGAAGAAACCCGCGCACAGGATCAGCGCGCCCGCCCAGACGATCGTCCAGATCCGGCCGTGCCGCAGCCTGTCGGCTTCGGGCAGCTGCCTGCCGATCACCCGTTCGTAGACGTCGGTCACCGTGGACGAGGCCAGCGCGCCGAGCGACGAACTCAGTGCGGCGGCGAGGATCCCGGCGATCACGAAGCCCGACAACCCGCTCGGCAGATCGTTGACGATGAAGTTCGCGAACAGTTCGTCCTTGTTGGCCAGCCCGAGGCCCTCCGGCTTCGGCTTGGTCGGGTTCAGGCCGTTGTACAGCGCCCACAGCAGCACGCCGATGAACAGGAACAGCGCGAACTGGATGAACACCACGAAACCGCTGGCGACCAAGGCCTTCCGCGCGGCGCGCAGGTCGTTGGTGGACTGCAGGCGTTGCACGATCAGCTGGTCCGAGCCGTGCGACGCCATCGAGAGCACCGCGCCGCCGATCACCGCGGTGAAGAACGCGTACTGCCCGGTGAGCATGTTCGAGGAGAAGTCGAAGATCTGGAACTTGTTGGCGTCGACGGCCTTGCCGAACCAGCCGTCGGGCAGCCTGCTGGAGATCGCCCAGATCACCACGACCGCGCCGAGGATGTACCAGAGCATCTGGATCGCGTCGACCCAGACGACCGCGCGGACCCCGCCGAAGAAGCTGTAGAGCACCATGGCGATCCCGAGCCCGATCACGATGGTCCAGTACGAGACGGTCAGACCGTAGGCCGCCATCACCACCTTGATCGGGATCGCGGTGGCGAACAGCCGGATCCCGTCGGCCAGCGTGCGGGTGAGCAGGAAGGTCACCGACGCGGTGCCCTGCAGTCCGCTGCCGAACCGTTTGCCCAGGAAGGCGTACGCGGTGACCAGGTTGCCCGCCACGTAGCGCGGCAACAGCACCATCGACACCACGATCCGGCCCGCGATGTAGCCGATCGCCAGTGCGAGGTACGTCATCCCGCCGTCGCCGGGGGCGGCGATGTAGGCCACCGTCGGCACGGAAAGCACGGTGAGGGTGGAAGTCTCCGCGGAGACCACCGAAAGGCAGGCCACCCACCAGGAGATCTTGCCTTCCCCGACGAAGTAGTCCGAGCCGGATTTCTGTTTACCGCCGATCCAGACGCCCAGCAGGGGCATGCCGACCAGAAAAAGCCCGATGATCGCGAGGTCAAGTGCGCGCATCCGTATCTCCTATCGCTCGCCGGTCGTCGCCGCCACCCGTAGCCGGGTCACGGTTGAGGTATGCGGGGCAGGGAGCCGCAGGGGGCCCGCGCCCGGGGTGATGCTGCCGAGCAGCCGGTCGCCCCGGGCACCGGTCGCCGACGGGAGGTTCCCCGGGACGCCGGACCAGGTCAGCCAGCCGAGCAGAATGGTCAGGTATGCCTCTTTGCCCGCGCGCGGCAGTCCGTGGTCGTCGCTGGTCTTCACCGCCGTGCCGGGAAGGTTCCTGGCGAGCGAGGCCATCAGCGCCGGGTTGTCGGCGCCGCCGCCGGAGACGATCAGCGTGGCGATGGTGTGGCGACGGCATTCCGCGGCGATCGTCACCGCGGTCAGTTCGGTCAGTGTCGCCAAGAGGTCTTCCGCGCCGACCGGCGGGAGCCCGTCGAGTGCGGTGTCGAGGTACTCGCCGTGGAACAGTTCCTTGCCGGTCGACTTCGGCGGCGCGGCCGCGTAGTACGGGTCGAGCAGCAGCTTCGCCAGCAGGTCGGGCCGGACGTTGCCCCGCAAGGCGAGCGCCCCGTCGACATCGGCGCGCCTGCCGGTGACGCGGTGCGCGGCGATGTCCATCAGGGCGTTGCCGGGGCCGGTGTCGTAGGCGAGCACGTCGGCGTTGCCGGCGGGGACGACGGTGATGTTCGCGATACCGCCGATGTTGAGCGCCGCGACCGGTCCGGAGGCCGCCATTTCCCGGAGCCACAACGCGTCCAGGGTGCTGGCGAGCGGTGCGCCGTGCCCGCCTGCGGCGACGTCGCGCACGCGCAGGTCGGCCACCGCCGGCAGTCCGGTGCGCTCGGCGATCCACGCCGCGTTCCCCAGTTGCAGCGTGCCGCGGGCGGTGCCGTCCTCGACCCAGTGGAACACCGTCTGGCCGAGTGAGGCGACGACGTCGGCCTCGCCGCCGGCCAGTTCCTCGATGCCGCGTGCCGCCGCCTCGCCGAACGCCTGTCCCACCAAGGTGTCGAGTTTCGTCAGTTGTTCGGCGCTGCAGGGATTCGGCGGGAGGGCGCCGAGCAGGGCATCGCGAAGCGCTTCGGGATAGGGGACCTCGAACTGGCCGAGCGGGGAAAGCACCACCGTGTCCCCGTCGGCGCGCAGTTCGGCGGCCGCCACGTCGATCCCGTCGATCGAAGTGCCGGAGATGAGTCCGATCATCCGGACCCCAGTGCCGGAGAAAACCGTCATTCGGAGTGGTCTAGCCCTCGTGCCGGAGACCGCGCAAGCGACACCGTTTCTTCTTGTCCGAAATGAGTCCTATCCAGTGGGTGCTTGACAAGATCGGCTTGCTTCCCGTGGGGCGTCTACGTCGGGCCGTGTGCGGATGCGAGGATTGGCGCCGTGTCGAGCACCCCCTGGTTCTGGATCGTTGTCGTTGCCGTCGTGGTACTGGTCGCCGTATTGGTGACCGGGCTGCTCATCGCGCGCCGCCGCCGGATCAGCCTGGACGAATCCCAGGCTGCCGAGGCCGTCGAGCGCCAGAAGCCGAAGGGCGGCGGCTATACCGCGACCGGCGGGATCGCGCTGGCTCCCGGTGGTGAGAAGACCGAAGAGGCCGAAGAACCCGAGCACCCGGTCGAGGACCGTCCCGAGACGGACGGCCAGCCCGCCGTCGGGGACGACGCGGCGGTGCCGAGGGATTCCGCGCAGCGCACGGTGCGCGACGTCGAACTTCCCGAACCGGCCGAGGAAGCCGCTCCCGCGCCGGTGGAAGAGATCGCCCCGGCGACCGGGCGCCTGGAGCGGCTGCGCGGCAGGCTGGGCAAGTCCCGTTCGGTGTTCGGGCAGAGCCTGCTCGGCCTCCTGGGGGCAGGCGACCTGGACGAGGACTCGTGGCAGGACGTCGAGGACACGCTGCTCATGGCGGACCTGGGCGCTGCGACGACCACCGAGATCGTCGAGCGTCTCCGTGACGAACTGAAGCGCCGCGCCGTGCGGACGTCCGAGGAGGCGCGCACGGTCCTGCAGGAAGTGCTGACGGCCGCCCTCTCGACCGACGCCGTCCGGGCCGTCCGCGCGCTGCCGCACATCGTCGACGGGGCGAAGCAGCCCGCCGTCGTCCTGGTCGCCGGGGTCAACGGCACCGGCAAGACGACCACCACCGGCAAACTCGCCCGGGTGCTCGTCGCGCAGGGGAGCACCGTCGTGCTCGGCGCGGCCGACACCTTCCGTGCCGCCGCGGCGGACCAGCTGCAGACCTGGGGCGAGCGGGTGGGCGCGGAGGTCGTGCGCGGCAAGGAAGGCGCAGACCCGGCGGCGGTCGCCTTCGACGCCGTCAAACGCGGCACCGAGGCGGGCGTGGACGCCGTCCTGATCGACACCGCCGGCCGTCTGCACACCAAGACCGGCCTGATGGACGAGCTCGGCAAGGTCAAGCGAGTCGTCGAGAAGCAGGCGAAGGTGGACGAGGTGCTGCTGGTGCTCGACGCCACCACCGGGCAGAACGGGCTGATGCAGGCCCGCGTGTTCTCGGAGGTCATCGACGTGACCGGCATCGTCCTGACCAAACTGGACGGCACCGCGAAGGGCGGCATCGTCTTCCAGGTGCAGCGCGAACTCGGGGTGCCGGTCAAGCTGGTCGGTCTTGGCGAGGGGCCGGACGACCTGGCCCCGTTCGAACCGGGCGCTTTCGTGGAAGCCCTGCTCAGCAGCTAGTGAGTGCTATGAAAGTCCCCTTCATTGCAAAATTTGCAATGAAGGGGACTTTCATAGCATTTGGTCAGACCGTGACAGGGACGTTCTCGCCGGTCCCGGCCGAAGCGGTCTTCTTGTCCCGCATCACCACGAAGGCGACCACCGCCGCGGCCAGCACGCCCACGGCGCTCACGAGGAACGTCGTCGACATCGCCGAGGTGAACGACTCGCGCGCCGCGGTGATGAGGCCTCCGTCACCGGTAGCGAAGGCGTCACCGATCGAGAGGCGGGCTTTCGCCGGGGCGGAAGCGGGCATCTGCGCGGTGAACAGGCTGGACACGATGCTGCCCAGGATCGCGATGCCGAGCGCCGCGCCGAGCTGCTGGATCGTGTCGTTGAGCGCGGAGCCGACACCGGCCTGCTCCTCGGGGACCTCGCCCATCAGTGCCGCGATCGCCGACGGCATCGCCAGCCCGCCGCCGGCGCCGAGCAGGAACAGCGCGATCGCCGGGAGCAGGAAACCCGAGGTCGTCGACAGCGTCGAGAGCAGGCCGAATCCGGCGGCCATCACGGTCATCCCGGCCGCGGCCAGCACGTGGTTGCCGACCTTCTGGCCCAGCGTCGCGCCGAGGGTGTTGCAGAGCAGCGAAGCGATGGCCATCGGGATGAACGCGAGGCCGGCCTGGGTCGGGGTGTAGCCGAGGACGTACTGCAGGTACTGGGTCAGGAGCAGCAGCAGTCCGCCGTTGCCGATCTGCACCAGCGTGAGCGACAGGCTGCCGCCACTGAAGTTGCGCTTGCTGAACAGCTTGAGCGGGACCATCGGCGAAGGCGTGTGCCGCTCCCAGAAAACGAAACCGGTCAGGCTCGCCACCGCGATCACCAGCGGGATCAGGGTTCCGGCCTCGGTGATGCCGTGCTTGGGCAGCTCGATGATCGTCCAGACCAGCGCGACCATCCCGGTCGCGGACAGGATCGCGCCGAGCGGGTCGGGCTTCTGCCACGGGCCTTTCGATTCCGGCATCAGGGTGAGCGCGGCGAGCACGGCGATGACGACGATCGGCACGTTGATCAGGAACACCGCGCCCCACCAGAACCACGCGATCAGCACGCCGCCGAGCACCGGGCCGCCGATCAGGCCGAGCATCGCGACCGCGCTCCACGCCGCCATCGCCTTGCGGCGTTCGGCGTCGTCGAAGACGGTGATCAGGATCGACAGGGTGCTCGGCATGATCAGCGCGCCGCCGACCCCCATCGCCGCGCGGGACAGGATCAGTTCGAGCGGGTTCCCCGCGAACGCGGCGACGAGTGAGGCCACCCCGAACAGGAGGAGGCCGATGATCATCACCTTCCGGCGGCCGAACCGGTCGCCGAGGCTTCCCGACGTGAGCAGCAGCCCGGCGAACACCAGGATGTAGGAGTCGAGGATCCACTGCGTGTCCTGCGCGCTCGCCCCGAGGTCGTCGGCCAGCGGCGGCACGGCGACCGTCAGCACCATGTTGTCCACGACCAGCACGAGCGTGCTCAGGCACAGCACGATCAGGATCCACCAGCGGCGCGGATCGCGTCCTTGTGTCGAGTTCATCGGGTTACCCCCAGAGGTGGTTGCGTACGTTGTTCTGCTGTTGCGCACACTGTACGCAGAACGCGAGAGCGTTCGCAAGGGGGTACGTCGTGCGCTACAGTGGGCGGCATGTCAGCCGAAGAACAGCCGATCCAGTCGGTGTGGACCCGTCCCCGCCGGAAACGGGACCAGCCCGCGTTGAGTCAGGCGCAGATCGTCGCCGAGGCCGTCCGGATCCTGGACGTCGAAGGCGTCGACGCGCTGAGCATGCGGAGGCTCGGCACCGCGCTGAACGCGGGCGCGACGTCGCTCTACCGGCACGTGGCGAACCGTGACGAGCTGATCGAGCTGGTCGTCGACGAGGTCTACGGCGAGATCGCCGTACCGGACAGCGAAGATCCGGCGCGATGGCGCGAAGCGGCCGTCGTCGGGGCGGAGAGTGTCCGCGCGATGATCCTGCGGCACCCGTGGGTCGCTTCACTGCTCGGTTCGGTCGGCCTGTCGTATCTCGGGCCGAACGTCATGCGGCTCAACGAACGGCTGCTGGCCGTCTTCGTGACCGCGGGATTCCCCGGCGACGAGGCCGACCAGGCGATCAGCGCGGTCATCTCCTACGTCATCGGCATGGGGACGACCGAAGCGGCCTGGCTCACGACGGTCGCGAAGAGCGGGCGAAGCGAGCGTGAGTGGGCGAAGCAACTGCGCCCCGCCGTCGAGGCGGCGGCGCAGGAGCATCCGCATCAGCGGGAGCGGCTCGTCCAGGACGACGTCGAGGCCGACCCGGAGCGGCTTCGCGACGAGAAGTTCCGCTACGGGCTGGACAGGATGCTCGACGGTCTGGAGACCAGGCTCAAACGGTGACCCCGTCACGCGAAAGGGTCGAACCGAGCGAGGTCGCGATCCGCTGGACGACGGGCGCGATCCGCTCGACGGCCTCCATCGTGAGCCGTCCTGAAGGGCCGGACACCGAGACCGCCGCAGGCACCGGCGCGCCCGGGACCGCGACGGCCACGCAGCGGACGCCCAGTTCCTGCTCGGCTTCGTCGAGCGCGTAACCCTGCTGGGCGATCTTCGCCAGCTCACGCAGGAGCGCGTCCCGGTCGGTGAAGGTGTGCTCGGTGTACGAGGGCATGCCGGTCCGCGAGAGCAGGGCTGTGACGTCGTCGGACGGCAGGTGCGCGAGCATCGCCTTCCCCACGCCGGTGCCGTGCGGCAGGAGTCGCCGTCCGACCTCGGTGAACATCCGCATCGAGTGCTTCGAGGGCACCTGGGCGACGTAGACGACCTCGTCCCGCTCCAGGACGGCGAGGTTCGCGGTCTCGCCGACCTCGTCGACCAGTTCCGCGAGCAGCGGCCGCGCCCAGGAGCCGAACTGCATGCTGGCGTTCTCACCCAGCCGGATGAGCCGTGCGCCCAGCGCATACCGGCGGTTGGTGTTCTGCCGGACGTAACCCAGGTCCACCAGCGTCCTGATCAGCCGGTGGATGGTCGGCATCGGAAGTCCGGACAGGGTCGCCAGCTCCGAAAGACTGGCTTCGCCCCCGGTGTCCGCGAGATGTTCGAGGAGGTCGAAGGCCCGCTGAAGTGACTGGACGCCGCCGTCACGCCCGTTCTTCTCCGCTGCCACCGTGGTGCTCCTTACGTCGGCGTTGATGTTCCGCTATGCAGAAACTATAGTCCGTCATGTAAAACCGTAGGGACGTTATTTATCTGAACTCGGGGTGTTTCTCATGTCTGAAGCTCAGGTGCTCGGCGATCCGGTCGAGCGCGGGGACGAAATCCTCACGCCGGAGGCACTCGCCTTCCTCGCCGGCCTGCACGAGGCCTTCGCCGCCCGTCGCGACGAGCTGCTGCAGGCCAGGGGCAAGCGCCGCGAGGAGGCCAGGACCACCGGCAAGCTCGACTTCCTGCCCGAGACCAAGGAGGTCCGCGAGGGCGACTGGAAGGTGGCCGAGGCCCCGCCCGCGCTGCGCGACCGCCGGGTCGAGATCACCGGCCCGACCGACCGCAAGATGACCATCAACGCGCTGAACTCCGGCGCCAAGGTCTGGCTCGCCGACCTCGAGGACGCCAACACGCCGCACTGGGCGAACGTCGTCTCCGGCCAGGTCAACCTGTACGACGCCGTCCGCGAGAGCATCACGCTGGAAAGCGGCGGCAAGAGCTACGCGCTCAAGGACGACGTCGAGCACGCGACCATCGTCGTCCGCCCGCGTGGCTGGCATCTCGACGAGCGCGGCCTGTCCTTCGGCGGGCGCCAGGCCGTCGGCGCGCTGGTCGACTTCGGCCTGCACTTCTTCCACAACGCGCAGGAGCTGCTCAACCGCGGCAAGGGCCCGTACTTCTACCTGCCGAAGATGGAGAGCCACCTCGAAGCCCGGCTCTGGAACGACGTCTTCACCCACTCGGAGAAGACGCTCGGCATCGAGCACGGCACCGTCCGCGCGACCGTGCTGATCGAGACCATCCCGGCCGCGTTCGAGATGGACGAGATCCTCTACGAACTGCGCGAGCACGCCTCCGGCCTGAACGCCGGCCGCTGGGACTACCTGTTCAGCGTCATCAAGTACTTCCGTGACGCGGGCGAGAAGTTCGTGCTGCCGGACCGCAACTCGGTCACCATGACCGCGCCGTTCATGCGCGCGTACACCGAACTGCTGGTGCGCACCTGTCACAAGCGCGGCGCGTTCGCGATCGGCGGCATGGCCGCGTTCATCCCGAACCGCAAGGACCCGGAAGTCACCGCCGCGGCGCTCGACAAGGTCCGCGCGGACAAGAGCCGCGAGGCGGGCGACGGCTTCGACGGTTCGTGGGTCGCGCACCCGGGCATGGTCGAGATCTGCCGCGAGGAGTTCGACAAGGTCCTCGGCGACAAGCCGAACCAGCTCGACCGGACCCGCGACGAGGTGTCCGTCACCGCGGACCAGCTGCTCGACGCGGCCTCGACGCCGGGCGGCGCCACCGCGGCCGGCCTGCGTGCGGCGGTCGACGTCGGCATCCGCTACATCGCCTCCTGGCTGAGCGGGAACGGCGCGGCGGCGATCCACAACCTGATGGAGGACGCGGCCACCGCGGAGATCTCGCGTTCGCAGGTCTGGCAGTGGGTCCGGAACGGCACACAGCTCGACACCGGTGACAAGGTGACCGGCGAACTGGTGCGTGGTGTACTGGCCGAAGTCCGCGGCGAACTCGCCGCCGAGATCAAGCCGGAGCTGCTGGAGCCCGCCGTCGAGCTGTTCGAGCAGGTCGCGCTCGCCGACGAGTTCCCGGACTTCCTGACACTGCCCGCCTACGAACGGATCAAGTAGACAGATGGGGAACGGGCGGCTCACCGAGGACGTCTACACCGCCGCCGACGCGCGCCTGGCCGAGGCCGACGCGCGTGTCGCGGCGAAGTATCCCGGCGAGCCGCCCGGCCGCCAGCCCGTGCACACCGTGTACGTGCCCGCGTCGCGGTACAAGACGCGGCTCGTGGCGGACTGGGGCAAGCAGGCCCTGCGGGTCTTCGGCGAGCACGCCGATCAGCTGGGCCTGGACGCGGACATCGCCGACCGGGTCAGGACCAAACTCCTGACCGAGCCGATCGAGGATCTGCGGATCGACTTCGAGGACGGCCTCGGCAGGCCGGGCGACGACGAGGAGGACGCCACCGCGCTCGCCGCGGGGCGGACCCTCGCCGTCACGGGCGGGACGCCGTTCGTCGGTATCCGCTTCAAGAGTTTCGAGCAGGCGACCCGGCGCCGCGGCATCCGCACCCTCGATCTCTTCCTGACGGGACTGCTGGAAAGCGGGCCGCTGCCGGAAGGTTTCGTCGTCACGCTGCCGAAGGTGACCGCCGTCGAGCAGGTCGAAGTGGCGGCGGACGTCATGGAACGCCTCGAATCCGCGTACGGCCTGCCGGACGGCGCGCTGCGGTTCGAAGTCCAGATCGAGACGGCGCAGTCCATTGTGGACGTCGATGGGACGGTGGCGGTACCGCGGATCATCGAAGCCGCGCGCGGCCGGTGTTCGGGACTGCACTACGGAACCTACGACTACAGCGCCGGTCTCGGGATCAGTGCCGAGTACCAGAGCATGGAGCATCCGGCCGCCGATTTCGCCAAGCAGCTCATGCAGGTTTCGGCCGCGGGGACCGGTGTCCGGCTTTCGGACGGCTCGACGAACAAGCTGCCCGTCGGCGACGCGATCCTCCCGGCCTGGCGCGAACATCTGCGGCTGGTGCGGCGATCCCTGGAAAACGGCTTCTACCAGGGTTGGGATCTGCATCCGCACCAGCTGCCGACCCGCTTCGCCGCGACCTACGCGTTCTTCCGCGAGGGATTCCCGGCGGCATTGGGACGGCTGCGGGATTACGCGGACCAGACCGGGCGCGGTGTGCTCGACGAGCCGGCGACGGCACAGGCCTTGGCGAGTTTCCTGCTGCGCGGCTTGGACTGCGGGGCCGTGGACGCGGGGGAGCTCTCGTTCACCAGGCTCGAACTGGACGGATACGCGCGGCGGAGCGTGTGAGGAGCGGCTGAGCTGTGTCAGTCGGCTGAGTCGCGGCCGGGTGTTTCCTTGCGAGGAGCCGTCGGGTTTCGGTGGCGGGCACCGCCGCTTCGGCCTTCAGCTGGTCAAGATCTTCCTCTGAGCGCTCTCCGTGCCGTGGTACCGCGCGAGAACCTCGTCCAGCGAGCCGTGCGCGCGGATCCGGCCCTCGTCCATCCAGAGCGCGGTGGTGCACAGCTCCCGCAGCAGTTCGTCGGCGTGCGAGGCGAACACCAGTAAGCCGGAGCGGCGAGCGAGGTCCACCAGTCGTTCGCGCGCCTTGGTGAGGAACGCCGAGTCGACCGCGCCGAGTCCCTCGTCGAGAATGAGGATCTCGGGATCGATGGTGGTCACCACGCCGAGCGCGAGCCGCACCCGCATGCCGGCGGAGTAGGTGCGCAACGGCAGGCGCAGATAGTCGCCGAGCTCGGTGAACTCCGCGATGTCGTCGACCCGCTTCTCCATCTGCTTGCGGGTCATGCCGAGGAACAGGCCCCGGATCAGGATGTTCTCGTAGCCCGACACTTCGGGATCCAGCCCGACACCGAGGTCGAACACCGGCGCGATCCTGCCGTCGACCCGCGCACTGCCCCGCGTCGGCTCGTAGATGCCGGACAGCAGCCGCAGAAGCGTGGACTTCCCGGCGCCGTTGTGCCCGACCAGGCCGACTCGATCGCCGTCGCCCATCGACAGGGTGACGTCCCGCAGCGCCTCGATGACCGGGACTTTCGCGCCGGTGCCGATCTTGCCGCCTACCTTGCCGAGCACACGTTTCTTGAGTGACCGGGTCTTGGCGTCGAAGATCGGGAAATCGACGTAGGCGCCCTGTACCTCGATGCTCACCATGCCGCTGCCTCCCCGTCTCGTCAGATGCGAACGGAAGTTATCATTCGCATTCGGGCGACGTCCGGGCGCCCGCCGAGAGGGAGGTAACGTGCGGTCGGTGAGTCAGCAATCCGTCGATCAGGGCTTTCGCCCGCCGCAGCAAGCTCGCAGCCGGGAGTCCCTGCAGAAGGTGCTGGCCGCCGCTGAGCACGTGCTGGCGAGCCAAGGCCTCGAGGAGTTCACCGTCGGGGCGGTCGCCGAGCAGGCGGGGATGTCGGTGGGCGCGATCTACCGCCGGTTCTCGGGCAAGAACCAACTGCTGTACGCCGTGAAGGACGAACTGCTCGGACAGCTGGAAACCGGTGTCAGCGAAGCGCTTCACTCGGCGAAGCCCGGGCTGGACGGAATCGTCGGCGCGTTCACCCGGTCCTTGGCGCACACCTTCGCCCGCCACGACAGGATTTTTCCCGAACTGCTCGACGGTCAGCGCGCCGAGGGGCGCGATCGCGGGCTCCAAGCGCTGGCCACAATCCAGGACGCCTTTGTCGAGGCTGCTCTTCCTCGCGTCGAGGCGGACCGAGAGCCGGCTCTCCGGATGGTGACCCGGACCATCATCGGTTCCTGCGTGCACCGGGCCGCCAGTAGCCGGTTCTGGGCGGACGGTCTGAGCTGGAGTGCTTGGGCGAGCGAAACTACCGCGATGGCGCTGGCTTATCTGACTTCGGCGGGGGATTCGGGGCGCGGGTAGGTGCCCGGGTTTGGGTGATGCGGGCATGCCGAGGGGGCCCGTCGCCGGTGTGGCTGGCGGGCTCCTCGGGTCAAACGTGGGTGTTGCGCTGGGGTCTTCGTAGCGGATCCAGGTATTGGGGTGGGATGAACTCCGGCAACCCATCCGACGCCATCCGGACTTCCCAATCACCGTGGTGGATCAGCCGATGATGGAAGCCGCACAGCAACACCAGGTTCCGGAGGTCTGTCGGTCCACCGTCCGCCCAATGATGAATATGGTGCGCGTGGCAGTTCTTCGGCCGTCGATGGCAGCCGGGGAACGCACAGCCCCTGTCCCGGATGTTCAAGGCGCGTCGTTGGCCGGGGGTGACGAACCGTCTCAGCCGTCCCACGTCGAGGGGCTCACCTGCGGCGTTGAGCACGACGGGGAGCATGAGGCAGTCGCAGGCCGCCATGCGGGTTTCGCGGGCGGTCATCTTGCCGACGAAGTCCACACACGCCGTACCCAGGCCGGATTTCAGTTCGTCGAGCCCGATGGTGATGTGGATCAGGGTGCGGTAGCCGCTGGTGCCGGGTTGGTCCGGGCAGGCGATCGCCAAGTCGAGCAAATCAGCCCAGGCGTCACCCTGGCGTTCGGCTTTGGTGCGGAGGTCGGCTTGGCCGAACTCGTCCATCGGGCGAGGCTTGGCGTACGCCTCAAGAGCGGCCGCGGTGCGGGCACCGGTCTCGTCATCCAGCAGACCGTTCAGTGTCCAGAAGCCGTCTTTGCGGCGTTCCACCGTCAGCTCGCGGCGGGGCTGGGCGGGTTCGGGATCCTTCGGCTCGTTGCCGTCCGGGTCGAGCCAGGCCAGCAGGCCTTCCTCGGCTTCCGCGAGTTGCCGGGGACCGGCGTTCCGGGCCAGGTCGGCGAGGATCTTCTCCGCGGTCTCCCGATCCTCGACAGACGCCTCGGCCGGGATTTTCCGCAGGATCTCCACGAGCTGCTTGATCCGTTCCTCCCCGATCGCACCCTCCGCCGCCGCAGTAGCGGTGGCGGGCGCGAAAGCCGGGATCTCCGTGCCGTCCAGGGCACGTGTCGGGTTCAGATCGATTGCACGCTTCACATACGGCCGCGCTTCACCCTGACTCAACCCCGCGACCTCAGCGAACCACGCCACCGTCGACCCATAGCCATACAAGTCTTTCGCGCCCCGAGACTCGACCTCCGCCAAATACCGCCCCAAACCAGCGGACGCGACCCGCATCACCTGCAGGAACTGCTGCACGCCATGCGCAAGCTCCAGCTTGCCAGCGCGCCACAACTCCTGCGGCAACTCGGGAACAAAGGTCTCGGACACCCCACAATAATACCGCAATCAATCGAACAAGTGTTCGTAATTTTAGGCGACAAGCAATCCGCGCATTCACCACTGATGGGTGATTTCGCCGGGACGGCACCGCTACCCGGCGCAACACCGAACCGTCAGCTGCGCGTTTAGTCGGCTAAATGCGACAGGTCGTCCGCAGGGCAACGCCGAACAAGTGATTTCGCTGCTGGCGAGCGTTTTCGCCAAGGCGGCACCGCTGCCCGGCGCGATATCCGAATCGTTGCCGAAATTGGCCACGTCCCTCTGTCGTCGGCTACCGCATTTAGTCGACTAAATGCAAAGAACAATCACCCGCCAGGCCTGGGATTCTTGCGTTGATTGGCATGGAAGCGCGCCTTCTTTTGGCGATTCCCGCAAGTGTTCATGTCACACCATCTCCGGGTGCGACTTTGGCTGGTGTCAAAGAAAGCGGCCTGACAGGTCGGCGACGCACACAGAGCCAGCTTCCCGTCCCGCTCGCCCGCGATGACGCTGATCGCGTCGGCGGCGATCACGCCGAGGGCGTCTTCCGCGCGGGAAACCTGCCATCGCCGAGCGCCCTCGGCCGTCAGGACGGCCGCCGCCCGCCCCTGAACGCTGCACTCGTTGATGACCTGCACGGCGGACGCGGGGAGGGCCTTCTGGGTCGCGGCCGCCGTCGCGGCGGCGTGGATCGACTCCCTCAGTTTCTGGGCGAGGTCGAGTTGGGCGGTCGTGCAGGAGTCCACGGCGAGACCGTTCACCGCCAGCCAGTCGACGAGCCGGTGCGGCACGGGGATGCGCTCCACGGCGTCGCCCTGACGCTCCGTCAAGGTCGCCGTGAAGCTGGTCGCGAGCACGCTACCGAGGCGGAAGTCGGGGTATTCGGCGGACATGGAACCACCTTAGCCGGTTGCGTGTCGGCACGAAGACCTGTTAGAACCGTCTTAGCCGGTTCCACGACAGCCCAGGAGGTCTCATGTCCCGTCCGACCAGCGACGTCCAAGCATTCGAAGCCCGAGCAACCGACGCCGACCTCGACAATCTGCGCGCGCGACTGGCCGCGGCGCGGTTGCCGGAGGCTGAGACGGTCCATCGCGCCGAGCCCGGTCCTCGCCGCTGGGACCAGGGCGTTCCTCTCGCCGACCTCGTCGAGGTCGTGGACTACTGGCGCACCGGGTACGACTGGCGCTCCTTCGAAACGCGCCTCGACCGGATCGGCCAGTTCCGCGCGGTCATCGACGAGCTGGGAATCCACTTCCTGCACCGCCGGTCCGCGCGTGCGGACGCCACTCCGCTGATCTTGACGCACGGCTGGCCGGGCAGCGTCGCCGAGTTCGTCGACGTGGTGGACGAGCTGGCCGATCCGAAAGGCGCGGACGCGCCGGCGTTCCATGTCGTGGTCCCGTCACTGCCCGGCTTTGGTCACAGCGACAAGCCGACTCGCACCGGGTGGGGCACCGAGAAGATCGCTGCCGCGTGGGTGGAACTGATGGGAAGGCTCGGTTACGGCGAATTCCTGGCCCATGGCGGCGATTGGGGAGGCAACATCACCACGGTTCTCGGCGGCAGGTTCCCGGAGCACGTCCTCGGGATCCACACGACGTTCGCGGAGTCGCCACCCGGGATGACCACGGACGGGCTGACGGCGGCCGAGCGCGCGTGGACCGAGGAGACCTACGATTTCTGGCATCACCGCGCGGCGTACGCGAAGCAGCAGGCGACCCGGCCGCAGACCATCGGTTACTCGCTCGTCGACTCACCGGTCGGGCTGCTCGCCTGGATCCTGGACAAGTTCGCCGAGTGGTCGGACACCGAGGACAGCCCGTTCGAGACGATTTCCCGGGACAGGATCCTCGACGACGTCACCCTGTATTGGCTGACGCGGTCCGGCGCGTCATCGGCACGCATCTACTACGAAAGTCACAACTCGCTCGATCCCGAGCTCCGGGTCGACGTCCCGTCGGCGATCACTATTTATCCTCGCGACATCGAGAAGTATCCGCGCGCCTGGGCGCAGGAGCGATACCGGCGGATCGTCCGATGGAGGGCGCCCGAAAGCGGGGGTCATTTCCCGTCGCTGGAGGTTCCGGGGTATTTCGTCAACGACCTGCGAGAGGGCCTCACGGCAGTGCTGGCCGCTCATCGGTGAGTGTCTTCACGTAACGACGGCAGGGAACCGAAATCGGCCCGTCCGGACCGGACGCCTGGTTGTCGAACTCGCCCTCGTCCACCCACCCGCATCGCTCGTAGAACCGCCGCGCCCGCGCGTTTCCCGGTGCCACGGCGAGCCAGGCGCGTGAATGCCCGCCGTCGCCCACGAGCCGTTCCGCCTCCGCGAGCAATGCGCCCGCCACTCCGCTCCCGCGATGATCCGACGAGACGTAGACCTGCTCGACCTCGTCGCCGACGACCATCACGAATCCCGCCACTTCGCCGTTCACCAAGGCGACGGCGGTGTCGCCGACGCGGTCCGCGGCTCGTTCCCAGAACGAATCGCGGGTGCGGACGCGGACGAGTTCGTCGGGCACGTTGCCGAGATGGCCGTCCTGCCAGCCGTGGTACCAGATGCGCGCGACGGCGTCGGCGTCCGCGGCGGTCGCCGGCCGAAGTGTCAAAGGCATGACACGGAGTCTAGGAAACCAGCGCGCCGATCCGCCGTTCCACCTCGTCCGCGCTCGCGTTCCCGGCGACCAGCGTCACCACCCGTTCCCCGTCGTCCGCCAGCAAGGTCGGGTATCCGGTGACCCCCAGGTCCCGTGCCCGCCGGAAATCGGCCGCCGCGGAAACCCGGTCCAGCGCGGCCTCGACGGCGTCCCCGTCCAAACCCGCCCGCTGCGCGACCACTCGATACGTCGAGACGTCGGACAGGCTCAGCCCATCGAGGTAGAAAGCCTCCTGCAGCAAGGCCGCGAGCCGCACCGCGCGGTCCGGCGCGACTTCGCGCAAGGCCGCCATCCCGCAGGCGGCGGCTTCGGAGTCCATGACGAACTCGCCGTCCGCGATGAGCCGTTCGTAGCTCTCCCCGAACGGGGCCCCGGTCCGGCGGGTGATCTCGGCGTTGGCTCCTTGGACGTGGCCGAACTGCCGGATCGGCACCCGGCGCCCGCCGATGAACAGGCCGCCGGACACCACCTCGACCGGCAGGTCCGGATGCCGGTGCGCGACGTCGGCCATGGTCCTGGCGAAGCCGTAGGACCAGCCGCAGTACGCGTCGAAGACATAGATGAGCCTCATGACCAGACCCAACGATGCCTGACGAGTCAGATATTCCTACCGGAGCTTGGGGAGTGCGTCACGTGCGGAATGGCTCAGCGTCCGGAGGTCCTGCGTGAACTGTTCGCGATGGTCCGCGGGAAGCGGGTCGAGGAAGAGCCGCTGGATGTTCTCGACGTGCACCCGCGCCGCCCGCACGGTCGTCTCCTCGCCCGTCTCGGTCAGCCGCACGAGTTGCACGCGGCGGTCTTCGGCGTCGGAGGCGCGCACGACCAGGCCGAGGATCGTCATCCGGTCGACCAGCCGGGTCGCGCCGCCGGTGGTCAATACCTGCTCCTGCGCGATCGCGCGCATGCTCATCCCGGACTCACCGGCCCTGCCGACGATCAGCAGGACTTCGAACATCAGGTGCGAGATCCCGCATTCGGCCTCCAGCGCGCGGCCGAGCAGGTATTCGAGCCGGTTCGCCGCGCCCATCATCCGCCCGAAAGCGACCACACGCGGGTCGTAGGCGGCTTCTTTCGCCGTGGTGATGCCCATTTCAGCTCCCTGCCGACAAGGCCAAATAGACGTCGAGCTGTTCGGTGAACTCGGTCAGATCGGCGCCGAGCAGTTCGCTCGCCCGCCCGATCCGGTACCGCAAGGTGTTGACGTGGACGTGCAGTTCCCGCGCGGCCCGCGTCGGCGAGCCGGAGCATTCGAGGAAGACGCGCAGGGTGTGCACCAGATCGGTGCCCTGCTCCGCGTCGTAGCTCAGAAGGGGGCCCAGCACCCGCCGCCGCAACGCCGCCCGGAGTTCGTCGGGCGCGCCCGCGAGCAGCAGCCGGTGCATGCCGATCTCGCCGCCGGGGACGACCTCGACCGTGCCCGGCCGTTCCGCCGCCGCGGCCAGCGCGTAGCGCGCGACCTCCTTCGCGCCCCGCAGCATCGAAACCGGGGAACGGTCGCTGATCCCGATCAGCACCCGGCGGCACGGCAGCAGCGATTCCACTGCGGTCAACGCGGCCGTCACGGTGGCGGGCCAGTCTTCCGGCCACTCGCCGTCGTCCTCGGCCAGCGCCCAGGTCGTCTCCCCGGCGGGTCCGACGAGGGCGCCCGGCGGCAGCAGTTCGGTCAGGATGCCGCGCGCCGCTTCGGATCCCTCGGTGCGGGCGACGACGACGCGCAGATCGCCGCGCAGTCCGGTCGCGGTCAGCGCCGCGTGCGGATCGCTTCCCTCGTCGAGTGCGGCCAGCAACGGTTCGAGCACCCTGTCGGTGACCGCGCGGACCTCGTCCGCCCTGGTCCGCGCGAGTCCGATCAGCCCGGCGAGTTCTTCGGCGATCTCCGCCTGCGCGGCGGTCAGCGCGCCACCGATCGCGAGCAGCCACGGCAGCGCCTGCCTGCCGCCGACCGGCCGGACGGAGACGTCTTCCGCCTCCAGGGCGCGACCGCCCGCGGCGACGAAGCGCCCCACCAGTTCGGCCGGCGCGACGGCGGGCACCACCCAGCAGGGGAGGCCGATCTCGGCGCGGGCCCGGTCCAGCAGCGAATCCACCGACGCGTTTTCGGTCGCGGCTGAAAGCAAACGTTTGCGAGCGCCTTCCCCGGCCGCGGCCAGCGCCAGCACGACGCGTTCGGTGACGACCGAGAACGACAGGTCCGTCGGCACTTCCAGCAACGGGATCCGGTGCCGTGTGCACGCTTCGACGAGGTCTTCGGGGATCCCGTCGGAATCCGCTCCGGAAGCCGCCAGCGCCACGGCCCCGGCCTTCGCCAGCGCGGCGACGAAGGCCTCGGAATCACCCGGCCCGCGCCACCACAGCAACCCGCTCAGGACGAGTTCGCCCGCCGACACGTACCGCCCGGGATCGGGCAGTTCGGTGACGAAGATCCGGGAGACCGGACGGTCGAGCAGTGCCGTCCCGGCGCGGACGCGCAAGCGCAACCCGGGAAGCGCGAGCAGAGTTTTCACGGTCGTCATCAGGTTTGTAGGAAAGCACAAAACGACAGGTGCGTGCAGGGGAGATTTCATGCTTCGGCACCGTTGCCGCCATACGGGCGCAGGGCGTCTACTGAGTCAACCGTCACAGAACGCCGCCGAACCGAGGAGCCCGAGAGTGGATTTCCTGCGCCCCAGCTCGCTGACCGAGGCGCTCGCCGTCAAGGCCGAGCGACCCGACGCGGTGCCCATCGCGGGTGGCACGGATGTCATGGTGGAGCTCAACTTCGACCACCGCCGTCCCGGCGCGCTGCTCGATCTCAACCGCGTCACCGAACTCGCCGAGTGGACCGAGGCCGACGGCGAGATCCGGCTCGGCGCGTCCGTGCCCTACGTCCGGGTGATCGCTGAGCTGGGTGAAGTTCTGCCCGCGTTGGCGATGGCGTCGCGCACCGTCGGGTCGCCGCAGATCCGCAACCGCGGCACCGTCGGAGGGAATCTGGGCGCCGCGTCGCCCGCCGGTGACACGCATCCCGTGCTGCTCGTGCTCGGCGCCGAGATCGAGGCCGCGTCGGTACGCGGGACGCGGAGGATCCCGGCCGAGGAGTTCTATCTCGGCGTCAAACGCCACGCCCTCGAACCCGACGAGCTGATCACCGCGGTGTACCTGCCCGCCGAGGTCGGCCCGCAGCAGTTCGCCAAGGTCGGGACGCGCAACGCGATGGTCATCGCGGTCTGCTCGTTCGCGGTCGCCCTGCACCTCGGCACCCGTGAGGTCCGCGCCGCCGTCGGCTCGGCCGCGCCGACCCCGCGCCGGGCGACCGCCGCCGAAGAACTCCTCTCCGCCGAACTTCCCTGGTCCACCAAGGCTTCGATCACGGATTCGGTCAAACGCCGGTTCGGTGAGCTGGTGTCGGAGGCGTCGTCGCCGATCGACGACGTCCGCGGCAGCGCCGACTACCGCAAACACGCGTTGTCCGTCCTGGCGCGGCGGACACTGACCTGGGCGTGGAACGACTTCCAGAAGGGTGAACGCGAGTGCGCGTGAACGTGACGATCAACGGCGAGTCCCGGCAGGCCGACGACGTCTGGGAGGGCGAAAGCCTGCTGTACGTGCTCCGCGAGCGGCTCGGCCTCCCGGGCTCCAAGAACGCCTGTGAACAGGGCGAATGCGGGTCCTGCACGGTGTACCTCGACGAAGTCCCGGTGTGTTCGTGCCTGGTCGCGGCCGGTCAGGTCGAGGGCCGCGAGGTCCGTACGGTCGAAGGGCTCGCCGACGGCGACAAGCTGGACAGGGTCCAGCAGTCCTTTGTGGACGCGGGCGCCGTCCAATGTGGCTTCTGCACGCCCGGCCTCGTGGTGGCCGCGCACGATCTGCTCAACCGGGTCGAGAACCCGGCCGACGAGGAGATCCGCGAGGCGCTGGCGGGGAACCTGTGCCGGTGTACCGGGTACGAGAAGATCCTCGACGCCGTCCGGCTGGCCGCGACCAGGGGAGAGACCTCGTGAAGACCGTCATCGAGAACGCCGCGATCGCGACCGTCGACGGCGAGGGCACCGAACACGCCTCGGGCCACGTCGTCATCGAGAACGACCGCATCGCGGCGGTCGGCGCGGGCAGGGCTCCCCAGGACGACTACGACGAACGCGTCGACGGCTCCGGATACCTCGTCACGCCCGGGCTGATCAACACCCATCACCACCTCTACCAGTGGGCCACGCGCGGCCTCGCCGCCGACCACACGCTCTTCGAATGGCTCGTCGCGCTGTACCCGATCTGGGGCAGGCTCGACGCCGAGATCACGCACGCGGCGGCCACCGCCGGGCTCACCCGGCTCGCGACCACCGGCTGCACCACCGTCGCCGACCACCACTACGTCTTCCCGCGCGACGGCGGCGACCAGGTCGAGGCCCTCGCCGCCGCGCGGATCCGCGTCGGCGTGCGGCTGCACGTCGTCCGCGGCTCGATGGACCGCGGCGAGTCCCAGGGCGGGCTGCCGCCGGACAACCTCGTCGAGGAGACCGAGGCCGCGCTGCTCGGTACCGAGGCCGCGATCGACCGGTTCCACGACGGCTCCGCGGGCGCGCATCTGCAGATCGCGGCCGGGCCGTGCTCACCGTTCTCGGTGAGCGAGCGGCTGATGACCGGCGCGGCGGAACTGGCGCGGCGCAAGGGAGTCCGTCTCCACACGCACCTCGCCGAGACGGTCGACGAGGAGAAGCAGTGCCTCGCCGAGGTCGGCTGCACCCCGGCCGAGTACGCCGACAAACTCGGCTGGCTGGCCGACGACGTCTGGCTCGCGCACTCGATCCACCTCGCCCCGGACGCGATCCGGCGGATGGGCGCCACCGGCACCGGCGCGGCGCACTGCCCGACGTCGAACGGGCGGATCGGCGCCGGGATCGCGCCGGTCCGGCAGCTGCTCGACGCCGGGGTGGCGGTCGGGCTGGGCGTCGACGGCGCCGCGTCCAACGAATCCGGCGGCCTCGGCGAAGAGCTGCACCAGTCGCTGTTGCAGGCGCGACAGCGTGGCGGACCGCGTGCGCTGACCACGCGCGAGGCACTGTGGATGGGCACGATGGGCGGCGCGCGCTGCTTGGGCCGGGAGAAGGACCTCGGCTCGATCGAGGCGGGCAAACTCGCCGACCTCGCGGTCTGGGACCTGAACGGGCTGAACTACGCGGGGATCACCGACCCGGTCGCCGCGCTGGTGCTCGGCGCCACCCCGCCGATCGCGCGGCTGTTCGTCGGCGGCGCGACCGTGGTGACCGGCGGGACGCTGCGCGAGGAATCCGAAGACGAGATCGCCCGCGAGCTGGCCGTGGCCGGTGCCCGGCTGAGGGAGACGCTATGACCTCCACCGAAGTCTCCAAGCAGACCGCGACCGCCACGGACAACGGCGTGGGCGCGAGCCCGCGCCGCCCGGACGGCACGGTCAAGGTGCGCGGCGAGTTCGCCTACTCCTCGGACCTGTGGCACGAGGACATGCTGTGGGGCGCGACGCTGCGCAGCCCGCATCCGTACGCGCGGATCACCGGCATCGACATCACCGACGCCCTTGCCGTGCAAGGGGTCTACGCGGTGCTGACCCACGAAGACGTTCCGGGCGTGAACAAGTACGGCTTGGAGCACACCGACCAGCCTGTGCTCGCCGTCGACGTCGTGCGCTACCAGGGCGAGCCCGTCGCGCTCGTCGCCGCGGACCACCCCGAGACGGCGCGCCGCGCGATGAAGCGGATCAAGGTCGCCTACGAGGTCCTCGAACCGGTGACGGATTCCGAGAAGGCCGCCGCCGGCGAGGGCGCCGAGCTGCACCCCGGCGGGAACGTCGTGAGATACGCGAAGATCCGGCACGGTGATCAGTCGGTCGAGGCCGACGTCGTGGTGTCCGGTGTCTACGAAGTCGGCATGCAGGACCAGGCCTTCCTCGGGCCCGAGTCGGGTATGGCGATCCCGGACACCGAAGGCGGTGTCGACCTTTACGTCGCCACGCAATGGCTTCACGTCGACCAGCAGCAGATCGTGGCCGCGCTGGGCCTGCCCAAGGACAAGGTACGGCTGACGCTCGGCGGGGTCGGCGGCGCGTTCGGCGGCCGCGAGGACCTTTCGATCCAGGTCCACGCGTGCTTGCTGGCGCTGCACACCGGCAAGCCGGTCAAGATGGTCTACAACCGCGAGGAATCGTTCTACGGCCACGTGCACCGCCACCCCGCGAAGATGTACTACGAGCACGGCGCGGACAAGGACGGCCGGCTCGTCTATGTGAAGGCGAAGCTGTACCTGGACGGCGGCGCGTACGCCTCGTCCACCGGCGCGGTGGTCGCGAACGCGGCCACGCTCGGCGTCGGACCGTACAATGTGGACAGTGCTTCGGTCGACTGCTGGGGCGTGTACACGAACAACCCGCCTTGTGGCGCGATGCGCGGCTTCGGCGCGGTGCAGGCGGGGTTCGCGTACGAGTCCCAAATGGACAAGCTCGCGGAAGCCTGCGGCATCGACCCGGTCGACATCCGGATCCTGAACGCGATGGAGGAAGGCAGTCTCATGCCGACCGGGCAGGTGGTCGACTCGGCCGCCCCGGTGGCCGAACTGCTGGAACGCCTGCGCGCCAAGCCCTTGCCTGTCGCACACGAAGAACTGGATCTGCGCCGGATGCCCGGTGGCGTCTCCAACACCACGCACGGCGAAGGTGTCGTCCGGGGGATCGGGTACGCGGTCGGCATCAAGAACATCTGCTTCTCCGAGGGCTTCGACGACTACTCGACGGCCCGTGTGCGGCTGCAGCTCGTCGGCGGCGAACCCGCGGCGACCGTGCACACCGCCGCTTGCGAGGTCGGACAGGGGCTCGTGACGATCATGCAGCAGATCGTGCGGACCGAACTCGGCATCGAGCAGGTGACGATCCTGCCGATGGACACCAACATCGGCAACGGCGGTTCGACGTCGGCCTCGCGGCAGAGTTACGTCACCGGCGGCGCGGTCCAGGCCGCGTGCGTCGCGGTGCGATCCGGCCTGCACAAGCACTTGGCGGGCAAACTCGCCGCGGACGGGAAGCTGAACGTCGTCGGCGGCAAGGTCGTCGGGGCCGACGGCAGTGTGCTCGCCGACCTCGCGGACGTGCTCGGGGACGAGGTCTTCGACGAGGTCGTCGAATGGCGTCACCGCCCGACGACACCCATCGATCCCGAGACAGGGCAAGGGAACGCGCACGTCCAGTACGGCTTCGCGGCGCACCGCGCGGTCGTGGACGTCGACACCGAACTCGGGCTGATCAAGGTCGTCGCGCTCGACTGCGCGCAGGACGTCGGCAAGGCGCTCAACCCGCAGGCGGTGCTCGGCCAGATCCAGGGCGGCTCCGCGCAGGGCCTCGGACTCGCGGTGATGGAGGAGATCCAGACCGTCGACGGGAAGATCCGCAACCCGTCGTTCACCGACTACCTGATCCCGACCGTGCTGGACATGCCGCCGATGGACATCGACGTCCTGGAGCGGCCCGATCCGAACGCGCCGTATGGTCTGCGCGGGGTCGGCGAACCGCCGACGATCTCCTCCACCCCGGCGATCGTCGCGGCCATCCGCGCGGCCACCGGGCTGGCGCTGCCCCGCGTCCCGGTGCGCCCCGAACACCTCACCGGCACCTGAGAAACCCGTACTTTTTCGAACTAGGAGCACATCCGTGGGTACCCGTCTGTCCATTTCGGAGTCCGACGAGCAGAAATGGCTCGCCGAAGCCGTCCAGCTGGCCACCACGAACGTCGAACGCGGCGGCGGCCCGTTCGGCGCGATGATCGTCCGGGACGGTTCGGTGCTGGCCACCGGGACCAACCAGGTGACGCCGACGCTGGACCCGACGGCGCACGCCGAGGTGGTCGCGATCCGCGCGGCCTGCCAGGCGATCGGCGACTACAAACTCGACGGCTGCGTCCTCGTGACCTCCTGCGAGCCTTGCCCGCTCTGCCTTTCCGCCGCGCTCTGGGCGCGTGTCGGCAAGGTCGTCTACGCCGCGGACCGCCACGACGCGGCCGAGGCGGGCTTCGACGACCGCGAGTTCTACGACCTCTTTTCCCGCCCGCGCGAGACCTGGTCACTACCCGTCGGCCAACTGTCCCTTCCGGACTCTTTCGCGCCTTTCCAGGCCTGGCTGTCGAAACCCGACAAGAAGGCTTACTGAGTTTCTTCCCGCCCCACAACGTTGTGGAGTAGGCATGACCCAATTAGGTACAGAGCGTCCCCATCTGCCCTCGTCCGAGCCGAGGCGGCTGTCCGGGCTCGACCGCTGGTTCAAGATCTCCCACCGCGGCAGCACGGTCGGCCGCGAGGTGCGCGGCGGGATCACCACCTTCGTCGCGATGTGCTACATCGTGCTGCTCAACCCGCTCATCCTCGGCGCGTCGGCGGACATCACCGGCGCGCGGCTGAGCACCGAGGCGATCACCACCGCGACCGCGCTGGCGGCGGGCGTCACCACGATCCTGATGGGATTCGTGGGCAACGCGCCGCTGGCACTCGCGGCGGGCCTCGGCGTCAACGGCGTCGTCGCTTTCCAGATGGCGCCGACCATGACGTGGGCGCAGGCCTTCGGGCTCGTCGTCCTCGAAGGCGTCTGCATCGTGTTCATGGCGGTTTCCGGGATCCGGGAACGGATCATCAACGCGATCCCGATGCCGCTCAAGGTCGCGATCACCGTCGGCATCGGGCTCTACATCGCGCTGGTCGGCCTGGTCAGCGCCGGATTCGTCACGCGGACACCCGACTCCGCGCAGTCGACCGTGCCGGTGCGGATGGGGATCGCCGGCCATCTCGAAGGCTGGCCGATCGCGATCTTCTGCCTCGGGCTGCTGCTGATGATCGTGCTCGTGAGCCGCGGCGTTCCGGGCGCGGTGCTGATCAGCATCGCCGTCGCGACCGGGCTCGCGGTGCTGGTCAACAGCGTGTTCGAGGTCGACGGCTGGGGACTGGTCGAACCCAAGGTGCCCGACCAGGTCGTGGCCCATCCCGATTTCAGTCTGCTGGGGGACATCGACCTGTTCGGCGGCTTCGCGTCGGCGGGGGCGGTGACCGCGGCGGTCTTCCTGTTCACGCTGGTGCTTTCCGGGTTCTTCGACGCGATGGGCACGATCACCTCGGTCTCCGAGGAAGCCGGGCTGGTCAAGGACGGCAAGGTCGAAGGCATGGGCCGGATCCTGCTGGTCGACGGCGCGGGCGCGCTCGCGGGCGGGGTCACCGGATCGGCGCCGAACACGGTCTTCCTGGAGTCTGCGGCGGGCGTCGGTGAAGGCGCGCGGACCGGCCTGGCGAGCATCGTCACCGGCGGGTTGTTCACCGCGACCCTGTTCCTGACCCCGATCGCGGCGGTCGTCCCGGCGCAGGCCGCGGCGCCCGCGCTGGTGGTCATCGGCGGGATGATGATGGCCCAGTGCGCGCGGATCCCCTGGCGGGACCTGGACTTCGCGATCCCGGTGTTCCTGACCATCGCGCTGATCCCGTTCACCTACTCGATCACCAACGGCATCGGCGCCGGGCTGGTCGCCTACGTGCTGATCAAGATCTGCAAGGGCAAGGTCCGCGAGATCGGCTGGATCCTCGGGATCCTGGCCGCGGTGTTCGGGGTGTACTTCGGGATCGAAGGGATCATGTCGTGGTTCTGATGTTCCTCAACGGCGGCGGGATGCGCGGCGGCCCGCTGCACGAACAGTTGCAGGGCGCGCCGTTGTGCTGCGTGGCCCGATCCGCGCCGAAGTACCACTACTTCTCGGTGGGGGACCGGTTCCCAGCGATGTACGAAGGCGGATCGAGCTCCGTCGTCGGGGAGGTCTACGACCTGCCGCTTTCGGTGTTGCGTGACCATCTCGTCCCCGCGGAGCCACCGGAACTGGAACTGGGCGTCATCGAACTGGAGGACGGCGCGTCCTGCCTCGCAACCGTGCTGCGTTCGTCCTTTGTGGACTCCGACGAGCTGACGGACATCTCCGAGGTCGGCGACTGGCGGGCCTACCTGGCGTCCCGCTAGCGGTCCGTGAAGGCC
This sequence comes from Amycolatopsis sp. NPDC031561, assembly GCF_055580625.1. Lineage (NCBI taxonomy): Bacteria > Bacillati > Actinomycetota > Actinomycetes > Pseudonocardiales > Pseudonocardiaceae > Amycolatopsis > Amycolatopsis sp. NPDC031561. The sequence continues at coordinate 187,254 of NZ_JBVILA010000003.1, read as the reverse complement.
TCCTTCCTACTCTCAGGGTAGGGAAGGAGGCCTTCACGGAACCGGTCAGAGCACGAAGACGAGGTCGCTCGCCGCCGCGTGGAACATCTCGGGCGTGCCCGCGTAGAAGGCCCGCCAGACACCGGGCTTGCGGTGTTCGGCCAATGCCGCGTAGGCCCAGGTGGTGCCGTTCCAGGTGGCGTCCACCGTCGCCGCCGTGGTCCACCGGTAGGTGCTGAGCGAGAAGTACTGGAGCTCGACCGGGATCGGGTTCGCGGTGTACTGGCCGGGGAAGTCGATCGTGCCGGAGCCGGTCACGGCCTTGGCCGCACCGCGGCCCGCCGCGAACGAGGTGATCTTCGCCGGGTGGAGCACGACGATCTTCGGGGTGTCGGCCTGCGAGTTCGCGACCGCCGCGTCGGTGGAGAAGAAGTCGGCGTGGTAGTTGCCGGTGCGGATCGGGGTGAGCGTCGCGCTGTAGGCGCCAGCGGCATCGGTGACTGGCTTGGCCTGAGGCTCGCCGCAGAAGCCGTTGAAACAGAAGGAAATACCCACCTCGGCGCCCGCGATCGGGGTGGCGTCGGCCTTCTTGAGCTTCCCGGAGATCGTGACGGTCTTCCCGGCGTCGATCTTCGTGCTGCTGGTGGTCGTGGTGAGGGTGGACGGCTGGACCTCGGCGGCGGTCGCGGGTACCGCGACGGCGGTCAGCAGGGCGGCGGCCGCGATGGTGCCGATCACGAGCTTCCTGATGATCATGTGCTCCCCAAACGGAATTCGGCGTTGACGACCGCTAGGTCGATCGGAAGCCGTTGTGCGTTGCGGAGAAACCCCGGAGTTCAGCAACCGGCCGTCGGTGCTTCACGCATCAAGGGAGCAGCGTGCGCGCCAACGCGACCGACGAGACCCCCGCGACCTCGAGCGCTTCGGTGTTACGCAGCGATCGGCTCAACACGAACGCCCCTTCGAGACTGTTCACCAACGCGATCGTGAGCTGGCGCGCCGCCACGGGTTCGAGGCCGTACTTGCCCAGCTTCTCGGTGCCTGTCTCGATCCACGCGGTGAAGACGTCGGCCGTCGCGATCCGCAGCTTTTCGTTGGTGCTCGCGACCTCCAGCGCGACCGTCGCGATGGGGCACGCGTCGGCGTAGTCCGTCGCCTGGAGTGTCTCGGCAGCGCTCGCGAAGCACGCTTCGATACCGTGGATCAGGTCCGGCTCTTCGGCGAAGAAGATCTCGAACAGCGCGAGGTACATCATCCCGGAGGTGCGGATGACCTCCTCGCCGAGCTGCTCCTTGCCGCCGGGGAAGAAGTGGTAGAGCGAGCCGAACGGCGCTTTCGCGGCCTCGACGATCTGCTTCACCCCGGTGCCGGTGTACCCGTTGCGCCTCAGCAGCTCGGCGCCGGCGTTCACGATGCGTTCCCGCGTTCCTGTCACGCTCCCATGATAGAGCGTTCTATCAAGTGCCGTTCTCACCCTGAAACGTGAAAGATGCTCACTTCTATTGTGGACGGAGGTGGGAACTTGTCAGGATCGGCCGGTAGTCCAACGACGGATCACGAGGTCGCCATGCGCCGTACCGCCCGACTTGTCCTCGCCACGCTGCTGGCTGTCGTCTCCCTGGCGAGTTTGGGGACACCGGCGAGCGCCGCGGAGAGCCCCGCTTTCCGCAAGTACGTCGCCCTCGGCGACTCGTACACCGCGGGCCCGCTGATCCCGTGGCAGCAGGCGAGCTGGTGCTTCCGGTCGAACAACAACTATCCGGCCTGGCTGGCCACCAAGCTCGGGCTCTACTACAAGCCGGGCGCGTTCACCGACGTCAGCTGCTCGTCGGCGGACACCACGAACATGACCAGCCCGCAGACTGTGCCTTCGCCGAGCCTCGCCCTCGGTTCGGTGCCCGCGCAGTTCGACGCGCTGACCCTGGACACCGACCTGGTGACCATCGGCATCGGCGGCAACGACTACAGCGTCTTCGGCAGCCTGATCGGTACCTGCCCCGAGCTGCGCGACGACGACCCGACCGGCTCGCCGTGCAAGGACCACTTCACGATCAACGGCAAGGACACCCTGCTCGCGGCGCTCGCGAACACCCAGCGCAACCTCGAACGCGCCGTCAAGGGCGTCCGTGAGCGTTCGCCGGCCGCCACCATCGTGCTGGTCGGCTACCCGAGGATCGTGCCGTCGAAGGGCTACTGTCCCAGCGTGGTCCCGTTCGCCGACGGCGACTACGCCTGGGCCGACGAGGTCGAACGCGCGCTCAACAAGGCCGTCTCCACCGCCGCCCGGAAGCAGGGCGCCCGCTACGTCGACACCTACGGGCCGAGCCGAGGCCACGACGCCTGCTCCGGTGACGCGGCGTGGGTCAGCGGCAAGGACACCAATCTCTTCCGCGCGGTCGCGTACCACCCGTACGCGGCGGGAATGAAGGCCGAAGCCGACTTGGTCTTCAAGGCGCTGGGCGGCACCACCGCGGCGTCCGCGAAGGCGCCGGACGCGCGGAACGCGACCACCGCGGACGAACTCCAGCGGAAGGCCGCCGCGGCGGGACTTGTGCCGCGGACCTAGCCGTCCCTCAATCCTTGGTTCACCTTCCGGCGCTACCTGCGGTCGATGTTCGCGCGGTGTGCCCGGTCCTAGCGTCGGGAGCCGTTGGGAAACCAAGGAAAGAAGGGGGCAGCAGATGAAGCGGCTATTGACCGCCGGGGTGATCCCGGTGGTCGTGGGCGGGTTGCTCGCCGGGGCCTTGCCGGCTTCGGCGAGCACGCTGAACACGACGAACATCCCGGACCGCTACACCGGCCAGACACTCGATTGGCATCCCTGCGCGGCGGAGGAGCTGATCACGTTGCCGCCGGGCACCGACATCGGCGGCCTCGAATGCGCGACCTACCGCACGCCCCGCGACTGGGACCGCGCGGCGGAGCGGCAGGATCTGACCATCGCGGTCAGCAGGCTGAAGTCGACCGGGCCGTCGACGGCGTCGGTGCTCACCAACCCGGGCGGGCCGGGTGGCGCCGGTCGCTGGTTCCCGGTCACCTTCCGAGGGCAGGAGAAGCTGCGTCAACACCAGGACGTCATCGGCATCGACGTCCGAGGGACCGGCAAGAGCACCAACGTCACCTGCCGTGGCAGCGCCGACCTCATCCGCCAGCTGGACCCGCGTGACCGCGATCCGCGCAACCTGAACCAGATCCTGGCCAACGCGGAACACGTGGCCAAGTCCTGTCAGGCCGCCAGTGGTGAACTCGGGCCGCTGATCACCACCTACCAGACGATCAAGGACTTCGACCTGCTCCGGGTGCTGCTCGGCCGGGAGAAGATCAACTGGGTCGGCTACTCGGGCGGCACCTGGCTGGGCGCGCACTACGCGCAGCAGTTCCCCCAGCGGACAGGGCGGTTCGTGCTGGACTCCTCGACGGAGTTCACCACGACGTGGCAGAACTCGTTCAACCGGCAGGCGGTCGGGTTCGAACGACGCTGGCGGCAGGACTTCCTGCCGTGGATGGCGCGCTACGACGCCAAGTACCACTTCGGCACCAGCGGCGAAGAGGTCCGGCAGGCCTACGAGCGGCTCCGGTACACCTTGTCGCGTCATCCGCTCAACGGCAACGGGCCGATGGAGCTCGAGTACGCGATGGTCTACATGCTCTACAAGAAGGAATCCTTCCCGGCGCTGGCCGACCTGCTGGTCAAGGTCCGGGCGGGGCTGGAGAACGGGGCGAAGGCCGACGCTCTCGCCGCGGTCAAGGACGCGGGGGACTTCCCGGACGCGCAGGACGCCACGTTCTGGAACACCCTCTGCGGGGAAGGGCGGTTCACCGGGACCCGCGAGTCGCTGATCCGCGACTCGCAGCGGAACCTCGACCGCGGACTGCTCATGGCGGGCGGCGGCGTGCTGAACGCCTCGGTCTGCCTGTTCTGGGACAAGCAACCGCGTCCGCTGCCGAAGCTGGACGGCAAGGGGGTCCCGCCGGTGCTGATCGTCCAGTCCGAGCACGACCCGGCGACGCCGATCGAGGGAGCCAGGAAGGCGCACGCCGGGTTCGCGAACTCGCGGATGCTGACGGTCACCGGTGAAGGCGACCACGGGCTCTACGCGACCGGCAACGCCGCCGTGGACAAGGTCGTGGACGCCTACCTGGTCGACGGGGCCGTCCCCGCCGACCAGAGCGTTCCCGGGATGCCGCTGCCGGTTCCTTAGAAAGCGGCGAGGGTGTGCCAAGCCATGCCTGCGTCCTCCGCGTCATCGCGCAGGACCACGCCCTCGATCAGGCCGTACGGCCGGTCGGCGGCGTAGAAGACCTCGTTGTCGTTCTTCAAGCCGAACGGCGAAAGGTCCACCAGAAAATGGTGCTTGTTCGGCAGTGAGAGCCGGACTTCGGCGACCTCTCCGCGTTCCTCGAGCACGGCCTCTCCCATCGCGTACAGCGTTTGCTGCAGGGAGAGGCTGTGCTTGTCCGCGAAGGTCTCCAGCAGGATCCGCCGGACCTCGGCGTGGCTCGCGGTCCAGTCGATGCCGTCACCTTGGTAACGCCAGCGAGCGGTCACGGCGGTCGCGAGGATCCGGTCGTTCGTCTCGGCCAGTGTCGTGTACTCGTCACGCGGGAAGCCGTGGAACTCCGAACCGGTCGACTTGAGCACGACGAGATCGTCCAAACCGGACACCACCCAGGCCTGACCGTCCTGAACGGTCACCGCGGTCGTGCGCTTTTCGCTGCCCGCCTGGGAGAACGCGTGGTCATGCCCGGAGATGCGGTTCCAGCCGTGCTCGTCGATCAGGACCCGGGCGCCGGAGATGTGCTCGAACGAGTCGACGAAGTGCCGTCCGAGGCGGAGCGCGAAGTCCTCGATCTCGCCGACCGGGGCCTCCTTGGCGAAGGCGTAGACGGTGTTCTTCTGCGTGTCGGTCGCGACGACGTCGGCGTTGTCACCGGTGAGGTGCGTGGCCGCGAGGTCGCCGCGCAGCGACGTCGAAACGGTGAGGTCCTTGAGATGGTGGACGGTGCCTTCGCGCCGCACGGTGACGAGCCGGACTTCGGCCTTGCCGTACTGGTTGGGGCCCAGGGTGATGGCCACGGGCGATCAGCTCCCTCGATAGGTGGAATAGGCGAACGGGCTCAGCAGCAACGGCACGTGGTGGTGCTCGGTCCCGTCGGCGATGCGGAAGGTCAAGGTGACTTCGGGGAAGAAGGAGTCCGGGCCGAGGTGGGCGCCGGTGTCGAAGACCAGCCGGTACACCCCGGGGTCCAGGGTTTCCGGGCCCAGGTCGCGGATCCGGCCGTCGGTGTCGGTCCGGCCGTCGGCGATCGGTTCGCCCGCGCCGGTTTCGAGGCGGACCCCGACGCCGGGGGCGGGGCGTCCCGCGGCGGTGTCGAGGATGTGCGTGGTCACCAGGCTCATGACGTCACCGCCTTTTCCAGCCGCAGCGCGGCGATCTTGGCCAGCTCTTGACCGGCCACTTCGAGTTCCTTCTCCGGATCGTTCGAGAGCCTCGAACGGAGGTTTTCCAGCAGTTCGGGGCCGCTCCGGCCGCTCGCGCAGACCAGGAACACGTGCCCGAACGTCGCTTCGTACTCGGCGTTGGCCGCCGCGAACTCACGCGCGGCGGAACCGTCCACACCGGACTGTTCCGAGCGCGACCAACCGGCTTCGGTGCTCTCGCCGCCCGATTTCTCCCCGATCCGGGGATGGGCGGCCATCGCCTGCCGGATCTCGTCGGGGCGCAGCGGGGTCAGCGACTCGGACGCGGCGAGCAGGGCGGCCAGGTCGGCGTAAGGGCGCCTGGCCAGCAGGGTTTCCACCCAGCGCGGGACGTCGAGACAGGCTGTCAGCACCGGCCGGACGTCCTGAGCGGGTGCCTGGTCGAACTCTCGAATGGTGAGCGGCACGGGAACCGACGGTACGGCGACGGATCCGCCTCCGTCAACATTTTGTTGAATTCACCCTTCAGTCTTGGTCGCGGTTGAGGTAGTTGTAGACCGTGAACCTCGTGACCCCCAGTGCTTCGGCGACGGTCGACACCGATTTGCGGAGGCCGAACGCGCCGCGTTCCTTGAGCAGCCGCACCGCGCGCTGCTTGGCGGCGCGGTCGAGGGTGTCGAGCTTGCCGCCCAGTTCGCGTTCGACGTCGCCGATGAGCCGGGCGAGCGCGCTGTGCAGTTCGACGGCCGGCTCGCCCGCGTCGTCGCCGACCTGCCGGAGTTGGAGGGTCACGCGGGTCGCGCCTCCGTTCAGCGCCGCCCTGGCGATGGCGGGGAGCGCGTCGAGCAGGGTGTCGGCGTCGCCGCGGACGAGGGTGCCGAGCGGGCCGAAGTCGGCCGAGAGGCCCGCTTCTTCCGCCGTGTCGCGTGCTTTGACGGCATGCTCGGGTGGCGGGCCTTCGCCGTGGAACGGTTCGCTGGTGAACTCGGCTTCTAACTGCACTCAGCGAAGGTAGCGCCGCCGAGGTTCATTGACGAGCAGGGTGGCCGGAGTTAATGTCGGAGTGCGAAACCTCGATTCCACTCAGTGGAAATTGGGAGTATCAATGGACTTGGTGATCAAGGCCGCCCGAGCTGTGACGGCCGCCGGAGAAGTACCCGCGACCATCGGCATCGAGGATGGCCGCATCGTCGCGGTGGAGCCCGCCGGAGCAGCACTGGACGGCGATCGGGTGCTCGAACTCGGCGAGGACGTCGTCCTGCTGCCGGGTCTCGTGGACACCCACGTGCACGTCAACGATCCGGGGCGCAGCGAATGGGAGGGCTTCGCTTCGGCGACCCGCGCGGCCGCGGCGGGCGGGGTCACCACGATCGTGGACATGCCGCTGAACAGCCTGCCGCCGACGGTCGACGTCGCGGCGCTGGAGGTGAAGCGCAAGACCGCCGAGGGGCGCGTGCACGTCGACGTCGGATTCTGGGGCGGTGCCATCCCGGGCAATCTGGCGGATCTGCGGGGGCTGCACGAGGCCGGGGTGTTCGGCTTCAAGTCGTTCCTGCTGCACTCCGGTGTCGACGAGTTCCCGCCGCTGGACGCGCGCGGGCTCGAAGAGGCGATGACCGAACTGCGGACCTTCGACGGCATGATCATCGTGCACGCGGAGGACTCCGACGCGATCGATCACGCGCCCGATCCGCACGGCGAGAAGTACGAGGACTTCCTGCACTCGCGGCCGCGTGGCGCGGAGAACGTGGCGATCGCGCAGGTCATCGAACTCGCCAGGAAGACCGGCGTGCGCGCGCACATCCTGCATCTGTCCTCTTCGGACGCGCTGCCGATGGTCGAGAGCGCGCGGCGCGACGGCGTCCGGCTGACCGCCGAGACCTGTCCGCACTACCTGAGTTTCACCGCGGAGGAGATCGGCGACGGGGCGACGCAGTTCAAGTGCTGCCCGCCGATCCGTGAGGCCGGGAACCGCGAACTGCTGTGGCAGGGCCTCGCGGACGGCGTCATCGACTGCGTCGTGACCGACCATTCGCCGTGCACGCCGGAGCTGAAACGCTTCGACAGCGGCGATTTCGGGCTCGCGTGGGGCGGGATCGCCGGACTGCAACTCGGTCTGCCCGCGGTCTGGACGCAGGCGCGGCAGCGCGGGTTCGCGCTCACCGACGTCGTCCGCTGGATGGCCGAACATCCGGCCGCGCAGGCGGGGATGCGCCGCAAGGGCCACCTCGCGCCGGGCTATGACGCCGACTTCAGCGTGTTCGCGCCCGACGATGCGTTCGTCGTCGACGTCGCGAAATTGAAGCACCGCAACCCGGTCAGCGCCTACCACGGACGTCCGCTCGCCGGTGTCGTGCGTAGCACGTGGTTGCGCGGCAAGGAGATCACCGGTGACGACCCGGCAGGCGTCCTGCTGACCCGGGGTGACTGCTGAGATGGAGGAGACCGTGAACGACCGTCCTGAGTGGACAAACCTGCCCGATCTGGCCTCGCGCAAGTTCGGCGGGACCGTGATGTGGGCGACGGACGAGTTGTTCGCCGAGAAGGAGAACCTGGTCAATCCCTGGACGCCCGCGCATCGGGCGGAGACCTTCGGTCCCAAGGGGCAGGTCTACGACGGCTGGGAGACCCGGCGGCACCGTGAGCCCGGAGACGACCAGGCCGTCGTCCGGCTCGGCGTGGCGGGCGCGATCACCGGCGTCGTCGTGGACACCGCGTTCTTCAAGGGGAACTACCCGCCGTTCGTCTCGGTCGAGGCGTGCGCCGTCGAGGGCTATCCGAGCGCGGCCGAAGTATCCGAAGCCGACTGGGATGTGCTGGTCAAACGCGGCGCGGCCTCGGGTCACACGGAGAACTTCTTCGAGGTCGGCGGGAGCAAGCGCTACACGCACGTCCGGCTGACCATGCACCCGGACGGCGGCGTCGCCCGGCTGCGGGTGCACGGGACGCCGATCCCGGATCCGCGCCTGCTCGACCTCGGCGCGCTGGACCTCGCTGCGCTGGAGAACGGCGCGGTCGTCACCGGATGCAGCGACATGTTCTATTCCTCGCCCAACAACCTCTTCTCGCCCGGGCTCGCCGCGCACCAGGCCGAGGGCTGGGAGACGTCCCGCCGCCGTGACGACGGGAACGACTGGGTCACCGTCCGGCTCGCCGGCGCGGGTGTCGTCCGGTTCGCCGAGCTGGACAACAGCAACCTGAAGGGCAACGCGCCCGGCTGGGCGGCGTTGAGCGGGCGGGACGGCGACGGCGAATGGGTCGAGCTGCTGCCGAAGACCCGCCTGCAGCCGGATACGCGGCACCGGTTCGCGCTCGCTTCGGGACCTGAGGTGACCGAAGTCCGTCTCGACATCTATCCCGACGGCGGCATGGCGCGCCTACGCCTCTTCGGTGCCCTGACCGACCGAGGTCGTGAGGACCTCGCTTCGCGCTTCGAGGCCTCTCGCCCCTGACGCGATTCGTCCTCTAGTTGCGGTGGTTCGCACTGCCAACTACCGCAACTAGAGGACGAAACGCGGGGGATCAGGGGCGGGCGCCGGGCCGGTTCAGGTACGCGGAGAGCAGCGAGAGGACGGTTCCGACCGAGAAGATCGCGGTGAGCCACCAAGCGCCGCCGATGGACAGGTTCCATACCAGGGCACCGACCATGAGCAATGCCATGACGATGTTCCTGAGCTGCAGCGGAGTCGGTTTGGCCATACCGCACCCTCTCACGCGGCCGGATTTTTTCGAGCGGCGGGCAACCCCGTGGATGTGACATGCGTAAGCAATGTGTCAACTTGTCACCCACGGCTGGGGAGATCGAAGTGCAAGCTGAAACCCGGAGAATCCCGCGGCGGGGCCTCGCGCTCGTTGCCGCGTGCCTGGCCGGGAGCGCCGTGTTCGCCGCTCCCGCGCAAGCGACGTCACCCGAAACGGTGGCGCGATCGCAGAACAAGCCGGTCGAGATCCTCTCCGAGCGTACGGAGAACTCGGCCACCTTCGCCAATCCCGACGGCTCCCGCACCACCCAGGTGCACGGCGGCCCGGTCCACGTCCGGCGCGGCGGCGACTGGGTCCCGGTCGACCTGACGCTGGTGAAGAGCGCCGACGGCCTCGTCCGGCCGAAGGCACATCCACGTGACCTCGTGCTGACGGGCGCGAACGGCAAGAGCGGGGATCTCGCCACCGTGCAGAGCCGGGACGGGAAGGTCGCCCTGCAGTACCCGGGCGCGCTGCCCGAACCGGTGCTCACCGGTGAGGTCGCCACCTATCCGGAGGTCCAGCCCGGCGTCGACCTGCAGGTCAAGGCCACGCGGACCGGGTTCGAGCAGTTCTTCGTCGTCAAGCGCCGTCCCGATCGCGCGCTGACGTTCGCCCTCCCGCTGCGGGCCACCGGGCTCACGCCGCGCACCGACGCGGACGGGAACACGGCGCTCGTCACGGCGTCCGGCGACGTGGTGGGCAGCGTGCCCGCCGCCGAGATGTGGGACTCGCGGATCGACCAGCGCAGCGGCGACCCGGCCGCGAAGGTGAAGGTCGGCAAAGTCGTGTCGGCCAAGGAGCGGGGGACCCTCGGCCTGAACGTGACGCCGGACGCGGGCTACTTCGCCGACCCGGCGCGCGCCTATCCGGTCATCGTCGACCCCGGCGTTTCGGTGTGGACGAACTTCGACACCTTCACGCAGTCGAACATCGCCACCACCGACCAGTCGGGTGCCACCGAACTCCGCATCGGCACCTACGACGGCGGGGCCACGAAGGCCCGGTCGTATCTCCACTTCGACGTGTCGCGGTTCCGGGGCGCGGAGATCGAATCGGCCACTTTGGCCCTGTGGGGCAACCACTCCTACTCGTGCTCGCCGCGCAACTGGGAGATCTGGGACACCGCGCTGGTGGGCACCGGTACCCGCTGGGCGAACCAGCCGGCTCCCAACACCCGCTGGGCGACGACGAACGCGACCCGCGGCTACAGCGCGGCTTGTGCGGCCGATTGGGTCCGGACGCCGATCGGGAACCTGATCGGCGCCTGGGCGGGCGCCGGGGTCACGACCGGTTCGATGCTGCTGAAGGCGGAGAACGAGGCGGATTCGTCCGGCTGGAAGAAGTTCTCGTCCAGTGAAGGCGGCAAGTCGCCGTACCTCGAGGTGACGTACCGGAACCAGCGGCCGAATCCCGCCGCCGGGCACGACATCTCGGATCGCGTCGACTCCGGCGGCGTCACCTACACGAAGTCACTGACGCCGACGCTGCGCTTCACGCCGACGGACCCCGACGGCGGCAACGTCACCGCTGTCTTCTATGTCTACGAAGGCGAAACGATGATCGGGGACTTCTGGCAGTGGGACGTCCCGTCCGGCACCACGGCGACGTGGACGGCGCCGCCGGGACTGTTGCAGGAGGGCCACAACTACCGGTTCCGGGCGACCACCTTCGACCCGGGCGGGGAGTTCGGCGACGACGCCTGGGTCTCGCTGCAAGCGGTGTCGAGCGGCCTCTACGCCGACGTCGCCGCGTGCGGCTGGAACAACGGGACCAAAGTCCAGCAGTGGCCGTCGAACGGCGCGGACTGCCAGAAGTTCTTCCCGTGGGGCACCGGCGACGGCTACTACCAGTTCCGCGCCAAGCATTCCGGGCAGGTGCTGGACAACACCGGCTGCAGTACGGCGAGCGGGAACCCGGTGACCACCTACGACCGCGTCGCGGGCGCGTGCCAGAAGTGGACGATCGAACCGCAGGGCGTCGGCACCGGGGTGTACCGGTACGCCGTCCAGAACGCGGGCAAACTGCTGGACCAGGGCTGCACCGCGGGCCAGGGGGCGCCGCTGTTCATCTGGGACCGCGTCCCGGGACGCGGCTGCCAGAACTGGCGGATGCCGGTGTCGCCGGCGAACGGTGTCACCGTCGGATGGCTGCCGTTCACGGTGAACACGGCGGCGGAATAGCGGTCAGGGAGCGGACTGGCGGCGGGAACTGATCACGCCGGTGTTGAAACCGGCGAGGTGGAGCCCACCGGCGAACCGGGCGTGCTCGATCTTGACGCAGCGGTTCATCACCACGTCCAGTCCGGCTTCCTTGGCCTGATCGGCGACGGGTTCGTGCCACAGGCCCAATTGCAGCCAGAGCGTGCGCGCTCCGGCCCTGACGACCTCCTCGGCGACGCCGGGGAGGTCGTCGTGCTTGCGGAACACGCTGACCAGGTCGACCTCGCCCGGCACGTCGGCCAGCGACGGGTACACCGGCCGCCCGAGGAGTTCGTCCAGCCGTGGGTTCACGAAGTTGACCTGGTACTCGCTGGAGGAGAGCAGGTACGTCGCGACGAAGTAGCTCGGCCTCGCCGGATTGTTCGAGGCGCCGACGATGGTCACGGACTTCGTCCGCGAGAGGAGGCGGCGGCGTTCGACCGCGCCGACGTCGTAGCTCATCCCGCCACCGCCTTGCCGAGTGCCTGGTCGAGATCCCACAGGATGTCGTCGACGTCTTCCAGGCCGATCGACAGGCGGATCAGGTCCGCGCCGACGCCCGCCGCACGCAGCTGGTCCTCGGAAAGCTGCTGGTGCGTGGTGGACGCCGGGTGGATGACCAGCGTCCGCGCGTCCCCGACATTCGCCAGATGCGACAGCAGTTCGACGGAGTTCACGAACGTTTCCCCGGCCGCTCGGCCGCCGTCGACGCCGAAGGAGAACACGGCACCGGGCCCGGCGGGCAGGTACTTCCGCGCCCGGTCGTGATGCGGGTGATCCGGCAGGCCCGCGTAGTTCACCCAGGCCACGCGCGGATCCGCGGCGAGGTACTCCGCGACGGCCCGCGCGTTGGCGATGTGGGCGTCCATCCGCTGTGGCAGGGTCTCGACCCCTTGCAGCAGAAGGAAGGCCGAGTGCGGGGAGAGGACGGCGCCGATATCGCGCAACTGCTCGGCGCGCAGCCGGGTGCAGAAGGCGTACTCGCCGAAGTTCTCCCAGTACTTCAGGCCGCCGTAGCTCTCGACGGCCTCGGTCATCCTCGGGAACTTCCCGTTGCCCCAGTCGAACTTCCCGGATTCGACGACCACCCCGCCGAGCGTGGTGCCGTGCCCGCCGAGGAACTTCGTCGCGGAATGCAGCACGATGTCCGCGCCGTGCTCGATCGGACGGCACAGGTACGGCGTCGCGAGGGTGGCGTCGACGACCAGCGGGATGTCTTGTGAATGCGCGAGTTCGGCCAGCCCGGCGAGGTCGGCGATCGCGCCGCCGGGATTGCCGATGACCTCGGTGAAGATCAGCTTCGTCCGGTCGGTGACGGCGGCCGCGTAGTCCTCGATGCGGTCTCCGCTGACGAAGGTGGTCTCGATGCCGAAGCGCCGCAGCGTGCCGGTGAGCTGGGTGACCGTCCCGCCGTAGAGCCCGCCCGCCGAGACGATGTGGTCCCCGGCCTCGGCCAGCGCGGAGAAGGTGAGGAACTCGGCTGCCTGGCCACTGCTCGTGGCGACACCGCCGATCGCGCCTTCGAGGCTGGCCAGGCGTTCCTCGAAGGCCGCGACCGTCGGATTGCCGATGCGGCTGTAGACGTTGCCGTACTTCTGCAGCGCGAACAGGTTCGCCGCGTCGGCCGCGTCCTCGAAGACGAAGCTCGTGGTCTGGTAGATGGGCACGGCGCGGGCGCCGGTCGCCGGGTCGGGCGTCCCGCCCGCGTGCAGGGCGCGGGTGCGGAAGCCCCAGGTGCGTTCACTCATCGCGCCCGACGCTACCTCGCGTCCCACCCCGTGACCATCGTTCCCAGCACGTGACCCGCTGGTCGGGGGTTTTTTTCTTTTTTTTGTTTTTTTTTCCTTGCCCCCCCCACCCCCCAAGAAAAAACAGAGGGTTTC
>NZ_JBVILA010000003.1:80540-174018 GCF_055580625.1 Amycolatopsis sp. NPDC031561 | reverse complement strand
GGGACTGTTGTTCCCGGCATGGGACCCGCTGGTCGCGTTTCGTCCTCTAGTTGCGGTCCTTGCACGCGCAACTACCGCAACGAGAGGACGAAACGCGGGGTTCTAACCGAGCGCGGCCCGAAGGCGCCGGTCCCGTTCCTCCGGGGTCTGCCGGGGACAACTGGTGCACTTCGGATTTCCCGCTTCGTAGATCAGGCAGCAGGAAGCACGGCGCACCACGGTGTTCCGCCCGACGCGGGAGAACCGCGGCTCCGGCATCCCGAGCCCGATCGCGGTCACGAGCGGGGCCGCGAGCGCGATCGCCCGTTCGGTGTCGCCGGTCCACAGCAGGCGGTTGCCGATCGAATCCGTCGCGATCGCGCCCAGTGCGCGCGGATTCGCCCCCGTGACGTCCGAGATGGTGCCGATCGCCGTGCCCAGTGCCCCGGCGAACGCTTCGCCGAGTTCGGCCAGACCGCCGGAAAGGACCCGTGACGACCGCGCGCCGGTGAAGCGGCCGTCCGGGACGAGATCGATGGTGACGGCGTCGAGCGACGGATCCAACGGCTCACCCCGCACGAGCGACTCGACTGACGGCGCGACGAGGACCGAGGAGAGCGAGTACCACCAGATCGTGCCGAGGACCTCGGGCCGGGAACAGCCGTAGAGCTTGGCGGCGCCGCCGATGCGGGCGCTGACCCAGGCCGCGTCGGCGAGCAGGGTCGCGGGCGCCTCCATCAGGGCACCGGCCGGTACAGCGTGACGCTGAACGACGTGGTGACGTCCACCGCCTCGGCGATCGCGTCGAGCCGCTCGCGGCGTCCGTCGCGATGGAGGTGGTGCGCGCTCGGGCCCATCTCGACGACTTGACGGATCTGGGCGGGAGACAGCGTCACCCGTTCGGTGACATCGCGCCGGTCCACCCGGCCGAAACGCTCGCCGAGGGTTTCCTCCAGCCGCGCGTCCTTGCCACCGTCGACGGAGATCACCAGGTCGCCCAGCTCCCGGAGGTGCCCGGGGTTGGGCGTCGCGACGACCAGCAGCCCGTCGGCGGTCAGGACTCGATGGAACTGCGAGGCGTTACGAGGCGCGAAGACGTTGAGGATCAGCGACGCGCTCGAGTCCGCCACCGGCCAGGGCTCCCACAGATTCCACACGGCCGCGCCCGCGCGCGCGTGGGCGCGAGCGGCCCGGCGCAGGGCGACGGCGGAGACGTCGAGCGCCAGCCCGTGCGCGGCGGGGACGGCGTCGAGCACGTGCGCGAGGTAGTACCCCGTGCCCGCGCCGGCGTCGATGATCAGCCCGTCCTGTACGTGCTCTGAAGCCACCTTCGCGAGGGCGTCGGCGAGAGGGAGATAGACGCCCGAAGCGAGGAGGTCGACGCGAGCCGCGACCATCGGCGCGGTGTCCGCCGTGCCCGCAGGGATGCGCGCGTGGAGAAGATTGACGTAACCCTGCTTCGCTACGTCGAACGAGTGGCCACGTTCACAACGCACCGTGCGCTCGATTGCCCCGACCGGGTCACCGCAGAGCGAACACCGCAGTGACCGGACGATCTCCGGTGGCAGCGGGTGATTGCCGGATGCACGTGCGTTCATGGGGCTATTCGACCACGACGTTTCGCAACCGGACAGAACGCACCAGGTCTGCGGAAACCTGGACGTAACAACGCCGCACGGACAGTTCACGCGGGTGAAACCTGAATCGCCGCCCGAGGAAACACCCCGGCCCAAAAATTCCTGCGCAGTACACCCCAGGCACGGGAGGAAGATTGTGCTGAACGCAGGAGACACGGCATGGGTACTGATCAGCGCCGCGCTGGTCATGCTCATGACACCGGGATTGGCGTTCTTCTACGGCGGCATGGTCCGCGCGAAGAGCGTTTTGAACATGCTGATGATGAACTTCATCGCGCTCGCCGTCGTCGGTGTCCTCTGGACGCTGTACGGCTTCACGATGGCGTTCGGCAACGATATCGGCGGAGGGTTGCTCGGTAACTTCGACTTCGCCGGTCTCTCGAACATCTCCGGCAAACTCGCCGGCTTCGCGACCGCCGCGACCGACACCGCGCCCGAGGTCGCCTGGCCCGGCGCGGACGGGCTGCCGCTGTTCGCCTTCGTGATGTTCCAGCTGATGTTCGCGATCATCACGCCCGCGCTGATCTCCGGCGCCATCGCCGACCGCGCCAAGTTCTGGGGCTGGACGCTGTTCGTCGCGGTGTGGGTGACCATCGTGTACTTCCCGGTGGCGCACTGGGTGTTCTCGTTCAACGGCTTCATCGGCGCCGATTCGGTCGGCGGCTGGATCGCCAACCAGCTCAAGGCGCTCGACTTCGCGGGTGGTACCGCGGTCCACATCAACGCCGGTGCGGCCGGTCTGGCACTGGCGATCGTGCTCGGCAAGCGCAAGGGCTGGCCGAAGGGCACCGGACGTCCGCACAACGTGCCGTTCGTGCTGCTGGGTGCCGCGTTGCTGTGGTTCGGCTGGTACGGCTTCAACGCCGGTTCGTCGCTGGCCGCCAACGACCTCGCCGCCGTCGCGTTCACCAACACCACCGTCGCGACCGCGGCCGCGATCCTCGGCTGGCTGATCATCGAGCAGATCAAGATCGGCAAGCCGACCACGCTGGGCGCCGCTTCCGGTGCCGTCGCGGGGCTCGTCGCGATCACCCCGGCGGCCGGGTTCGTCAGCCCGCTGGGTGCCATCGCCATCGGTCTCATCGCCGGTGCCCTGTGCGCCCTGGCGATCAGCCTCAAGTTCCGCTTCGGTTTCGACGACTCCCTCGACGTCGTCGGCGTCCACCTCGTGGGTGGTCTGGTCGGTACGCTGCTCATCGGCTTCTTCGGCACCACCAGCGTCAACTCGCTCGGCGTCGACGGCCTGTTCTACGGCGGCGGCCTCGGCCAGCTCGGCAAGCAGGCGCTCGCGGCGGCCGTAGTCCTCGGCTACTCGTTCGTGCTCACCTTCGTCATCGGCTGGGTGATCAAGAAGCTCGGCGGGTTCCGCGTCAGCGCGGAGGACGAGGTCAGTGGTATCGATGAGGCCCAGCACGCGGAGAGCGCGTACGACTTCACCGGTTCGGGCGGCGGCCTCGGCCAGCCGACCAGCATCCCGGTCAAGGCGCCCACCGGCAACGCGGCCACGAAACTCGAGGAGAGCAAGGCATGAAGCTGATCACCGCGATCGTCAAGCCGTTCACGCTCGACGACGTCCGTTCCGCGCTGGAACAGCTGGGCGTGCTCGGCATGACGGTCAGCGAGGTGCAGGGCTACGGCAGGCAGAAGGGCCACACCGAGGTCTACCGGGGCGCGGAGTACTCCGTGGACTTCGTGGCGAAGCTGCGGATGGAGGTCGTCACCGACGACTCCAACGTGGAGAAGGTCCTCGACGCGATCACCACGGCCGCCCACACCGGCAAGATCGGTGACGGGAAGATCTGGGTGACGCCGGTGGAGACGGTGATCCGGGTACGAACCGGCGAACGCGGCTCGGACGCCCTATAGGCGTCAGGGATGGCTGACGGGGGTGAGCTGGTCAAGGCCACCGAGCGATTGCTCGAGGGCAGGCACGGGAGGCTGGGGGCGGCCGCGCTGCGGGCGGCCCTGGTCGACCTCTACGAATTCTGGTTGGGCAAGGGCGCCGCGGCGGCCGGCGTAGACACCGCTGTACCCGGTGTCGCGCTGGCCGCCGTGGGCGGCCTGGGGCGCCGGGAACTGGTGCCCTTCTCCGACCTCGACCTGTTGTTGCTGCACAACGGCAACTCCCGCGTCGGTGAGATCGCCGACGCGATCTGGTATCCGTTGTGGGACGCCAAGATCGGCCTCGACCACTCGGTCCGCACACCGGGCGAGGCGCTGAAAGTGGCTTCCGAGGACTTGCGGACCGCGATGGGGCTGCTCGACATCCGCCCTATCGCCGGGGACGCCGAGATCACCGCCAGGCTGGCCGCCGCGGCACGGGACGAGTGGCGTCGGACGGCCAGGAAGCGGGTCGGCGAGCTGTCGGACGCGGTGCGCCAGCGCTGGGCCCGCAGCGGCGAGATCGCCCAGTCCGCCGAGCCGGATCTCAAGCACGGCCGAGGCGGGCTTCGCGACTTCGCCGTCTTGGAAGCGCTGGCGGCGGCACAGCTGACGGCGAGGCCCGGCGAGGAACTGCTGGAGGCCAAGAGCCTGCTGCTCGACGTCCGGACCGAACTGCGCAAGGAACTGCGCCGGGAGCGCGACATCCTCAGCGCGCCGGAGGCCGAGACGGTCGCGGGCGAACTCGGCTTCGGCGACCGGTTCACCTTGGCGCGCAAGCTTTCCGGTGTCGGGCGGACGATCGCGTACGCGGTCGACGTCGCCCTCCGGTCCACTGTGGAACCACCCAAGGCACGGTTCGGCCGGCGGCCGGTGCGGACGCCGCTCGACGAAGGTGTCGTCCTGCACGGCAACGAGGTCGCGCTGGCGCGGGACGCGGTGCCCGCCAAGGATCCGGCGCTGCTGCTGCGGGTCGCCGCCGCGTCGGCCCGGATCCGGAAGCCGATTTCGCACGGCACCCTGCGGGCGCTCGCCGAAACGGCGCCGGAACTGCGCGCGCCGTGGCCCGCCGACGCCCTCAAGGCCTTGGTGGAGCTGCTCGGCGCGGGCGAAGGCCTCGTCGACGCCGTCGAAGCGCTCGATCGGACGGGTCTCTGGGCACGGCTGTTCCCCGAATGGGGTGCGGTGCGGGACCTCCCGCCGAGGTCGCCGGTGCACTCGTGGACCGTCGACCGGCATCTCGTGCGCGCCGCGGTGGAGGCGTCGAAACTGACGACCACCGTTTCACGGCCGGATCTGTTGCTGATCGGCGCGCTGCTGCACGACATCGGCAAGGGCCGGGACGCGGACCA
The DNA here is from genome assembly GCF_055580625.1 of Amycolatopsis sp. NPDC031561. Lineage (NCBI taxonomy): Bacteria > Bacillati > Actinomycetota > Actinomycetes > Pseudonocardiales > Pseudonocardiaceae > Amycolatopsis > Amycolatopsis sp. NPDC031561. The sequence continues at coordinate 169,169 of NZ_JBVILA010000003.1, read as the reverse complement.
TTCCGAACTCGGCGCGAAGATCAGCGCCCAGGTGGTGGCCCGGCTCGGGCTGCCGGAGTCCGACGCGGCGCTGGTGTCGGCGATGGTGCGGCATCACCTGCTGCTCCCGCACACCGCGACACGGCGGGACATCAGCGATCCGGCCACGATCCAGCGGGTGACGAAGACCCTCGACGAGAACCTGGTCCTGCTGGAGCTGCTGCACGCGCTGACGACGGCCGATTCGCTGGCCACCGGACCGGGCGTGTGGACCGACTGGAAGGCCCGCCTGCTCGCCGAGCTCGTGTCCGGTTGCGAAGAGGCGTTGCACGGCAAGGGTTTCCTTCCGCCGGAGCCGATGGGCGCCGAGCAACGGGAACTCGTCGCCGAGGCCGTCGCGTCCGGCCGCGGCGAGGTGCGGATCACCGCCGCGGGCAAGGTCGTGACCGTGGTGCTCGCGGTCCCGGCCCGCGCCGAACTGCTGGCTCCCGCTGCCGGCGTGCTCGCGCTGAACTCGCTGGAGGTCCACGCGGCGGTGCTGCGCGGGCACGACGGGGGACGGGCGGGGGTGTTCACCGCGTCGCCGAAGTTCGGCTCGCTGCCCGACGTCACGTTGCTGCGTGAGCAGTTCGCCAGGGCGGTGGCCGGGACGATGCCGCTGACCCAGCGGCTCGCGGCGAAGGAACGGGACTACGGCGAGACTCCTACCGCGAACGCGAAGGTGATCTGGTTCGACGACGAGACCAGCGGGCAGGACACGGTCGTGGTCGAGCTGCGGGCCGCGAACCGGATCGGGCTCCTGTACCGGGTCGCGGGCGCGCTGCGGCGCTGCGAGGCCGAGGTGCGCTGGGCGAAGGTGGCCACCCTCGGCGGCGCGGTCGTCGACTCGTTCGCCGTCGCGCCGCGGACCGGCCGGGTCGACCAGGCGTGGCGGTCGAAGATCGAAGCCGCGCTGCTGGCCGCGGCTTCCTGACCGGGAAGTGGTGACGACTTCTTTATTCGTGCTGTGATCCGGCCCGTGCCACGAATCCATCTACATCGGACCCCTTGCCGGACAAGGGTTTCCGGTTTCGGAACGGCGCCTTCCGGTTACCGCGTGCACGGTGAACGGGGTGTCGCGCGGATGGCGGAGGGTAGCGGTGGCAGGATGTGCGCGGTCGAGACCCGAAGGATCGCAGAAGGCGGTGAGCGCGTGCTGGGTCACGAGCAGAACCCGCCAGGGCCGCAGCGGCTCACGCTGCCGCCGACCGTCGTCGCCTCCCACTTCCGGGCCTGCGCGGACGACCTCGCCGTCTCGCTGACCGCGTCCGGTACCGCCGCGACCGTGCCCGAACTGCTCAAGGTGGTGCGGCACCTCGTCGCGGGCCAGCAGGCCTTGGCCATCGCGCTCGAGGGCATGGCGGGCCGGGTCGAGGTCGGGGGAGAAGGTGTGCTGGCCACCGCCAGGACGATCGACGTCGAGGTCGTCGCGGAAGTACTCCGAGCGGCCGCCACCGCTGTCGACTGTTCGGCCGAAGCACTCGCCGAATCACGTCCGTCATTCGAATGTGTGAGCGAATCAGTCGCCCCTGACACCCGTTTGTAGCTGTCCCGCCGCTTCGGCCCGTGGATACGCTGACCAGGCGGAGGTGGGCCATGCGGGCGGTGTGGAAAGGCACGATCGGATTCGGGACCTACGCCATCCCGGTGAAGGCGTACAGCGCGACCGAAGAGCACAACGTCCCCCTCCACCAGGTGCACGAGCCGGACGGCGGCCGGGTGCGGGTGAAGTGGGTCTGCGAGGTCGACGGCGCCGAGGTGCCCGCGGCCGAGATCGCCAAGGGACACCCCGTTCCCAACGGCGACGTCGTCCTGCTGACCGGCGGTGACTTCGCTTCGTTGCTCGCGCCGACCACCCAGTCGATGGACGTCGTCGGCTTCACCCCGGCCGAGCAGGTCGACTCGATGTACTTCGCGCGCAGCTACTACCTCGAACCCGAGCCCTCGGGTACCAAGCCGTACGTGCTGTTGAGCGAGGCGCTGCAGCAGTCCGGGCGGATCGCGATCGTGAAGGTGACGCTGAGGCAGCGCGAAACGCTGGGCGCGCTGCGCGTGCGGGACCAGGTGATCCTGCTCGAGACGATGCTGTGGCCCGACGAGATCCGGCGGCCCGACTTCCCGTTCCTGCACGAGGACGTCGACCTGCGGCGCGGGGAACTGCGGAACGCGGTCTCGTTGATCGAAGACCTCACGCAGGACTTCGACCCCGGCCGGTACACCGATCGCTACCGGGAAGCGCTCGAAGCGCTCATCCAGGCCAAGCTGGACGGCGACGACGTCCTCCAGCCGACCGCCGCCGAACAGGCGGAGGGCGTGACGCGGCTGCTGGCGGCTCTGCAGCGAAGCGCGGTCGAGGCCGACCGCGCGCCCGTCGAGAAGGCCAAGGAAGCGGCGGACAAGGCACGTCAGGCGCGGACGCGGGCGAAGAGGGCTTCGTCGGCGTCGTCGGCCAAGACCAGTTGAGTAGTTCTACCCAGGGGTAGTTGGGGGTCTTCACGCTGCCGTGACCCCGCGGTGACCGGGCATTGTTATGCCATCGCGCGGCGAGAGCGCGGGCAGCGAATCGCCTGGTACTGGGGGTCCGGCGATACGAAGTCCCGCGAAGCTCGCCAAGTGTGCTTACGGTCGGCTCGCGGGGAGGCGAGCCTTCCGTAGGGGCTCCGGTACCGGTCCGCGAGGGGCGATCGGTCCCGGAGCCCTGTTTTGCGTTAGAACTGTGGACATGGACGAGGCGTGGCCCGCTTGCGGCGTCGAGGATTGCCGTGGCGTGCGCATCGGTGACTTCGGGAGCTGCTTGACGCATCTCGAAGCCGGACGACAGGACCAGTACTTCGCCGGTCTCGCCACCGGTTCGGTTGTCGACCTGCGGGGCACGGCCTTGTCCGGAGACCTTCTCGGCCGTCTTGTCGACGCGGTGAAGACGGCGTTCGGCAGCGCGAATTTCGAACAGACGAGGTTCGAGGCCGTCGTCCCGTTCGATGCCACCTCGTTCGGTATGGCTACCTCCTTTCGCAAGGCGTCCTTCGCCGACACCGCGTGGTTTCAAGAGGCTCGTTTTCCCATGGTGGACTTCAGCGGCTCGGAATTCCTCGGTGACGTGAGATTCGACGGAGCCCTGTTCGGCGATGCGCTGTTCGAAGGCACGACCTTCCACCGGCACGCCCGGTTCGACGGTGCCACCTTCGATCAGCGCGCCGATTTTCAGAGCGCGGCCTTCGGAGGGAGGGTGTCGTTCCGGGCGACCACGTTCAACGGCGAAGCCTGGTTCGTCACTGATGGAGGCTTCAGTGACGACGCCCGATTCGACGAAGCCGATTTCCGCGAGCGGGCGAATTTCGACGTGCAGGTGTTCAAGGGAACCGCGAGTTTCGCTCGGGCGAAGTTCAAGAAGGAAGCCAGGTTCGAGGGAGCGATCTTCTTCCGGCGCGCGGGATTCGAGAACGCGGAGTTCGACGGCGAAGCGACATTCAGGGAAGCGCGGGCAAGCCACACCCTGAGCTTCGCCGGAGCGGATTTCGGGGCCGCCGAGCACATCGGCCCGCTCAGCGCGAAGACGCTGAGCTTCAAACACGCGAACTTTCGCAGACGAGTGCTCATCGAGGGCGACTCGCCCGAGACGGACTACGCCGAGGCGACCTTCGAAGGTGGAGCCGGTCTCGGCGTCATTTCCGGACAGGCGGATCTCGAGGACGCGGTGTTCGGCAAACCCTCGACCGTCATCGGGGTGGCCGCGGCCTCGGTGACGTCGGTCCGCGGAGTGGACGTCGCCGACTTGGTGCTCACCGACATCGACCTCTTCCGGTGTCTGTTCGCCGGAGCCCATCACCTGGACAAACTGCGCCTGGAAGGCGACTGCCGGTTCGCCACCAGACGAAGACGTCAGGTCCTCGCCGAGGAACAGGCGTGGCGACGCGACCGGAACGCTCCCGTCGGCCCCCGCCGCATCGCCGACCTCTACCGCCAGCTCCGCAAGGCGCAGGAGGACAGCAAGAACGAACCCGGCGCCGCCGACTTCTACTACGGCGAGATGGAGATGCGCCGCCACAGCCCGGCCACCCCGTGGTCCGAGCGCGCCATCCTCCACCTGTACTGGCTCATCTCCGGTTACGGCCTTCGCGCCCTCAGAGCCCTCACGACCCTGGCGGTCCTTGTCGTCCTGGCCAGCGTCGGATTCCGGCTAGGCGGCTTCAAGACCACGCCCGCCTTCGGGGACACCCTCATCTATGTCGCCCAGAGCACCGTTTCGCTGGAAACGAAACTGACGTCGCTGCCCAAGGAGCTGACGCCGTTCGGCGAGGTCGTGCGGCTGGTCATGCGCGTCCTCGGGCCCCTGCTGCTCGGCCTGACCCTGCTGGCCGTCCGCAACCGCGTCAAACGCTGACCCCGGACACCGACTACCCTGGGAAGCCGCCGGTTCGTACCGGCACGCCACAACGACCCAGCTGGAGCGTGCACACCCGTGTTCGACACCCTCTCCGATCGGCTCACGTCCGCCCTGCAGACCCTGTCTCGCAAGGGCAGGCTCTCCGACGCCGACATCGACGCCACCGCGCGCGAGATCCGTATCGCGCTGCTCGAGGCGGATGTCGCGCTGTCGGTGGTCAAGGACTTCATCGCCCGGATCAAGGAACGCGCCAAGGGTGCCGAGGTGCACGGCGCGCTGAATCCGGCGCAGCAGGTCATCAAGATCGTCAACGAGGAACTCGTCACCATCCTCGGCGGCGAGACCAGGCGGCTCACGTTCGCGAAGAACCCGCCGACGGTGATCATGCTCGCGGGTCTGCAGGGTGCCGGTAAGACCACCCTCGCCGGAAAGCTCGCGCTCTGGCTGAAGAAGCAGGGCCACGCGCCGCTGCTGGTCGCCTGTGACCTCCAGCGTCCCAACGCGGTCACCCAGCTGCAGGTCGTCGGCGAGCGGGCCGGGGTCACCACGTTCGCGCCCGAGCCCGGCAACGGCGTCGGCGACCCGGTCGACGTCGCCCGCCGCGCCATCGACGAAGCCAAGCGCGCCCAGCACGACATCGTCCTCGTCGACACCGCCGGCCGTCTCGGCGTCGACGAAGAGCTGATGAAGCAGGCCGCGGACATCCGCGACGCCGTTTCGCCGGACGAGACGCTGTTCGTCGTCGACGCGATGATCGGTCAGGACGCGGTCACCACGGCCGAGGCGTTCCGCGACGGCGTCGGGTTCACCGGTGTCGTGCTCACCAAGCTCGACGGTGACGCCCGCGGTGGTGCCGCGCTGTCGGTCCGCCAGGTCACCGGCCAGCCGATCCTGTTCGCGTCCAACGGTGAGAAGCTCGAGGACTTCGACCTCTTCCACCCGGACCGGATGGCCAGCCGGATCCTCGGCATGGGCGACGTGCTCAGCCTCATCGAGCAGGCCGAACAGCATTTCGACCAGGAGAAGGCCGAGCAGACCGCGGCCAAGCTCGGCAGCGGCCAGCTCACCCTCGAAGACTTCCTCGAGCAGATGCTCGCGGTCCGCAAGATGGGCCCGATCGGCAACCTGCTCGGCATGCTGCCCGGCGCCGGGCAGATGAAGGACCAGCTCGCCCAGGTCGACGACAAGCAACTCGACAAGCTGCAGGCGATCATCCGCGGGATGACCCCCGCCGAGCGCGACGACCCTAAGATCATCAACGCCTCCCGCCGGATCCGGATCTCCAAGGGCTCGGGCGTCACCATCCGCGACGTCAACGACCTGGTCAACCGGTTCTTCGAGGCGCGCAAGATGATGGCGCAGATGGCCGGCCGGTTCGGCTTCGGCGGCGCGGGCGGCGGAAGCAAGAACCGCAAGGGCAAGAAGGGGAAGAAGGGCAAGGGGCGCGGCCCGACGCAGCCCAAGGTCCGCGGCGGCTTCCCCGGCGGCATGCCGATGCTGCCCCCGGGCGGGATGCCCGGCGGCCCCGGTGGCGGGATGCCCGACCTCTCCCAACTCGGCGGGATGAACGACGTACCGGGCTTCGACCCCAAGAAGTTCAAGTTCCCGAAGGACAAGTAGCCGTGGAGGCTCTGCATCTGGCGGGCGTCGTCCTGCCGGACGGCGAGCACCGTGAGCTGTGGATCACCGGCGGCCGCGTCAGCACCGAACCGGTCGCCGGTGCGGAAACCGTTGTCCGGGAAGGCTTTCTCGTTCCCGGACTGGTCGACGCGCACTGCCACCCCGGCATCGGGGTCGGCGGGGCGACCACCCTCGAAGAGGCCGCCGAGCAGGCGATCGTCGACCGCGACGCCGGGACGCTGCTGATCCGCGACTGCGGGCTGCCGATCGACGTCCGGCCGCTGCAGGCCCGAGCCGAGCTGCCGCGGATCATCCGCGCCGGACGGCATCTCGCCCTGCGCAAGCGCTACATCCCCGGCCTCGGCATCGAACTCGAAGACCCGTCCGAGCTGCCGAAGGCGGTCGCCGAACAGGCCCGTGACGGCGACGGCTGGGTGAAGCTCGTCGGGGACTGGATCGACCGCGGCGTCGGCGACCTCGCGCCCCTGTGGCCTGACGACGTCCTCGCCGAGGCCATCGCCGTCGCGCACGCAGAGGGCGCCAAGGTGACGGCGCACGTCTTCGGCCAGGCCGCGTTGCCGGGACTGATCAACGCGGGCATCGACTGCCTCGAACACGGCACGGAACTCTCGCCGGACCAGCTGGGCATCCTGGCCGAACGCGGGATCGCGCTCGTGCCGACGCTGATCAACATCGAGAACTTCCCCGGTATCGCCGAAAAAGCGGGCAAGTACCCGGTGTACGCCGACCACATGCGCGCGCTGCACGCCGGCGTCGGCGAGATGGTCTCGACGGCGATCGAGGCGGGCGTCCGGGTGTACGCCGGCAGTGACGCGGGCGGCATGGTCGAGCACGGCAGGCTCGTCGACGAGATCGAGGCGCTGCACAAGGCGGGCATGTCCGCCGAGCAGGCGCTGGCTTCGGCTTCGTGGGCGGCCCGCGAGTGGCTCGGCGTACCCGGGATCGTCGACGGCGCTTCGGCCGATCTGCTCGTCTACCCGTCCGACCCGCGCGAAGATCTCGCGGTGCTCCGGCATCCGAGTCACATCGTGTTGCGTGGCAAGATCTACGCCTGACCCGACTCCATCCGTGACCGGAGCGGCACTTAGCGTGGAGGCGTGGTGGACGACGGGCAGGCTCGCGAGCGTCTGGTGCTCGGAGCGCACTGGGGGTTCGTAGCGTTTTTCGCGGGCATCGCCGGATACCACCTCGTCACGCTCGTCATGAGCTTCGTGATGTCAGGTCGCTTCGGCGGTTACGACCCTCTCGAACTCCGTGACGTCGGCCCGCTGCTGATCCTCGCGTTCCTGCCGACCCTCGTACTCGGTCTCGGCCCCGTGATCGGCTCGCAGCACTGGGGACGGGGACTCCGCACGGATTTCGGGCTCAAGCCCACCTGGCGCGACGTCCGGATCGGCCTCGCCTGCGGAGCGGCCGCGCTCGCCGCCGGGTACCTCCTCAACCTGCTCCTGCTGGCCGTCTACGGGACCGACGGCGCCGACAGGACCATTTCCGACGTCTCGCCCGGGCCGATCACCGAGCTGTCCGGAACCACCGAAGGCGACACCGTCTGGCTGGTACTGGCCGCGGTCATCGTCGTCCTCGCCGCTCCGGTCACCGAGGAACTGCTCTTCCGCGGCACGCTCTGGAACGCGATGGGCTTCCACCGCCTGCCCTCGTGGGTGATCCTGCTGGTCACCGCGCTGGTGTTCGCCCAGTTGCACGGGGAGGCCGCGCGCACCATCGCGCTGTTCGGCCAGGGGATCGCGATCGGCCTGGCCCGCTATCTCTCCGGCAGGGTGAGCGCGGCGGTGATCGCGCACGCGGCCAACAACCTCCCACCGGCTGTATTGCTCTTCGCGGCGAGGTGATCGCCGGTCCTGGCGGCTAGAGTCTGTGAGTAACCGAACGATCACCGGAGGATCGGCGTGACCGTATCTCAGCCCAGGGAGCCGATCCCCGAGGCCGCGCCGCCGGACGAACTCGCTGCCGGAGGTGAGGTGGCCGCCCCCGGTACGCCACTGCCGCATCGTTGGGGATTCGGGGCCTTCCTCCTGGTGGAGGCCGTTCTCCTCGCTTCGGCGGCGTTCATCAGCGTCCTGCTCGGCGACGTCCAGCCCGGTCAGCCGTTGCCGATGCGCATGGTGCTGCTGGGCACGATGGTGCCGACGATGGTCGCGGCCGGGGTCGCGCTGCTGATCACCCGGCTCCGCGGCAACGGCCCGTTCGCCGATCTCCGGATCGGCTGGAGCTGGGCCGACGTCAAGGTCGGGCTCAAGCTCGGGGTTCTCGGGCTCGGGTTCACCTCGCTCGCGGCCTGGGCCTGGACGCAGGTCGTGGGCAACGAGAACGCGACGTCGGCGATCAGCGCGCTCGTCGAGGACCGCCGGATGTCGGTGTCGGCGGCCGTCGTCATGTTCATCTACCTGTGGCTGGTCGGGCCGATCTGCGAGGAGATCATCTACCGCGGTCTCCTGTGGGGCGCCGTCGAGCGGTTGCAGTGGCGCACCGAACGCTGGGGGAGGATCGCGGCGTTCCTGGTCTCCACGGCCGTTTTCGCGGCGAGCCACCTCGAGCCGCTGCGCACCACGTTGCTGCTGGTGATCGCGATCCCGATCGGGCTCGCCAGGGTGTTCACCGGGCGATTGCTCGGCAGCGTGGTCGCCCACCAGGTGAACAACTTCCTCCCGGCCGTGACGATCCTGCTCGCCTCGCTTGGGATAGCCGCGTTCTGACGGCCGTCCGGCGTCTGGCAGAATGTACGCTTGCCTGCTTTGGCCGGACCCTCTCACCGCGCCCGAGCTCCGGACCTTCGGGTGTGCGTAGCCGTTCCCCACTCGGCTCTCGTACGCCTTCCACATGCATCAGAGAGAACTGAGGAGTACCCACACCCGTGGCCGTCAAGATCAAGCTTCAGCGTCTCGGCAAGATCCGTGCGCCGTACTACCGCATCATCGTCGCCGACGCGCGCACCCGCCGTGATGGCAAGGCCATCGAGACGATCGGCAAGTACCACCCGAAGGAAGAGCCGAGCTTCATCGAGGTCGACACCGAGCGGGCCCAGCACTGGCTGTCCGTCGGTGCCCAGCCGACCGAGCCGGTCCAGCGCATCCTCGAGATCACCGGTGACTGGCAGAAGTTCAAGGGCCTGCCGGGCGCCGAGGGCACCCTGAAGGTCGCCGAGCCGAAGCCGTCGAAGCAGGACCTGTTCAACGCCGCGCTCGCCGCCGCCGGTGACTCGGCCTCCGCCGAGGCCACCACGCCGAAGAAGAAGTCCGCCCCGAAGAAGGCCGAAGCCGACAAGGCCGAGGCCGCCGAGGGTGACAAGGCCGAGGCGTGAGTTTCCTCGCTGACTCCCTCGAGCACCTGGTGCGCGGGATCGTCGACAACCCGGACGAGGTCCGGGTCGAGCTGCTGACCACACGCCGTGGCCGGACGCTCGAGGTGCACGTGCACCCCGACGACCTCGGCAAGGTGATCGGCCGGGGCGGTCGTACCGCGACCGCCCTGCGCACCGTCATGGGCGGCATCGGTGGCCGCGGCGTCCGCGTGGACGTCGTCGACACCGATCGCTGACCAAGGACACAGGAAACGCAGGAACACACCGGGATGGACGTCGTAGTCGGCCGTATCGCCAAGGCACACGGAATCCGCGGGGAACTCGCGGTGGACGTGCGCACGGACTCGCCGGAACAGCGGTTCGCCGTCGGTTCGGCCGTCATGACGAAGCTGCGTGACGGCAGCAGCCGGAATCTCACCATCGCAGCCGCCCGCGAACACAGCGGGCGGCTGCTGGTGCGTTTCGAAGAGGTGCTGACCAGGGACGTCGCGGAGACCCTCCGCGGCGCGCTCCTGATCGCCGACACCTCGACGCTGCCGCCCACCGAAGACCCCGACGAGTTCTACGACCACGAACTCGAAGGCCTGCGGGCCGAACTCACCGACGGCACGCTCGTCGGCAAGGTGCTCGAAATCGTGCACTCGCCCGCCGGGGAACTGCTGTCGATCGAGCACGACGGACGCGAGGTGCTGGTGCCGTTCGTGAAGGCGATCGTCCCGGCGGTCGACGTCGCGGGCGGCCGCGTGGTCCTCGACCCGCCGGAAGGCCTGCTGGACGCCTGATGCGCCTCGACGTCGTCACGATCTTCCCCGAATACCTCGACCCGCTCCGCGCCGCGCTGCTCGGGCGCGCGATCGACCGCGGCCTCATCGAGGTCGGCGTGCACGACCTGCGGGACTGGACGCACGACGTCCACCGCGCGGTCGACGACGCCCCGTACGGCGGCGGGCCCGGCATGGTGATGAAACCGCAGGTCTGGGGCCCCGCCCTGGACGAGGTCTGCGGCGAGAACACCCGGCTCGTGGTCCCCACCCCCGCCGGACGGCCGTTCACCCAGGCCATGGCCCACCAGTACGCCGCCGAGGAGCACCTGGTGTTCGCGTGCGGCCGCTACGAGGGCATCGACCAGCGGGTGATCGACGACGCCGCGAAGCGGATGCCCGTCGACGAGGTCTCGATCGGCGACTACGTGCTGGTCGGCGGCGAGGCCGCGGTGCTGGTGATGGTCGAGGCCGTCGTCCGGCTGCTGCCGGGCGTGCTCGGGAACGCCCGCTCCGCCGAGGAGGACTCGTTCTCCGACGGCCTGCTCGAAGGCCCCAGCTACACGCGGCCCGAGGTCTGGCGCGACCTGGCCGTGCCGGACGTCCTGCGCTCGGGCAACCACGCGCTGATCGACCGCTGGCGCCGCGACCAGGCGCTGGAACGCACCGTGCGGCGCAGGCCGGAACTGATCGGCCGGCTGCCGGAAGGTAGTCTCGACAAGCACGATCTCAAGGTCCTCGACCGGTTGGACGAGGGCACCGGCCAGGCCGGGTCAACCACCTGAGTCCTGGTCTGCAATACTTGACAGGTTGGCGTGAGCAGACGCGCGAAACTTTACTCCCGGGTTCGCCGGTAGTAAAAGGTCACGCGGTCGGCCGGAACGCCATCAGCCCCCGGGTAGGTCGCAGTGCCCGACACTGCGCGCCCAAGCTGCACGTAAGCCATACGAAGACGAGGACGGACCACCGATGAACACCCTGGACGCGCTGGACGCGCAGTCACTGCGTTCCGACATCCCGGACTTCCGACCGGGCGACACGCTCAAGGTTCACGTCCGCGTCATCGAGGGCAACCGCGAGCGTAACCAGATCTTCCAGGGCGTCGTGCTGCGTCGCCAGGGCGGCGGCATCCGCGAGACCTTCACGGTCCGCAAGGTGTCGTTCGGCATCGGCGTGGAGCGCACCTTCCCGGTGCACTCGCCGAACATCGCCGAGGTCGAGGTCTTCAAGCGCGGCGACGTCCGCCGCGCGAAGCTGTACTACCTCCGCGAGCTGCGCGGCAAGGCCGCCAAGATCAAGGAACGCCGCGAAAACCGCGAGACGACCTCCGCCAAGTAGGTAGCCGCACGGTTACAGGTAACCTGGCGTCGTGGTCGAACCCGTGTCCCAGAACACCTCCGAAGATGAGCCCGATCGTCCCGACGAGGAGCGCCCTACCAGGGCCTCCCGACGGGGCCGATCCGGATCCAAGAAATTCGGCAAGGTCAACAAGAAGCGGTCGTTCTGGAAGGAACTGCCGATCCTGATCGTCGTCGCCCTCGTGCTGACGATCTTGATCCAGCAGTTCCTCGCCAAGGTCTACATGATCCCCTCGGGATCGATGGAGACCACCTTGCACGGCTGCGCGGGATGTACGGGCGACCGGATCCTGGTCGACCGGATCACGTACGACTTCAGTGATCCCGGCCCGGGCGACGTGGTGGTCTTCAAGGGACCGCCCGCGTGGGCCGGCGAGATCCAGACGGAAGAGTCCAGCAACATCTTCGTCACCGGCTTCCGCGCGCTGGGATCCTTGATCGGGTTCGCGCCGCCGGACGAGCGTGACTTCGTCAAGCGGATCATCGCGGTCGGCGGCCAGACGGTGCAGTGTTGCGACAACAACCGCGTCGTCGTGGACGGCAAGGCTCTCGACGAGCCGTACGTCCACTGGGAAGAGGGCATGCCGCCCACCGAGAAGACCTTCGAGCCGGTCAAGGTGCCTGCCGGATACGTCTGGGTGATGGGCGACAACCGCAACAACTCGAGCGACTCCCGGTTCCAGGGCGGTGGCGGCGTGAACGGTGCCGTCCCGGTGGACAACATCATCGGCAAGGCGCGGATCATCGTGCTCCCGCCGGGCCGCTGGGGTGGCGTTTCGGACCACAATCCGCAGGCGAACGCGCAGCCGCTGGCACTGGGCGCGCCCGCCTGGCAGCAGGGGCTTCCCCTGGGTGTCGGCGTCGCCGCGGCGTGGCCCGTGGTCTTCTTCGGCAGGCGGATGACGTCCGGAGTGCGCAAGGCGGTCGACCGGAGGCGGTAAGGCCTTGAGAGTTCCTGTACCGCTCACACCGGCCGAGCCGCTTCGGCCGCCGCGGGCAGTGGTGCGTGGCGACCTCTTCTGGGGGTTGCAGAGTGCGCTGGACCGGCGGGGCCTCGGGCCCGTCGCCGGTGTCGACGAGGCAGGGCGCGGTGCTTGCGCCGGCCCGCTCGTCGTGGCCGCCTGCGTCCTGCGTTCAGGCGACGCCGCCCGGCTTCCCGAGCTCACCGATTCCAAGGTCCTCACGGCCAAGGCCCGTGATCGGGTCTACGACCGGGTGGTTCAGCGTGCGCTGGACTACGCGGTCATCGTCATCCCGGCGGCCGAGGTCGATCTGTTCGGCATCCACGTCATGAACCTCGAAGGCATGCGACGTGCCGTTTCGGCGCTGCGGAAGACTCCGGGGTACGTCCTGACCGACGGATTCCGTGTCTCCGGGCTGCCCGCGCCGAGCGTGCCGGTGATCAAGGGGGACAAGGCCGTCGCGTGCGTGGCGGCGGCATCCGTGCTGGCCAAGGTCACGCGGGACCGGATCATGGGCGACCTGCACGACGTCCACCCGCACTACGGCTTCGACGTCCACAAGGGCTACAGCACCACCGAGCACAGCGCGGCGCTGACCACGCACGGCCCGAGTCCGGTACACCGCTGGTCGTACGCGAATGTGGCCACCGCGGCCGCCGCACACCGGGCCAGCCCGCCTCACCCGGTCGTGCTGACCGTCGCGGCACTGGAAAACCCGAGCGTGCCGATACGTGCCCTCGGCCCTTACGTGGGTAACAATGAACGCTCCGCCGCTGGAATATCAGCAGAATCGCGAGGAGGGGCGCGGATTTCATGAGCGCAGAGGATCTCGAGAAGTACGAGACCGAGATGGAGCTCTCGCTTTACCGCGAGTATCGCGACATAGTCGGCCAGTTCTCGTACGTGGTGGAGACCGAGCGGCGGTTCTATCTGGCCAACGCTGTCGACGTGCAGGTGCGCGACGGCGGCGGTGAGGTGTACTTCGAGGTCCGCATGTCCGACGCGTGGGTCTGGGACATGTACCGGCCGGCCAGGTTCGTCAAGCACGTCCGGGTCATCACGTTCAAGGACGTCAACGTCGAGGAGCTCGACAAACCGGATCTCCGGCTGCCCGAGGACGGTCCGTTCTCCGGCTGATCTTTCCTAGTACATGAAGGCCCTCCTCAGTGCGTCTAGCGCACTGAGGAGGGCCTTCATGTACTTCCGGGGCGCCTAGCACGGACCGCCGACGCTTTCGTCCCGCGAGGCCGGATCGCGCCCGAGTTATCCACAACACCCCGGTTGTCCACAGGCGGGCGGATTGAGTCTGGTCGCCGCCCGATCACCCTGGCAGCGTTGATCGCACACGCACTGTGACGATCGCTGAGGGGGGATCGAGATGACGAGCACGGCAGAACAGCCGTCCGCCGGGGCGCCGCACATCGAGCTGGGGCGCTGGGGAGAAGAACTCGCGGTCCGGCATCTGGAGAAGGCGGGCTACGTCGTCCTGAGCCGCAACTGGCGTTGCCGCGACGGCGAACTGGACCTCGTCGCGACGGACAGGAAACGCCTGATCTTCTGCGAGGTGAAGACCAGGACGGGAGTGGGCTTCGGCAGCCCCGCCGAGGCGGTGACCCCGGACAAGGCGGACCGCATCCGCCGTCTCGCGCACCAGTGGCAGCGCACGTTCATGCTCCGCTGGTGCTCCGTCCGCTACGACATCGTCGCGATCGTCGCCCGGCCCGGAGCCCAGCCGCATGTCCGGCATATCAAGGCGGCGTTCTGAATGGCGCTGGCGAAGGCCTGGTCCGTCGCGCTCCTCGGCGTCGACGGCAAGATGATCGAGATCGAGGCCGACATCGGCGGCGGGTCGCCGAAGGTGACGATGGTGGGGCTGCCCGACACCGGGTTGAAGGAGGCGAAGGACCGCGTCCGGTCCGCCGTCCGCAACTCGCAGCAGACCTGGCCGGACGAGCGAGTGATCCTCGGCCTGTCCCCGGCGAACCTGCCGAAGGTGGGGTCCGGCTACGACCTGGGCATCGCGGCGGCGGTCCTGGCGGCGACGGGAGCGGTTCCGGCCACGAAGCTGCTGAACACCGTGCTGCTCGGCGAGCTCGCCCTCGACGGCAGGGTGCGGGCCGTCCGCGGAGTGCTGCCGGGCTTGCTGGCGGCGCGCAACGCCGGGTACCGGCGGGCGGTCGTCCCCGCCGAGTCGTTGTTCGAAGCCGCTCTAGTGGACGGTCTGGAGGTTGGCGGGGTGGCCCGGCTGAGCGACTTCGTGGACTGGCTCAAGGATGAAGGGGAACTTGCCCGGCCCGAGCCCTTCGCCGACCAGGAACCGCCCCAGGTTCCCGATCTCGTCGACGTCGTGGGACAGCCGGAAGCGCGGTGGGCACTGGAAGTGGCCGCGGCGGGCGGGCATCACCTGCTGATGACCGGCCCTCCCGGGGTGGGCAAGACGATGCTCGCGAAACGCCTTCCGGGCCTCCTTCCGCGGCTGACCGCGGAAGAGTCGCTGCAGGTCACCGCGGTCCATTCGATCGACGGTTCGCTCTCCCGGTCCGCACCGCTGGTCACCGTGCCGCCGTTCGTCGCGCCGCATCATTCGATCAGCGTGCCCGCCCTGATCGGCGGGGGCAGCGGGCTGGCCGTGCCCGGGGCGATCAGCAGAGCGCACCGGGGAATCCTGTTCCTCGACGAGGTCTGCGAGTTCGGCCCGGAACGGCTGGAGTCGCTGCGCACGGTGCTGGAAGAGGGCGAAGTGCGGATCGCGAGGGTCAAAGGCGCCGTGCGGTATCCGGCACGTTTCCAGTTGGTGCTGGCGACCAACCCCTGTCCTTGCGCCCCGGCGAAGGACGCCGATTGCACGTGCTCGGCGGCCGCGCGCCGGCGGTACTTGGGCAGGCTGTCCGGCCCGCTACTCGATCGAGTGGATTTGCGGGTTCGGCTGCGGCCGCTTTCCGCGCTCAGCGCACACCTGAGCGAGCCGCCCGAACCGTCGGCGGCCGTCCGTGAACGGGTGCTGGAGGCTCGCGAGCGAGCCGGAAAACGCTGGGCGGAACAGGGCTGGCCGACGAACGCGGAAGTGCCCGGCCCGGCGCTGCGCCGCGAGTTCGCCCTGCCAACGCAGGTCACAGCGCTGCTGGACCGGGCGCTCGAGCGGGGTGCGATCACCGCGCGCGGCGCCGACCGTTGCCTTCGCATCGCCTGGACGCTCGCCGATCTGAAAGGTGCCGAGAGCCCGGAAGCGGACGAGGTCGCGGCCGCCCTGAACTTTCGGGAGAGGTCATCCGGATGAGTGAATTCGAGGCCGAACGGATCGCGCGGTCGTACCTGCTGCGCGTGGCCGAGCCCCCGGCACCCGCCTTGGCCGATTTCGTTAGTGAACACGGCCCGGTCCTCGCCGCGGAACGGGTGCGGCTGGCCGAGTGCCCGCCGAAGGTGCGCGACGAGACGGCCGCGCGGCGAGCGCACGACTACGCCGAGCGTGATCTGGAGCGGGCGGCCGCCGGCGAGACCCGGCTCGTGATCCCGGAAGACGGCGAATGGCCTGCCTGGCCGTTGCTTTCGCTGGCCGTCGCCCAGAACAGGGGCGTCTCCGGGACGGCGCCTCCGCTGGCGTTGTGGGTCCGCGGCCCGGCCAGGCTCGACGAGGCGGTGGACCAGGCGATCGCGATCGTCGGCGCCCGCGCGGCGACCGAGTACGGCGAGCACTGCGCGGCCGAGATGGGTTATCACCTGGCCAGCCGGGGGATCCCGGTGTTCTCGGGGGCGGCGTACGGCATCGACGGCGCGGCTCACCGGGGTGCGCTGAGCGCGTGCGGCACGACGGTCGCTCTACTCGGCTGCGGAATCGATGCCGGCTACCCGGCCCAGCACACGACCTTGTTGCGCACCATCGGGAAGACCGGCGCGGTGGTCAGCGAGTACCCGCCGGGAACCTCGCCCGCCCGGCATCGCTTCCTCGTCCGGAACCGGCTCATCGCGGCGCTCACCGAAGGGACGGTCGTGGTCGAGGCGGGCAGGCGCAGCGGCGCGCGGAACACCGCGGGTACGGCCGGGGCACTGGGCAAGGTCGTGATGGCGATGCCGGGGCCGGTGTCGTCCGGGATGTCCGCCGGTTGCCACGCACTGATCCGCGAAGGCGAGGCGACGCTGGTGACCTCGGTCGACGAGATCCTCGAGACCGCCGGGCGGCTCGGGCAGTCCGTCGCGGATCCGTCGAAACCACGCCGCCGCACTGATCGGCTCGGCCCGGAGGCGCTGCGAGTCCACGACGCGCTGTCCGAACGGTCGGCGAGACCCGAGGAACGGATCGCCGCCGAGTCCGGCGTCCCGGTCGAACGCGTCCGCGCGCTGCTTCCCGAACTGGAACTCGACGGCTTCGCGGAAAGGGGTGACGCAGGGTGGCGAAGACGGATCGCCAAGACCTGAGTGGCCTACACCCGAGACGCCATCCCGGCACGATCCGACCACGGACACCACAACAGGGTGCGGCGATACTTGACCATCCGCCGTACATCGCGCAGCGTGATCGGCATGCCGTCGACCGAAGGTCCCCACGGCACGGGAAAACGCGCCCGCAGACCCGATCTGCGCGCCGCCCGTGCGGCGCTGCCGGAGCCTGTCCGGAAGCTGATCGACGACTACGAGCGGCACCTCTCCCTCGAACGCGGGCTGTCCGCGCATACGGTGCGTGCCTATCTCGGCGATGTGGTGTCGCTGATGGGCTTCGTGGACGGGAACGGCGGCCGGTTGGAGGATCTCGACATCGGGACGCTGCGTGGCTGGCTGGCCCGGCAACGCGAAGAAGGGGCCAGCCGGACGACGCTGGCCAGGCGAGCGGCGGCGGCGCGCACCTTCACCGCGTGGGCTCATCGAGGCGGGGCGCTCGCGTCCGATCCGGGCGGCAGGCTGGTGGCGCCGCGCGCGCATCGCAAGCTCCCCGGGGTCCTCCGGGCGGACCAAGCGAGTGAGGTCATGCGCTTCTCAGCCGCCGGTGCCGAACAGCGGGACCCGGTGGCCTTGAGGGACAGTGCCATCGTGGAACTGCTCTACGCGACCGGTGTGCGGGTCTCGGAACTGTGCGGACTGGATACGGGCGACGTCGACTTCTCCCGCCGTGTCGTGCTCGTGCTGGGCAAGGGCGGCAAGGAACGCGTCGTGCCGTTCGGCGTCCCCGCCGAAGCGGCCCTGCGGGTGTGGCTGGACGAGGGCAGGGGAAAGCTCGCCGTCGAAACCCAGGGGCAGACCGAAGCCGCGCTCTTCCTGGGCGCACGGGGAGGCAGGCTCGATCCGCGGGCGGCCCGCCGGGTCGTCCATGACGCCGTCGGCTCGGTGCCGGGTGCGAACGACATGGGGCCGCACGGCCTGAGGCATTCCGCGGCCACCCATCTGCTCGAAGGCGGTGCCGATCTTCGGAGCGTTCAGGAACTGCTTGGTCACGCTACGCTGGCCACAACGCAGCTCTACACTCATGTGACCGTCGATCGGCTGAAGGCGATCCACGACCGCGCACACCCCCGGGCCCGATGATGCCGGGGAGGACTCGGCAGGTGACCCGGCGGCCCGAACCGGCGGCGCACGCGCATCCGCACGAGCACGGAGACCACCCTGAGTCGCATGCTGAGAACGGCGGTCCGATGACCGCCGACCCACATGTCACCGAAGCCGCCGGGAAACACCGTCCCGGCGGGGACGGTCCTGCCGTCGCGTCCGAATCGCGGTCGGGCTACGAGGTGGACGCCGGGATCCAGGCGCTGTGGCGGGAGTTCACCGAGGCGCCGGACCAGATCGTGCGCGACAGGCTCGTGCTGCACTACGCCCCGCTGGTCAAATACGTCGCGGGCCGCGTCGGCACCGGCCTGCCGACCCACGTCGACGTCGGCGACCTGATCCAGTCCGGGATCTTCGGCCTGGTCGACGCGATCGAGAAGTTCGAACCCGCCAGGGGCCTGCGGTTCGAGACCTACGCCATGCAGCGCATCCGGGGTGCGATCCTCGACGACCTCCGTTCCCAGGACTGGGTCCCCCGGGCGGTGCGCAGCAAGGCCCGCGAGGCCGAACGCGCGCTGGAACGCCTCGGCGCCCGGCTGAACCGCACGCCGACCGACGCCGAACTGGCGGCCGAGCTCGAAATCAGCGTCGACGACCTGCGCGAGTTCTACGGCCAGATGCAGCTGACCAGCGTCATCGCACTGGAAGACCTGGTCGCCGCCGGCAAGGACAGCGGCTCGCTGGTCGACACCCTGCCCGACGACGGCGCCGTCGACCCGGTGGCCGTCCTGGTCGACCAGGACAACCGCCGCCAGCTGGCACAGGCGATCGCCCAGCTCACCGAACGCGACCGGATCGTGGTCGGCCTCTACTACTTCGAAAGCCTGACCCTCGCCGAGATCGGCAAGGTCCTCGGCGTCACCGAGTCCCGGGTCAGCCAGCTGCACACCCGCGCCGTCATGCGGCTGCGCGCGAAACTGGTCGAGCAGGCCTAACCGCGCAGGTCGACGGTCAGGTCGTCGGCGGGGCGGGCCGTTCGACGACCGGAAATCCGCAGGGTCGCGCGTGACCGGTCCGATCGTGGCGGGGTGTGTGGAAATAGGGACACTCAACGTCCCTATTTCCACACACCCTCACCTTGAGCGGCACCTCAGGTCTTCACCAGCCACGCCGAGTGGCGGGTCACGTGGCCCCTCTGGCTGCTGTTCCCAATGCCTCATTCGAGACGCTGAGCGACTCAAATGAGGCATTGGGAACAGCGGATGGGTGAAGGCATCTCTTCGTCTACTCACTTACGAGTCCCCCTCCCAAGGTTTGAGGCGGATCTCCGACGGCTCGCCGATCAACGCCAGCGGATCGACGTACTCCTCGCCCCGCCGGACGCCGAAATGCAGGCAAGCCGGTTCCGGGCAGCCCGGATGGCCCGCGGCGAGCGTCCCGAGCACCTGGCCCCGGTAGACCTGGTCACCCGCGGTGACCATCAGGGCGACGGGTTGGTAGGTGGTGCGCAGCCCTCCTTCGTGATCGATCGAAACCACCCCGCGGCCCGCCACCTGCCCGGCGAACATCACCACTCCTTCGGCGGCGGCGAGCACGTTCGTCCCAGGCGCCGCGGCGAGGTCGACGCCTCGGTGACCGGGGCCGTACGGCGTCGACGGCGGCTCGAAGTACCTGGTGACGCTCGGTGCCGGGGAGAGCGGCCAAGAGAGGCGTCCCAGCGGTATCGGGGCGCCCCTGGCCGTTCCCGGCATCGCCGAAGAGGTCAGGATCGCGAGCACGGTCGCGAGGACCGCGAGGCGGGGAAGGCGTCGTGGGCGCCCCGGGCGGCGGTGCCTGCCGCCGGTGCGGTCGATCGCGAAAGAATGCCTGGTGACAGGGCGGGAACAGGTCGTCATCGTCATGTGTTCCAGCTTGGGCGCCCGGCGTGGCGGGCGGGGCGCGCCGGTGGAATCTGTGGATAACCGAGCCGGTTGTGGACAACCGCTCTCATCAGGGGCTGCCGGTGCGGTAGGCGGTGACGACGGGGAGTAGACTTCTTTGCGCGGTCCGCGTCAGCGGGCTGACTTCGCGTGCACGTGCGCGCTCCCGATGGCCGATCTCCTCACGGAGGGTCAGGACAGACGGGGGTACACGGCCCGGCGGTCCCTGGGGTCACTTCACTCCCGGGTCCGGGCCCGAGCATCTGCACCAGGGCGATCGGCCACCCGGCCGTGAGCGACGAACCGAAAAGCGCGGTCCCGGCGGAGCCGGGCGCGCACGACACAGAAGAGGTTGATTCCGGCAATGGCCGTCGTCACCATGAAGCAGCTGCTCGACAGCGGCGTGCACTTCGGGCACCAGACCCGTCGGTGGAACCCGAAGATGAAGCGCTACATCTTCACCGAGCGCAATGGCATCTACATCATCGACCTTCAGCAGACGCTGACCTACATCGACCGCGCGTTCGAGTTCATCAAGGAAACCGTCGCGCACGGCGGCACCATCATGTTCGTCGGCACCAAGAAGCAGGCCCAGGAGGCCATCGCTTCCGAGGCCGCCCGCGTGGGCATGCCCTACGTGAACCAGCGCTGGCTGGGCGGCATGCTGACCAACTTCCAGACGGTGCACAAGCGTCTGCTCCGCCTGAAGGAGCTCGAGTCGCAGGAGCAGACCGGCGGCTTCGCCGGCCTGACCAAGCGCGAGATCCTCACGCTCACCCGTGAGAAGGACAAGCTCGAGAAGACCCTCGGCGGTATCCGCGACATGGCCAAGGTGCCGAGCATCGTGTGGATCGTCGACACGAAGAAGGAGCACATCGCCGTCGGCGAGGCTCGCAAGCTCAACATCCCGGTCGTCGCGATCCTCGACACCAACTGCGACCCGGACGAGGTCGACTACCCGATTCCGGGTAACGACGACGCGATCCGTTCGGCCGCGCTGCTGACCAAGGTCGTGGCCGAGGCCGCCGCCGCCGGTCTGATGGCCCGCTCCAGCCGCAACGGTGGCTCCGCCGACACCAAGCCCGAGCCGGGTGTCGTCGCCACGGACGAGCCGCTGGCCGAGTGGGAGAAGGAGCTGCTCGCCGGCTCCGAGACCGCCGCCGCGGACGCCAAGGAAGCCGCCGCCGCGACCGGCGCGACCACCGAAGTTCCCGCCGAGGCGCCCGTCGAGGCTCCGGCCGAGCAGGCCACCGCCTCCTCCTGATCCACCAGCCCGCGGGGCCGCCTCCGGGCGGCCCCGCGGGTCACCTCTTCCCAAAGACTTTCTCGTACCTGAAAAGGACGGACAACGCACGATGGCGAACTACACCGCCGCAGACGTGAAGCGCCTCCGCGAGCTGACCGGCGCGGGCATGATGAACTGCAAGAAGGCGCTGGAGGAGACCGACGGCGACTTCGACAAGGCCGTCGAGTTCCTGCGCATCAAGGGCGCCAAGGACGTCGGCAAGCGCGCTGAGCGCGCCACCGCCGAGGGCCTCGTCGCGGGCCAGGACGGCGTGCTGATCGAGCTCGACTCCGAGACGGACTTCGTCGCGAAGAACGAGGACTTCCAGGCTCTCGCCGCGAAGATCGTCGAGGTCGCCAAGGCCGAGAAGACGAGCGACGTCGAGAAGCTGAAGGCCGCCTCGCTTGACGGCAAGACCGTCGACGAGACCGTCCAGGAGATGGCCGCGCGCATCGGCGAGAAGCTCGAGCTTCGCCGTGTCGCCGCCTACGAAGGCACCACCGCCACCTACCTGCACCGTCGCGGTGCGGACCTTCCGCCCGCCGTCGGCGTGCTCATCGAGTACACCGGTGAGGGCGAGGCCGCCGCCGAGGCCGCTCGTGGTGCCGCCATGCAGGTCGCCGCGCTCAAGGCCAAGTACCTCACGCGCGAAGAGGTCCCGGCCGAGATCGTCGAGAACGAGCGCCGTGTCGCCGAGGCGACCGCCCGCGAAGAGGGCAAGCCGGAGCAGGCCATGCCCAAAATCATCGAGGGCAAGGTCAACTCCTACTACAAGGACAACGTCCTGCTCGAGCAGCCGTCGGTCAAGGACAACAAGAAGACCGTCAAGGCCCTGCTCGACGAGGCCGGCGTGACCGTGAGCCGGTTCGCCCGGTTCGAGGTCGGCCAGGCCTGATCCAGGCGCGGAACACAAGAGTCACCACTGTGCCCCGTCTCCGTCCATCGGGGACGGGGCACAGTCGGGTTCAGAGCATTAGGGAGGGCGACATGGGTGTCCGGGTCGAAGGCGGATACCGGCGGGTGCTGCTGAAGCTGGGCGGCGAGATGTTCGGCGGCGGTTCCATCGGGGTTGATCCGGATGTGGTGCACTCGGTCGCTCAGCAGATCGCCGACGTCGCACGCACGGGCGTGCAGATCGCCGTCGTGATCGGCGGCGGCAACTACTTCCGCGGCGCGGAACTGTCGCAGCGCGGCATGGACCGTGACCGCGCGGACTACATGGCGATGCTCGGCACCGTCATGAACTGCCTGGCACTGCAGGACTTCCTGGAGAAGGAGGGCCTGCCCACCCGCGTGCAGACCGCCATCACCATGGGGCAGGTCGCCGAGCCGTACATCCCGCGCCGCGCCGAGCGTCACCTGGAGAAGGGCCGCGTCGTCATCTTCGGCGCCGGGGTCGGCATGCCGTACTTCTCGACCGACACCGCAGCCGCGCAGCGCGCGCTGGAACTCGGCTGTGAAGCCGTCTTGATGGCGAAGGCGGTCGACGGTGTCTACACCGCGGACCCGAAGAGCGACCCGACGGCCGAGATGTTCCACGAGATCAGCCACCGCGAGGTGCTGGAACGGGACCTCAAGGTCGCCGACGCCACCGCGTTCAGCCTGTGCATGGACAACAACATGCCGATCATCGTGTTCAATCTGCTCACCGAGGGGAACATCGCTCGCGCGGTCAGTGGTGAGAGGATCGGCACCCTGGTCGACACCCCCGCAGACGGGGTACCCGCGTAGTCCTGCTCTGTTCTTCGCAACCGGTACGAATACACAACAACGGGAGTTGCCGTGATCGACGAGACCCTCCTCGACGCCGAGGAGAAGATGGAAAAAGCGGTGTCCGTCGCCAAGGAGGACCTGTCGTCGGTGCGCACCGGCCGGGCCCACCCTGGGATGTTCTCGCGCGTTGTCGTCGACTACTACGGCGCGCCGACCCCGCTGAACCAGCTGGCGGGCGTCAACATCCCCGAAGCCCGGATGGCGTTGATCAAGCCTTACGACCAGACCTCGCTCAACGCCATCGAGAAGGCGATCCGCGAGTCGGACCTCGGCGTCAACCCGAGCAACGACGGCAACGTGATCCGCATCGTCATCCCGCAGCTCACCGAAGAGCGCCGCAAGGAGATGGTGAAGGTCGCGAAGGCCAAGGGTGAGGACGCCCGCGTCTCGATCCGCAGCGTCCGCCGCAAGGCCAAGGAAGAGCTGGACCGGATCAAGAAGGACGGCGAGGCTGGCGAGGACGAGGTCGTCCACGCCGAGAAGGAACTGCAGAACCTCACCGACTCGTACACGCACAAGGTCGACGAGCTGGTGAAACACAAGGAAGCCGAGCTACTCGAGGTCTGATGAGCCAGGTGAGCGAGGAACGCGAGGACCGGGTGGACAACCCGGAACCGGTTCCGGCCACAGCGCCGGATTTTGCAGCGCCGGATTCCAAAACCGTGCCGGAACCGGCGCAGAAGGTTTCCCGCGCCGGCCGCAACCTGCCCGCCGCGATCGGGGTCGGGCTGCTGCTGGGGGCGGCGATCGTCACGTCCCTGCTCACCGTGCGCTTTTTGTTCATCGGCATCATCGCGATCGCCATCGCGGTCGGCACGATCGAGCTCGCAGGCGCCCTGAAGCGGGCCGCGGGCATCCAGATCGCGCTGGTCCCGGTGCTCGTGGGCGGTCAGGCGATGATCTGGCTGGCGTGGCCGTACGGTCGCGAGGGCGCGCTGACGGCGTTCGTGCTGACGGTGCTCGTCTGCCTGTTGTGGCGGTTGCCCGGCGGTGCGGACGGCTACCTGCGTGACATCAGCGCGTCGGTCTTCGCCGTCGCGTACATCCCGCTTTTCGGTGCCTTCGCCGCGATGCTCGTCCCGCCGGAGGACGGCGTCGGCCGCGTCCTGGCGTTCATGATCGGCGTCGTCGCTTCGGACACCGGCGGCTACATCGCCGGTGTGCTCGGCGGCAAGCATCCGATGGCGCCCACCATCAGCCCGAAGAAGACCTGGGAAGGCTTCGCCGGTTCGCTCGTGGCCGGTGTGGTCGCCGGCGCGCTGACCCTGAGCCTGCTGCTCGAGGGGCACGCCTGGCAGGGTGTGCTGTTCGGCGCGGCGATCGTCTGCACCGCGACACTGGGCGATCTCGTCGAGTCGCTGATCAAGCGCGACCTCGGGGTCAAGGACATGGGGAACATGCTGCCGGGGCACGGCGGGCTGATGGACCGGCTCGACTCGTTGCTCCCCTCGGCCGTCGTCTCCTGGCTCCTGCTCTCGGCGTTCGTCCCCGTTTAGGCGAGACCTATGTGACAACCTCGGTGCACTGGGCCAAGGTCGGAGTATGCGAACTCGACGGATGAGTAAGCGACTTCTGGCCTTGGCACTGAGCGTGGTGACGCTCGGAGCCCTGACGACAACCGTGGCGGAGGCGGGCGAAAGCCCGGTCGTCCGCACGGATTCCGGTTCCGTTCGCGGGGTGAGTACCAGCGAATACCGGAGTTTCCAAGGCATTCCGTTCGCCGCGCCACCGGTCGGCGACCTGCGCTGGGCGCCACCGAAGAGACCCGAACCGTGGACCGCCGTGCGGGACGCGAGCAAGCCAGGGCCCCGGTGTGCGCAGGGGCCGGGCCTCGGCTCGGGACCGAGCGACAGCGAGGATTGCCTGTATCTCAACGTGATCAGCCCGGCCAAACCGGCGCATCGACCGCGTCCGGTGATGGTCTGGGTGCATGGCGGCGGCTTCACCTCCGGCGCGGGCAGTGATTACGACTTCAAGCGGATGGCCCTCGGCGGGGACGTCGTCGTGGTCTCCGTGAACTACCGGCTGGGCGTGTTCGGCTTCTTCGGCCACCCCGAGCTCGGCCGCGACTCCGGTACCTTCGGGCTCGAAGACCAGCAGGCCGCACTTCGCTGGGTGCAGCGAAACGCGCGCGCGTTCGGCGGGGATCCCCGGAACGTGACCCTGTTCGGGGAATCGGCCGGCGCGATGAGCACCTGCGCCCAGCTGGCGTCCCCGTCCGCCGCGAGACTGTTCCACCGCGCGATCATCCAGAGCGGTCCGTGCACCCTGACCTGGCCCGACGGCGGGTTCTTCCCCGGTGTGCCCGCGGGATCGCCGTACCTGCCCCGCGCCGACGTCGAGGCCATGGGCGCTGACGCCGCGAAGAAGCTGGGCTGTGCCGACGTCGCCTGTCTCCGGCGGCTTTCGGTCAAGGACCTGGTGAACCAGCCGCTCGGGACGCCCGCGTTCCATACCGGCCTGCTGCCCGAGCATCCGGCGACCGCCCTGAAGTCCGGGCACTTCGCCCGCGTGCCGGTGCTGACCGGGGTCACCAGGGACGAGGCCAGGTTGCTCGTCGCCTTGTATCCCGGGCAGCCGTTCACCGAGGAGCATTACCAAGAACTGCTGCGCACCGCGTTCAAGGACAAGGCGCCGCTCGTCGCCGCCGAGTACCCGTCGGCGAAGCACGGTGGCCCGGCGATGGCGTTCGCGGACGCCATGACCGACCGGACCTGGGGCTGCCCCCAGGCCGGGACCGAGCGATTGCTGCGCGAGCGCACCCGGACTTACGGCTACGAGTTCGCCGATCGGGACGCTCCGCCGCTGGCGCCTATGCCGCCCGGAATGAGTCCGGGCGCTTCTCATGGATCCGAATTGGCGTATTTGTCTGATATGACCGCGTCCTCGGGGAAACTGACTCCGGCGCAACAGAAGCTCGCGGCGCAAATGATTCGGTACTGGACCGGATTCGCGCGGACCGGGAATCCGAACGATGCAGAACTGCCGAAGTGGCGTCCCACGCCGAAGACGCAGTCGCTCGCGCCGGGCGAGATCGGCCCGGCCGACCTCGCGACGGTGCACAACTGCGGATTCTGGTCGGGTCTCTGACGCGAGAGCCGGGGTGACACGGTCACCCCGGCTCTTCGGCTCAGTCGTCGTAAGGATCGTCGACTTCGGCGCTGCCCCAGCCTTCGATGGCCCGGGAGTGGTCGATCACGGCGAACACCGAACCGTCCGGATCGGCGAGGATCGCCATCCGGCCGTACGGGGTGTCGTAGGGCTGGACCACGACGGCGCCGCCGAGCATCAAGGCCTGCCCCGCCGCGGCGTCCGCGCCCCGGGCCGGATCGAGTTCGAGGTAGACCATCCAGTGCGGGGGAGTGTCCGGCCGGTACTCCGAGCCCATCACGTACCGGTAAAGCACCGGTTCGTGCTCGATGAGCCATTCGGCGTAGTCGAGCGAGGTGCCGTCGCCGATCTGGTGGCTGGTGTAGTTGAAGAGGCGGCAGTAGAAGTGATCCGCCGCCGCGCCGTCGTGGGTGTTGAGATCCGCGCCGCTGAAGGTGTTGGGCACCCCCGTCGCGAACTCCCAGGTGGCGGGCGGTTCCCAGAAGACGACGTGCGCGCCGCACGCGTCGACGGCGTGGATGATGTTGCCGCGGTGGGGAATCGTCATCGGACCGAGGGTGACCCGGCCACCGAGACTGTCCACCCATTCGGCGGCCGCGGCCGCCTGCGGCACCGAGATGTGCACGCTCCAGCCGGACGGCCCGTCCGTGCCCGAGCGGTACAGACCACCGGTGGGGACGCCGTTCAGCGTCGCGATCGAGTATCGGCCGTTCGGCGTCGCCGGATCACGCTGGACGGTGAACTCCCAGTCGAAAAGTCCGCTGTAGAAGGCTTGTGTGGCCGCTTCGTCTCTGCACGCGAGCTCGATCCAGCACGGGATTCCTGACGGGATGACGGAAGTGTGAGCGGCCGAGCCAAGCGACATGCGGTTCTCCCTTACCGGTGGGAGTAAAGTCTAGTCGCTATCCGCATTGTTTCCGTCAAAGATTTCGACCTGGATGGCCCGGAACCCGGCCCGCTGTCCCATCGTTGGAGCTTCCGTGCGCTGGTTTCCCCGAGCTGTCTCCTCTTTTCGCCGCGGCGGCGACGAAGTACTGCCGAGTCCGAACATTTGGTACTACCAAAAGGCCTACGAGGTCGAGAACCGCGCGCAGGACGTCGACGACGAGATTTGGCGGGTACTCGCCGGGCGGCGCGACTGGTCCGGGGCGGACGTGCTCGACCTCGGCTGTGGTGACGGATTCCACTTGCCGCGCTTCGCGGAGACGGCGCGGTCGGTGCTGGGGGTCGAACCCCACGAACCGCTCGTGCGCGCCGCGAGGCTTCGGGTCGGCGAATTGCCGAACGTCGAGGTGCGGCAGGGCCGGGCGCAGCGGCTTCCGGTGCCGGACGCGGCTTTCGACGTCGTCCACGCGCGGACCGCGTACTTCTTCGGTCCCGGCTGCGAACCCGGCCTTCGTGAAGCGGAGCGGGTGTTGCGGCCCGGTGGAACGCTGATGATCGTGGACCTCGACGTGACGAGTGAGCCCTACGGCTGCTGGATGCGGCTGGATCTGCCGCATTACGACCCGCCCGGCGTCGAAAAGTTCTTCGCCCGTCAGGGATTCGACTGCCGCAAAGTGATGACGCGGTGGGAGTTCGAGGACGCCGCCGCGATGGAGGCGGTGCTGAAGATCGAGTTCAGCGCCCCGGTCGCGGCGAAGGCGATCGCGGAGGTCCGGCGCCTCAACGAGGTTTCGTCAGGCGCCGGTGAAGCGCGGATGACGCTGCCGGTGGGCTATCGCGTGCATACGCGCGTCAAGCCCACCGGCCTCGTCGTGCCAGGTCACTCCGCGTCCTCGGCGGGCGCCTCGGCCTGAGCGGTGTCGTCGTCGGCCTCGCCGAGGATGCCGTAGATCGTCCGGCGTGCCTCGTTGAGCACGTCGACGGCGCGGGACTGCTGTGCCTCGCTGCCGGCGTGCATGACCTGCATGACCGCGGCGGCCAGGGTCGCCCCCGCCTTGCGCAGGTTCACCTCGGCCGGGTCGACGTCGTGGGCGATCTGCTCCCACGGCGGGACGGCGTCCTGCTGTTCGGCCGCGGCGCGACCGGACTCGGTGAGTTCGAACAGCTTCTTGCCGCCCTCGTCCTTGCTGGTCACCAGGCCTTCGTCGGCCAGCATCTGCAGGGTCGGGTAGACCGAGCCGGGGCTCGGCTTCCAGAAGCCGCCGCTGCGCTCGCCGATCTCGCGGATGATCTCGTAGCCGTGCCTCGGCTGCTCGGAAAGCAGCGCGAGGATCGCGGCGCGGACGTCACCGCGCTTGCCGCGCCGTCCGCCGGGGCCACCGCGACGGCCGTGGCGATGCCGGTGGCCGGGTCCGCCGGGGCCCCATCCCGGAGGCGGGGGGAATTCGCCGAAGCCGCCGCGTGCCCAGGGCCCGAAGGCGGGTCGGCCGTGTTCTGGAGGGAAAGGTCGTCCTCGCATGATGTGAATCCTCTCTACGTAATGTTCCGACACGTTCACGATATATCGGAAACAGTCGCAAGGCAACCTCCTTCCGGCGAGCTGGCGGGAAGAAGGCACGTGACCTGGGGAACAGTGATCCGGGGCGGCCCGGTCGAGTCGGAGGTGGACATGGGAGACTGGTTGGGCTATGACTGCCCTCCCTCTCGTCTTCGACGCGCCCAAGCGCGGCCTCCCGCCGCGCCACCTCGCCGACCTCACCGCCGCCGAGCGGGCCGAGGCCGTCGCCGAGCTGGGTGAGAAGCCGTTCCGCGCGAAGCAGCTGTCGAACCACTACTTCTCGCGGCTCACGGTGAACCCGGAGGAGATGACCGACATCCCGGCGGCGTCCCGGGACAAGCTCGTCGGCGATCTGATGCCGACGCTGCTCACCGAGGTCAAGGCGCTCGCCGCCGACGACGGCGCCACTCGCAAGACCCTGTGGCGCGCGCACGACGGCACGCTGCTGGAAAGCGTGCTGATGCGCTACCCGGATCGCGCGACCCTGTGCATCTCGAGCCAGGCGGGCTGCGGCATGGCCTGCCCGTTCTGCGCGACCGGCCAGGGCGGCCTCGACCGGAACCTCTCGACCGCGGAGATCGTCGACCAGGTCCGCTCGGCCGCCGCCGTGATGCGCGACGGCACCATGCCCGGCGGCCCCGGTCGGCTGTCGAACATCGTCTTCATGGGGATGGGTGAGCCGCTGGCGAACTACAAGCGGGTGGTCGCCGCGGTCCGCCGGATCACCGATCCTTCTCCCGACGGGCTGGGGATCGGCCAGCGTTCGGTGACGGTGTCGACCGTCGGCCTCGCCCCGGCCATTCGGAAGCTGGCGGACGAAAAGATGCAGGTGCGGCTGGCCGTTTCGCTGCACACGCCGGACGACGAGCTGCGGGACACGCTGGTGCCGGTGAACGAGCGCTGGTCGGTGGACGAGGTGCTGTCCGCCGCCCGGTACTACGCGGACACGTCCGGGCGCCGGGTGTCGATCGAGTACGCGTTGATCCGGGACATCAACGACCAGCCGTGGCGGGCGGAGTTGCTCGCGAAGCGTCTGCGTCAGCACCTGGGGCAGCTGGTGCACGTGAACGTGATCCCGTTGAACCCGACCCCGGGCAGCAAGTGGGACGCCTCGCCGAAGCCGGTGGAGCGGGAGTTCGTCCGGCTGGTGAACGCCGGTGGGGTCGCGTGCACGGTGCGCGACACGCGTGGCCAGGAAATCGCGGCGGCCTGCGGGCAGCTCGCCGCCGAGAACTGAGTTTCCTTTCAGTGATGGAGAAATTGTCGTGATGTATGCCCCCAGCCTGCTGGACCCGGCTGCGGATGAGCTGAAGCTGGCGGACGTGATCGGCCACGGTGCGACCGGGGTCGCGCGCGAGGCCAGGACGTTGCTCGGCGAGCGGTTCAGCTCGGTGACCTTCATGTACGTCCTGATGCGGGCGTTCGAGGTGGAGTACACCGCGGCGCGCGACGCCTCTCGGTGGCACGAGTTCCACGGCGGGCCGTACGCGTTGTCGGACGCCGATCTCGAAGCGCTGCTGGCGCCCTGGCTCGGGTCTCAGGGCCGTCCCGCGGTCGCGTCGATCAACTCGTAAGCCAGGTCGAAGCGGACCCCGTCGGGGTTGGTCAGTCCCTTGTCCGCGTACCAGGATTCGTCGGCCTCCGGATGGGGACCGCTGACGCCGACCCGTCCCTTCCCGTACGGGGCGACGACGACCGCTGCCGTTCCGTTGTCGTAAGTGGCCAGGACGGTGGCGTCGGCTCCGCTGTCCAGCAGCATGGCTGGTCCGTCCTGGAAGTACATGTGCCGGGGCTTGCCCCGCCAGTCCACCCGCACGACGGTGTCGCGATCGTCGGGGACCGAGGAACCGGGTGAGCCCGCGTACGCGTCGGTGTCGCCGGGCAGGAGATCGAAGCCCGGGCCGCGGCCGGCGAGGTAGGCACCGAAGCACAGGCCCAGGTAGCTGCCGCCTTCCCTGACCCAGGTCCGGACCACCTCGGCTGAGCCGCGCAGGTCGCGCCAGGTTCGTTCGAGGTCGGCGCCGCCGCCGGGCTGGACGTACAGCGCCGCTCCGGCCAGCGCGGCGGCGGTCAGGTCACCGGGACCCACGTACTTGACTTCGAACGGCCGCGGCGCTTTGCACAACAGGGTGGCCACCGCCGGGGCGCAGTCCGAGCACCCCTGCGGACCGTTGTAGATCAGCGCGAGGGGCGGTTTCGCGGGCTCCCGCCGGGCGCCCGGAAGAGCTTCCGATCGGGCACACCCCGCGGCCGCCAACGCGGCGGCGGGGAGGATGCCGAAGAGCAGCCGGCGGCGATCGATACCTGGCATGACTTTCGTTCTCCTCCGCCGTCGAGTGGCCCCACTTGATCAGCCAATAGGAGAACGCGGACGACTTCAATGTGTGGACGGGTAGGGATGGCGGTCATTCGGGCGGGTGCGGAACGGGCCGGTAGACGAGTTCCTGGGTGTGCCCGTCGAGCGTCCGGCTCTCGATCAGTTCGAGGTCGAAGTCGGCCGCGCCCCGGAAAATCGGGCAGGCCCCGGTCTTCCCGGTGATCACCGGGAACAGCGTGACCTGCACCCGGTCGACCAGACCGGCGGCCATCAGCGCCCGGTTCATCGCCAGGCTGCCGTGCGAGCGCAACGGAACCTCGGACTCCTTCTTGAGCCGGGCGACGACGTCGACGGCGTCGCCGCTCACGACGGTCGCGTCCGGCCAGCCGAGCGGTTCCCGGATCGTGGTCGACACCACCGTCGCGGGCAGGTTCTTCATCTTGGTGACCCAGGGATCCAAGCCCTCGGGTTCCACGATGCCCGAGAGCATCTCCACGCTGGTCCGGAACGTGGTGGCGCCGAAGACCATCCGCTGCTCCTCGCTGTACAACGCGAGGCGTCGATCGAGCAGTTCGGGGCCCTGTTTGCCCCAGTAACCGCCCCAGTCACCGGTGTGGGAGCCGAAGCCGTCGAGGCTGGAGAAGACGTCGAAGGTGTAGGTCGCGGTCATGATGCTCCTTCGGTGAGGGTGGCCAGGTGGCGCAGCGAGTTGATGAGGTGATCGGGGCCGAACGGCGGGAAATGGATGTACTCCCGGACGTGCGGCGGCACGGCCGACCAGTCGTAGGTGAGCGTGACCTCGGTCCCGGACGGGCCGAGCGGCGCCAGGTCGTACCGCCAGATCCAGCCGCCGAACTCCAAGTGGCCGCCGTCCTTCTCCGTCCCCGTCAGCCAGCCGATGGCGCGCGGCGGTTCCAGCACTTCGACCTTGTTGACCACGCGGTAGTCGCCGTCCGGATGGTTGTCGTGATACATGTCCATCCGGAAGATCTGCCCGGTCTCGGTCAGCGGCTCCCGGTCGGCGGCCTCCTGAACCCAGCCGGTGCCGTCGATCGCGGAATGGGTCGTCGGATCCGCGAGCACCTCGAACACCCTGGTGACAGGCGCGGCGACGGTCAGCTTGGCGTTTACGTTCTCTTCGGTCATGGTGGCAGGTTCCTTTCCTCTCACCCTGCCTACGAACGGCGTCGGCGCCATCCGACATCGCGGCGGAGAAAATTTCGGGAGGATGTGGGCATGTACTGCCTGCAAGCCGTCATCGTCACGGAGACGGCACTCGGTGGACTGATCGCCTGCCGTGGCGTACGTCGAAGCCGAGTACTTCGGCGGTACCGGGACGCAGTCCGCGCAGGTCTGGGAAAACGGAGAGACGGTCCTCGGCACGCTGCAGGTCCCCGAGGACGAGCCAGATCCGGCCGACGGCAGCCCGATTTCCCGGGCGCTTCGGCGGCTCGGCGTGATCAAGGGTGATCACTTCGACGAGTTCGCCGCCGTCGGGCTGGGCAGGCATCGCGATACGGCTGACTGGCTTTCCGCCTAGGAGTTCGCGTCGGAAGCGTGTCGTGTTCGCGGGCGGGTCGTGCTGGGACTGAAGGGAAGCCTCGGCGTCGCGGATCTGGCTTGGCCGACGAGAGCCGGCCGCACCTGACTGTCCACACAGGACACTTCCGGGCGGGCAAATGTCTGGTTGATAACCGGTTCGCAAAGCGCGCAAAGCGCCTAGATCAGACATCTGTCCCGCCGCCGACACGCTGACGCCCTTCTTGCTCGCGGCGAGTTCGACGGCTCGCGGCCGGGATCCTCGAGGTAACCGGGCCTTCGCTGTCTTGTCGATCACGTCGTTCGGCCGGATGGCCCAGTCGCACGGCGGTCTTGGTCGTCGGCCACGAGACTCAGGGAAAGACTGATGAGGAGCGTGAATCGAATGCCCGCGACCAAGGCGAGACAGGTGCGCCACAACAAGGCCGTCCAAGTGATCGGGCGGATCGGGATGGGGTGCTACGGACTGGTGTACCTGCTCATCGGGTACCTGGCGGCGCGCATCGCCTTCGGCGGTGGCGGTCAAGAGGCCGACGGACGCGGCGCGGTCGCCGAGGTCGGTTCGACCCCGGCGGGCGGCGTGCTGTTGTGGGTACTGGCGGCCGGTTTGGTGGCGTACGGCCTGTGGCAGGCCCTGCTGGCCGCGGTCGGGTACACGTGGATCGACAAACAAGGACGCCGCGTCGTCAAGCGGGTGACGTCCGGAGTTCGTTGCGCGGTGGGGATTTCGCTGGGGGTGTACGCGGCCCGGCTCGCGGCGGGCGCGGGAGAACAGGGCAGCGGTGACCAGAAACAGCAGGAGCTCACCGCGCGGCTGCTGAGCTTGCCCGCCGGTCCGTTCCTGGTGATCGTGGCGGCCGTCATCGTGCTCGGCGTCGCGGTGGCCTCGGTGGTGAACGGTGTGCGCCGGAACTTCGTGAAGGATCTCGACCTCTCGTCGCTGCCGTCGGGAACACAGCGTTGGGTCGAACGGCTCGGACGGATCGGTTATATCGCAAGGGGACTCGTCTTCGGCGTGATCGCGGTGCTCCTCGGCTACGCGGCGGTGTCGCACGACCCGTCCCGTTCCGGCGGGCTCGACGCGGCCTTGCGCACGTTGGCCGATCAGCCGTTCGGCACGGTGCTGCTCAGCGTGGTGGCCCTCGGTGTCGCCTCGTTCGGCGCGTACTGCGTCGGCGCGGCGCGGGCGCAGCGCGGCTGAAGTCCCGCCTCGGTCCGTCGAAGAACCGAGGCGGGAAGCGAAACTACTCGACGGCCAGTTCGCCCAGTTCCGACCAGCCGTCCTGGTCGATCTTCGCGTTGACGATCCGCGGCGTCTCGGCCAGGTACGGCGGCAGCTCGCGCTGAGCCGCGCGGAAATGCTCCGAACCGACGTGGGCGGCGCCCGCGTCGTCGTCCCGGAAGGCCTCGACGAGAACGTACTCGTTCGGGTCTTCGAGGCTGCGGGACCAGTCGTACCAAAGGCAACCGGGCTCGGCGCGGGTCGCCTCGGTGAAGTCGCGCGCGATTTCCGGCCACCGGTCCGCGTGTTCGGGACGGACCCGGAACTTCGCCGTGATGAAGATCATGATCGTCCTGCTTCCTGCTCGAGAGAACGGGGATTACTCCGTCGATCATCGCCGACTGGCCGTTTCGACGATACCCGGGCGGTACCCGTTCAGAGCGCGGACGCCGCCCGGTAGTCCCTCGGCGAGGTCCCGAGAAGCCTGGTGAACATGGTGGAGAACGCGGCGGGGCTCTCGTAGCCGAGCGAGGCGGCGATCCCGGCGATGGGGCGGCCGTCCGACAGCAGTGACAGGGAATGCAGCACACAGGCCCGTTGCCGCCAGCGGGCGAAACCCATCCCGGTCTCGGCGGTGAAGATCCGGTTCAGTGTCCGCTCGCTCACGTGCAGCCTAGATGCCCAGGTGCCCACCGGATCGTGGATGTCCGGCTTGTCCAAAAAGGACTCGCACAGCGCGCGCAGCCGTTCGTGCTTCGGCAGTGGGAGATCGAGCGGGACCGGGGCGGACCGCCGGATCTCGTGCAGGATCAGGCCGATGACGGCGGCGTCCCGCCCGCGCGGCGAGTACAGCTCCGGCACGCCGACGGCCTCGTTCAGCAGTTCCCGGAGCAGTGCGGAGACCTCGACCACCTGGCACCGTCGCGGGAACCACGGCACCGCCTTCGGCTCGATGTACAGGCTTCGGGTGCTCACGGTCGTCGTGAAGACCTGATGACCGGTCTCCGGCGGGACGAGCACCGCGCGCCGGGTCGGGATGGTCCACGTGCCGTCGGCCGTTTCGACCCGCATCGACCCCGTCGCGCTGTAGAGGAACTGTGCCCGCCGGTGCCGGTGCGGGGGAATCCGGTGGCCCGGCGGGTAATCGGTGCGGATCGCCACCACCGCCCGGTCGAGGTGGTCGACCTCGTCGATGGGGATGTCACGCACTCCGCCGAGGCTACCCTCGCGCTGTCCGATGCGCGAAAGAAAGTGGCGCCCTTTCGAATGCCCGCCGCGCCGGGAGCACCTACCGTCGAAGGAGTGCTGATCGAGATCTCGGTGCTCCTCGGGTTCGGATGCCTGAGCGGCGTCACCACCGTCCTTTTCGGATTCGGCGGCGGATTCATCACCGTGCCCGTCGTTTACGCCTTCGCACTCGCCGGGCCGGACACCGCCCTCGGGGCGATGCACGTGGCGGTCGCCACGTCGACCGCGGTGATGGTGGTCAACGCCGGGAGCGCGACCCTCGCCCAGCTTCGGACCGGACGGCTCCGCCGCGACTACCTGTGGCCGATCATCGCCTTCATCGGCCTGGGCGCCGTTCTCGGTTCCTTCGCCGCCACCGCGGCCGACGAAAGCGTGCTGCGCTGGCTTTTCGTCGCCTATCTCGCGCTGACCATCGTCGACAGCGTGGTCCGGAAAGGATTCGTGAGCAGGCGGGACGACACGCGGCCCCGTGCGCTCGGCGGGATCACCACCACCGCGGGCGGGACCGGGATCGGTGCCGTGGCGAGCTTCCTCGGTGTCGGGGGCAGCGTGCTCACCGTCCCCCTCATGCGGCGCAAGGGCCTGCCGATGGCCGACGCGACCGCGCTGGCGAACCCCTTGAGCCTGCCGGTGGCGGTGATCGGCACCGCCGTCTACGCCTTCGCGGCGACGGGTGTGTCTTCGGGCGCCTCGCACCTCGGCTACATCGACCTGGTGGCCGCGGGCGCGCTGCTGTGCGGATCGCTGCCGGCCATCGCCGTGACGCGCCGGGTGGTCGGCCGGATCCCGGACCGCGCGCACGCGATCGCGTACCTCGCTCTGCTCGGTGCCGCGCTGGTCGCGATCGTCGTCAGTTAGGAGAAGTCGCCCTGAGTGATCTGATGAGTGGGCGCGAAAGTCAAGTCTTGACAGGGATAACCCGAGGATGGCAGCGCGATTGCGGCAGTAAAGATCCGACGAATCCTCTATACCTTTGCGGGATCTTCCGCCAAGATCTTCCGCATGAAGCTGAGATCGATCACCAAACGCATGTTCGTTCTCGGGCTGCTGACGGTTCTCGGGACCACCGGGGCGACGTCAGCGGCCACCGCCGAACCCCTGTCGTCACCCACGGACGTGAACGCGACAGGACTGCCTCGCGGCGGCTGGGACCCCGTCGGCCCGAACAGCATCGGCGGGCTGCTCGCCGTTTCGCCTGCCGGGCTCGCGATGATGCAGCCCGGCCCGCCCGCGTTGTGGCTCTCCGGCGACCGCGGCGGCTCGTGGACCGCGCGCCGGGGACTGCCCGACGACACCGCCATCCAGGGATTCTTCGCCGATCCGGTGAATCCCGACCGGATGCTCGCGGTGGGCAACAAACCCGGGTACCAGATCGGCGAGTGGCGCGGCCTGCTGCTGAGCACCACCGACCGCGGTCAGACGTGGGAGACCCTGCGCGAGTGGTACCCCGACGGCGCGTTCGGCATGGCCACGGATCCGGCGGGCCGGGTCGTCGTGGTGCAGAACCTCGATTCGCTCAGCGTCAGTACCGACGGCGGCGTGAACTGGAACGACGTGCCGAGGACCTGGCCGCGCGAGGGGATCGCCGCGCCGGTCGGCGCGCTCAAGCTCACCTTGGTCGGCGACGACGCCTACTTCACGACGGTCTACCCGGAGTACTCCCTGTGGGTGGTTCGCGGGGTCAGCGGCAAGGAACCGCGTGCCGAACTCGTCTACCGGGTGAACGGCGAGATCGGGCAGGTCGCCTCGGACGGCAAGCGGTTCGTGGTCACGGTCGGCCCCGAATTGCACGGCTCCACCGACGGCGGGAAGACCTGGACGGTGCTGCGCCGCGAACCCGGCGGGCAGCCTTTGCGTGAACCGCGTTTCGTCGGCGGGCGTCTGTATGTCTCGACGTATAACGACATAGACGTCAGCACGGATTTCGGCCGCACCTGGACTCGCAAACCGGTACCCGCGCCCGGCGAGGGCGTCACCGACATGATCGAACTCCCCGCCGCCGCGGGCAAACCCGCCACCACGCTGATCTCCTCGGTGTACCGAGGCGTGTACGCGGACGGTGGCAAGAACGGCTACCAGCAGATCGGCGTGCCCGGCGAGTCCATCCGAGACCTCGTGACCAGCGGGAACATTCTCCGGGAGAGCGTCGTCGCGGCCGGTGTGCAGGAGATCTACAACACCCCGCTTCCGCGCGGCAAGATCGCCGCCGCGGACAGGGCCTGGCAGTCGCACCCCACCGACCGGCTGCACGAGGACGCGCGTCTGTCCGTCTCGCCGAGCCGTCCGGACGTGGTCTGGCAGGTCACCCGGAACGGGTTCTCGCTCGACGTGCTCCGCAGTGGCGACGGCGGCCGCACCTGGCAGTTCGCGGCGAAGGCGAAGGAAGGTCTCCCCAGGGCGATCTTCGCGCATCCGGCCGACCCGGACCGGCTTCTCGTCTCGGCTTTCGCGCCCAGCGGCTATGTGCTCTACCGCAGCGACAACGCCGGGAAGACCTGGGAAAAGCTCACCACCGACAACGGGTTCATCGCGTTCGCGGGTGACCCCTGGAACGCGAACCGGGTCTGGGGCGGGGACTCCGGAGGCCTGTCCAGGTCCGATGACGGCGGCAAGACCTGGACCCGTGTCTCCGACGAACCGGTCAGTTCGATCTCGGTGAGCCGCTGGGGTGGCGGGCGTGTCCTCGTCGGTGGTGCGGGTCTGCTGCTCAGCGAGGACAACGGCCGGACGTTCCGCCGGGTCCGCGACGGTGGGGATCCCCGGGAGATCAGCCGGATCCTGCCGCATCCGTTCGACTTCAGGGTGTGGTTCGCGAGCAGCGCGACCGGGGGAGGCGTGCTGCGCAGCACGGACTTCGGCCGCACCTGGTCGCCGCTGCCGGGTGCGCTGCCCGACCCGCGGGTGCTCTCGATGGCGATCAGCGCGGACGGCCGGTATCTCTTCGCGGGCACCGCGCAGTCCGGCGCGTACCGGCTGACGCTGTACTGAGTCCGGGACGCTTCGTGGCCGGCGAAAGTTCTGGCCACGAAGCGTTTACTCGGTGCCGGACCGGGTGTCAGAGTCGAGGTCATGGCCATCGACGTCGCAGCCCTCCGGCTTCACTTCCCGTCCCTCACCAACGGAACCGCTTTCTTCGACGGACCCGCGGGCACGCAGACACCCCGGTCCGTCGCCGACGCCATCGCCGGGACGCTGACCGGCCCGCTGTCGAACCGGGGCACGGTCAGCCCGTCCGAGCTCAACGCGGAGAAAGCCGTCTCGGGCTTTCGCGCCGCCTATGCCGATTTCTTGAACCTGCCGGCCGAAGGCATCGTCCACGGCCGCAGCGCCACCCAGCTGACGTATGACTTTTCCCGGCACCTGGCCAAAAACTGGCGCGAGGGCGACGAGATCGTCGTCAGCCGCCTCGACCACGACGCCAACGTCCGGCCTTGGGTCCAGGCCGCCGAACGGGCCGGGCTGACCGTCCGCTGGCTCGACATCGACCCCGAAACCACCGAACTCGACCTCGACTCCCTTGTCCTCACCGAGCGGACGAGGCTGGTCGCGGTCACGGCGGCCTCGAACGTCCTCGGCACCAAGCCGCCGATCCGCCGGATCGCCGACCTCGCCCACGACGCCGGGGCGCTGGTGTTCGTGGACGGCGTCCACTACGCCGCACACGAGCTGGTGGACGTTCCGGCGATGGGCGCGGATTTCTTCGTCTGCTCGCCGTACAAGTTCCTCGGCCCGCACTGCGGGGTGCTCGGCGCGTCGCCTGCCCTCCTCGAAACCGTCGAACCGGACAAGCTCATGCCGTCGCCCGACACCGTGCCCGAACGCTTCGAATTCGGCACGCTGCCTTACGAGATCCTCGCGGGCGCGACGGCCGCGGTGGACTTCCTCGCCGCCCTCGACCCGGCAGCGGGCGGATCGCGGCGGGAACGCCTGACGAATTCGCTGAATTCCTTGCACGACCACGAAATCACGCTGCGCACCAAGCTGGAAAAGGGGCTGGAAGACACCGTCACCGTCCACTGCAAGGCGGCCGACCGGACCCCGACCCTCCTGATGGGTCTCGGCGGCCGCGAGCGCGAGGCGCAGCAGCATCTCGCCGAGAGGCAGGTCGTCGCCCCGGCGGGATCCTTCTACGCCTACGAAGTCTTCGCGGCCTTGAAGCTGGAGAATCCGGCGCTCCGGGTCGGGCTCGCGCCGTACACCAGCGCCGAAGACGTCGACAGGTTGCTGGACGGTCTCTCGACGTTCGCGTAGTGAGGAGAAGGGCAAAGTAGCCCCTGCTTTTGGGGCCGGTCACAAGACTCGTTCGCCTGATCTTGTGATCGGCCCCATGGACGTACGGTGACCGGGCCGACACCCTGGGAAGGGAGCGTCGCGGGCAACGGGGCCCGGGCGGAACGGGACGGTGACCACCATGACGAGGCTTCGGGAACGGACACTGATCGCCGGAATGGTCGTGCTCGCGACCGTGGGCATCGCGCCCGCCGCGGCGGCCACGACCGGGATCGCGGACCAGTGGAGCGAACCGGGTCCCTTCGCGGTGACCGTCGAAGCCCTCGACAGCACGCACACCGTGTACCGGCCCTCGCGGCTGGAGAGGCACCCGGTGATCCTGTGGGGCAACGGAACCGGCGCGAACCCGAAGATCTACGACGGCCTGTTGCGCCATCTGGCCTCCCACGGTTTCGTGGTCGCGGCCGCCGACACACCGAACGCGGGCTCCGGCAAGGAAATGCTGGCCGGAGCCACCACCCTGATCGCCGAGAACTCCCGTCCCGGCAGCCGTTACGAAGGGAAGATCGACACCGCGCACATCGGTGCGACCGGTCATTCCCAGGGCGGCGGCGGGGCGATCGCCGCCGGCGCGGATCCCCGCATCACCGCCACGATCCCGATCGAGCCGGGGCCACAAGGCTCCGCCACGGCCTTG
Source organism: Amycolatopsis sp. NPDC031561 (assembly GCF_055580625.1). Taxonomy (NCBI): domain Bacteria; kingdom Bacillati; phylum Actinomycetota; class Actinomycetes; order Pseudonocardiales; family Pseudonocardiaceae; genus Amycolatopsis; species Amycolatopsis sp. NPDC031561. Next base: position 129,467 of record NZ_JBVILA010000003.1, on the reverse strand, counting down.
AAGGGGCCTTCGTTCTTCCTCGGAGGGCAGTTCGACACCATCGTCATTCCCGCGCTCCTGGTCATCCCGCGGTACCGCCTCGCCGACCAGGTGCCCGCGATCTACGGCGAACTCGCCGGCGCGACCCACTTCACGCCCGTCGGTGACGGTGGCGGGTTCCGCGGCGCGATCACGGCGTGGTTCCGGTTCTGGCTGTCCGGCGACGAGCGAGCCCGCACGGAGTTCTTCGGTGCTTCCTGCGGCTTGTGCCGGGACGGTGCGTGGTCCGACGTCCGGCGCAACGCGAAGGCCCTGGCCGTTCCGGCGGTTTGATCGACTGTTCCTGTCGGTGCTCCGGGTTAAGGTCTGCCACAGCAGCCTGACCAGGAGGGACACCCTGTCATGACCACTCTCGACAACCGCCCGAACACCGCGCTCTTGGTCGTCGACGTCCAGAACGGCGTCGTCGACGAGGGCCACGAGCGCGACGCGGTGGTGGCGAACATCGCCGCTCTCGTCGGCCGCGCGCGACGGGAAGACGTGCCGGTCGTGTGGGTGCAGCATTCCGACGAAGAACTCGTGCGAGGGAGCGAGGAGTGGTGCCTCGTCGGCGAGCTGACCCGGGAAGACGCCGAGCCGCTCGTCGACAAATCCTATGGAGATTCCTTCGAGGACACCGATCTGGAGAAGGTGCTCGCCGAACGCGGTGTCGGGCGTCTCGTGGTCGTCGGGGCGGAGACCGACGCCTGCATTCGCTCGACGTTGCACGGCGCCCTGGTCCGGGGATACGACGCGACGCTGGTCGGCGACGCGCATACGACCGTGGACAAGTCGGAATGGGGTGCGCCCGAGCCGGCGCAGGTCATCGCGCATACGAACCTGTACTGGCGGTACCAGGTCGCGCCGGGCCGGAAGGGAGGCACGGTCGCGACAGCGGACGTCGAATTCAGCGGCTGAGCCGTCTCAGCTCCGGCCCGGCCGCCGAGCGATCAGCAGCCCCGCGTCGCTGGTGAAAACGTTGCCGCAGTGGGACTTCGCCGCCTGTAGGACGCAACGGGCGGTTTCGGGTGGAACCTGCCCGAGGTTGTCGTCCAGGCAGTCGGCGAACGCGAACCGTTCGCCGTCGGCGGCACGTGCGCCGGAGAGGCCTTCGGTGTGCAGGACCAGCAGATCTCCGGGCCGCAGCCGGGCGGTCCCGATCCGGCCGGGCGCCCCGGCGCCGAACGGCGGGCGCTCCATGCTGTCCAATGTGGTCTGTTGGCGGTCGTGGCCGAACACGAGCGGCGGGATGCCTCCCGCATCGAGGTAACGGAGCCCGCCGTCGGCGAGGTTCAGTTCGGCCAGCGTGCCGCGGACCGTGACGCCGTCGCCGAACTGCGTCGACAGCGCTTTGTCGACAGCGGCTTCCTGGCCGCGTAGGTCCAGGTCTTCGCGACGGGCGGACCGGTAGGCCGCGAGCGCCGCCGAGGCCGCCAGGCCCGCGGACAGGGTGTCCCGTCCGGCGTCGAAGATCGCCAGCCACGCTGTCGTTTCGGAGAGCGCGTAGTCGAAGGTGACGCCGCGAACGTCGTAAGTGGGCTCGACACCGCCCGCCACCACGACGTCGCGCGTCGCCGCGGTCAACGGGGGCAGGTTCTGCCAGAGCAGCTCCGCGATGGGGCCGCGCCGCCGCCGTCGCCGCAGCATGTCGAGGCCGTCGCCGTACCTCATCGCGGCCGCGATGAGGTGGCCGGAGAGCGACGCGAGCCACTGGCACTGGATTCGCAGCGAGGGGTCGTTGAGGTCGGCGTCCGGACCGGCCTCGACTTCGAGCACGCCGATGCGCTCGTCACCGTCCAGCAGGGTGATCCACAACCGTGGTCCGCCCGGCTCCTCGACCAGCAGGGTGCCGGCGTGCCGGTACGCCTCGCCCGCGGTGCTGGCCTCGATGGCCAGCGATGCCCTGACGGTCGGCGACTCGCCGGGAAGCGGGATGAGCTGCCGCTGGTCGTAGTCGGCGAGATAGACGGTGATCTCGAGGTCCAGTGCCCGGCCCGCCGCGGCGATGATCTCGGGCAGCCGCTCGGGGGAGGCACGGTGGGCGCCGTCGAGGAGCCCTACCAGCGCGGCCAACGGCCCGCGAGGCCGGAAGTCCTCGCCGGTCGCGCGGCTGTAGGGGGCCCGGCGCACGCCGGAGACCTCGTCGAGCCGTTCGTTGACCGCGTGGGCGACCATGTCCCGCTGGATCCTGGGCAGGGGGATCAGCTCCTGCAGGAAGCCGTCCAGCTCGACTTCGCTGACGTCGCCGCCGAGAGCGAAATATCTCAGCCACAGCTGCTCGACGGTGAGTCCGGTCCGCGCGAAACAAGCCGCGACGATCCGGCGCTGCTCCTCTGCCTGGAGCGAAGCCACGGTGATCACCCCCGAGTTCTCGACGACACCAGCCGGGTACCAACCGGTGCCCGGTCCGAAACATGAGCGGGCATGAACGGACCCCGAGCCGCAGGAGAACGTGAAATTACGCCAGGTGGCCGAGCGGTGCCTGGTCGGCGTGCCCGGTAGGGGTGATCCGGGACGGGCCGAACGTGGGTCGCGGTAGGCGGGGTGATCCCATTCGGCTAAGGTCGGCTTCCGAAAGCGGTTCTGAGCGTTGAGAAGTTAGCGCCGATCCGCCGGTAACCGGGTTGGTTGCGGCGGTTGATGGTGCGCGCTCGGCGCCGGTTCCAGCCGGTGACTCCCGTGGTGCATCACGCCGATGTGCAGAAGTGGGAGAGGCGGGCTTTGGCCGATGAAATCGACTGGCAGCAGGACAAGAACCGATTCGTCGAGGATGTCGGCGACGGCGAACTGCCGGTGACCTCCGAAAACGGCGCTCGGCTCATCGCCGGGCCACTGGTTAGCCAATTCGTGTCCCTGACCAGGGCGTTGCTGGATTCCGGCTCGGTCGCGGCGGTACTCGAACGAGTGGTCTTCGCGACTCGTGACCTGGTGCCGGGCGCGGATCTGGTGAGTGTCACCCTCCTCGATCCCGACGGTGCGTTCCACACGCCGGTGCGGACCGACGAGATCGCGCGCGAACTGGACCAGCTGCAGTACCAGTACGGCGAGGGTGCCTGCGTCGAGGCCGCGCGGGTTTCGGGACCGGCGGCCGCCTTCAGCGACAACCTCGCCGAGGACGCGCGCTGGCCGCGGTTCGGGCCGGCCGCCGCGGCGCTCGGTTTCCACTCGCTGGTCTCTACAGCCTTGCTGCCCGAGGCGTCGAGTTCGCAGCTTTCGGGCGCGCTGAACGTCTACTCGCGACGTCCGCACGGCATCGCCAGGGCCGATCGCGATGTGCTGTTGCTGCTGGCCACACACGCGTCGCTGGCGCTGGCGACCACGCACGCGGTCACACGCGGTCAGCTCCAGGAGGAACAGCTCCAGCAGGCACTGGACAGCAGGGACGCGATCGGACAGGCCAAGGGCATCCTGATGGCGCGGCGGGGGATCGACGCGGCCGAGGCGTTCGAGGTGCTGCGGAACACGTCGCAGAACATGAACATCAAACTCCGGGAACTGGCGGAGATGCTGTCCAAGCGGCATTCGGAACTGCATCTGCCCGACTGAGCGGGCGGGCGCTACTACGATCGCGACCATGGGTTTCGGTGAACTGGCGTTGTCGCGATCGTTCGAGTGGCGTGGCCGTTCGGTGGCGTGGGAACGACTCGGCGAAGGCGCCCCGGTGGTGCTGTGCCACGGGACACCGTGGTCGGCACAGCTGTGGGCGCCTTTCGCGCGAGCGCTCAGCGAGGAGTTCGCCGTCCATGTCTGGGACATGCCGGGGTACGGCCGCTCGTCGAAGGAGCCCGGTCACGCGGTCGATCTCGGCACGCAGGGCGAGCTTTTCGCCGACCTGCTCGCGTATTGGGGACTGACGGCCCCGCACGTGATCGCGCACGACTACGGCGGCGCCGTCTCGCTGCGCGCCAACCTGCTGCACGGTGCCGAATACGCCTCACTCGCCCTGGTGGACGTCGTCGCGCTGCGGCCGTGGGGTTCGGAATTCTTCCGGCTCGTCGCGGAGAACGCCGAGGTCTTCCAGGCGCAGCCCCCGACGGTGCACCGAGGTGCGCTGGAGTCCTATATCGGGACGGCCTCCCATCGTGGTCTCACCGGCGAGCAACTGGCCACGCTGACCGGCCCTTGGCTGGACGAGCAGGGACAACGCGCCTTCTACCGGCAGATCGCCGAGGCGGACGTCCGGTACACCGACGAGATCCAGGATCGCTATCCCGAACTCGCGCTGCCGGTGAAGGTGATTTGGGGCGCGGAAGACACCTGGATCCCGGTCGACCGGGCGGAACAACTCGCGAACGCGATTCCCGGCGCACTCTTGGACGTCATTCCGGACGCCGGGCATCTGATCCAGTACGACGCGCCGGTCGAACTGGCCTTTTCCCTCCATCGCTGGCTCACCGCGGAAGTGGACCGGTGGGGACCCGGGTCAAGATCAACATCGTATTAGCGAAATATTAGAGATCGTCTACGTGATATCCCGCGACGTAGGCGTTCGCGAGCAGTCCGCCGTGACATTCCGCCGTCGACGGTCCGAAACCGCGCGGAACCCAATGGCCGGCGGTGTACCAAAAGGATGACCCCGACGCGCAGTGAGCGACCACTCGATAGGTTTCCGAGTACCTCGGCAGGGAGAAGCAGGTCGTGGAAATCCCCTCGCCGAAGAGGATTCCGAAGCGGTTGCTGTCGCACCCGTAGGGCGGGAAGGGGCTTTCGGTCGCCGCGGAGGCCGGTGAACCGGCCAGGATTCCGGCCGCCGAGAAGGCGGCCATGACTAAAGCGGCGATTCTCTTCTTCATTGCTTTCTCCCGGGGATCGTTCCCAATGGAAAGCTCAGATTAGCCGCACGGAAGAATTGTCGTGAATTCATCGGGCAGGTGAAACGAGAACGCGTGCGGTGAGCCGCGCTGCTCCGAAAGAGCGTCCCCCGACCCCCTTCTGAGTTCCCGGTCCCCTTTTGGCCTAGCGTCGCCGGTATTGCGCGGGGGACGTGATCGTGGCCCTGTCCTCATAGGACCCGGGCCTGCCGCGGTCGACGTGGAACGTCGTCAGGGTGCTCACCGGCGAACGCGGGTCGCGTCGGTCGCCGATCACCCGCATGTGCGTGCTCCAGCGGCGCGGGGTGACCTCGTAGACGTCGTAGCCGTACCGGTTGCCCTCGAAGTACTTGAGGTGCGGGTTCGCCGCGCCCATCTTCGGCCCGTTCGTGGCGTTCCATTCGGGGGAGTAGGCGCCGGAGGAGACCGAATGCGCGGTGAACTCCGTGCCGATCACCGGGGTGGCCGGATCGGCGAAGTCGGGGCGGATGTCGTCGACGAACGCCGAATGCCAGTCGCCGGTGATCACCACGAGGTCTTCGAGGCCGCTCTGGGCGACGTGGGTCAGCACCTCCTTGCGTTCGGCGAGGAAGCCGTCCCACTGGTCGGTGAACATGTAGCCGCCGCCACCCGGCTTCGCCAGCTGGCTGAGCATGATCGAGTTCACCCAGCAGTGCCACGCCTCACCGGCGCCGGTCACCTGATCCTTGAGCCACGCCTTCTGGTCCGCGCCGAGGATCGTGCCGTCGGGAAGGTTCTGCGCCGACCGGTACTGCCGGAGATCCAAAATGGACAGGTCCAGCAGGTCGCCCCAGCGGCGCTGCCGGTGGATCCGCGGGCTCGCCGGGTGGTCCGGGCGCACCGGCATGTGTTCGAACCAGGCCTGGTACGCCGCCGATCGCCGGGCCTGCAGCGCCGGGGTGGTGCCGCTGTAGTCGTTGACCACCTCGTGGTCGTCCCAGGTGATGAACCAGGGGTGGGCCGCGTGAGCGTCCCGCAGCGAGGGGTCGGACTTGTAGAGCGCGTGCCGCCGCCGGTACGCAGGCAGCGTCAGCACCTCGGGGCCTTCGTGGTCGCGCAGCGGGTTCCCGCCGACCTGGCCGTGTTCGTAGACGTAGTCGCCGAGGTGGACGACGAAATCGAGGTCCTCCCGCGCGATCCCGGCGTGGGCCGCGTAGAACCCGTCGTGGAACGCCTGGCAGTTCGCCGAGGCGAACCGCACCCGCCGGACCGGCCCGACGGGCGCGGTGCGGGTGCGGCCGACCCGGCTGACCTTGCCGAGCGCGTGGAAGCGGTAGTAATACTGCGAGCCCGGCTCCAGCCCGGACACCGGGACGTGCACGCTGTGCCCGAGCCCGGCGGTGGCCGGCGCAGTCCCGCGTGCCACGCGGCGGCGGAAACCTCGGTCGGTGGCGACCTCCCAGCCGACCTCGACGGTGTCTTCGAGCGGCTGCTCGAACTCCATCGGTTTCGGCGCGAGCCTGGTCCAGAGCGCGACGCCGTACGGCACCGGGTCGCCGGACGCGACGCCGAGCGTGAACGGCGCCTCGTCCCACGTCGCGCCCAGCGCCGCGGCGGCCTCCTCCGCCTGCGCGACGGTCATCCGCGAACTCAACGGCCAGGCCAGCCCCAGCGCACCGGCGGTGGCGGCGCCTCGCAACAGGTCCCGGCGGTTGACGGACATCGGTGGTCTCCCTCGGCTTCGTGGTGGGTCGTCCCACACCGAACACGCCCAAGATGGCCGGGGGTGAACGCGAGGGAGAACATTCAGACGGTGATGACGACCTTGCCGCGCGCGTGTCCCTCGCTCGCGTAGCGGATGGCTTCGGGCACCTCGGTCAGCGAGTAGGAGCGGTCGATGACCGGCGTCAGTTTCTCCGCCTCGATGAGCGCGCGAAGCGTCTGGAGATCGTCTTGGTTCTCCGTGGAGAACAGGCCGAGGAGCTTCTGTTTCACGAACGGCCCGAGGAACAGTGCCCGCAGGTTGCGGCCCACCGGCCCGATCCACCGCCCGTCGCCCTCGCCGCCGACGATGACCAGGGTGCCGCGCGGGGTGAGGGCTTTCCGCAGCGAAGTCAGCGACCGGTTGCCCGCGGTGTCGAGGATGAGGTCGTAGCCGCCACCGAAGTCCTCACGCGTGTAGTCGAACACCCTGTCCGCGCCGAGCGACCGGACGAGATCCACCTTGCCCGTCCCGCACACCCCGTCGACCGTGGCGCCGAAAGCCTTGGCGATCTGCACCGCGAACGTGCCGACGCCACCGCCCGCGCCGATGATCAGGACCTTTTGCCGGGGCGCGACCTTCCCTTTGTCGCGAAGCGCCTGGAGGGCGGTGAACGCGGAGATGGGGACGGCCGCGGCTTCTTCGAACCCGAGCCGTCCGGGTTTCCGCGCGAGTTTGTCCACTGTGGTCAGTGCGTACTCGGCGAAAGAACCTTGACAGGTGCCGAAAACCTCGTCGCCGGGCCGGAATCGCGTGACGTCGCCGCCGACCGCGTGCACGACACCGGCGAAGTCGAGGCCGCGGACCCGGGCCTTCGGTCTCCGTACGCCGAAGCCCATCAAGCGCACCAGATACGGCGTGCCCTCCATGAGATGCCAGACTCCGGGATCGACGGCAGCCGCGCGGATCCGTACGACGACACCGTCCGGTCCCGGTTCGGGATCCGGCAGATCGATCAGCTTCAGGACTTCCGTCGTGCCGTACTCGTGCTGGACGATCGCCTTCATGGGGGCCTCTTTCCTAGTCTGGGTACTGAAAAACGTCGTCGAGCCCGACGCCGAACACCCGGGCGATCTGGAAGGCCATCTCGAGGGACGGCGAGTAGCGGCCCTGTTCGATGGCGATGACCGTCTGGCGTGTGACGCCGATCCGATCCGCCAGTTGCGCCTGCGTCATCTCGCCGGCGGCGAAGCGCAGGCCGCGGATCGAGTTCATGACCTTGGTCGGTTTCACCATGTCTGGAATCCCCGGCGGTAAGCGGCGATCTTCGCGATCGAACCGAGCAGGGAGGACAGGACGAAGGCGAGGTACACGGTGTTGGCGATCCAGAAGTGGTCCAGTTCCGCCATCGCCATGACGAGCGCCGCGACGCCGCCGATGACGACGAACGACTGCCCGACGTGCTCACCGAACCGGCCGATTTCCCGGTCTCGCTGGTCTTTGCGCCCCGCGTCACGCGGTGAGGTGACCGACGCCGCGATGTGCAGCACGATCGAGGCCACGATGGCCGCCCCGATCGTCCACAGCAACGGTGCCACGTAAGGGACATCGGCGAGCGGGCCGGATCTCGCCCCGCCGAGGACGACGATCAGGTACGCCGCGTAGGCGAAAACCGTGACCACGAGCATGATCCACGCGCGCTTCTCTTCCAGTGCCACGCGGTCCAAGGTAAAGAGTTCTAGACACCATGTCAAACATTCTTTACCTCGGTGGCCCTGATCGGGTGCTAACGATCAGCCACCCTGGCACGACTCTCTTCGGTCTCATCACCACAGACTGGAGTCCCGGGATGACGAAGACCGCCTGCCGGATCGCCCTGCTTCTCGCCGTCGGCGCGCTCGGTCTCGCCGCGTGCGGTGCTCCGAACCCGCGGCCGGGGGCGCCGGCGACCGTCACGGAGACGGTGGTGAGCGCGCAGCCGTCCAGCCGGGCGAGCGCTCCGACAACGGCGGCCGCCAAGCTCGTCACCGTCCCGGACGTCTCGGGGATGAACCATCAGGACGCGCAGGACGCGATGCAGGCGGCTGGTCTGTACAACCTGCGCGAAGTCGACGGGAGCGGCAAGGGCCGGATGCTCGTGATGGACCGGAACTGGGTCCAGACGGGTCAGGACCCGGCGCCGGGGACGAAAGTCGCCGCCGACGCGGTGATCACCCTGACCGCGGTCAAAATCGGCGAGAAGTGACTCAAGCCTCGACGGTGAGGGTTTCGTTCAGCGTCGCCCGGTGGGTCGGCTTCGCCTCTTCGTAGCGACGGCGGCCTTCGTCGGTCACGACGACGAAGATCCCGCGCCGGTCCGACTCGCAGAGAGCGCGCTGCACGAGCCCCTCGCGCTCGAGGCGGGCCACGAGTCGCGAAGTGGCGCTCTGGCTCAAGTGGACGACCTCGGTGAGATCGGCCGCGCGGCATTTGCCGACGACACAGTTCACCAGGCGTTCGAGGGCTTCGAATTCAGTGACGCCGAGGCCGTGGCGCTCCTGGAGCCGGCACTCGAGCCGTCCGAAGACCGCCGCGTGCCGTGCGGACAGGGCGTGCCACTCCTGCAGCAGGTCTTGTTCGGCGACGTCGCTCACGCGGCCCAAGATAGCATGCACATGAATTTTATGCAAAGTCATTAAATGCACTTGCATTAGATGCGTGTGCATGTACTGTACGGATCATGAGTTCTTCCGTGCAGCTGTCCACCAGCTCTACAAGGTGGGACGCGCGCCTCTGGGGTGTCCTGCTCACTGTGTCCGTCGTCGTGGGCCTCGACGCGCTCGACGTGTCGATGGTCGCCGTCGCCCTCCCGTCCATCCAGGCCGAACTCGGTCTCTCCACCGGTGCCCTGCAATGGGTCATCAGCGCCTACGTGCTCGGCTACGGCGGCCTGCTGCTCCTCGGCGGGCGCACCGCCGACCTGCTCGGCAGGCGCCGGGTCTTCCTCGTCGCCGTCGCGGTCTTCGCGGTCGCTTCCCTGCTCGGCGGTCTCGTCGACGACGGCGCGCTGCTGATCGCCACCCGCTTCATCAAGGGCCTCGCCGCCGCGTTCACCGCGCCGGCCGCGCTGTCCATCATCACCACGACCTTCCACGAAGGCCCCGCCCGCAACCGGGCGATCAGCATCTTCGCCGTCTTCGGTGCCAGCGGCTACTCCGCGGGCCTCGTGTTCTCCGGTCTGCTCACCGAGGTGGGCTGGCGCTGGACGTTCCTGCTGCCGGTGCCGATCGCGCTCGCCGCGCTGGCCGCCGCTGTCAAGCTGATCCCGTCCTACCGCCCGCAGGAGGGTGGCGGCTACGACTTCCCCGGCGCGATCACCGGTGCCGCCGGTTCGCTCCTGCTGGTCTTCGCCGTGGTCGAGGCGCCGGAGATCGGCTGGGCCTCCCCGAGGACGCTGATCACGTTCGCGCTCGCGCTCGCGTTGCTCGTCACCTTCGTGCTCATCGAGAAGCGCAGCAAGCACCCGCTGCTCCGCCTCGGCATCCTGCGCTCGGGCCCGCTGGCCCGCGCCAACCTCGGCGGCGCGACGTTCTTCGGCGCCTACATCGGTTTCCAGTTCGTGGTCATGCTGTACCTGCAGACCGTCCTCGGCTGGTCCGCGTTGCAGACCGCGCTCGGATTCCTGCCCGCCGCGCTGATCGTGGCCTTCGGTTCGCCCAGGATCGAGCCGCTGATCGACCGGCTCGGCACGCCGCGCACGATCCTCGCCGGAGTCGTCGCCCACGTCATCGGGTACGCGCTGTTCCTGCGGATCGACGAGAGTTCCAGCTACGCCGGTTCGGTGCTGCCGAGCATGATCCTGCTGGGTGTCGGCTTCATGCTGGCGTTCTCCTCGCTCAACATCCAGGCGACCAACGGCATCTCCGACGACGAGCAGGGGCTTGCCGGCGGCCTGCTGAACACGTCGATCCAGGTCGGCGGTGCGATCGGCCTCGCCGTGGTGACCGCGGTCCTGACCGGCAACGCGGGTGGCGCCACCGGCCCGGCCGCGCTGCTGAACGGGTTGGCGCCCGCGCTGACCGTCGTCACCGGCATCGCCGTGATCAGTGTCCTGGTGGCGCTGTCCGGGGTCGTCGGCCTGCGCAAGGCCGAAGCCCGCTCCGCCGTCGCCGAACCGGAGTTCGCCGCGGCCGAATGACCAGGGGGTGATGGCCCCTTCCCGCGCTCGGGGGCGGGAAGGGGCCTTTCGCTACCAGCGGATTGGCAGGGACTTCAGCCCGTTCTGGAAGTTCGACCGCAACCGCACCGGGGCGCCGTCGAGTTCCACCTCGCCGGGCAGGTCGAGGACCGCTTCGAACATCGCGCGCAGCTGAACCCTGGCGAGCTGGGCGCCGAGACAGAAATGCGGGCCGTGCCCGAAGGTCAGATGGTCGTTGGGCGTCCGGCCGATGTCGAAGCGGTCCGGGGCCTCGAAAACGGACTCGTCGCGATTCGCCGACGAGAACCAGACGACGACCTTGTCACCCGCGCGGATGTCCACATCGGACAGGACGACGTCTTCGGTCGCGGTCCGGCGGAAGTGCATGACCGGCGTCCACCAGCGGAGCATCTCTTCCACCGCGCCGGGAAGCAGCGAACGGTCGGCCAGCAGCCGCCGGTACTGGTCCGGATGCGACAGCAGCGCCAGCATCCCGCCGGGGATCCCGTTGCGCAGCGTTTCGTTGCCCGCCACGGAAAACAGCCAGAACAGATTCTCGAACTCGTCGATCGAGACCCGTCCTCCGTATTCCACGTGACCCATCAGGTTGCTCATCACGTCGTCGCCTGGGTGCCGTCGCTTGTACTCGCCGAGCGCGGTGGCGTACGCGTAGAGATCCGGCATCCCGGCGCGGGTGCGCGGATCGGGCATCGCACCGTCCGGGCCCGGAACCGGCCGCACGGCCAGCGCCGCCCGCGCGAGCTCGGTGACCTCGCCCGCCTCGACGGTCGCGCTCACCGCGTAGTCGGCGTCCTGGTAGCCGATCACGCGATTGCTCCAGTCGTACATCAGCCGCCGGTCCTGTTCGGGGATCCCGAAGACCTCGGCGAGCGTCAGCAGCGGGAGATCGGCGGCGACGGCGGCGAAATCGCATCGCCGTTCCGCCGCGACCGCGGTGATCAGATCCCTTGCCCAGCCGTGGATCCGCTCGGTCAGCCTGCCGATCGCGCGCGGCGTGAACGCCTTGGTGAGCAGGCCCCTCAGCCGGGCGTGCTCGGGCGGATCCATGTTGAGCATCATCCGGCGGACGTAACCGAGGTCCTGTTCGGTCGCCGGATCCCGGATCTGCGTCCCGCCCAGATGCGACGAGAACAGCTGCGGATTCTTCAGCACGTACTTGACGTCCGAATGTCGGAGCACGGCCCAGAAATCATCCATCCGCACGACCGGCGACTCCCGCCGCAGCGCCGCGAGGTGCTCGTACGGCACTCCCCGGGTATAGGTGTCCGGATCGGTGATCACGGCTCCGAACACTAGCCCGTGTCGTGCGCGTCTGTTCGCGGTCTTCGCGCCCAAGTGGTCCCTGACGTCACGAGCGATCCAGCCGAGTACAACCCGGTACGAGGCCGAATCGCCCGTGACGTCAGGAACCACCTGGATCACGAAGCCCATCGAACAGACGCACACGACACGGACTAGCCCGCGGACGGGGGACTGGGGAAAGATCCGTCCGGTGGAAACCCTGAAGATGCGCACCGCCGGAACCGATGGCCCCGCCGTGCTCCTGCTGCACGGCCTCGGCGCGACGGGAGCGGTCTGGGACGGCCTCATGGCGGAGCCGGGATATCGCTGGCTGGCGCCCGACCTGCCGGGACACGGGGGATCGGCCCGGTTGCCGCACTACTCGTTCGGCGGTCTGGCCGCGACTGTCGCCGACGCGCTCCCGGAACGCGGTCCACTGCTGGTGATCGGCCATTCCCTGGGCGGCGTGGTCGGGCTCGCGCTGGCCAGTGGCTGGTTCGGGGTGAAGGTCGCCGGGCTGTTCGCGGTCGGCGTCAAGGTCGAATGGAGCGAGAGCGACCTTTCGAGGGCGGCCGCCATGGCGGCCAAGCCGCCGAGGGTGTTCCCGACCCGTGAGGACGCCGAACGCGGCTTCCTCAAGCTCGCCGGTCTGGTCGGGATCGCCGAGGCGGATCCCGACGGCGTGGCCGAAACCGAAGGCGGCTGGCGGCTGGCGCTCGACCCCCGGGCGTTCGGCGTCGGCGCTCCCGACATGCGTGGCCTGCTCGGCGCGGCGCGCTGCCCGGTCGTCCTCGCGGCCGGAGAACACGACCCCATGAGCCGCCCCGAGCAGCTTCGCGCGCTCAGCCCGCACTCCGCCGTACTCCGGGGACTCGGCCACAACGCCCACGTCGAGGACCCGTCCTCACTCCTGCCCTTCCCCCGGCAATTCGTCCTCTAGTTGCGGTAGTTCGCCGGCGAACTACCGCAACTAGAGGACGAAACGCGGGGAATCTTGCCCAGGACGGCGATGCCTTCGGCGATGTCACTCGCCGGGCTGGCCCCGTAGCCGAGGACGAGACCCGGATTCATCGGCCGCTGGCAGTGCCACGACAGCGGTTGCACCTTCACGCCCTGCTCCAGCGCGGCGGCGGCGAAGTCGAGGTCGGAGAACTCGGCGTCGAAGGTGATCGTCAGGTGCAGACCGGCGGCCGCGCCGTGCACCACGGCGTCCGGGAGATGGGTCCGGAGCGCTTCGATCATCGCGTCCCGCCGGCGGCGGTGCCGTTTGCGCACGAACCGCAGCTGCCGCTCCATCTCGCCGGATTCCATGAGATGCGCGAGCACCAGTTGCGGGAGGACGGCGTTGCCGAGGTCGGCGAACCGTTTGGCCGCGACCACCTCGTCCCGGTACCGCGGCGGCACCAGCATCCAGCCCACCCGGAGCGCGGGCGCGAGCCACTTCGACACGCTGCCCGCGTAGCAGACCTGTTCGGCCAGCATCGAGCGCAGCGCGGGGACCGGCGGGCGGTCGTAGCGGTGCTCGGCGTCGTAGTCGTCCTCGATGATCAGCCCGCCGTCCGCGGCCCAGCGCATGAGCTCACGACGGCGTTCCCCGCCGAGCACGACACCGGTCGGGAACTGGTGCGCGGGCGTGAGCAGGACGGCGGGCGCGCCGCTGCGGACGAGCTCGTCGACGTCGATCCCGTCCTCGTCGACGCGGATCGGCGGCGTCGCCAGCCGCCGGTCGTGCAGATGCTGCCGCGCGCCCAGCGAGCTCGGATCCTCGACGGCGATCTCGGAGATCCCGTTGTCGCACAGCACCTGGGCCAGCAACCCGAGACCCTGCGCGACGCCGGCGACGATCAGGACGTCGTCGGCGTCGGCGGTGATGCCCCGGGTGCGGGCGATCCAGCGCGCGATGGCCAGCCGCAGCGCGGGCGCGCCACGCGGGTCGCCGTAGCCGAAGGCCGCCGCCGAGAGGTCGTTGAGCACGGTGCGTTCGGCGCGCAGCCAAGCCGTCCTCGGGAAGGCCGTCAGATCCGGTACGCCGGGGGACAGGTCGATCTTCGCCGGTGTCGACCGCAGTGAATCGAAGACGCCGATCCCGGGGGCGGGCCGGAAGATCGTGCCCGCCGACGGCGGACCGGGTGCCGCTTGCTCCTTCGTCCTCGCGGGTGCCGCGACGACCACGGTGCCCGCGCGGCCGCGGCCGGCGACGTGGCCGTCCTCGACCAGCCGTTGGTAGGCCTCGGTGACCACGCCGCGCGAGACCCGCAGGTCCGCGGCCAGCGCCCTGGTCGCGGGCAGCCTGCTGCCGACCGGCAGGCGGCCGTCGGAGATGGCGTGCCGCAGCCGCGACGCCAGCCAGTCCGACCGGCGCCCCGGCGGCGCGTCACCGATGTCCAGCTGCAGGAAGTCCGAGCCCTCGGCAGTCACCTGATCATTGTGTCATTCGGGCTCGTAGGCGAGGTTCGGGCGCAGCCATTGCTCCATAATGGACAGTTCGAGGCCCCGCCGGGCGGCGTAGTCCTCGACCTGGTCCTTGCCGAGCCGTCCGACGGTGAAGTACTTCGACTCGGGGTGGGCGAAGATCAGCCCGGACACGCTCGCCGCGGGTGACATCGCGAAGGACTCCGTCAGCATCATTCCGAGCTTGTCGGAGTCGAGCAGGTCGAACAACTCCTGCTTCTCGCTGTGGTCCGGGCTGGCCGGGTAGCCGAGCGCGGGGCGGATCCCGCGGAACCTCTCGGCGTGCAGGTCTTCCAGCTTCGGATCGGCGTCCGGCTCGAACCATTCCCGCCGTGCCTTGAGGTGGATGTACTCGGCGAACGCCTCGGCGAGCCTGTCCGCGAGCGCCTTCACCATGATGGCTCGGTAGTCGTCCTGCTTCGCTTCGAACTCGGCGGCGAAGTCCTCGGCACCGAGGATGGTGACCGCGAATCCGCCGAGGTGGTCGCCCGCCCCGGCCGGGGCGATGTAGTCGGACAGGCAGCGGTTCGGCCGCTCCAGCGGCTTCTTCGTCTGCTGGCGCAGCATCGGGAACTTGACTCCCGACTCCAGGATGATGTCGTCGCCCTCGGAGTGCGCAGGCCAGAACGCGTACGCGCCCTTGGCCTGGAACCGCTCCTCGGCGACGATCTGGTCCATCAGGGTGTTCGCGTCGTCGAACAGTTCCTGCGCGACCGGGTTCGAGAGGATCGCCGGGTACTTGCCCTTCAGCTCCCAGGCCAGGAAGAGGAAGGTCCAGTCGACCATCTCGCGCAGTTCGGTGAGCGTCGGCGAGATGTACCGGACGCCGGTGAACTCGGGCGTCGGGACCTCGTCGAAGGACACCTTCTCCGGGTTCGCCCTGGCCTGCGCGACCGTCAGCAGCGGGGTGCGTTGCTTGTTGGCGTGCTGCTCACGCAGCTTCTCCTGGTCGGCCCGGTTGTTCTTGTCGAGGATCTCGGCGCGGTCCGCGTCGAGCAGGTCACCGACGACACCGACGACGCGGGAGGCGTCGAGGACGTGCACGGTCGTGTTCTCGTACGCGGGCGCGATGCGGACCGCGGTGTGCTGGCGTGACGTGGTCGCGCCGCCGATCAGCAGCGGCAGTTTCAGCCCGCGCCGCTCCATTTCGGTGGCGACGTTGACCATTTCGTCCAGCGACGGCGTGATCAGGCCGGAGAGGCCGATGGCGTCGGCGCCCTCGGAGACGGCGGTGTCCAGGATGACCGAAGCCTGGACCATCACGCCGAGGTCGATCACCTCGTAGTTGTTGCAGCCGAGGACGACGCCGACGATGTTCTTGCCGATGTCGTGCACGTCGCCCTTGACCGTCGCCAGGACGACCTTTCCGTTGCCCTGGCGGGTTTCTACCCGTCCTTCGAGGCGCGCCTTCTCCTTCTCGGCCTCCATGTACGGCTCGAGATAGGCCACCGACCGCTTCATCACGCGGGCGCTCTTGACCACCTGCGGCAGGAACATCTTCCCGGATCCGAACAGGTCGCCGACGATCTTCATGCCGTCCATCAGCGGACCTTCGATGACCTCGAGCGGCCTCGGCAGCTTCTGGCGTGCTTCCTCGGTGTCGTCTTCGATGTAGTCGACGATGCCGTGCACCAGCGCGTGGCTGAGCCGTGCCTCGACCGTGCCTTCGCGCCAGGACAGGTCGATGACACGCTGGGTTCCCTTGCCACTGACCGTTTCCGCGAAGGTGACCAGCCTGTCGGTGGCGTCTTCACGGCGGTCGAAGAGGACGTCCTCGACCAGTTCCAGCAGATCCTTGGGGATGTCCTCGTAGACCGCGAGCTGCCCGGCGTTGACGATGCCCATGTCCAGCCCGGCGCGCACCGCGTACAGCAGGAAGGCGGAGTGCATCGCCTCACGGACGATGTTGTTGCCGCGGAAGGAGAACGAGAGGTTCGAGATACCGCCGCTGATGCGCACGCCGGGACAGCGTTCCTTGATCCGCGGCAGCGCGTCGATGAACGCCTTGGCGTACCCGTTGTGCTCGGAGATACCGGTCGCGACCGCGAGCACGTTCGGGTCGAAGATGATGTCCTCGGCGACGAAACCGGCCTTCTGCGTCAGCAGATCGTAGGCGCGACCACAGATCGCGACCTTCCGGTCGGCGGTGTCGGCCTGGCCCTGCTCGTCGAAGGCCATCACGACCACGCCCGCGCCGTAGTCGCGGATGCGCCGGGCCTGCTGGAGGAACTGCTCCTCGCCCTCCTTGAGGCTGATGGAGTTGACGACTCCCTTGCCCTGCACGCATTTCAGCCCGGCTTCGAGGACCGTCCACCGCGAGCTGTCGATCATGATCGGCAGCCGGGCGACCTCGGGTTCGGTGGCGATGAGGTTGAGGAAGGTGGTCATCGCTTTTTCGCTGTCGAGCAGGTCGGCGTCCATGTTGACGTCCAGCAGGTTCGCCCCGCCGCGCACCTGCTCCAGCGCGACGTCGACGGCGGCCTGGTGGTCGTCGGCCTCGATCAGCTTGCGGAACTTGGCGGACCCGG
This sequence comes from Amycolatopsis sp. NPDC031561, assembly GCF_055580625.1. Classification (NCBI taxonomy): domain Bacteria; kingdom Bacillati; phylum Actinomycetota; class Actinomycetes; order Pseudonocardiales; family Pseudonocardiaceae; genus Amycolatopsis; species Amycolatopsis sp. NPDC031561. The sequence continues at coordinate 112,517 of NZ_JBVILA010000003.1, read as the reverse complement.
TGACGTTGGTCCGCTCGCCGATCATGACGAACCCGGTGTCCTTGCCGATCTCGAACGGTTCGAGCCCGCTGAACCGGGTGCTGGCCTTCGGATCCGGGACGGTCCGCGGCGCCATCCCGCGGACCGCGTCGGCGATCTCCTTGATGTGCGCGGGAGTCGTGCCGCAGCAGCCGCCGACGACGTTGACCATCCCCGACGTGGCGAAGTCGCCGAGCAGTCCGCCGGTCTCCTCGGGCGTCTGGTCGTACCCGCCGAACGCGTTCGGCAGTCCGGCGTTGGGGTGACAGGCCGTGTAGGTGCCCGCGAGGCGGGACAGTTCGGCGATGTGCGGCCGCATTTCCTCGGCGCCCAGCGAACAGTTGACACCGACCAGCAACGGTTCCGCGTGCTCGATGGAACTCCAGAACGCCTCGACCGTCTGCCCGGACAGCGTCCGGCCGCTCAGGTCGACGATCGTGACCGAGATCCACAGCGGCAGATGCGGCGCGACGTCGCGGGCGGCGGAGATCGCGGCCTTGCAGTTGAGGGTGTCGAAGATGGTCTCGATGAGCAGCAGATCGACGCCGCCCTCGGCGAGCGCCTTGATCTGGTCCGCGTACGAGGCGTAGACCTCGTCGAAGGTCACCGCGCGGAACGCCGGGTCCTCTACCTTCGGAGACAGCGACAACGTGACGTTCAGGGGCCCGACCGACCCGGCGACGAACTTCCCGCCCGCCGCGTCCGCCGCCTCGCGCGCGATCTGGGCGCCGCGGAGGTTCATCTCGTACGCGAGGTTCTCGAGCCCGTAGTCCGCCTGGCCGATGGTGGTGGCGGTGAACGTGTTCGTCGTCGTGATGTCCGCGCCGGCGTCGAGATACTGGCGGTGGATGTCGCGGACGACGTCCGGTCTGGTGATGTTCAGCAGGTCGGGGTCGCCCGTGATGTCACGGGGGTGTTCCTGGAACCGCTCGGTGCGGTAATCCTCTGGCTTGAGGCCGGCGTTCTGGAGCATCGACCCCCACGCGCCGTCGAGCACGACGATGCGCTCATCCAGCAGCTTTCGCAGGGCGGTCGTTTCCATCCAGCGCTCCTCCCATGTCGTGGGAGGCGCCCTTGCGGTGATGTCCGGGGCCGAGCGTGGCGGACTCAGCGGTCCGTTGCAGCGCCTCTCGACCTTGGCGACCAGAGTACCGGATCTGGACAAGGGCGCTTCGCCCGAATCACTCAGCCGCTGGCCAGGACGGGATGGGTATCCCGCACCGTGGGATCCGGTGCCGACGGCTTGTCCTGGTCGCCGATTCGTGCCTTGCGACGGGCGACCAGCTTGCGGCCGACGTCGATCATCGGCACCTCGACCCAGCGGTAAAGCACGTCGGCCACGATGAGGGCGGCGATGGTCACGCCGACCGCGGTGAGGGTCCGGGCGGTGCCGAGCTGGGGAATCGAGCCCGCGACGACCGTCGAGACGATTCCCTGCAGGAGATAGACGGAATACGACCGCTCGCCGATGAACCGCATCGGCGGTGTGGAAAGGAACCACGCGATCGGGCCGCGCGGGATCAGCGACGTGATCAGCAGCGCGGCCAGCACGGCGTAGACGAGAACGCCGGTCGTGCCGCCGTCGCCGAGGACGGCCTCGATCCTCGTCAGGTTCGTCTGCACCAGTACGAGCGCGGCGAGCACGGGCACGCTCGCGACCGGATGGGTGAAGACGCGAAGCGCGGCGAACCCCTTCCGATGGTGCAAGGCGATGGCGAGCGCGCAGCCGATGAGGATGGGCGCGTACGCGCCGGAGTACGGCAGGACGGGGATCAACGCGGTCATCAACGCCGCCAGCCCGAGTGCCAGGCCGAGGCGCTTCGGGAAGCCCAGCGCCGCGATGCCGAAGGCCAGGAACGGCCAGACGAGATAGAACTTCTGCTCGACCCCGAGCGTCCAGGACTGGGTGAAGGGCGCGTTGGTCACGAACTCGTTCGTGAACGTGAGGTAGTAGGGCATCGCGTCGGCCAAACCGGTGGTGTGGAAGCCGCCACGGAGGTAGATGAACACGACGACGATGCCCAGCACGGCGAAGTACACCGGCAGGATCCGGAAAGCTCGCCGGAGGTAGAAGTCGGTGAGCGAGATCTTCCCGTTCCGGGACTCTTCACGGAGGGCCAGCGTGGTGATCAGGAAGCCGGAGAGGACGAAGAACAGGTGGACGCCGACCCAGCCGTTGGCGACGGCCCACGCCGGTCCGCCGAAGTGGAACACCACGACCAGGAGCGCGGCGATCGCGCGCAGACCGTCGAGGGCTGGAAAACGCCTCGTCGCGAGGTACTGCTCGTGCGTCATCATCACTGGTACCCCTGAAGCGGCCGGAAGGACACGTCACTCTAAAGGCTTAAGGTCAGGTTCTATGTGCTGCGCCCCCGCCTGACTCGGCGGTGGCCGCCGTGTTCGATCTGGCATGTTCGATCATTTCGCCCGCGATGGCGAAGTCGACAGGGGGTATGAGGACGCATGGGCGTTTGGGCGTTCGACTATGTGCACGTGTCGCCCCGGGAGAGCGGTGACGAGGCTCTGGCGGTCGTGCGTGAGATGGCCACGCATGCCTTGGAAGCGCGGGGGAGCGCCGAGTACTTCGAGATGCGAGACGAGCACCATTGGATCGATCTCGAAGTGTTGAAGTCTGCCGACGGTGCCCGGGGGAGGGCGCAGGTCTCCATGCGTCTCGCGCTGTCCAATCCGCCCGGGCTGGAACGCGAGTTGCGCAAGCTGATCGCGGGCTTGCTGGAGCGATGCGGAGGGCGGATCGTCACCATGCAGCCCCGCGATCGCTTCACCAGCATCGAAGGCGACGGTTGGGAGCGCCTGTGGGCGAGGTTCACGGACAAGCAGGCGTGGTTTCGCGAAGGATACGGTCACTTCGACGCGGCGATCAGTGCCGACGACCTCTCCTCGTACATGCGGGAGAACGCTATCTTCCCGCGGAGCGAGGTGCCTCGATTCGCATACCTGCTGGAGGAGAAAATCCTCCGTGACTCGCAAGGGCACGCCTGACCTCAGAAGCCGACGGTCGCCTTCTGGATCTTCACCGGCTTCGCGGGCAGCCCGTCGCCAGGCACGTTCGGATCCGTCGGGATGATGCCGTTCGCCACGATCCGGTCCAGCACCTCCATGCCCCGCACGACCTTGCCCATCACCGAGTAGTTCTTCGGGATGTTCGCGAACGAGTGCACGATGAAGAACTCGCTGCCGTTGGTCCCCGGTCCCTGGTTGCCCATGGCGATGGTGCCGCGTTCGTAGGTCTCGGTGCCGTCGACCTCGTCCGGGAACTTGTAGCCCGGCCCGCCCTTTTCGGCTTCGTAGATGTCGCCGCACTGAAGGACGCCGAGGCGCGCGGAGTTCGTCAGGCGCCAGCACTGGCTGTGGTCGTAGAAGCGCTGCAGGGCCAGGCTCGCCAGGTTGTGCGCGGCGCACGGGGCGGCGCCCGCGCGGTTCAGGCGCACGGTGACGGGGCCGTAGCTGAAGCGGAACGTGACGTCGATAGTGCCGCGGGTCAGCGCGAAGGGGAGTGGTCGGAACACCGGGCGGGCGGCGGGGTTCTCCGGCGTCGGCGTGAACTCGCAACGCACGATGGGCAGTGAGCCCGCGGAGGCGGCGGGCGCGGCCGTGGCCACACCCGGCAGCAGGACGGCGGCGAGAGCGGAAACGACAGCGGTGACACCCCAACGCAGCTTCATGAGGGGGAACCTAACTCAATCGGGTGGTCGTCGGGTAGCGCTTCACGGACGGGGGCCGGTAAGCGCCGGTACCGAGCCGGTTCAGGTGGTCGTGGGGGGGGGGGGGGGGGGGGGGAAAAAAACCCCCCCCCCCCCCCCACGACCACCTGCACCGAACGGCCACCGCATGCTGAGCTCACTCACCGCCGCGTACCTCGCCCTCTCCCTCGTCGTGCTCCCGCCCACCGAGATCCGCCCCGACCAGGTCGACCACGTCGCCCTGCCCTGCGCGCAGGCGGGCGCCTCCGCCGACGACGCCGACACGGCGGGCGCGCTCAATCAGCAGCTCGGCACCAAGATGCGCGGCTACATGAACCCGTACAACACGTCGTGCGCCAGAGCGGTCGTCGAGACCGTCCAGAGATCGGGCCTCAACGAACGCGCGGCGGCCATCGCGATCGCCACGGTGATCGTCGAGTCGAGCATCGCCAACCTCGACGGCGGACTCGGCGACTCCGTCGGGCTCTTCCAGCAGCGTGCGAGCTGGGGGTCCTTCGCGCAGCGGACCGATCCGGTCTGGGCGACCGGCAGGTTCCTCGCCGTGATGCGGCAGTTCTTCCCCGGCGACTCCTGGAACGACGTCGCCATCGGGGACGTCGCCGCGGCGATCCAGCGGCCGGCGGCGAAGTACCGGCATCGCTACGGGGTCGAGGCCGACGACGCGGTCAAGATCGCCGCCGAGTTGTGGGTCCATGACGGCGAATGGCCCCTGTCCTCGACGGAGAACAGGGGCCATTGAGCCGTGAAGGTGCTACTTGCGCCAGGCCGTGCGCTGCTTGCGGATGTCCATCACGAGACCGAACACCAGCGCCAGCGACAGGCCGATCAGCCACAGGTTCTCGGTCCAGCCGTGGTGGTTGCCGTACAGCATCACCAGCAGGATGATCGCGCTCAGCCAGCCCGCGATCCGCGTCGCCTTCGGGAAGGAACCGTGCCAGCCCCACTCGGCCGACGGCTCGTCGTGGGGGTCAACGGTGTCGACGCCCACCCGGCCGCGCTTTTCGACCGCCTTGCTCGCCACGATCAACTCCTCAAAACCCGATGGTTCGCTTGCCCGCGAATGATCCCACACCTGGCTGCACGCGCCCGACGGGCCCCGCGCGACAATGACCCCCGATGACTACCTCGCGAAGTGTGCTCGTGCTCGGTTCGACCGGTTCGGTCGGCGCCCAGGCCCTCGACGTCGCGGCCCGTAACCCGGAGCTGTTCCGGGTCGCCGGGATCGCCGCGGGCGGCTCCGACCCCGCCGCGCTGGCCGCCCAGGCCCTGGCGCACCAGGTCGACGCCGTCGCCGTCAGCAGGCCGACGGCCGTGGAAGACCTGCAGCTCGCGCTGTACGCCGAGGCGCAGAAGCGCGGCTACTCCAGCGGCGACTTCAAGCTCCCGCGCATCTTCGCCGGGGCCGACGCGGTCATCGAGATGATCGACACCACCCCGGTCGACGTCGTCCTCAACGCTCTTCCCGGTTCCCAGGGGCTCGCGCCGACGCTGCGCGCGCTGGCCACCGGCGCCACGCTCGCGCTCGCGAACAAGGAGTCGCTGATCGCGGGCGGGCCGCTCGTGCTGGCCGCGGCCAAACCGGGGCAGCTGGTGCCGGTCGACTCCGAGCACTCCGCGATCGCGCAGGCCCTGCGCGCCGGCCGCGAGTCCGAGGTCGCCAGGCTGGTGCTCACCGCCTCGGGCGGCCCGTTCCGCGGCCGCAAGCGCGAGGAACTGGCCGACGTCACCGTCGAGCAGGCGATGGCGCATCCGACCTGGTCGATGGGCCCGCTCATCACGATCAACTCGTCCACCCTGGTCAACAAGGGGCTGGAGCTGATCGAGGCGAAGCTCCTGTTCGACATCGAGACCGACCGCATCGACGTGGTCGTCCACCCGCAGTCGATCATTCACTCGATGGTGACGTTCGTCGACGGCTCGACGATCGCCCAGGCCAGCCCGCCCGACATGCGGCTGCCGATCGCGCTGGCCCTGCACTGGCCGGAGCGCGTGCCCGGCGCCGCGGCCGCGTGCGTCTGGGACAAGCCCGCGAGCTGGACCTTCGAGCCGCTGGACAACGAGGCTTTCCCCGCCGTCGAGCTGGCCAGGCACGCCGGGACCGTCGGCGGCTGTGTCCCGGCGGTGTACAACGCGGCGAACGAGGAGTTGGTGGCCGCTTTCTTGGCACAGAACACCGGCTTCACCTCGATTGTGGACACTATTGCCCAGGTGGTGGAAGCCGCCGACGAATGGCGTCGCGAACCTCGCGACGTGGATGACGTACTTGCTGCCGAGCGCTGGGCTCGCGCGCGTGCCGGTGCGCTGATCGGTAAGGGGAAGTAGCGCGTGTGGTTCATTCTCGGGATCGTGCTGTTCGCGCTGGGGATCTGCCTCTCCGTCGCGTTGCACGAAGCAGGCCACATGTGGGCGGCCAAGGCCTTCGGCATGAAGGTCCGGCGCTACTTCATCGGCTTCGGGCCGACGATCTTCTCCTTCCGCCGAGGTGAGACCGAGTACGGCCTCAAGTGGATCCCGCTCGGCGGGTTCTGCGACATCGCCGGGATGACCGCGCTCGACGAGGTCACCCCGGAGGAGTCGAAGCGCGCGATGTGGCGCTTCAAGACCTGGAAGCGCACCGTCGTCATGTCGGCGGGTTCGGCGATGCACTTCATCCTCGGGTTCATCATCCTGTACCTGATGGCCGTCACCATGGGCCTGCCGAACCCGGCCGCGCAGGCCGCCCCCACCGAGGCGGTGATCAGCGCCACGTCGTGTGCCCGCGCGGCCACCACCGTGGAGCAGCTGAACGACACGACCTGCCCGCCCGGCGCCCCGACCCCCGCGAAGACCGCCGGCCTCCAGGCGGGCGACAAGGTCCTGTCCGTCGCGGGCAAGCCGGTGAAGACCTGGCGCGACATGCTGGCCGCCGTCCAGGTCGCCAGCGGCCCGACGCCGTTCGTGGTCGAGCGGAACGGGCAGCAGGTGAACCTGACCGTCGACGTGCCGCGGGTGCAGCGGCTGGTCGCCGACGGCTCCAACAACACCACGGTCAAGGACGTCGGCATGATCGGCGCTTCGCCGATCCAGAACACCGCGCCGCCGATGCTGACCTACGGCCCCGTCGACGCGATCGGCGGGACGCTCAGCTTCACCGGCACGATGTTCTCCGAGACCGCCAAGCGGCTGATCGAGTTCCCCTCCCGGATCCCGGCGGTGGTGGATTCCATCTTCGGTGGCGAGCGTGACCCGAACACCCCGGTCAGCGTGGTCGGTGCCAGCCGGATCGGTGGCGAGGCCGCCGAGCGCGGTCTGTGGGAGATCTTCGTCCTCCTGCTGGCGAGCCTGAACTTCTTCATCGGCGTGTTCAACCTGCTGCCGCTGCTCCCGCTCGACGGCGGGCACATCGCGGTGGTCTGGTACGAGCGCGTCCGGGACTGGTTCCGGAAACTGCGCGGGAAGTCGGCGGGCGGACCGGTCGACTACACGAAGCTTTCCGCGGTCACGATGGTGCTCGTCTTCATCGGCGGGGCGGTGACTCTGCTCACCGTCACCGCCGACATCGTGAACCCGGTCAAGCTGTTCCAGTGACGGACGCCTCCGATTACGGAGCGCACTGTCAGCACCGTTGGGCTGCCCAGGTAATGCTGCTCACCGTGACGGCTGACGTCGTGGATGTCCGCCGATCGGGGTAGGTACGCTTGACGGTGTGACTGTCGCTCTAGGTATGCCAGCGCTTCCTCCTCCCGTCCTCTCCGAGCGTCGCAAGACCCGACAGCTGCAGGTCGGGCCGGTCGGCGTCGGGAGCGAGCACCCGATTTCGGTGCAGTCGATGACCACCACCCTCACCTCCGACGTCAACGCGACCCTGCAGCAGATCGCCGAACTGACCGCTGCGGGCTGTGACATCGTGCGCGTCGCGTGCCCGTCCGCGGACGACGCCGAGGCGCTGTCGGCGATCGCCAGGAAGTCGCAGATCCCGGTGATCGCGGACATCCACTTCCAGCCCAAGTACGTCTTCGCCGCGATCGAAGCGGGCTGCGCGGCGGTCCGGGTGAACCCGGGCAACATCCGGAAGTTCGACGACCAGGTCAAGGAGATCGCGCGGGCCGCGAAGGACCACGGCACCCCGATCCGGATCGGCGTCAACGCGGGTTCGCTCGACAAGCGGATCATGGACAAGTACGGCAAGGCGACCCCGGAGGCGCTGGCCGAGTCGGCGCTGTGGGAGGCGTCGCTGTTCGCCGAGCACGACTTCTACGACGTCAAGATCTCCGTGAAGCACAACGACCCGGTGGTCATGGTGCGCGCGTACGAGATCCTTGCCGAGCAGTGCGACTACCCGCTGCACCTCGGCGTCACCGAGGCCGGCCCGGCGTTCCAGGGCACCATCAAGTCGGCCGTGGCCTTCGGCGCGCTGCTGCGCCAGGGCATCGGCGACACCATCCGCGTCTCGCTGTCCGCGCCGCCGGTGGAAGAGGTCAAGGTCGGGATCCAGATCCTGCAGTCGCTGAACCTCAAGGAGCGCAAGCTCGAGATCGTCTCCTGCCCCTCGTGCGGCCGTGCGCAGGTGGACGTCTACACGCTCGCCGAGCAGGTCACCGCCGGGCTCGAGGGCATGGAGATCCCGCTGCGCGTCGCGGTCATGGGCTGCGTCGTCAACGGCCCGGGTGAGGCGCGCGAGGCCGACCTCGGCGTCGCTTCGGGCAACGGCAAGGGCCAGATCTTCGTCAAGGGCGAGGTCATCAAGACCGTGCCCGAGCACGCGATCGTCGAGACGCTGATCGAAGAGGCCATGCGGATCGCCGAGGAATCCGGCGAGACGATCGGCGAGGGAGAGCCCACCGTCACCGTCGGCTGAGTGGTCGAGACCACGCTATGAAAGTCCCCTTCATCGCAAAATTTGCAATGAAGGGGACTTTCATTGCGCCCAGATGCCCCGACCTGGCCAAGTTCTCTCAGCGTGTCGTGAAGCTTGCGTTCCGTTTACGCCGCTCATCTGGCACCCTGGAGTGGTGTTGCGGCTTGCAGGTGCACGGCTGCTCGATGATCGGGACTATCCGGCGGTCCGTGCCGCGCTCGCCGCAGACCCGGTCAGCAGCTGCATGGTCAGTGCCAGGGTGGAGACCGCGGGTCTCGACCCCTGGCGGCTGGGTGGTGAGCTCTGGGCCGCCGATTCCCGTCCGGTTCGCGCGGGCAGGCTCCAGGGGCTCTGCTTCTCCGGGCCGAATCTGATCCCGTTGCGCGGCAACGCCTCCGCCTTGCGCTCCTTCGCCGATCGCGCCCTGCGCCGCCAGCGGAGCTGTTCGTCGCTGGTCGGCCCGGCCGAGCAGGTGCTCGGGCTGTGGGACGAACTCGAGCCGGAATGGGGCCCCGCCCGCGAAGTCCGCCACGACCAGCCTTTGATGGCGCTCGACGGGGTCCCGCACGTGGCCGCCGATCCGCTGGTCCGTGCCGTGCGCCCGGAAGAACTCGACCGCTATCTCCCGGCCGCGATCGCCATGTTCATCGAGGAGGTCGGCGTCGATCCCCGCAACGGCGACGGCGGCGCCGGGTATCGCGCCCGGGTCGCGGAACTGATCGCCGGCGGCCGCGCGTTCGCGCGGTTCGAGGACGGCGAGGTCGTCTTCAAGGCCGAGATCGGCGCGATGTCCTCCACGGTCGGCCAGATCCAGGGCGTCTGGGTGCATCCGGAACGGCGGAGCGGCGGCCTCGGCACCGCCGGGACGGCGTCCGTCGTGACCAGGCTCGTCCGCGGGATGGGCCGCACCGCGAGCCTGTACGTCAACGCCTACAACAGCCCGGCGCTCGCCGCCTATCGCAAGATCGGCTTCCAGCAGGTCGGGCAGTACGCGACGGTGCTCTTTTAGACCGGACACGGCCCGGATCGGCGTTGCATCCGGTCCGTGACCGCCGGGGCTGGCAGGATCCGGTGCATGCCAGCAGGTCGTCGTTTCGCCGTCGTCGTGCTCGCGGGGGTGGTGGGGCTTTCGGCCTCCGGTTGCGGACTTTTCGCCGATTCCGGTCCCGATGACGCGATCTCGGGTTTCCTCGGCGGGCTCTCCTCCGGTGACGTCTCCGCCGCGGCGTTCTTCACCGATTCGCCGGACGCCGCGCGCGCGTCACTGGAGATGGCGCGGAAGGCGCTTTCCCCCGAGTCGATCAAGGTCGCGGACACGAAGGTCCAGCACGCGTCCGGGGCGGACAACGGGACGGCGACCTATCAGCTCACCTGGAACCTCCCGCGTGGCCGTGCCTGGACGTACAAGGCCGACGCGCAGGTCCATTCCACTCAGGACGGCTGGAAGGTGCGCTGGCTGCCGACCGCGCTCCATCCGCAGCTGGCCGCGCAGCAGAGCATCACGCTGAAATCCGAGCCGCCGGACCTCGCGCCGGTGCTGGACCGCGACGGAATGCCGTTGCTGCGCCCGCAGACCGTCGTCGGCGTGGTGCTCGACCCGGCGAAGGCCGGGGACCTGACGGCCGTCTCCGACAAACTCGGCGCGGTGCTCAACCGGTTCGACGCCTCGGTGACCGGCCAGTCGATCCGCGATGGGGCGAAGGCGCTCAAGCCGGGATCCGGCTATCCGGTGATCAGCCTGCGCGCGAACGACTACCAGCAGGTGAAACCAGAGATCTACGACCTGCCGGGCGTCCGGTTCGGCCAGCAGGACAGGTTGCTGGCCGACGACAAGAACTTCGGCAAGCAGGTGCTGCCCGTAGTCCGCTCGCTCGTCGAGGATCAGGTGGAGGGCTCGGCGGGCTGGCGCGTCGTCACGCTCGACACGGCCGGCGGCGAGATCATCGACCTGCACAACGACCAGCCCAAACCGGCCCCCGCGGTCGTCAGCACGCTCAGCGTGAAGGCGCAGGGTTCGGCCGAGCGGGCGCTCGCCCCGGTCCCGACGGCTTCCGCGCTCGTCGCGATCCAGCCGTCGACCGGTGAGCTCCTGGCCGTGGCGCAGAACGCCCCGGCCGACCCGCAGGGCGCGATCGCGCTGACCGGCCGGTTCCCGCCGGGCTCCACGTTCAAGATGGCCACCGCCCTCGCGGCGCTGTCCGCGGGTTCGGTGCAGGCGAGCAGCCCCGTCGACTGCCCCGGCACGGCCACCTTCGAGAACCGGACGGTGCCGAACGAGGGCAAGTTCGCCCTCGGTGTCGTCCCGTTGTCCACGGCCTTCGCCAAGTCCTGCAACACGACGTTCGCGAAGCTCTCGACCGAGCTGCCGCCCGCCGCGCTGACCGACGCCGCGCGCGACCTCGGCATCGGCGCCGACTTCGTGATCCCGGGCCTGACCACGATCACCGGCTCGGCGCCGCCGGCGAACACCGTCGCGCAGCGGGCGGAGAACGGGTTCGGCCAGGGCACCGTCGTGACCAGCCCGTTCGGCATGGCGGTCGCCGCCGCGACGGTCCAGGCGGGGAGGATCCCGGTGCCGACGCTGGTGCGGGGGATGGCCGCGACGTCGTCCGGGCTCGGGAAGCCGATCCGGCCGGAGGTGCTCGACGCCCTCCGCGGCATGATGCGCGAGGTCGTCACCGACGGCACGGCGACGCTGCTCAAGCCCCTGCCGGAGGTCCGGGGCAAGACCGGGACGGCCCAGTTCGGCGACGGGACGCACGCGCACGGCTGGTTCGTCGGCTACACCGGTGACCTGGCCTTCGCGGTGCTGACCACCGACGCGGGGACGTCCAGACCCGCCGTCGAGGCCGCCCAGCGCTTCCTGGCGGGGCTCGGCTAGCGAGCAGGTCGTAGGCTGGGCTCATGTCCGTTCGTTCCCCCTTGAAGCCCGGTGTCCAGACGCCGAGGCGAGTCGTCCCCGCCAGCATCGCCCGTCCCGAGTACGTCGACCGGCCGGCGCCGAAACGCGACACGGGCAACGGGGTCCGCACGCCCGAGGTGATCGAGGCGATGCGCGTCGCGAGCCGGATCGCCGCGCAGGCGCTCGAGGAGGGCGGCAAGGCCGTCAAACCCGGTGCGACCACCGACGACATCGACAAGGTGATCCACGAGTTCCTGCTGGACAACCACGCGTATCCGTCCACCCTCGGCTACCGCGCCTTCCCGAAGTCGTGCTGCACCTCGCTCAACGAGGTGATCTGCCACGGCATCCCGGATTCGACGGTGATCGAGGACGGCGACATCTGCAACATCGACGTCACCGCGTTCATCGGCGGCGTCCACGGCGACACCAACGCGACGTTCCTGGCGGGTGACGTCTCCGAGGAGGCGCGGCTGCTGGTCGAGCGCACGCGTGAGGCGACCATGCGCGCCATCAAGGCCGTGCGTCCCGGCAGGCAGCTCAACGTGATCGGTCGGGTCATCGAGGCGTACGCGAAGCGGTTCGACTACGGCGTCGTGCGCGACTTCACCGGCCACGGCGTCGGCCCGGCGTTCCACACCGCGCCGACCGTCCTGCACTACGAGGAGCCGTCCGTCGACACGGTCATCGAGCAGGGCATGACCTTCACGATCGAGCCGATGATCACCCTCGGCACCATCGACTACGACATCTGGGCCGACGACTGGACCGTCACCACCAAGGACAAGAAATGGACCGCCCAATTCGAGCACACCCTCGTGGTGACCGAAGACGGCGCCGAGATCCTCACGCTGCCCTGACGTGAGTCGAAAGGGCCCTTCACCGCATGAAACGCGGTGAAGGGCCCTTTTTACGTGGGACGCGGGGAAAGTTCCTCAGCTCTCGTCCCGCTCCACCCTGGCGAGCAGCTCGTCGAGGAAACCGCACGCCTCGGAGGCGGCCCGGTCGGCGTCGCCGTCGGCGATGGCCTCGGCGAGCCCTTCGTGGCCGATCTCCGGCAGGTACTCGCCGCCCGGCGTCACGTTCGACGTCGCGGCCACGCTGGCCGTGATCACCTCGGTGAGCCCGCGGTACATCTCGGTCAGCAGGGTGTTGTGTCCACTTTGGACGACGGCGAAGTGGAATTCCGCGTCGAGACGGGCGAAGTCCTCCCAGCGGCGCTCCCGCAGTTCGAGATTGCGGCGTTCTAGCAGTGAGCGGAGCTCGGTGACCTCCTCATCGGTCCGCGATCTCGCAGCGAGCCGGGCTCCCTCGACTTCGAGGATGCGCCGCACCTGCAGCACCTCGCGCAGTTCCGAACCGCACAACCGCCGGATGGCGCCCGAGACCTCGCTCGTGGCCCGTACGTAGGTGCCGTCGCCCTGCCGGACTTCGAGCAGCCCGGTATGCGCCAGCGCGCGAACGGCCTCACGGACGGTGTTTCGCCCGACCCCGAGCTGTCCTGCCAGCTCCGGTTCGGTCGGAATCCGCTGCCCGATGGGCCATTCTCCCTGCGTGACGGCGTCACGCAGCTGCTCGATGACCTGATCGACCAGGCCGGCACGGCGCGTGGTGGCCAATGGCACAGCGTTGTCCCTTCATCCAATCATCCTATGTATGTGATACTAGCCGACGTGCGTGTCGACTCCCGAGAACCCGTTTCCCCGTTCGATGACCGTCTTGAACTCGAAGGCGCGATCGAAACGGAGTGGCGGCCGGGAGTGATCTCCGGCGGTGTCCTGCTGGGCGTCGCCGTGGTCCTGGTCGCCCTCAACCTGCGCCCGGCGATCACCAGCGTCGGCCCGATCCTCGGCGAGATGCGCGACGACCTCGGCGCCACGGCGACCTGGGCGGGCGTGCTCACCACGCTCCCCGGCCTCTGTTTCGCCGCCGCCGGCCTCGCCGCTCCCGCGCTGGCCCGCCGGTTCGGCGTCGGGGCCGCCATCGCGTCCGCGCTGTCGGTACTGGCCGTCGGCCTGGTGCTGCGCGTGATCGACGGACCGTACGTCGTGCTCGGGGGAACCCTGGTGGCCACGGCGGGGATCGCGCTGGCGAACGTGCTGATCCCAGTCGTCATCAAGGACTCCTTCCCTGCGCGTGTTGGCATGATGACCGGCGTGTACACCGCCGCCCTCCAGGGCGGAGGCGCCCTGGGGTCCGCGCTCACCCCTCCCTTGGAGAACGCGTTCGGCGGCTGGCGCCAAGGTCTGGGCGCCTGGTCGGTACTGGCGGTGCTCGCACTCCTCGTCTGGATTCTCGCAGCCCGCGGTACGGGGCGTGCGACCGTTGCCGAGGCAGGCAAGCAGGGTAGCGGGCGTTCGCTCCTGCGTAGCCCCCTTGCGTGGATGGTCACCCTTTTCTTCGGCACTCAGGCCTTTTTGGCCTACGTCGTGATGGGCTGGCTGCCGGAGGTGATGATCGACGCCGGAGTAAGCAAGGGTGACTCCGGCCTGCTGCTCGGGCTGATCTCGCTCATCGCCGTCCCGATCAGTCTCGTGGTCGCGCCGATGGCCGCGCGGCACCGCAGCCAGAGCCCGTGGATCGTCGGGCTGGGCGTCTTCGGCTTCGCGGGCATGGTCGGCATGATGATCGCCCCGGCCGCCTCGCCGCTGCTCTGGTGTCTCCTCATCGGGCTCGGCATGAGCGTCTTCTCGCTCGCGCTGACGGTGATCGCGCTGCGGGCGCGCACCGGTGCGGACACCGCGCGGCTGTCGGGGATGGCACAGGGCATCGGCTACCTGATGGCGGCCGTCGGGCCGTTCCTCTTCGGACTCCTCCACGACCTCACCGAGGGCTGGACCGTGCCCTGGATCATGATGCTCGTGGTCTTCGTCGCGCAGATGACCTTCGGCGCTCTCGCCGGTCGCCGCCGCTTCGTCTGAACACGTTCAAAAAACTTCTTGACCCCGCTCGGGGCGGAGCCATAACCTGAGTGAGTTGAACCTGTTCAAAAACTTGGTTCTGGGGGTCGGCGTGGTGGAGGAACTGGCGTACGGGGCGGCTCTGGCCTGCTTCGCCGCGGTGTGTGTCGTCTTGGCACCATCGCGGCCGGCGGCCGCGGTTTCGCCGTCCGAGTTCTACCGCGCCGTGGACCGGGTGTGCGTACAGGTGGGGACGGACAGCAGGGCGATCCAGCGCTACTGGCCGGATCCCGAGGGGGACGTCGCGACGGAGCAGCGCAAGTGGCAGCACTTCTTCGCGACGAGGGTGGACGAGGCCAAGGACGTCCTCAAGGGGGCGACGGGGGTCCGCACGGTGCCAGGAGGGGCGGCATCGGCGCGGGAGGAGTTCTTGGCGGCCGTCCACCGGTACGTCGAGGCGGGCGAGCGGTTCTTGGAGAACGGGGCCCGCTCGGCCACCTTGATGGGGATCTCGGACACCCGGATGGACGCGGTGAGCGAACTCGCGGTGCGGAACGGGGCCCGCAACTGCGGCCGCGTCATCTGACCGCCGGGGATGCTATGAAGGGGACTTTCATTGCGAAATTTGCAAGGAAAGTCCCCTTCATAGCATCGGGCGCTCAGTCCAGCGGCAGGTTCAGCAGCGCGTTCTCGACCAGCTCCGGCATCGCCGGGTGGATCCAGTACTGCCCGCGCGCCATGCTCTTCGCGTCGAGACCGAAGCTCATCGCCTGGATCAGCGGCTGGATCACCGACGACGCCTGCGGGCCGATGATGTGTGCGCCCAGCAGCTGCCCGGTGGCCGGGTCGGCGAGCAGCTTCGCGAAGCCGGTGGTGTCCTCCAGCGCCCAGCCGTAGGCGATGCCCGCGTAGTCCTGGTGCGACGTCACGTACGACACGCCCTGCTCGCGAGCCGCGCGTTCGGTCAGCCCGACCGAAGCGACCTGCGGTGAGGTGAACACCGCGTGCGGGACGAAGCGGTGGTCGGCGGCGATCCGCTCGTCCGGGTGCAGCAGGTTGTGCTGCACGACGCGCTGCTCGTGGTTCGCGACGTGCTTCAGTTCGAAGACCGACGAGATGTCGCCGAGCGCGTAGATCCCGTCGACCACGGTCTGCTGGTACTCGTCGACCACGACGTGCCCGCGCTCGCCCGTGGTCACGCCGGTGGCGGCGACGTCGAGGACGTCCGAGTTCGGCGTGCGGCCGGTGGCGACCAGCAGCACTTCGGCCTCGACGGTCTCGGCGCCCTGCGGGCCTTCGAGGTCCAAAGCGACGCCCGACGCGGTCTTGCGCGCGCGGACGGTCTTCCGGTCGAGCCGGACGTCGAACCGCTGCCCGGCCAGTTCGGTGAAGCGGGCGCTGACGTCGTCGTCCTCGGAGCGCAGCAGCGCGCCGGACCGGTTGACCACGGTCACGTTCACCCCGAACGAGGCGAAGACGTGCGCGAACTCGGCCGCGATGTACCCGCCGCCGAGGATCACGATGCTCGACGGCAGTTCGTCGAGCCGCATCACGGTGTCCGAGGTGAAGTAGCCGGTCTCGTCGAGGCCGGGGACGTCCGGGATCACCGGGCGCCCGCCCGCGGCCAGCACGAACCGGTCGGCGGTGATCGTCTCGGCCGGACGGCCATCGGGATAGCTGACCTGAAGTTCCTTGGTCCCGGTGAAGCGGCCTTCGCCCTCGTACACGGTGACGTTCTTGTTGTCCTCGTGCTTGACGCGGTACTCGAGCCCGCCTGCGGCGATCGGGTCGATCCGCCCGAAGATCCGGTCGCGGATGTCACGCCAGCGGACCCCGGTGAGCTCCTCGTCCACGCCGTATTTCGACGACGACGCGGGGGTGGCCGCGACGTTGGCGGCGTGCACGAACATCTTCGTCGGGATGCAGCCCACGTTCAGGCAGGTGCCGCCGAACGTGCCCTTCTCCACGATCGCCGTGTTCCAGTCCGCGAAACGCGGGTCGAGGATCGAGTTACCCGATCCGGTACCGACGATCACCAGGTCGTAGTGGGGCACGCTGTTGTCCTTTGCGGCGGGAGCGGAGGTGGTTCCGACTCTAGCCAACTTGTCACGGAGTCCGGTTGTTCCCGGTCAGCGTCCGTTCGCGCTGAAATGCATCCGGTCCACCGGCGTGGTCCAGGTCCCGCCCCAGGTCCAGCCGATCGCGGTGAAGGCCGCGACGGTCCGGTCCCCGGCGGTGATCATCCCCGGCCGCCGGTTCGCCCGGTCGAGGTACGCCGACGCGAGTTCGGGCAGCACGAGATCGCCCTTGGTGTACGGGTTGCAGAACGGGTTGACGTCGATCGCGAGGCCGTAGGCGTGCGCCGACCAGTTCGTCTGGCCGCGGGCCGGGCGGCAGACGAAGGCGTTGGTGTTGTTCCCGTCACCCGTCGGGGGAGCGGTGAGTTCGGCGGGAGTGGTCACGCGCATTTCCTCGATCGGGAACTTCGCCGCGAACAACCGCCCGAACGCGGTGACGACGGCGTTCGCCACGGAGGCGTTCACGAGCATTTCGCCGGTATGCGCGCGGCCGTCGAAACCCCAAAAAGACAACGTGAGATAGCGCAGTTCGCCTGCTTTCACCGGACAGCCCGCTTGCCAGGTGCTGCGGGCGAGAACCTCGGCGGGGACCGGGACCACCGTGCCCGCGAACCGGTTCCCGGCTGGCGGGGGAAGCAGGTCCGCGGTCGGCAGTGAACGATCGGCCAGTACGGGAGGAGTCGGGAGGATCTGCCCGAAACCGTCACGCCGCAAGGGAAGCGGCTTCGCGCCGACCTGCCAGGCCGGTGCCGGCGGCGGGGCCGGGGTGCTCGATATCGGTGCCGGTGAAGGGGTTTTCGCGGAACTGGTCCCGGCAGCCGAGGCGGACGGCGTGGGTGGCGCTGGTGTCGTTTCGGGCGGAGCCGGACTGGAACACGACAACAGCAGAAAGGCCGTAGCCGCCAGAATCGTCGCCGTCGCCCGCACGGGGTCCAGCGTGACAGATGCGTTCGGTGAGCACAGGTCCACCCGTTTCAGCGACACCGCATCCGGCTTTCTCCGATTAGGGTATTTGCGATCGCTCGTGTACGCGCTGGAGTCGAATGACTTCCCAGGGTTTGACCGTACGTACGCCCCGGTGAAGGGACAGAACATGCCCAAGAAGTCACGTCGCATCCTGATGCTCGCCGTCGGGGCGGTACTCGCGACGGCCGTGATGGTGCCGATCGCGGTCAACAGCGCGTCGGCGGACGACAGCGCGGTGAGCGGACCGGACAAGGCCGCCGAGCCGAGGATCGTGGGCGGCGGCAAGGCTTCGGTCTCGCAGTATCCGTACGCGGTCTATCTGGCCGATCGCGGTGGAAACCAGTACTGCGGAGCGGTGATCGTCAGCTCCACGACGGTCGCGACGGCGGCGCACTGCGCGGTCGCGGTCAAGAAGAACGACGTCCGGGTGGTCGCCGGCCGGGAGGACAAACGCTCGCAGGACGGTGTGGAACTGCGCGTTTCGAAGGTCTGGGTCAGCCCCGGCTACCAAGGGGACCCCGGCAAGGGCGATGACATCGCGGTGATGACGGTCAGCGGCCAGTTGCCGTACCGGCCCGCGAAGGTCGCGGACAACGGCAACGCCGACCTGTACGGCGAGGGAACGAAGGCGACGGTGCTCGGCTGGGGCCGCGTCGCCGACGGAGGCGCGCGTTCGGACTACCTGCGCAGCGCGGTCGTCCCGGTGGTCAGCGACAAGACCTGCCGCACCGCGTACTCGGGCTACGACCCGAGCGACATGGTGTGCGCCGGATACCCCGAAGGCGGGGTCGACGCCTGCCAGGGCGATTCGGGTGGCCCGCTGATGGTGGGCGACACGCTGATCGGGATCGTTTCGTTCGGCGAAGGCTGCGCGAAGGCGAACAAACCGGGTGTGTACACCCGCGTCTCGCACTACGCGAACGAGATCTCGCAGCAGAACAGCCGGGGCCTGATCGGCTGATCGATGCCTTCTTCACGTCCGATGTGCTAACAAGTGGGGCGTGAGCACCGACACCCCGATCATCGAGACCTCGTCGTTCCCGCTGTCCGTCGCCGGTGACGAAATCACCGCCGCACAGCTGCACGGCATCCTCCGCCTGCGCGTCGACGTGTTCGTCGTCGAACAGGAGTGCGCCTACCACGAGATCGACGGGCGGGACCTTCTGCCCGGCACCAGGCACCTCTGGATCGGCGGCTCCGTCGCCGTCGACTCGTACCTTCGCGTGCTGCAGGACGCCGGCGGCACCTTCCGCATCGGCAGGGTGTGCACGGCCGTCCGCTCACGAGGCAAGGGCCTGGGGGGACGGCTGATGGAGACCGCGCTCGCGGGGATCGGAGACGCGCCGTGCGTCCTCGACGCGCAGACTTACGCGACGAAGTTCTATGCCAAGTACGGCTTCGTGGCCGAAGGCGAAGAGTTCATGGAAGACGGCATCCCGCACATCACGATGTGGCGCCGGGAGGCGCCGCGGCCGTGATCACGGCGACCGCGCGGTCCACGTCGGCCTCGGTGAGGTCGGCCCGCGCGGTCAGGCGCAGGCGGGAGATGCCGTCGGGGACGGACGGCGGGCGGAAGCAGCCGACCCGCACGCCCTGATCCGCGCACTCGGCCGCCCACGTGACGGCGGCTTCGGGCGACGGCGCCTGCACCGAGATCACCGCGGCGTCCGGGAGACCGACCCGGAACCCCGCCGCTTTCAGTTGGTACGCAAGGTTTCCGGCCGCCTCGGTCACCTTGGTGGCCAGCTCCGGCTCGGCCTTCAACGCGTTGAGCGCGGCCAGCGCCGCGGCGGCGCTGGCGGGCGCGAGCGCGGTGTCGAAGATGAAACTGCGCGCGGTGTCCACGAGATGCTTGATCACGCGACGTGGTCCGAGTACCGCTCCGCCTTGCGCCCCAAGGGATTTCGACAGCGTGATCGTGGTGACGACGTCCGGCGCGCTGGAGAGTCCCGCGGCGTGGACGGCGCCGCGGCCGCCTTCGCCGAGAACGCCGAAGCCGTGGGCGTCGTCGACGAGCAGCGAAGCGCCGTGTTCCCGGCAGACGGCGGCGAGTTGCTCCAGCGGGGCGATGTCGCCGTCGACGGAGAACACCGAGTCGGTGACGACGAGCGCGCGCGGTTTGCGGCGGGTCGCGAGAGCGTGTTTGAAGGCGCTCGGATCGCTGTGCGCGACGGCGGCGATGTCCGACCGGGACAGGCGGCAGCCTTCGATCAGCGAGGCGTGGATGTACTTGTCCGTGACGATCGCGGAATCCGCGCCGGACAGGGCCGTGACGGCGCCGAGGTTCGCGGTGAAGCCGGACGAGAAGACCAGCGCGGCCTGCGTGCCGCAGAAGCGGGCGAGTTCCTGCTCGAGTTCGGCGTGGACGTCGGTCGTGCCGGAGACGAGGCGGGAGCCGGTCGCTCCCGCGCCCCAGCGCAACGCGGCCGCGGCGGCCGCACCGGCGACGCGTTTGTCCCTGGCGAGCCCGAGGTAGTCGTTGCCCGCGAGGTCGAGTTCGGGCTCCTGCGCCTGCCGGATGCGCAGCTTGCGCACCAGCCCGGCCTCGGCCCGCTTCTCCGCCTCCACGTCGAGCCAGTCGAAGACCTGGTCGGGCGGGAGGTTCTGGGGAGCGGGGCCGGGAGAAGTCACGTCCCGCAGTCTCCCACTCGCGGTCCGGCGGCCGGTGCGGTGGTCCCGCTGTGC
This sequence comes from Amycolatopsis sp. NPDC031561, assembly GCF_055580625.1. Classification (NCBI taxonomy): domain Bacteria; kingdom Bacillati; phylum Actinomycetota; class Actinomycetes; order Pseudonocardiales; family Pseudonocardiaceae; genus Amycolatopsis; species Amycolatopsis sp. NPDC031561. The sequence goes on along the minus strand of NZ_JBVILA010000003.1, from coordinate 92,406 downwards.
CCCCGCCGGAACGCAATGAACGGGACTTTCCTTGCGAAATTCGCAAGGAAAGTCCCGTTCATTTCACGCTGGGGCCGGGGTGGACCGGCTCCGTTCAGTCAGTTCAGCTGTCGTAGCTGCGACGCGGGCGTCCGGTACCCGGACGCTGCGGGCGGCCGCTGCCGCCACCGGACTCGCCACGACGCGGGCGGCCTCGGAAGCCGCCGGGGCGGCCGCCTCCGCCGTGACCCTCGCGGGAGCCCTGGTAGCCACCGCGGTCGCCGCCACCGTAGCCGCGGCCACCGCCGCGACGCGGGGACTCACGACGACGCTCGATGACCGGTTCGCCGCTGGGCTGCTGCGCACCGGTGATGCGAGCGAGCTCGGCGTCGCCCGGGCGGACCGTGGTCTGCTCGGCGCGGACACCGGCGCGGTCGGTCATCCGGCGCACCATGCGGCGCTGGTCGTGGGTGACCAGCGTGACCACGACACCGGACGCCCCGGCGCGCGCGGTCCGGCCGGCGCGGTGCAGGTAGTCCTTGTGGTCGGCGGCCGGGTCGACGTGCAGCACCAGCGAGATGTCGTCGACGTGGATACCGCGAGCGGCGACGTCCGTGGCGACGAGGACCGGGGCGAAGCCCTCCTTGAAGTCCGAGAGGACCCGGTTGCGCTGGCCCTGGGTCTTGCCGCCGTGCAGAGCGGCCGCGTGGACGCCCTTCTCGCGCAGGCGCTCGGTGAGGCGGTCCACGTGGTGCTTGGTGCGGACGAACATGATCGTGCGGCCCTCGCGGGCGCCGATCTCGGTGATGATGTCCTGCTTGTCCTGGTGCGACACCTGGAGCACGTGGTGGTCCATGGTGGTGACGCTCGCGGTCGACGGGGCGACCGAGTGCGTGACCGGGTTGGTCAGGTACGCACGGACCAGGCGGTCGACGTCACCGTCGAGGGTCGCCGAGAACAGCAGGCGCTGGCCGTCACGCGGGGTCAGGTCGAGGATCTCGCGAACCTGCGGCATGAAGCCCATGTCGGCCATCTGGTCGGCCTCGTCGAGCGCGATGAAGGTGCATTCCGACAGCGACGCGGTGCCCTGGCGGACGTGGTCCGACAGCCGGCCGGGGGTGGCGATCAGCAGGTCGACGCCGCGGGAAAGCGCGTCGGCCTGGCGGGTGAAGGCCATGCCGCCGACGGCGGTGCGGCACCACAGGCCGAGGGACTTGGCCAGCGGGGTCAGCGAGTCGGCGACCTGCATGGCCAGCTCGCGGGTCGGGACCAGGATCAGCGCGCGGGGGTGCTTCGGACGGGCGCGGCCGCCGTTGAGCCGGGTCAGCATCGCGAGGCCGAAGGCCAGGGTCTTGCCGGAACCGGTCTGGGCGCGGCCCAGCACGTCGCGGCCGGCGAGCGCGTCGGGGATGGTCGCGGACTGGATCGGGAACGGGGTGGTGATCCCGCCCTCGGCCAGTGCCCGCAGCAGAGGCTCGGGGAGACCGAGCTCCGCCCAGGTGGTGGCCTTGACACTCTCGACGGCGTCGTTGTGCAGCATCGCGTCACCCGCGGGGCGGGTGCGCGGCTTGCGGTGCTGCCGGGCCGACGGTGAGGTGTGGCCGGAGTTGAACGTGACTGTCACAAATGCCTCTCGGACGTGGCACGTCGCAAGGAGGCCCGGGCTGCCCGCACGCAGGCAGGGCAAGATGGTGTGCACAGATGGGCGTTCACAGGGACGAACCCGGCACACCGCGTCTGCATGACACCGCGCGCCAATTGGTTGATACGGATACCGCGAGCCATTCGGTTGGCTTTGGAGGCGACGGACACCACTCATCCACGCCGCCGGTTGCGGTCTAGCACTACTGTACCGGACCGTTATCCGGCCTCCCAATCGGAGGGACCGATTGTGGGCAGGGTCTCCACCGAGGCTTCTCCTGGCGTGTCATGAAAGGGGCCTTCCTGACGGATCACGTCGGGAAAACCCCTTTCATGACACTGTGGACGGTCAGCGGAGGCCGGCGATCTCTTGCAGTTCCCCGATCAGCTCCGGGACCGCCGTCAGCCGCTCCGGCAGTCCCCGTGAGTGGAACCACGTGGCGATGTTCCGCACGTCCCGCGCGAGGAACTCGAGCCCGCCGGGGTTGGCCACGATGTCGACCACCTGCGGCAGATCGATCACCATGATCTGCCCGCGGTGGACGAGCAGGTTGTACGCCGAGAGGTCGCCGTGCGCGAGCCCCTGCGACGCCAGCAGTTCCAGCATCGCCGAGGTCTGGAACCACAGCTCCCGCAACTGTTCCGGCTCCGGCCGGACCTGCGCGAGCCGCGGCGCGGCCGTCTCGCCGTCGCCGAGGAATTCCAGCAGCAGTTCGGTGCCGTCGCGCTGCACCGGGTACGGCACCGGGGCCCCGACCGCCCACAGCCTGCTCAGCGCGCCGAACTCGGCCACCGCCCACTGCTCGGCGATGAGGTTGCGGCCGAAGCTGCTGCGCGTTTCCATGGCCCGCATCTCCCGCGAGCGCCGCATCCGCCTGCCTTCGAGATAGCCGGCGTCGCGGTGGAAGAGGCGGTGCTCACCACTGCGATACCGCTTGGCCGCCAGCACCGTGCCCTCGGTACCGGGCAGGTTGCGCCGGACGAGGTGGACGTCGGCCTCCTTGCCGGTTTTGAGGACGCCGAGTTCGGTGTCCACCGCCGCCAGCTCGGTGATCACCCAGTCGGGTCGCGGGTGCGGCCCGTGCTCGGCTTCACCCCAGGTGCTCCAGCGGTCGGCGCCGTCGGGGATCGCTGTTTCGGTGTAAGCGTCTTCACGCAGTCGGGCGAGCCGGACGCGTTCGGCTTCGGTGAGCCGTCCGCCGCGAGCGGGTTCGGGTTCGTCGTCGAAACGAGCGCGACGGGTGCGGCGGGGACTTTGTTCGTAAGACTCTTCGAGATCGTGCTTGCGCACTGGTGGGTTCTCCTAGTCAGGGGTGCCCCACCGGGCGAGCGTCGTGATTCCGCGCTCAGCCGCGAGGGGCGAGTGGATGGGGGCGGACAACGCCCCGGACAGTCATCAGCACGAGGCACCTCCCGGTCGCATCCACCGGCTCCCTACCGGATCGCGCACGATCATCTCCGACGCCGTCGGGCGCCCGCAACCGAATTAATGCGAGGTAAGGCAAACCGGACCGCGCCTCACCGCCACGCCGTCCCCGTCCCCGTCCCTAAGCCGACCGCAGTCCCGCCAGCTCGCTCCGCGACCGCACCTTCAGCTTCCGCAAAACGCTCGCGACGTGCTGTTCCACCGTGCGCCGGGACAGGAACAGCACCTCGGCGATCTCCCGGTTGGTGTGCCCGGCGGCCAGCAGGCGGGCGACATCGCGCTCGCGCGGGGACAGTTCGTCGCCGTAACCCCGGCGGCCGCGCCGCGAGGGGGCGACGGCGCCGGTGGACCGGAACGCGTGACGGCAGCGTGCGGCGTCGCGGGTGGCGCCGAGGTGGTCGAACGCTTCGGCGAGCGCGGCGAACGTCTCCGCGACGTCCTCGTTCATGGCCAGGCGGCACCGCGTGGCCCGTTCGGCGATCAGCGCCGCGTGATACGGCGCCGGGAGGGCGTCGAACCGCGCCCGTGCCTGCTCGAAGGCCTTGATCGCCTCCGCGTGGTCGCCTCGCGACGCCGCGACGAGCCCGCGGTTCGCGGCCAGCGCGGCACGGGTCGACGGCGCGTCGAGGTCGCCGATCTCGCGTTCGAACTCGTCGGTCAGCGCCTGCGCCGCGGCATCCTGCCCGGTGGCGCAGTAGGCGTCGACGGCGGCCATCACCAGATCGGCGCCCCAGGCCCAGACACCCTTGGCGCGCAAGAGTTCCAGTCCCTTCTCCGCCTGGGTGACGGCGGCCTCGCCGAGGTCCTGCGCGAGCAGCATGCCCGCCATTCCGGCGTGCGCGGCGATCGCGACCGGTGTGAACGCGTTCTCCGGCTGGTCCGCCGCGGTCCCGGCGAACCGGACCGCGGCTTCGTCCCATTCGCCGCGGGCGGCGGCGAGCAGGCCCAGCACCAGGCACAGTTCGCTGGTCACTGGCAGCAGGTCGCGGTACTCGTCGATCAGCGCGTCGGCCCGTTCGGCGAGACCGTCCCAGTTCCCGGTGAGCCAGTCGGTGTGGACCGCCGTCGCGCGGGCCGTGCTGACGACGTACGGCGCCCCGCAGTCGGCGGCCAGCTGCATTCCGCTGCGCAGCAGGCTCCTGGCCCGCCGGTGGTGACCCGTCCAGGCGCAGGCGTCGGCGCTGTTGCAGTGCAGCCGCGCCAGATGCCGCTGCTCGTCGGGCGAGCTGACGCTGGTGGGCGCCCGGTCCAGCATGTCCCAGCCCCGCGCGTCCCCGATGTGCAGCCGCGACGCCGCGTTGTTGGCCAGCAGGATGATCTTCAGTCCCGGATCGGTCGCCCGGTCGATGAGCCCGTCGACCCGGTCCATCCACCGCCGGTGCTCGTGCAGCGGGGTCGCGCCGACCCAGGGCTGGGCGAGGACGCCCATCCCGCGTCCGGCCAGGTCGGGCCGGTCGGCCAGGTCGTTGACGGCGATTTCGATCTCGGTCCTCGCCGCTTCCAGCCCGCCGGCCTGGCGCACCAGCAGGAGCCCGAGCCCCAGCCGGACCTCGCCGCTCAGGCGCCCGGACAGCCTGCCGTCGGTGAGCAGCCGTTCCAGCGCCGGGACGACCTCGGTCTGGGCGAGGCCGTTGCACGCCACCGAACTGAACTTGACCGCCAGCCTGTCCACATCGGACGGTTGCAGGCCCGGTTCGTCGAGCAGGGTGCGGAGCAGATCCGTCGCGGTGGCGAGATCACCGACCGTCGACGCCTGATCGGCGGCCGCTTCGCCGTACTTCAGGGCTCCGGCCCGGTCACCCGCCTTGCGGCAGTGTTCGGCGAGCCGCACGAGGGACTGCGGGAGCCGGTCGCGCAGCAACCGCGCGGCCCGCCGGTGCAGTTCCTGCCGGTCGGGGCCGGGGATGGTGCGGTAGACGGCCTGCTGGGCGAGCGCGTGCCGGAAGCCGTATTCGCCCTCGCCGGTCTCCACCAGGGCGTTGCGTTCGAGCGCGAGGACGAGCGCGCGGTGGGCGCGTTCGGGGGTGAGCGCGGCCGCGGCGGTCAGCAGGTCCGGAGTGGACGGTATGCCGAGGACGGCGGCGGCCTCGGTGATCCGCCGGGCGGCGGGCGGCAGCGCGGTGAGGCGCTCGACAGTCGCTTCACGCAGCAGAGCCGGGACTTCGACCGCGTCGAGCAGACGCCTCGCGGTCGCGCCGTCGGCGTGCACCGCGCCCTCGATGCCCCCGATCGCGTGCACGACCTCCTCGACCACGAACGGGATCCCCGCGGTCCGCTCGTGCAGCCGCGCGGCGAACTCGGCCGAGACGTTCGCTTCGCCGAGCAACGCCGACACCAGCGCTTGGACGCCGTCGCGGTCCAGCGGCCGGAGTGTGACGAGCACGTGCGCGGTGCCGGGCGCGGGCCGGAAGGCGCTGCCGAGCGGGATGCCGCCGGGCGTCTCCTCACGCCGGTAGGTCAGCAGGAGGGTCAGCCCCGGGGGCGGGTCGGTCATCAGGAAGCGCAGCAGGCGGCGGGAGCCGTCGTCCGCCCAGTGGAGGTCTTCGATGAGCAGGACGTGCGGTCCCAGCGCGCCGAGCAGTTCCCGGACGGCGCGGAAGAGCCGGTGCCGTTCGGCCCTCGGATCGCCTAGCCGGGCGGGCGGCTGGGGCAGGTAGGCCGCGAGTTCCGGCAGGTAGGGCGCGAGTACGCCGGTCACGGGGTTGAGTTCGCGCGCCGGGCGGACGTCCTTCAGCGCGTCGAAGACCACGCCGTAGGGGAAGGGCTCCCGCAACGGCTGGCAGCTTCCGGTGAGGACCGGTCGTCCGGCCAGTTCGGGGCAGGCCAGCAGCTCGGTGGCGAGCCGGGTCTTGCCCACCCCCGCTTCGCCTTCGAGCATGATCACCGACGGCGAGCGCATCGCGCCGTCGAGGATCTCGCCCAGTTCCGCATCACGGCCGACGAGCACGGGCGAACTCGTCCTGCGTCGGCAGCCACCGATCACCATGCCGGGTCACCCCCGCTTCACGAACCACACCGTTCGAGTGAACGCAGCTTAGGCACGTGCTCAGCGATCACGGAACCCGCTCGGACGGTCACGGAACTTTCGTAGGGATGGTGATTTTCCCTATTAGATACGTAGTCCTACGGACCGTTGCCTCGCTTGTTCGCGCAGGTCCCACCACCCGAAAGTGATTCAAGCGTGACTGGTCGTCACGGCGCCGGTCCGGAAACCCGCCGGCGCGAACCACCTGTTCGAGTGAACGGAGCTCAGGAAATGCGTGGAGAACTTCGACGTCACCGGATCGCGGGTGCGGTGCTCACCGGTGCCTGTGTAGCGGCCTCGCTGGCCTTCGCCGGATCGGCGACGGCCGCCGAGGGGCAGATCCGCGGCGCCGGTGTGCCGGGAGCCGTCACTGACGGGTACATCGTCTCGCTGAAGAGCGGCGACGCCGGCCTCGCGGCCAAGTACGGCGGCCAGGTGAAGGCGACTTACACCGCCGCGCTGAACGGCTTCTCGGCGAAGATGACCGAGGCACAGGCCAAACGGCTCGCCGCCGACCCCAACGTGGACTTCGTCCAGCAGGACGCTGTCGCCCACATGACCGGCACCCAGACCAACCCGACCTGGGGCCTCGACCGGATCGACCAGAAGAACCTGCCGCTGGACAAGAAGTACACCTACCCGAACGACGGTGCCGGTGCGACGGTCTACGTCCTCGACACCGGTGTCGACTACCGCCAGTCGGAGTTCGGCGGCCGTGCGAGCAGCGGTTACGACTTCATCGACAACGACAGCGACGCCAAGGACTGTCAGGGCCACGGCACGCACGTCGCGGGCACCGTCGGCAGCGCGACCTACGGCGTGGCCAAGGGAGCCAAGATCGTCTCGGTCCGCGTGCTGAACTGCCAGGGCAGTGGCCAGTACTCGCAGATCATCAGCGGGATCGACTGGGTCGTGAAGAACGCCAAGGGCCCGTCGGTGCTCACCATGAGCCTCGGCGGACCGGCCGACTCCGGTGTGGACTCCGCCGTGCGCCGCGCGGTCTCGGCGGGCATCACCAACACGGTGGCTTCGGGGAATTCCAACACGGACGCCTGCTCCACCAGCCCGGCCCGCGTGCGTGAGGCCATCACCGTCAACGCCACCCAGAACGACGACCGCCGGTCCACGTTCTCGAACTACGGCAGCTGCACCGACATCTTCGCGCCCGGCACCAACATCACCTCGACCCGTAACGGTGGCGGTACCCAGCAGATGAGCGGTACCTCGATGGCGACCCCGCACGTCGCCGGCGCGGCCGCGATCTACCTGACCTCGCACCCGTCGGCCAACCCGGCCGCCGTGGCCTCCGGTCTGGCGAGCGCCGCCACCAGCGGCGTCGTGACGAGCCCGGGCTCCGGTTCGACCAACAAGCTGCTGAACGTGGCAGGTCTCTGATGCGCCGCGGCGTGCGGGCCGGTGTGGTGGCCTTCGCGGCCACCGCGCTGGCCGCGCTCGCCGCAGGCAACGCCGTCGCCGCGCAGGCGGAAGGCGTTGTCGTGCAGGCGAACCAGCACTACGGGGATCAGTACATCGTGGTGCTCCACGATGTCGGCACCATGGCGGTCGAGCGGTCTTCGGCCTCCTTGACCGGCCGCTACGGCGGCGAAGTCCGGTCGGCGTACAAGAACGTGCTCCGCGGCTTCTCGGTCAAGGGCATGTCCGAGCAGCAGGCCCGGCGGCTCGCGGCCGATCCCGCGGTCAAGGCGGTCTACCAGGACGGCACGGCGCGTGCCGTCGGCACGCAGACCAACCCCACCTGGGGCCTCGACCGGATCGACCAGAAGAACCTGCCGCGCGACAAGAGCTTCACCTATCCGAACACGGGTGAGGGCGTCACCGCGTACGACATGGACACCGGCATCAACCCGGAGAACCCGGAGTACGAAGGCCGCGCGTCCATCGGCAAGGACTTCGTGGGCGGCAACGGGAAGGACTGCAACGGGCACGGCAGTCACACCGCGGGAACCATCGGCAGCAAGACCTACGGCGTGGCCAAGAAGGTCAAGATCGTCGGGCTGAAGGTGCTGGGCAACGACTGTTCGGGCAACGGTCCCGACTCCGCCATCGTCGACGCGGCCGAATGGCTGACCGCGAACGGCACCAAACCGGCGGTGGCGAACCTGAGCCTGAAGATGGACCAGGTCGGGCTCGGCGACGACGTCATCAAGAAGTCCATCGCGGCGGGCTTCGTCTACGCGGTGGCGGCGGGCAACGAGAACCAGAACGCCTGCAACGTCAGCCCCGCCCGCATCCCCGAGGCGATCACGGTCGGCGCCTCGGACGAGAACGACAACAAGTCCTCGTTCTCCAACCACAGTTCGTGCGTGGACATCTTCGCCCCTGGCAGCAACATCACGTCGCTGTCCACGTCCAACGGTGGTTCGGCGAACATGAGCGGGACTTCGATGGCCACGCCGCACGTGGCGGGCGCGGCGGCGCTGTACCTGTCCGCCAACTCCGGCGCCACCGCACAGCAGACGCGGGACGCGCTGGTGAACAACTCCTCGGACGGTGTGCTCAAGGGCCTGCCGGGCGGGACGGTGAACAAGCTGCTGAACGTGTCGTTCATCGGCGGTGGCGGCCCCGGCCCGAAGTGCGGGGCCAAGTCGAACACCACACCGGTGTCCATTCCGGACGCGGGTGACGCGGTGACCAGTTCGGTGACGCAGGAAGGCTGCGACGGCAAGGCGTCGGCGACGCTGCCGGTCAAGGTCGACATCGCGCACACCTACACCGGTGACCTGGCGATCGACCTGATCGGGCCGAGTGGCGCGGTGTTCGCGCTCAAGCCAGCGGGAGGGATCGGCGAGGCGAGCGGCGTGCACACGTCGTACACGGTGAACGCCTCGTCCGAACCGGCGAACGGGACCTGGAAACTGCGGGTCCGTGACGTTCACCGGTTCGACAGCGGGACGATCGAAGGATTCTCCATCACCTTCTGAGTCCTTGCGAACGGCGGTGCGCCGCGGTCACGATGACCGCGGCGCACTGTCGTTTCGCTGGGAGGCTTGTGATGGAGTCCTATGACGCCGTGATCGTCGGTGGCGGGCACAACGGCCTGGTCGCGGCGGCCTACCTGGCCAGGGCGGGCCGGTCGGTGCTGGTGCTGGAACGCCGCGACGAGGTCGGCGGGGCGGCGGTGTCCTTCCGTGCCTTCCCCGGCGTCGACGTCCGGCTTTCGCGGTACTCGTACCTGGTGAGCCTGCTGCCACGCAAGATCATCGTGGACCTCGGGCTCGAGCTCGACCTCAGGCGGCGGAGGATGTCGTCGTACACACCCGTCGGCGACGGCGGTCTCCTTGTCGACACGGGCGACGAGGGTCGCACGGCGGCGTCGTTCTCCGCGCTCACCGGGTCCACAAAGGACTTCGAAGCGTGGCGGCGGTTCTACGCGATGACCTCCCGGGTCGCGGAGCGGACGTTCCCCACGCTGACCGAACCGTTGCTCTCCAGGGAGGAGCTGCGCTCGGGCATCGATCCGGAAGCGTGGGACGCGCTGTTCGAACGGCCGATCTCCGAAACACTCACTGAGATGTTCGGCGACGACACCGTCCGCGGTGTCGTCCTGACCGACGCGCTGATCGGGACCTTCGCCGACGCAGGTGATTTCCGGCAGAACCTTTGCCTGCTGTACCACGTGATCGGCAACGAGACCGGCGATTGGGACGTCCCGGTGGGCGGTATGGGCGCGGTGACCGGCGCGCTCGCGTCGGCCGCGCGGGCGGCCGGGGCGCGGCTGGTGACGGGCGCCGAGGTGCTGTCCATCGACCCGGACGGCTCGGTGCGGTACCGGCTCGCCGACGACGAGTTCGCCGTGCGCGGCGGTCACGTGCTGGCCAACGTCGCGCCGCGGACACTCGCACGGTTGCTGGGCGAGGAGCCGCCGGAGGCGCCGGAAGGCGCGCAGCTCAAGGTGAACATGGTGCTCTCACGGCTGCCGCGGCTGCGCGATGCGGGCGTCGACCCGCGCGAGGCGTTCGGGGGCACGTTCCACGTCAACGAAAGCTACGGGCAGTTGGCGACGGCGTACGCGGAGGCCGCCGCGGCCGGGATCCCGTCGCTGCCGCCGTGTGAGATCTACTGTCACTCGCTGACCGACCCGTCGATCCTCGGCCCGGCCGAACAGGCCGCCGGCGTGCAGACGTTGACGCTCTTCGGCCTGCACATGCCCGCACGGTTGTTCGAGGGGCGCAACGACTCCGCGCGCGAAGCGGCGTTGCGGGCGACTTTGTCCTCTTTGGACAGTGTGCTGGCCGAGCCGATCGAGGACTGCGTGCTGCGTTCGCCGGACGGCCGGTCGTGTATCGAGGCGAAGACCCCGCTGGATCTCGAAGCCGAATTGGGGCTGCCCGCGGGGCACATCTTCCATCGCGATCTGTCGTGGCCTTACGCGGCCGATGCGGCTCAGGTGGGGAAGTGGGGTGTCGAGACAGCGCACGAACGGGTGCTGCTCTGCGGTGCGGGTGCTGTGCGGGGCGGTGGCGTGTCGGGGATTCCTGGGCACAATGCCGCGATGGCGGTGCTCGCCCGGTCCTGAACGTCAGGAAGCCGGAGGGGAGGTAGCTTGAGTGACATCGAAGCGGTCGCCGACTTGCTTCGTGCCGCCGTCACGGCAATTGACCAGGCCGAACAAGCGGGTCGCCAGGCCGCCTCGGGCTTCGGAGAGTCCGCCGCGCACCTTGAGCAGGTTGTACACGGTACTCATAACCCTCACTTGGTCGTCTTGCCAGGGCTGTATGGCCAACAGCGTGAAGCCACAGAACGGGCGCTTGCCCTCCTGGCGACCGCGAAAGCGAACATCTCGGCCTATTCGCGCAGCCTCGGCGCGTCGGAGGCACCCGCCAGACCGGAAGTCAGCGCGTCGAACAGGCAAGATGGGGTCTTCGCCCGGCACACGACAACCACGAAACCGGCGCTGGTCTCGAAGGAGCGGCTCGACGAACTACGTGCTGAGCTACCGCAACCGGTCGACCCTGGTAAAGGACAGAAGACACACGGCCGATGGATCGACGGCACGGGACGTACTCACACGACGGTCAGTGAGTCCGACGAGTGGGAACAGAAGGTCAACGCGGCGCTTGTCGAAGAACGCTGCCCTCGTGTGCCGATCACGAGGGCGTCCGACGTCGAGCTCAGATTGGCTGCGATGATGCGGGAGAAGGGTGAGTCTGATACCTCCTTGAGGCATATCACCATCGTGATCAACAACAGGCCGTGTGGCGGTCCTTACGGCTGTGACAGGCTGCTCCCCGCTGTCCTTCCCGAGGGCTACACGATCACCGTGTACGGGACGGATGGCTTCGTGAAGACCTACACCGGAGGGGTTTCACCACGATGGCGGTAATCGCTTACTACACCCGCGATGGGGAAGAACTCATCGGTCCGGCCGATGTGGACGCGCTGCTTTCTCGCATGGCCGAAGCCCAGGGCCCTGGTGAGTTGCCACGGATGGCTGCAATCGAACACGAGGAATCCGGCGAAGTCCTCGACGTAGGCGTCAACGGCGCTCATGGGTTCGTCGCGCATATCGGACTGACCGGCGGTAGCGCCATCAGTACGAACGGATCAGACGCACCGGGGACCGTCGAGTACGACGAGCAGGCACATGTTCGCGTGGTACCCGCCGTCGCCGAAATTCCGGTCGACCAGGTCCGCGAAGCCGTCCGCCGATTCGTCAAGTCGGGTGGCGCACGACCCGACAACATCACGTGGGCTGACGTCTAGCGGGTGGAGGGACCCCCCCCCCCGCTGGGACAAAAGAAGGGGGAACTCCCACACAAAAAAGGGGTTCTGGG
>NZ_JBVILA010000003.1:63896-80530 GCF_055580625.1 Amycolatopsis sp. NPDC031561 | reverse complement strand
TAAGGTCGGGTGGCGCACGACCAAACAACACCACGGGGTCGGACGTCGAGCGCGGGAAGGCCCCCTTCCCTCGGCTGAGCCGAAGGAAGGGGGCCTTCACGCGCAAAGCGGGGTTACTGGACGGTGAGGGTGTAGGTCGCCGTCGAGGTCTTGCCCGCCGAGTCCGTCGCGGTGACGGTCACCGGGTACGTGCCGCGCTGGAACGGCGCGACCACCTGCATGGTCGAGCTGCCGCCGCTCGAGATCGTCTTCGGGTTGAAGAACGGCGCGAACGGCAGGCCCTGTCCCGAAGCCGACAGCGTGATCGTTCCGGTCCCGCCGGTGGCGGAAACCGTGACGTTGCTGAAGAACCCGGGCTGGGCGGTCCCGCTGCCGGGGCTCACGCTCACCTGGAGGTTGCCGGGCTGCGGCCCGCCTTCACCGACGGTCAGCGTCAGTTTCGCGGTCGCCGTGTCGGTGGTTCCCTTGCCCGAGATCGTGACCGCGTAGTCCTTTTCGGCCGTCCCGGCGGGAACCTCGATGCTCACCTTGGCCGACTCGCCCGAGGTGATGGACGCGGGCTGGAACGTGGCCTTCGCCCCGTCCGGAAGCCCCGACGCGCTCAGGTCGACCTTCTCCGCGCCGTTCTTGCCCGGCTTGCTGGTCACCGTGGCCGAAACGTACTTGCCCGGCTCGACCTTGAGCGAGGACGGTGTCACCGCGAGGGAGAACGTCTCCGGGTTGTTCGGCTCGCCGATCTGCTGCTTGACCCAGTCGCCCATGTCGTTGTTGAGCCTGCCGTACACGCTGTACCACTTGAAGTCGCTGCGGCTCCACGACGCGACGCCGACGATCTTGCCGTCCACGACCAGCGGCCCGCCGCTGTCACCCGGCAGGATCGTGACGTGGCCGTCGCTGTAGCCGCTGCAGATCATCGTCGCGTCTTTGAAGCCCGCGCCGACACCGTTGCAGCTGCTGCCCTGCACGATCGGCAGGGTGAACTTGTGCAGTTCGACGTTCGCGGGACTGTCGTCGTGGTTCTTCTTGCCGTAGCCGAGCCCGAGCCCGGACTTGCCCGGCTTGTTCAGGTCCGCGTCGGCCGACGTCGCGACCTTCGCGTACTGACCGCCCGGCACCGGGATGTCGGCGTCGGTGGTGACCACCGCGACGTCGTACCCCTGGTCGAAGTTGACGTACTTCGGGTGCTTTTCATAGCTGACGACGCCGATCTTCGTTCCGCCACCGGCGTTGAGATCGTCCAGCCCGTAGAGGAACGACTTCGCGCCCGCGGCGTCCTTGCAGTGCGCGGCGATCAGGATCTTGCGGGGCGCGACGACCGAGCCGGTGCAGGTCTGGCCCTGTGGCCGCGTCCCGCCTTCGCGCAGACCCGCGATGATGAACGGGTGGTCCTTGACGGAGGCGGGGGTGCCGCCGATGGAGTTCGTGTGGAGTCCACCGGGGACGATCGCTTGGTCCGTCGGGGTGACGGCGGGCAGGTTCGCGGCCGCGGCAGGCGCGGGCAGGAGGACCGAGAGGCAGCCGAGGGTGGCGGTGGCGATCCCCAGAAGCCGTTGTCTTCTGTTCACGGTTGTTCCTTTCCAGATGGCTGGAAATCACTTTCCGCATGTGCCACCGGCGGAACAATCGAGGAAGAAGCCCGTAGGGGTACTGAACTAATGCGGCCCGTCTCCGGTGAGCAGCTCCAGGCTGTGGTCACCGGTACGCTCGACGTCGAGGCCCGCCTTCGACAGCACCCGCATCAGCTGTTCCACAGTGGACGGTTCGCTGCGGGACTTCACCAGCTCCGCGGCCAGCCGCCCCTTGTACGCCTTGTTGAAGTGGCTCACCGTCGTCCGGTTGCCCTTGGCGTCCTCGGTCACGACGCGCACGGTCACCGCGTCCGGCCGGAGCTTCGCGAGCGCCGAGTAGGTCCCGGAGCGCAGGTCGACGACGAGCCCCTCGATGCCTTGGAGCACCGGTTCGAGCGTCGGCTTCCACACGCTGCGGATGGTCCCGAGCGACGGCAGCGCGTTCCCGCCGGAAAGGCGGTACGCGGGGATCGGGTCGGTCGCCGCGACCACCCCGAACAGCGCCGAAGCGACGGCGAGACGCTTCTCGGCCTTCGCCAGCGTCGCCTTGCTGAAGGACTTGACGTCGAGCGCGTCGTAGAGCACCCCGGTGTAGCGGCGCAGCCCCGGCATCGTGGGCGAGGTCCACAGTTCGGCGTTGCGGGCGACCTCGTCGGCCTGCCGTGGCGTGATGCCGAGCGCGGCGACACTGGCCGGGACGTCGCCCGCCAGTTCGACGAGCGCGTCGGCCAGCTTCGCCCTGGTCGGATTCAGTTCCGGGAACGACAGGGCGCCGAGGTCCAGCGGCGCGCCGGTGCCGCCGGCGGCCTTGGTTTCGGAAGGGGGGAGCAGCACGAGCACCACGGAAGCGTAACTAAATGAAGTGCGTCACCCCGAGGCGCGGGCTTAGCCTCGTCCGCATGAGCCTGACCTGGCGCCCGCTGACCATGGACGACATGCCGCGACTGGCCGAGACCTTCGCCGAGGCGGAGCGTGTCGAGCCGATCGAGGAGCACTACAGCGCGGAGGATCTCGCCGAAGAGATCGGCTCGCCGACCGTCGACCTGCCGACGGCGTCCACCAGCGCCTGGGACGGCGGCAAGCTGGTCGCGTACGGCCTGCTCAGGAAACGTGACGCGGCGGATCCGGTGCACATGATGCGGGTCGAGACGCTCGTTCACCCCGAGTACCGCGACGACGCGATCGCCGCGCATCTCACCGGCTGGTTCGTGGAGGCGGGAAAGCGCCTCCACGCGAAGTCCCACCCGGATGTGCCCCTGGAACTGCACGCCGCGGCCAACACCAAGCAGCGCTGGCTCTCCGAGGTCCTCGTCGACTCCGGGTACGAGCACGCCCGGTGGTTCGTCGACATGCGCGCCGACCTCGGCTCGATCCCGCCGGTCAAGCCGCTGCCCGAAGAGTTCCCGCTCGTCACGTACGAAGACAAGTACGAGGCCTTCACTCTTCGGTCCCGCAACGAGACTTTCGCGGATCATTGGGGGAGCACGGAGCAGTCTCCGGCGGCTTGGCGGCATCTGGTGGTCGGCGCGAAGGACTTCCAGCCGGACCTGTCGTTCTTGCTGCTGAGCCCGGAGCGTGACCGAGTGGTCGCGATGGTGCTGAGCACCTTTTTCGCCTCCGACGAGGCCGCCACGGGTGTGAAGGACCTGTATGTCAGTCATGTCGCGACGGACGCGGCCCTTCGCGGGCGCGGAATCGCGGGCGCGCTGCTCGGGCACACGATCATCCAGGCCAAAGCGAAGGGCTTCCAGCGGGCTTCGCTCAACGTGGATCAGGACAACAGTCACCGCGCCCTCGGTGTCTACGAACGTGTCGGCTTCAGCGAGCATCAGCGCTGGGCCGGGTACGTGAAGCCCGTTCCGACCTGACCGGTTGTCGCCCGAAAGGGTGGATTTGGGTACAGTCGATCTTCTCGGAGAGATCGCTGGGGGTGGTAGGGCGTTGCCGGTTTCCGCACGCCTCGGCTGGCATGACCTGCCTTCGGCGACGCGTGACACCGTGGAGCGTGAGCTCGGGTCGGTCGTCCGCCGTTCGCTGTGGCAGACCCCGGAATTCGACGGCGGTGTCTCCGCGAGGCTCGAGCTCGACCGCGGTCATCGCTGGGTCTTCCTGAAGGCGATCCCGGCGAACAGCCCGCGCGCGGGCGGCTACCGGACGGAGGCCGCCATCGCGCGACGGCTGCCGCCGGAGGCACCCACGCCGAAGCTGCTGTCCTTTGTGGACGGCGATTGGCTGGTGCTCGCCTTCGCCGATTTCGACGGCACCAGGCCGAACCTGCGCCCGGGGTCGCCGGACATCTCCGCTGTCCTGGCCACTTTCGGCGCGCTCGGGCGCACGCTCACGCCCTGCCCACTGCCCGATGTCCCGGACGCCCTCGACGATCTCGGCCCGCTCCTGCGCGGCTGGCACGAACTGGCGAAGGAGCCGCCCGGCGACCTCGACGGCTGGGCCGTCCGCAACCTCGACAGGCTCGTCCAGCTGGAGACGTCGTGGCATCCCTGGTCGGCGGGGGACACGTTGCTGCACAACGACATCCAGCCCGAATACCTGGTGCGGACCGGACCGGGCCGGGTGCTCGTCACCAACTGGCGTTATCCGGCGAGAGGCGCGGGCTGGCTCGACCTGGTCGCGCTCGTGCCGTATCTGCTCGACGCCGGGCACGAGCCCGCCGACGTCGACCGCCTGCTGCGGCGCCGCCCCGTGCTGTCCGGCGTCCCGGTGTGGGCGGTCACCGCGTTCGGCATCGCCTTGGCCGGGCACGCCGAACGCGCGTGCCGGCTTCCGGAACCACCCGCGACGACCGGGGTCCGCGCGGCGCAGCGCCGTCTCGCCGCGGCCATGCGTGACTGGCTCGCCTACCGCACCCCCTGGCCCTAGGGAGTTTCAGCCGACCACGTTCAGCGGCTCTTCCCCGGCGACGTACCGGCGCAGCTGCTCGGCCACCAGCCGCTTCGCGCGCGGGTAGAACGACGCCGACCCGCCCGCGATATGCGGTGTGATGACGACCCCCGGCGCCGTCCACAGTGGATGCCCGGCGGGCAGCGGCTCCGGATCGACGACGTCCAGTGCCGCGCGCAAACGCCCGGTGACGGTCTCGGCGGTGAGCGCCGCGGTGTCGATCGCCGAGCCCCGCCCGACGTTCACCACCAGGGCTCCGTCCGGCAGCGCGGCGAGTTCCGCGGCGCCGAACAGTCCCGTCGTCGCGGGCGTCTCGGGGAGGATCAGGACCACGATGTCGGCGGACGGCAGCAGCGCCGCCAGTTCGCCGACGCCGTGGACCCGCTCCGCGGGACGCGCCGTGCTCGCCACCCTGGTCACGACCGCTTCGGCCGCGACCAGCTGCCGCTCGATGGCCTGGCCGATCGAGCCGTGGCCGACCAGCAGCACCCGGCTGTCGGCCAGCGAACGCGTGTGTTCGCGAGCCCACGAGCCCGTCGCCTGCTGCGCGAACCAGCGCGGCAGATCCCGCTGCGACGCGTGGATCAGCGCCAGCGCGTGCTCGGCCACGCTGAGGTCGTGCAGGCCGCGGCCGTTGGCCAGCTTCACCCCCGTCGGCACCAGCGGGACCAGCCTCTCCACCCCGGCCGAAAGCGACTGCACGAGCTTCAGCGACGGGAGCCTGTCGATCAGCTTCGTCGGCTCCGCCCCGGTGTCGTACGGCAGCACGTAGACCTCGACGTCGTCGAGGCCGCCCTCCGGCAGCGGTCCGATGCCGTCGTACAGCCGGACACCCAGGCCTTTCGGTAGCTCGATGTCGGCCCAGGGCAGGATGGCTCGCTCCGTCATGCCGCCATTCTGACCATCGGGACCGCCCTCGCTACCCGTGGGTCGCGACGCAGAATTCGTTGCCTTCGGGATCGGCCAGCACCGTCCAGGCGATACCCGGCATCTTCTGCTCGTCCACCTGCTTCGCACCCAGTCCGGTCAGGCGCTCCACCTCCTTCTCTCTGTCTTCGGCGACGAAGTCCACATGGACCCGGTTCTTGCCCACCCGCGGCTCCGGCACGCGCTGGAACGCGAACATCGGTCCGTGCTCCGTCTTGGGGTGCAGGATCAGGAACTCGCCGTCGTGGTCCTGGTCCACCTCGACCCCGAGTGCCTTCGTCCAGAACGCCGCGAGCCCGCGCGGATCCGCGCAGTCGATCGTGATCATGCCCAGTTCGATACCCATGGCGGCACGCTAGCGGCACCCACCGACAAAACCGAGCGCCCGCGATAACCGGTTGAACCGCCCCGGGGCGGGGTGACTACGCTGCGCAGAACGTCTCAGCAGGTAATTCCAGCGAGGAGCCCAGAAGTGATCACCAGGATGTCGTCGTTGTTCCTTCGCACCCTGCGTGAGGATCCGGCGGACGCCGAGGTACCGAGCCACCGGCTCCTGGTACGTGCCGGCTACGTCCGCCGGGTCGCCCCGGGCGGCTATTCCTGGCTGCCGCTGGGCCTGCGGGTGCTGCGCCGTATCGAGAACGTCGTCCGCGAAGAGATGAACGCCTTCGGCGCGCAGGAGATCCAGTTCCCCGCGCTGCTGCCGAAGGAGCCTTACGAGGCCACCGGCCGCTGGACCGAGTACGGCGACGCGCTCTTCCGTCTCAAGGACCGCAAGGGCGCCGACTACCTTCTCGGCCCGACGCACGAAGAGCTCTTCGCGCTCACCGTGAAGGGTGAATTCAACTCGTACAAGGACTATCCCGTCGTCCTGTACCAAATCCAGACCAAGTACCGCGACGAGGCGCGTCCCCGCGCCGGCATCCTGCGCGGCCGCGAGTTCGTCATGAAGGACTCCTACTCTTTCGACCTCGACGACGAGGGGCTCGCGAAGTCGTACGAGCTGCACCGTCAGGCGTACACCAAGCTGTTCGACCGTCTCGGCATCGAGTACGTCGTCGTGAAGGCGACTTCGGGCGCGATGGGCGGCTCGGCCTCCGAGGAGTTCCTCGCCGTCGCCGAGACCGGTGAGGACACCTACGTCCGCAGCACCGAATCGGGTTACGCGGCCAACGTCGAAGCGGTCACCACGCCCGCTCCCGAGGCCAAGCCGATCGAGGGCCTTCCCGAGGCGAAGACCCACCACACGCCGAACACGCCGACCATCGAGTCGCTGGTCGCGTTCCTGAACGACGCGGACCTCGGCCGCACCTTCACCGCGGCGGACACGCTCAAGAACGTCCTGGTCAAGACGCGCCAGCCGGGCGCGAAGGAGTGGGAGCTGCTGGCCATCGGCCTCCCGGGCGACCGCGAGGTCGACACGAAGCGCCTCGAAGCCTCGCTCGAGCCCGCCGAGTTCGAGCTGCTCGAAGAAGCGGACTTCAAGAAGAACCCCTTCCTCGTCAAGGGCTACATCGGCCCGAAGGCGCTGAAGGACAACGGCGTCCGTTACCTGCTCGACCCGCGTGTCGTCGACGGCACCGCCTGGGTCACCGGCGCCGACGAGCGCGACCACCACGTGGTCGACCTGGTCGCGGGCCGCGACTTCACCGGTGACGGCGTCATCGAGGCCGCCGAGGTCCGCGAAGGCGACGCCTCGCCCGACGGCAAGGGCACCCTGGTCGCCGCGCGCGGCATCGAGATCGGGCACATCTTCCAGCTGGGCCGCAAGTACGCCGACGCGTTCTCGCTGGACGCGCTGGGCCCGGACTCCAAGCCCATCCGCATCACCATGGGTTCCTACGGTGTCGGCGTCTCGCGGCTGGTCGGCGTGCTCGCCGAGCAGAACCACGACGATCTCGGCATCATCTGGCCGCGCGAGGTCGCGCCGTTCGACGTGCACGTCGTCATCGCGGGCAAGGACGAGACGATCGCCGCCGGCGCGGAGAAGCTCGCCGCCGAACTGGACGCCGCCGGGATCGAGGTCGTGCTCGACGACCGCAAGGCTTCCCCGGGCGTGAAGTTCGCGGACGCCGAACTCGTCGGCGTGCCGACCATCCTGGTGGTCGGCCGCGGTCTGGCGAACGGTGTCGTCGAGGTCAAGGACCGCCGCACCGGAGATCGCGAAGAGATCGCCGTCGACGCGGTCGTGGAGCACCTGGTCAAGCTCGTCCGCTCGTAATGTTCGGCAAAAAGCGCGGGGACTCCCCGGGCTATGAGGACAAACAGGCGCTGAGCGGGTTCGGGGGCTACGAGCCCTCGGACTCGCCCGGCTACACGCCGTCGCCTGTCGAACCCGTGTCAGAACCCACGCTGGAACCCCCGAAACCGGCGAAGCAGCCGATGTCGCGAAGCGGGCGAAGGGCCATGTACGGCTTCTTCGCCACGCTCGGCGTCATCGCTGTCGCGGCCTTGGCGAACAACGGCTCGGACCGGTCGTCGAGCAGCAGTACGCCGACCACCCGCGCGCCGGTCGTCTACACGCCTTCGCCGCGCGTCGTCGCGCCGCCGGTGACCGACGGCTGGCAGTCGGTGGCCGGAGCCGACGGTCTCGTCGCCTATGACGTTCCGCCGAACTGGACGCCGAAACCCGGCACGATCCACGGCTGGGAGAAGACCGCGCTCGTCCCCGGTATCTCGATGTTCTCCAGCGCTTTCGTCGGCGACGACTACTGCCCGGCGGTCAAGGGGAGCAGGATCGGGGGCAGCGGATTGACGACCGTGAAGGTCGCCGACGCGCCCGGCGCCGCGAACAAGGCCTTGTACGACCTCGTGGTGAGCGCGTACAACCCCGAGGAAGGCCCGTTGTCGGCCAAGATCGTCGCGGACCCGCCGCAGCAGGCGGAGTTCACGCTCGGCACCGGCAAGAAGGCCCCCGCGAACATCCTGATCGCCGAGGTGACCCTCGGGTACACCGGGACTTGTATCCCGAAGCGCGCCCTCGTCGGCGTGCAGGCGGTGGACATGGGCGACGCGTCCGCCGCCCTGCTCGTCTATTCGGACCAAGACCAGCAGGGCAGTGCGGATCGCGAGCAGATCCTGAAGATCCTCAAGACCTACCGGGGCGTCCCGGAAGCCGACCGCAAGACCATCACGCCGCCGCCTTCGACGCTGCGCTGATCTCTTTGGGGCTGGGGCTTCTTGCCGGAACGCGCGAGCTTCGCCAGCCGCAGCAGGCCCGTGTTCGGCAGGTAAGCCCGGCCGAGCGCGATCCCGATCCGCGGCAGATCCGCCTCGTCGCGGAACGCGAGGTACAGCGGGACGTGGCGCGGCTGGAACTTCGCCTTGAACGCGTGCAGTGAACGGAAGCCGTAGAACGGCTCCATCATCGTGCCGAGCGCGTCCAGCACGCGTTCGACGGCGTGCGCGGGCTCGCCGGAACTCGCCAGCGGGGCACCGGACAGCGACACGAACTTCGCGCCCTCTTCGCGGAAGGCCAGGCACGACGACGCGATCAGGAACTCCATCGACGGGCGGAATCCGTCGGCGCGTTTGCGCATGACGTCGAGCGTCCAGCCGCCGATCGCGCCGGCACCGGTGTGGACCGGCAGCCAGGACGTCACGCCGTGGACCACGCCGTCGGCGTCGACGGCGAGACCGACGCGGGTCTCCGGGTCCATCGCCTCGTCGACCCCGCCGAGGGTGAAGCCCATTTCGGGCATGCCCTTGTCGCTGATCCACTCCTCGGAGATCGCGCGGACCTGCGAGATCACCGCGCGGGGCTGATCGGCGAGCCGGACCAGCCGGAACTCGATGCCGTCCTTCTTGGCGCGGTTGATCGCGGTCCGGACGTCCTGCCAGCGCTTGCCGCGGAACTCCAGCGTCTCGAGTTCGATCAGGGTGTCCTCGGCGACCTGGACGTGCTTCCAGCCGAGTTTCTTGGTCGTGGCGGTGGTTTCGCCGGTGGCGGAGAACAGGCACGGCACAAGGCCGGTGTTCTCGCACATCGTGATGAACTCGGCGATCGTGCGGTCGCCAGCGCCGTCCGGGGCGATCGGGTCGCCGAGGGCGATCGCGACACCGGCGTGGCGCCGGTAGGCGAGGTAGGACTTGCCGTCCGCGGCGACGAAGTACGAGTTCTGCGGCCACGTCGTCATCCACGAAAGCGTGCTTCCGCCGTGACGGCTGAGCAGCGTGCGGGCCAGCGCGGGATTGCCCATCCGGCCGAGGCGGCGGCGTTTCCGCCGTGACGGCACGCGGAAGGCGCCCCGCGAGGAGACCAGCAGCGCGAACTCGACCGTCCACAGGAGATTGTCCACGAAGAACAGCGGCGGATCCGAAAGCCCGGTGTCCTCACCGAGGACCTCGGCCAGCGCGAGCACCCCTCCGTAGGCCATCACCTGGAGGATGACGAACGAGGTCAGGATCATCGCGCACCACCAGGCGACCTGGCTGCCCTTGCGCAGGCCGTTCATGATCGGCACCAGGATCAGGCACAGGACGACGACTTCCCAGGTGGACAGCGAAAGTTCCTCGGACGAACCGAAGGGACCGTTGCCCGGCACGAACGACATCACCAGTTCGGCGACCGTCAGCACCAGCAGGCCGGCCACGACGTAGAACCGCCACTCGCGCAGGCTCGGCCGCCGTTCGCGGACGGAATCCTTCGAAGCGACGAACTTGCGGCCGAACGGCAGGGCGAGGACGAGGGCGAAGAAGTGCACGAGGTCGGCGAGCGTGCCGACGAAGATGATCGCGATCCCGGCGTAGACGCACAGCCCGGCGCGCAACCGCAGGCGCCACGGCGGGCGCAGGGTGGCGCTGGCGACCGCGACCGCGGCGAGCGCGCCCCCGGAGAACCCGACGTCGAGGCTGCCCGCGACCCGTTCCGCCCACTCCCAGCCGGAGTTGCGGCTCAGGGCGAGGAACTGGACCGCGACCAGCACGCTGACGAACTGACCGCCGATGGCGACGGCCATCGCCCGGCGCGTGCCGAGCCGCCATTCCGCGAACCCGGCGAACAACGCGAAGCTGAGCACCATCGGCAGGTAGTAGAGCGGGACGACCGCGAACAGCGGTCCGGTGAGCACGGTCCACCACCGGCCTGATTCGAGCGACGGCAGCCCGTAGGCGATGTACGGGTACACCGCGCGATCCTCGGCGGCCGACCAGAGCGCGCCCGTGGCCAAGGCGAGCGCGAGCATGGTCACCGTGACGAGGGTCGTGAAAGGCAGCCGGTGCCTCAGCACCGTGGCGATCTTGTGCGTCCGGCCCGGCGCGGCCGTCCCGCTTCCCCCTGTTGGCATGGGAATCAAGGTAGGCGCGGGAGCCGGTCGGACACATCCGGCACGGGACCCATATTTCCCTTAGGGGAGTGCTACTCGCGACGGATGCTCTCACCCATCTTGAGGACGATGTCCCTGGCTACCGGATCGGGGATCTCCTGGTCCGCCAGCACCAGAAGGACGTGGTAGCGGCCGGAACCGGGCAGTGCGGGCAGGGGCAGGGCGATCGCGGTGATCGCGACGGACGGGGGCGAGCACGGCCCGTCCGCGGTGGGCACGACGGTGGTGGTCACGGAGGTGGCGATCGTGCCGCTGCCGAGGACGGTCACCGGTCCGGCCTCACCGATTTCGGTCTTCGGGGCCCGCCCGCCGCTGATGGAGCCGTACGCGGCTTCGGCCCAGCGGAGGGTCGTTTCTTCCGCAGCTTGCGTGATGCTTCCGACCTCGCCCTCGTCGATGGTGGTGAAGCCCGCCACCGCCCGTGCCGAGAGGTCGGAGCCGGGGCAGAAGTCGCGCTGGTACCGGGCGACGCCCTGCAACGTGACGAGTTCGCCCGCCGGTGTCTCGTACCCGACCGCGACGTCGGGTTCTTCGAGCTTCCAGTCCGGCGGGACGTCGAAGACGAGCGGGTGATCGTCGGACAGCACGGGCTGCCAGCCCTCGATCACGGGCTCGATCCGGCTGGGTGACACCGGGTCCGGCAGGGCTAGGTCCCGCGCGGGCGGCGACGGGGCCGCGGTCCTGGCCTGGTAGGTCGCCGTCGTGCCGACGACGAGTACGACGATCAGTCCGATGATGCCCAGCGCGGGCAGGAGCCGGGGGCGGCGGCGGGCCGGGGTGACGTCCTGGACGGCCGGTAGCGGCCTCGTCTGTTCGGCTTCGTCTTCGAGCGGTTGCCCGGTGAGCGGATCGACGAACCACAGTCGCGGTTCGCCGGGGTGCCCACCGGGGCCGGTCACTGCTGCGGCCTCAAACTCGCGAGGATCTTCTGGGCGTCCGCGTCGGGCAGCGCGTCGGGCGTTCCCTGGTCGAGGGCCATGACGAAGCAGATCGTCTGGTCGCCGGACTTGAACGCGGCCGAGGTGATCTTCACGCTCGGCGCCCGGCACTCCTCGGTCTCAAGCGGGGTGAAGGTCCCGGTCGAACTGACCGCCTGGATCGACCCGCCCGCGATCGGGACCTGCTTGATTTCGGGCAGCGGCACGTCGGCCTTGCCGGTGGCGGACTGGATCCAGAGCCGGACGGCGCCCCTGGCGGCGTTCTCGACCGGGATCTGGTCCGCGGTGGCGAACCCGACGACGCCGCGGTTCGAGCCGCGGGCATCCGGGCAGGCGCCGAGTTTGTACGTCGACGCCTCGTGGACGACCATCTTGAACTCGCCCTCCTCGTACCCGACGAGCTGGCCGGGCTTGATCTCCCAGCCGGACGCGGGCAGGTCGTAGGCGACCTTGTCCTTGGCGGACAGGACCCCCTGCCAGCCGGGTGTCGTCGAGGGGACCTTGTTGTCCTTCGGCGCCCCGCTGCTCGAGGGTGGCGCTTTCGACGCCGAGGACGACGGCGGCACCGGCGCCGACGACGGCGGAGGACCGGCCTGAGGCTGGGGGTCTTCGCCGTCTCGCAGGACGAAGAAGAGCGTGGCACCGACGGCGATGACCAGGACGAGCGCGCCGAGGCCGATCCACAGGCCCGTCTTGCTCTTCTTCGGCGGTTCCGGCGCGAAGCCCTGGTACGTCTGCTGCGGGAACTGCTGGTACCCCTGGTACTGCTGCTGGGGATCCTGCGGGTACTGGGCGTACTGCGGCGTGTACCCCGGCTGCTGCGGGGGTTGCTGCTGGTAGGGCTGCTGCGGTTGCTCCGGCCAGCCGTTGCCGCCTGGGTATGCCATGGAGCGAGCTTAGTTGGCGCCCCCGAATACGGCCGCGCGCACCGCTGCCAGGTCGGAGAGGTCGCCGAGGACGGTGTGCGCGCCCGCGTCGGCCAGCTCCTCCGCGCTGAACTGCCCTGTCGCCACGGCCACCGCGACGGCTCCGTTGTCGAGCGCGGCCCGGACGTCGTCCGGGGTGTCGCCGATGACGACGACGGAGGTGGGCGCGAACTCGGTGCCGTGTTTGGCCGAAGCGTGGCCGACGGCGGCGGGCACCAGATCGGGCCGGTGCGCCGAAAGCGAGCCGTAGCCGCCGATCTCGAAGTCCACGTGCTCGTGCAGGTCGAACGCGGTCAGCTTGTGCACGGAGATCTCCGGCAGGTTGCCGGTGACCAGGGTCTGGACGACGCCGCCGTGCGTGGCGAAGTCGTTCAGCGCGTCTTTGGCGCCCGGGAGTGCGCGGCCGCTCGTGGACAGTGTCGGGGCGTGGCTCTCGGAGACCGCGATCAGCGCGAGCCAGAGCTTGCGCACGTTCTCCTCGGTGGGCTCGACGCCGTGCGAGGTCAGGATGTCGGCGCTGATGGCGCGTTCGGTGCGGCCGCCGAACTGGGGCAGCGCCCGCAGCTCGACACCCGCGACCTCGGCGAGCGCGGTCGTGTACCAGGAGGCACCCACGCCGCGCAGGTCCACGAGGGTCTGGTCGATGTCCCACAGCACGAGCCGGTGCGGAGTAGTCACGCGGTCGACGGTACCGGCGAGTTTGTTCAACGTCTGTTGACTTCTGCTGATCAGCCTTCCAGGAGACTGAAGCGGACGCGCCGGACCGGGTTGTCCAGGTTGGTGTCCACCAGGCAGACCGACTGCCAGGTGCCCAGCGTCATCACCCCGCCGAGCACCGGGATCGTCGCGTACGGCGGCAGCAGCGCGGGCAGGACGTGGTCACGGCCGTGACCGGGGCTGCCGTGCTGGTGCCGCCAGCGGCCGTCGCGGGGGAGCAGGTCGTCGAGCGCCGCGAGCAGGTCTTCGTCACTGCCGGCGCCGGTTTCGAGGATGGCCAGCCCGGACGTCGCGTGCGGGACGAAGACGTGCAGGATCCCGTCCTCGGCGTCCGCGTCGCGCAGGAAGGACTCGGCGTCCCTGGTCAGGTCGTGCACCACGGCCACGCTGCCGGTGCGCACCTCGATCTCCGTGGAGTACATGCCCGTCACGGTAGTGCCCCGAAGCGCGCGACGTAGTGCCAAACGCGTTTGAGCGCTTGCTGGTCGACGTGGCGGGCGTCGCCGAGGACGCGCGGATCGAGGTAGCCGTCTTCCGCCAAGGCAAGGCCGAGTTCGACGAATTCGGGACCCCGGTAGGCGGGGTGCCGTGCGAGTTCTCGGGTCGACAGGCGGAATCCCGGATGCCATTCGACAGGGCAGCCGAGCCCGAGCGCGGCCTTTTCGACGTCGGTGCCGCGATGGCTCGGGTCGAGCACGAGGGCTTCGACGTCTGTCGTCAGCTGGACCGGACCGTGGACGTGTGCCTCGATGTAGTCGTCGAGAAGATCCACGTCGTCCTGATCGGCCAGTGCGATCAGCGCGGAAACCCTGGTGCCGTAACCGAAATCCGCCGGACGCAGGACGCTGTCCGGATAGCAGAACGTCGTCCGCCCGATGGTGTGCGCCGCCATCCGGAAATGCGCCGAGCCGAACCTCGGCGCCCCGCCCACCGCGCGACGCCGGAAGTCGAGCGCCCCGTACTTGGGCCGTTCGGCGGGTGGCGCGTCGTCGTAGGCGCCACCGAACATCCGGCTCTCCCACCGCCAGCGATCTCCACCGGGGTGCGCGGTCAAGCCGCCGTTGCTCGTCCCCGTTTCGAACTGGTTGCGGTAGAAACCGTCCTCCGCCATCGCGGCCAGGATCGACCGTCCGTCCACTGTGGATCTATCGGGATGGAAGTGCAGTGTCACCGGCAGCCCGGCCTCGTGCCCGCCGCGCGCTTTCGCCGCGACGTAGGAGAGGGCCAGGGGTCTCATCACCCGAGTATCAGGCGTGCCGCCGGGCGAGGGCGACCAAATATCGGACCGGTCCGGCCGTCGGGTTGACGTAGGCGCACGGCTGCGGATTGCCGAGCTGCAGGCAGTCGCCCGCGTCGAGTTCGTGCTCGCCGTCGCCCTCCCGGAACCTCAGATGCCCGTCGAGCACCCAGATCTGGTGGTGGGTCAGCGCGTAGGTGTGCGCGGGGAAGGCGACTTCGGCGCCCGCGGGCAGCACGACCTCGACCAGTTCCAGCGGCCCGCCGAGCGACGGCGACACCGCACGGCGCACGTACCCCGTGTCGGGGTCGGTCCAGGTGGGCTGATCGGCCGCGCGCACGAGCCGCCGGTCACCGTGTTCGGCGCGCGCGATCAGCTCGGACAACGTCATCCCGAGCGCGGCCGAAAGCCTGCTGAGCAGGACTGCCGTGGGCTGTGCCTCGCCGCGTTCGATCTTGCCGATCATCGCCCTGGACACGCCCGACATCTCGGCGAGGGCGTTGGCCGAGAGGTTCTGGTCGAGTCTCGCGGACTGGAGCGTCGCGGCGAGCGACGCGGACAAGGGATCCGACATGCTGCTCACTATAGTGGCAGTCTCGGTTACTATCATTGCCATGGTGATCAGGGAAGCGACGGAAGCCGACGCGACGGCGTGCGCGGAGATCTACGCGCCGTATGTCACCGACACGGTGATCTCGTTCGAAACCGAGGCCCCGAAGCCGGACGAGATGGCCGAGCGCATCGCCAAGGCGCAGCGATCACACGCGTGGCTCGTGCTCGAAGACGGCGAAGGCCGCGTCGCCGGCTACGCCTACGGAGGCCCTTTCAGTGGCCGTCCTTCCTATCGCTGGTCTTGCGAGGTCAGTGTTTATCTGGAGCTCGGCCGCCGGAGGACCGGCGGCGGGCGGGCGCTCTACCAAGCGCTGCTGGACAGGCTGGCGTCGCGTGGCTTCCGGAACTTCTGCGCGGGGATGGTGCTTCCGAACGACGCGAGCGCCGGGCTGCACGCGGCGATGGGGTTCGAGCCGGTGGGGACCTACCAGCGGATCGGGTACAAGCACGGGGCTTGGCGGGATGTCGCTTGGGTGCAGTTGTGCCTGCCGGAGGTGGACGGGGTGCCGGTGGAGCCGCGGTAGGGCGTGGACGGCGCTGGTTGGGCGTGAGTGGCAATGCCGGTTCTATTGAGGGGTAAGTCAAATGTGGCGTGACCGAGCCTCTGCGACGAAGGGCCCTTCGCTGGCTTCAAGGTCGAGAGGTGGCCTTCGCGGCGTGGTCTGGACTGGCCTGCGAGCGCCAGTCGTTCCCGTGTGTCCACAGGGGACACTTTCTGGCGGCTGAATGTCCGATTGATAGCTAGATGTGAGGTTGTCGAGAGAGTCGTGAGTGGTAAAGAGGGTTCTAACCCAATGCCACGTAGCTTAAGTTGATCTTGGGCAGATCTTGATCACCGCTGGTGACGATTGTCGCAGGTCGCATGCTTGGTTGCCCTGACTGATGGGAGCCGACCAGTGCCAGGCGTCCACTGTGGACACCTGTCGCTGACCGGATGTCCGATTTGCTACTGAATGGGCAATTCCATCAAGGGGTCGTGGGTGGTAAAGAGCGTTAGAACGCTCTTTACCACTCACGACCCTCTCGTACGACTACGCAAAGCGCCCAAATCAGGCACTTCGATCCCGGCTGGCGTCCTCTGTAGACGATCGCGCCCCGAGTTCGGCGCTGGCGACTTATCCAGCCTGATCGATCAGAGCGACAGTCATCGAAGGGCGCATTCCAGGATCAACTTAAGCTACGTGGCATTGGGTTCTAACCCTCTTTGCCACTCACGACCCCGGTCGCAAAATACGCAAAGCACCTGAAATGGACGCCCGTATCGCGGAAAGTGTCCCTTGAGGACAGTCAAGGAGTTGTAGTCCTCCTTCGCCGCGCCCGATGCCACGAAGGACCCCTTGCCCCGGGGCAGGCACCAGGCCACCCGGGACGACGGTGTTGGGGGAGGAAAAGGTCCGAAAAAAAGGGGGGGTAGAGGGGGGTGTGGCGCAACCCCCCCCACCCACCACAACCAAAAAAAAAAAAAAAAAAAAAAAAGCGGACCCCCC
>NZ_JBVILA010000003.1:8979-63886 GCF_055580625.1 Amycolatopsis sp. NPDC031561 | reverse complement strand
AAAAAAGCGCTCTGTGGAAGGGGAGGAAAAAGGATACGGGGGGGAAGGGGGGGGGAAAAAAAACAGGGGAAAAAAGGGGGGGGGCCCCCCCCCCCCCCCCCCCAACACCCCGTCCCGCAACCGACGCCGAAGGACGGAACGAGCACGCCACGTTTGACTTACCCCTCGTAAAATCGCCGACGTCGTCGCGAAACTGGAAACCCTGGTCTAGGACTCCAGGTACCGGAGCACGGCGAGCACCCGCCGGTTGTCCCCTTCGGACTGGGGCAGCGCCAATTTCCCGAAGATGCTCGACACGTACTTCTCCACCGAGCCCGCCGAAAGGAACAGTGCCGTCGCGATGGCCGAGTTCGACCGGCCCTCGGCCATCAGACCCAGCACCTCCCGCTCCCGTGGGGTCAGCCCGGCGAGCGCGTCCGTTTTCCGTGTGGCGCTGAAGAGTTGGCTGACCACCTCGGGGTCGAGCACGGTCTCGCCCTCGGCGACCCGCCGAAGCGCGTCGAGGAAGTCCGACACCTCCGCGACGCGGTCCTTCAGCAGGTAGCCGACACCGCCCGCGCGGTCGGCCAGCAGTTCCGTCGCGTACTGCGTCTCGACGTACTGCGAGAAGAGCAGGATCGCGCACCCCGGCATTTCCGCGCGCAGCGCGATGGACGCGCGGAGGCCTTCGTCGGTGTGCGTCGGCGGCATTCGGATGTCCACAATGGACACGTCCGGCCGGTGTTCGCGGACCGCCGCGCACAGGCTGTCGCCGTCGGCGACGGCCGCGACGACCTCGTGCCCCCGAAGGTTCAGCAGTTCGACCAGCCCCGCCCGCAGGATGGCCGAATCCTCCGCGATCACGACGCGCACGCCGCCCCCCAATGTTCCTATGTCCGTAGTGGTATCTCAGCGCTGATCACCGTAGGCCCTCCGGGAGGGCTGTCGATGTCGAGCCTGCCGTCCACCGTCGCGAGCCGCTCGGCGATCCCGGCGAGGCCGCCGCCCCGTTCCGGCCTCGCCCCGCCCTCGCCGTCGTCCCGCACGACGAGCCGCAGGCCGTCACCGAAGATACCCACATCGACCTCGATCGCGGCCGAAGTGTGTTTGGCGGCATTGGTCAGCAGTTCGGCGACGGTGAAGTAGGCGATGGTCTCGATCGACGGCGACGGCCTGCTCGGCAGGGTCACGGTGATCCGCGCGTCTATGCCCGAGCCCGCGGCCAAAGTGGACAGTGCGACGTCGAGGCCGGCGTCGAGCGCGGCGGGGTGGATGCCGCGGGCGAGATCGCGCAGTTCGACCAGCGCCTGTTTCGCGTTGACGTGCGCGGCGGTGACCAGGGCGGTGACCTGTGCGACATCGGCGCCGTCCGAGGCGAGTTCGTCCTTCGCGATGCCGAGCTTCATCGCCAGCGCGACCAGCTGGGCCTGCGCGCCGTCGTGCAGGTCGCGTTCGATCCGGCGCAGCCGCCGCGTCGCGTCGTCGACGGCGGCCGCCCGGCTGCGTTCGAGGTCGCGCACGCGTTTGGAGAGGTCTTCGGCGCCGAGGACGCCGCGCACCAGCAGGCGGTCGAGTTCGGTCAGGCCGTGGACCACCCACGGCGTCGCCAGCAGCACGGCCAGCCCGGTGAGGGCGAGCGGCAGGGTCAGGAGCCAGGTGTCGACGCGGAGGTCGAACGTCGGCATGGCTTCGCCGTTCAGGGTGAACCAGAACAGCGGGTACGTCAGCGCGCTGACGGCGTACGTGAGCAGGGTCGCGACCAGGAAGAACTCGATGAACGACAGCGGCAGCCGGATCACCAGGTAGGCGATCGACCGCCAGCCGATCGGATCCCCGATCTTGCTCTTGACGCCGTTCCACAGACCCGGCCGCAGTTCGGGCCGGGCGGGCGGGGTGACCGTGGTCCCGAGCAGGGCCCGCGCCAGGGCGATATGCGCGGCGCCGATCAGCCGCGCGCCCGCCAGGACACCGATGAGCACCGGCAGTCCGACGGTGAGCAGGCTCAGGCCGATCCCGAGGACCAGCCCGACGACGACGAGCGCGACGAACACCAGTGTCAGCGGCGCGCCGATGATCACCCACGCCAGTTCCGCCCAGTACGCGCGGCTCAGCTGTGCGCTGAGGACGCGTCGTGGCAGAGCGAAACGGGTGGTCACGGCTTCACCTTGCCGTGACCACCCGCCTCGTGCCCATCCAGGTTTCCCTAGTCTTCGCGGTGCTCTTCGTCCGCCTGCGCCCGCTGGGACGCCTCGCGCATCTCGATGACGTCCGTCAGCCAGTCGCCGGTTTCGCGGGCGATGTCCCGGATCGCGCCGGTGATGATCGTCGCGATGTTGCCGATGTGGGTGGCCGCCGACTCGGTGACCTCTTGGACCACGTCCTTGGTGCTTTCGAACTGACCGACCATGTCAGACACCTTAAGCCGCTCGGAGGGTCTTGTCGCTCTCCACGGTAGCGGGAGTGCGGGGTTCACCGTTCCAGGGCATGGCGAGTTTCACGATCTTCTTGGCCACCGAGAACAACTGCTTGTGCAGGGGGCCGGTGTTGTACGGCAGGCCGTACTTCTCGCAGATCGCCCGCACCTCGCCCGCGATCTCCGGGTAGCGGCGCGCCGGGATGTCCGGGAAGAGGTGGTGCTCGATCTGGTGCGAGAGGTTCCCGGTCATGATGTGGAAGAGCTTGCCGCCGGTGATGTTCGCCGACCCGAGGATCTGCCGCAGGTACCACTGGCCCCGCGACTCGTTCTCGGTCTCTTCCTCGGTGAAGCTCTCGACGTCGGCGGGGAAGTGCCCGCAGAAGATGATCGAGAACGACCACAGGTTGCGGGTCAGGTTCGCGGTCGCGTTGCCGAGGAAGGTCAGCGGCGCGAGCGGACCGGTCAGCAGCGGGAAGAGCACGTAGTCCTTGCCGACCTGGCGGCCCGCCTTCTTGATCATCTTCAGGCCGACCTCCTTGTTGTCCGACCACTTGCGCTCGCCCTTGACGATGCGGTCGAACTCGAGGTCGTGCAGCATGACGCCCCACTGGAACATGAACGCCAGCGCCAGGGCGTACACCGGGTTGCCGAGGTAGTACGGGTGCCATTTCTGCGCCGGGTCCATCCGCAGGACGCCGTAACCGATGTCGCGGTCCTTGTCGAGGATGTTGGTGTAGGTGTGGTGCATGTAGTTGTGCGAATGACGCCAGTTCTCGGCGGGCGCGACGTTGTCCCACTCGAACTTCTGCGAGCTCAGCGCCGGGTCACGCGTCCAGTCGTACTGGCCGTGCATGACGTTGTGGCCGATCTCCATGTTGTCGAGGATCTTCGCCACCGAAAGCGCGGTCACGCCGGCGATCCACGCGGGCGGGAAGAACCCGGCGAACAGCAGCCCGCGGCCCGCGACCTCGAGCGCGCGCTGGGTCTTGATGATGTTGTGGATGTAGTCGACGTCGACCTGGCCGAGATCGGCGACGATCCGCTGCCGGATCTCGTCCAGTTCGCGGCCGAACTCCTCGACCTGGGCGGGGGTCAGTTTGTCCTGCAAGCCTGTCATCGCGGCTCCCTTCTAAGCGTTGATCTCGACGTCCCCGACCGGGACGGAGATGCAGAGCTGGATCTCTTCGTTCTCTTCGCTGGAGGTCTCGCCGGTCTTGGCGTTCCGCACACAGCCCGACGTCTTGACCTGCGTGCAGGAGAAGCAGATGCCCATCCGGCAACCGTGTTCCGGGCTCAGCCCGCCGTCTTCGGCCTGCTCCAGCAACGGCTTCCCGGAGTTCTCGAACTCGCGGCCGCTGCGCGCGAACCGGACCTGCCCCTCGGCGTTCTCGGTGTCGAAGGTGAGCGCCGGCGGCGTGAACTCCTCGGTGTGCAGATGTGTGCCGAGGCCGTCGGCCTCGAACGCCTCGCGGACCGAATCCATCAGCGGCTTCGGACCGCAGAGGAAGGTCTCGGCGTCGGGGTACCAGGGCGCGGCCTCCGCGAGGTGGTCCTTCGAGAAGAACCCGTGCAGGTCGCCGCCGGTTTTCGCGTGAGTGAACGCGTGTATCAACCGCAGGCCGGGCAGGCGTCGGGCCAGGTCGGCGAGTTCGGCGCGGTAGAGCGCGTCTTCGGCGCCGTTGGAGTAGTGCAGGAAGGCGATGTCGCCCTCGTGGCGCTCGTCGGCCAGCGTGCGCAGCATCGACAGGACGGGCGTGATCCCGCTCCCGCCGCTCACCAGCAGGATCCGCCGCGGCCTCGGCGAGGGCAGGGTGAACTCACCGTCCGGAGTGGACAGACCGAGTACCGAACCGATCGTGACCGTGCGGTTCAGGTGCCGTGAGACGAGGCCCTGCGGATCGGCCTTGATGGTCAGTTCCAGTGTTCCGTCGTGCTCCGAACCGGCGGGCGAGTAGCAGCGGGTCCGGCGGACGCCGTCGATCTCGACGGTCACCCGCACGTACTGCCCCGCGACGAATCCCCGCCAGGCCCGGGTCGGCCGGATGGTCAGCGTGACCGTGTCGGGTGTTTGCCGCCGGACGCCGGTGACCAGGCCGCGGATTTCGCGGCGGACCAGCATCGGGTCGACGAGTTCGAGGTAGCGGTCCATTCCGTGGGGCGTGAGCAGGGCCTCGGCCAGCGAGGCCAGCCGCCTGGCCCTGCGCGGTACCAGTGCCGTCATCACATCTCCAGAATTCAGTGAACGCTTGTACACTGAACAGTGAAGTGGCGATGGTCGCGCTTGTCAACGCGAGAGGAGGGCGATGTGACGTGGGTGATAGTGCGGAGGCGATTACGCTGTCCGTCGTGACAACAGAGCCCGTTTCCCGGCAGGAGCGC
Organism: Amycolatopsis sp. NPDC031561; assembly: GCF_055580625.1. Taxonomy (NCBI): domain Bacteria; kingdom Bacillati; phylum Actinomycetota; class Actinomycetes; order Pseudonocardiales; family Pseudonocardiaceae; genus Amycolatopsis; species Amycolatopsis sp. NPDC031561. The sequence continues at coordinate 59,112 of NZ_JBVILA010000003.1, read as the reverse complement.
AAACAGCGCACGCGGCAGGCGCTGCTGGACGCCGCCCTGGATCTGGTGGCGGAACGAGGGTTCTCCGGGCTGAGCCTGCGTGAGGTGGCGAAACAGGCCGGGATCGTGCCGACGGCGTTCTATCGCCATTTCGCATCGATGGACGAACTGGGCGTCGCGCTGGTGGAAGAGTCGATGCGCACTTTGCGCACGATGATCCGCTCCGCGCGCACCAGGCCCGCCGCGTACAACGACATGATCCGGATGTCCGTGCGCATCCTGCGCGAGCATGTGCGCGCGCACGAGGACCACTTCCACTTCCTGACGCGCGAGCGTTACGGCGGCACCGGACCGGTCCGGCAGGCGATCGGTTTCGAACTCAAGCTCTTCGTCAGCGAACTCGCCGTCGACCTGGCTCGGTTCGACAATCTCCGCGAATGGCTGACCGAGGATCTGCACCTGCTGGCCGACCTGATCGTGACGACCATGCTCACGACGGTGCTGGAACTGCTCGAAGCGCCTTCGCGTGACGACGAGATCGGCCACACCGCCGAACGGCGGCTGCGGTTGATCTTTCTGGGGGTGCCGAACTGGCGCAGCGTTCCGTGATGCGGAAAGTCGTTGCTCCGTAAGTGTCACAAGGGGTCCCCATAGGACGGCAACCGTCCTATGGGGACCCCTTATGACGTCGCACACCTGGATCGATGGCTGGATCGATCGTGATGAGCGATGTCACGGAAAGATGCCGTCCGGATACGTTCAGCCAGGAAAGTTGTCGGTCGGACGTGGTAAACAGTGCGGGTTCGTGTGGTCCTCTCCAGCGAGGAGGTCGCCTGTGGCGGCAGAAAACGAGCAGCTCACGGTCGGTGTTGTCCGGGAGACCGGACAAGGTGAACGCCGCGTCGCGCTGGTACCGAAGCTCATCGAGCGCGTCTCAGGACGCGGACTGCGGGTGGTGGTCGAGCCCGGTGCGGGCGCCGGCGCGCTGCTCGCCGACGAGGTCTTCGAGCAGGCGGGCGCGGTGATCGGCGATCCGTGGGATGCCGACATCGTGGTGAAGGTGGCGCCTCCGAGCGCGGCCGAAGTCGCGAAGCTCAAGCAGGGCACCATCCTCATCGGCTTCCTGAATCCCCGGGGCGATCCGGACGGGATAGCGGCGCTGGAGTCGGCGGGCGTCCGCGCCTTCGCCGTCGAGGCGATCCCCCGGATCTCGCGCGCGCAGGCCATGGACGCGTTGTCGTCACAGAGCAGCGTCGCGGGTTATCGCGCGGTTCTGCTGGCAGCGGAGAAGCTCACCCGCTTCTTCCCGATGCTCACCACCGCGGCCGGAACGGTGCCGCCGGCGAAGGTGCTCGTGCTCGGCGCGGGTGTCGCCGGGCTGCAGGCCTTGGCGACGGCGAAACGGCTCGGCGCGCAGACCACCGGCTACGACGTCCGGCCCGAGGTCGGCGAGCAGGTGAAGTCGATCGGCGCGAAATTCCTCGCCCTCGGCATCGAGGCGGCCGGCGAAGGCGGGTACGCCCGCGAGCTGACCGAGGAGGAAAAGGCCGAGCAGCAACGCAGGCTCACCGAGGCGATCACGAGGTTCGACGTGGTGATCACCACCGCGCTCGTCCCCGGCCGCAAGGCGCCGATCCTCGTCACCGCCGACGCGGTGAAGGGGATGCCCGCCGGTGGTGTCGTGGTCGACCTCGCCGGCGAGTCCGGCGGCAACTGTGAACTGACGAAACCGGGCGAGGAGATCGTCGAGCACGACGTCACCATCTGCTCGCCGCTGAACCTGGCGGCGGAAATGCCGGCGCACTCCAGCGAGCTCTACGCGCGCAACGTCACCGAGTTGCTGGAACTGCTCGTCGACAAGGAGGGCAAGCTCGCGCTCGACTTCTCCGACGAGATCGTCGCCGGGGCCTGCGTGGCCGGAGCTCGCGATTCCGAAAAGCAAGGGGGCGAGTGATGCTCGTAGGCAGCCTGGCGATCCTCGTACTCGCCGGATTCGTGGGATTCACCGTCATCTCGAAGGTGCCCAACACCCTGCACACCCCGCTCATGTCGGGGACCAACGCCATCCACGGCATCGTCCTGCTCGGCGGGCTGATCGTGCTCGGCCTCGGGGTGGACGGCGTACTCAACAAGATCCTGCTGGTGATCGCGATCGCCTTCGGCACGATCAACGTGGTCGGCGGCTTCCTCGTCACCGACCGGATGCTTTCGATGTTCAAGGCGAAGAAGCCGGAAGACGGTGGTGACAAGTGACGACCTTCATCGCCGTCCTCTACATCATTTCCTTCGCACTGTTCATCTACGGCCTGATGGGCCTGACCGGTCCGCGCACCGCGGTGCGCGGCAACTGGATCGCCGCGGTCGGCATGGGCATCGCGGTGATCGCGACGCTTTTGACGCCCGGTATGAGCAACTGGCTCTTGATCGCCCTCGGCGTCGCGATCGGTGTCGTCGTCGGCGTGCCGTCCGCGCGCAAGGTCAAGATGACCGCGATGCCGCAGATGGTGGCGCTGTTCAACGGCGTCGGCGGCGGGGCGGTGGCCCTGATCGCCTGGGTCGAGTTCCGCACCACGGAGGGCTACGCGCACGAGCCCGCGTACGTCGCGATCGCGTCGCTCTTCGCCGCGATCGTCGGTTCGGTGTCCTTCTGGGGCTCCAACATCGCGTTCGGGAAACTGCAGGAACTCATCTCCGGCCGCCCGATCACCCTCGGCAAGCTGCAGCAGCCGGTCAACGCGCTGGTGCTGATCGCCGCGATCGTCTTCGCGGTCGTCATCGCCACCGGCGGTGACGCCGAACTGCTGATGATCGGCCTGCTGGTCGCGGCGGGCGTGCTCGGCGTGGTGGTCGTGCTGCCGATCGGCGGCGCGGACATGCCGGTCGTCATCTCCCTGCTGAACGCGCTCACCGGGTTGTCGGCGGCGGCCATGGGGCTCGCGCTCGACAACACCGCGCTGATCGTGGCGGGCATGATCGTCGGCGCGTCGGGTTCGATCCTGACGAACCTGATGGCGAAGGCGATGAACCGGTCGATCCCGGCCATCGTCGCCGGTGGGTTCGGCGGCGGCACGGCGGTCGCGAGCAGCGGGTCCGGCGAGGTCCGGCCGGTACGCAGCACCAGCGCGTCCGACACCGCTATCCAGATGGCGTACGCGAACAAGGTCGTGGTCGTCCCCGGTTACGGCATGGCCGTCGCGCAGGCGCAGCACGTGGTCCGCGAGATGGCGAAGCTCCTGGAGGCCAAGGGGATCACCGTCGAATACGCCATCCACCCGGTGGCGGGCCGGATGCCGGGGCACATGAACGTGCTCCTCGCCGAGGCCGACGTCCCGTACGAACAGCTCAAGGAAATGGACGAGATCAACTCCGAGTTCGCCCAGACCGACGTCGCGCTGGTGATCGGCGCGAACGACGTCACGAACCCGGCCGCGGAGACCGATCCGGGCTCGCCCATCTACGGGATGCCGATCCTCAAGGTGAACCACAGCCGGTCGGTGATCGTGCTCAAGCGCTCGATGAGCTCGGGCTTCGCGGGCATCGACAACGAGCTCTTCTACGATGCGAAGACAAGCATGCTCTTCGGCGACGCCAAATCGTCGGTGGGCGAGATCGTGGAGGAACTCAAAGCACTGTGACCGGTCCTTCGGAAGTCGTCGCTTCGTTCGACGACCCGGCCGACAACCTCGCGTTCGACGAAGCCCTCCTGCGTGCCGCACCGGAGGCGCCGGTCCTGTGGATCTGGCGCAACACCGACAGTGTGGTCGTGGGGCGGGGGCAGAAGATCGAACGCGAGGTCAAGGCCGAAGTCTGTGCGAGCGACGGCGTCCCGGTGCTGCGCCGGGCCAGCGGCGGCGGCACGGTGTTCCACGATCCCGGCAATCTCAACATCACCCTCGTCCTGCCGGGGCTCGGTCTCTCGGGGAACAACGTCAAACCGCTCGAAGCGCTCGGGGAACTGATGACCGCGACGGTGGCCGGACTCGGGCTGCCGTCGCGGCTCGGTGATCGGGGCCTGTTCGTCGGTGACTCGAAGTTGTGCGGTTTCGCCGTGTTCCGGACGAGAACGGGCTTGCTCGCGCATTCCACCCTGCTCGTTTCGACCGCGGCCGAACGGGTCGGCCGGTACCTCACTTCGGCACCCGCGGATCCCCGTCCGCTCGACTCCCACCGGAGCCCGGTGGCGTCGCTCGCCGACCATGGCCTGCGCAAAGGTGTTGCCGACGTCACGGCCGCGGTCCGCGCGGCGGCGGCCGCGCAACTGGGTGAACTCACCACCCGGAAGCCCTCGGCGGCGGAGCGGGAGTGGCACCGCTCGCTCCGGCACACGCGGTACCACTACCCGGAATGGCATTCCGAGGGTTCTCAACGAGCTTCTTGATCGGCGACGACGATATCGCCGATCGCGAAACAAAAGGGCCCATTCGCTACTCGAGCGAATGGGGCCCCTTTTGTTTCGGAGAACTACTTTTCCGTGGCCGAGAAAGTGACGGCGGGCACCTTGCGGGTGGCCCGGCTGGTCTTCTTCGGCTCGGCAGCCTTCTTCACCGGCGCCTTGGCGGCGGCCTTCGGCGCGGCCTTGGCGGCGGTCGGCTTCGCGGCCGCGGCCTTCGGAGCGGCTTTCGCGGTCACCGTCTTGGCGGCGGTCTTCGGGGCGGCCTTGGCCGGGGTCTTCGCCGCGGCGGCGGCCTTCGCGCGGCCGGCCGGAGCCTTGGCCGCGGTGGTTTTCGCCGCGGTGCCGCGGGCCGACTTCGCCTTGGCCGCGGTGGCTTTCGCCGTGGTCTTGGCGGGTGTCTTGGCTTCCGCCTTGGGGGCGGCGGCCTTCGCGGCAGTGGTCTTGGGAGCGGCCTTGGCGGCGGCGGGCTTGCGGCCGGCGACGCCCTTCGCGGCGGGTTTGCGACCCGGCTTCGCGGCGGTCTTCGCTTCGGCCTTCGCGGCGGTCGCCGCGGTCTTCGGCGTCGACTTCGCCACCCGCGCGCCCTTGGGCCGCTGCACGATCCGCGGCCGCAGTTTCCGTCCACCGATCCGGCGGCCGCTCTCCACATAAGCACTTAGGATTTCCCGGAGTGCCGTGGCGTTGTCGGCCGAAAGGTCGATGTCGTAAGCGATTCCGTCCAGACCGAAAGCGACCGTTTCTTCGGCCGCCTCGCCGGTCAGATCATCCAGCAAATGCACAGCAGTGTTCCTGGCCATGAAAAAACCTCCCGCGCTCGATCGTTCTACTGCGCAACCGGCACGGTGCAACCTGAACCCGCGGCTGATGACTCACGCAGCGACACGAGGATAGCGGCAGGTTGCGCGAAGCTGCGCGGTGGTGTGCGCTGAATGCATGTCAGCACAGACTTTTGACGTGATCGTGATCGGAGGCGGCCCGGTCGGCGAGGTCGCCGCCGAACGAGCCGCGCGTGGTGGTCTTCAGGTCGCCCTCGTCGAACACGAGCGCTTCGGCGGCGAATGTTCTTACTGGGCCTGCATTCCGAGCAAGGCGTTGCTGCGGCCGGGGAACCTCCTCGCCGCCGCCAAACGCGTCCCCGGCGTCCCGGTGGGCGACGCGGTCGACCCGGCCAAGGTGTTCGCGCGCCGGGACTGGTTCACCGGCAAGGGAGACGACACCGGACAGGTCGAGTGGGCCGAAGGCGCCGGGATCGCCCCGATCCGCGGGCACGGCCGGATCACCGGTGAGCGGGAGGTCACGATCGACGGCGGTGACGTGCTGACCGCACGGCACGCCGTGATCGTCGCCACCGGCAGCGTCCCGCGCACGCCGTCGATCCCCGGGCTGGACACCGTTTCCCCGTGGGGCTCGCGAGAGGCGACCTCGGCGGAAGAGGTCCCGCGCCGTCTCGGCGTCCTCGGCGGCGGAGTCGTCGGCGTCGAAATGGCGCAGGCCTTCGCCACCCTCGGCGCCGAAGTCCACCTGATCATTTCGGGGGCGCGCCCCCTGCCGCGGCTGCCGGACTTCGCGGGTGACGCCGTCATCGCGGGACTCCGCGAAGCCGGTGTCGTCGTGCACACCGGCTCGGGTCTCGACTCCGTGTCCGCTGTGGACGGTGGTAAGGAATTGGCGCTGAAAGGCGGTGAGCGGTTGCTCGTCGACGAACTGCTCGTCGCCACCGGCCGCGGCCCGGCGACCGGCGGGCTCGGCGTCGAGGCGCTCGGGCTCGAAGCGGGCGCGCCGCTCACGACGGACGACAACGGCCGAGTGTCCGCTGTGGACGGTGACTGGCTGTTCGCCGTCGGGGACGTCACCGGCCGGGCGCCGCTGACCCACCAGGGCAAGTACGCCGCCCGGGCCACCGGGGACGCGGTGGCCGCGCAGGCCGCGGGCAAGCCCGTCGATTCGGCCGCGTGGAGCGCGCACAGCGCCACGGCCGATCACCACGCCATCCCGCAGGTCGTCTTCACCGACCCCGAGGTCGCTTCGGTCGGGCTCGCCGGGCCCGAGGAGGGCAAGCCGCACCGCGTCGTCGACATCGACATCGCGGTCGCCGGTTCGTCGCTGCACGCGGACGGTTACGCGGGGAAGGCGCGGATCGTCGTCGACACCGAACGCGGGGTCCTGGTCGGCGCGACCTTCGTCGGGCAGGACGTGTCCGAGCTACTGCATTCGGCGACGATCGCGATCGTGGGCGAGGTCCCGCTGTCGCGGTTGTGGCACGCGGTCCCGTCGTTCCCCACGATCAGCGAGGTGTGGCTGCGCCTTCTGGAGGCGTACGGCCTTTAGCCGTTGACGGGGAGTTCGAGGGCGGCCTTCGCGCCTCGGACCAGGCCGGGATCGTCCGGAGTGGACGGTCCCGGCACCCAGACCACCTGGACCAGCCGGACGGATTTGCCGTCCAGGCCGCTCTGGTAGGCCGCGCCCTCGAACACCGGGACGTCGCCCTGCCACTGGTTGGTCTCGGTGGCGATGTCGAGGATTCCGCCGCCGCCGGGAGTGTCCGCGGTCGCCTTGAAGGCGCTCGCCTGCGTGGCGTCCGGGAAGTCCACGACGGCGATCGTCACCGCGGCGGCCCGGCCGTCGATGGAACTGGCGAAGCTGGCCCGTTTGACCGCGGAGCAACTCGTCCGCTGAAGGCTCGACTGGACGTCGCCGTACGCGTGCGACGCGCATTTCTGATCCGCGGCCGACGCCCGCGAGGTGAATTGGATGTTCTCCACCGCGCTGCTGCTCGGCGGCGGTGAACTGGTCGCCGGGGTCGGCGGCGGGGGAGTCTGCGTGGACGCGGTGTCGTCACCGCCGGAAGCGACGCTGATGGCCGCGACCAGCAACACGATGAGCAGGCCGATCGCGGCGACCGGAAGCCACTTCACCGTCTTGGACTGGTGCGGCGCCTTCGGCGGGGACTCGGCGGGAGCGGCGGGGGGCGGCGCCTGCCGGACCGGGGGAACGGGTTTCGCGGCGACGGCCTGGGGAGGGGGCTGAGGAAGCGGGGCGGGCTTGGCGGCCTGGACGGGCTTGGCGGGCGGAACGGCCGGTTTCGCCGGTCTTTTCACCTTGCCCGGATGCTGCACCGGAACCGTCGGGGCGATCGCGACGAGCGGGTTCTCACGGATCACCGTCGGCTCGTCGTCGGAGAAGGCGCTGAACCCCTCCCCGAGCAACATCTCCTCGGGCATCGGCGGTGCGTCCGGGGCGAGCGCGGCGATCAGGTCCCGCGCCTGCTGGACCGAGCGGGGCCGGGACGCGGTGGCCAGTGAGACCGTCGCGGCGAGCATCGTCTTCGCCGTCGGGTACAGGACCCGGACCGAGCCCGCGAGATCAGCGGCGGGCTGGTCGACCGTCTCCACATAGGGGCCGACGGCGATGATCGTGCCGATCGGCCCGGCGCCGGGGGCGACGTCCGCGATCTTGTGCGTGCACGCGGCGGACAGCGAGAGCGCGTCGGTGGCCGGGTTGATCGAGGTGTCGCCGTGGACCAGCGGCCAGCCGTCGGCCTTCCACGGGCCGCCGAGCGGGGCTTCGAGTTTCAGCGCCGGGTCCGGCAGGTCGACGCCGATGACGATGAGGACACCCTTGGGCATGACGACGACCGCTTCGACCGGCCGCCCTTCGACCGGGCTGGCGCCGACCAGGGCGACCCCGCCGACGACGTTGCTGCCGCGGCCGAGTGAAGCCAGCGCGGCGCGGACGTCCTCGGCCACCCGGGACGGCTGTTGAGCGAGGCGAACGAGTCGCACCGAACCCCTCCCCATCTCGTCGGTCTCGGTGCACAAAGTAGCGCCTCCATCCGGACTAACGGGCAGACACGTCGCAGGTCGGCGCGGTGATGTTGTTCCGAGAAGTTGTCATGGACGTGAGCGCCGTCACTCGTCCGGGTGTTACTCGTCGGTAGGTCACTGCTCCTTTGTCCCCTGTCACCAGGAGAAACGTCATGGCCGTATCTCGCCCTTGGATCTCGCCACCTACGTCGAGCTTCGACAAGGCCACCGGCCTGGTCGACACCTTCGCCGCCGCCCAGTCCCTCGGCGCCCAGGGTTAACCCAGGCGACGGCCTCGTGAGTGGCAAGGACGGTTAGAACCGCCTTTACCACTCACGAGACCGTGAGTCCCACGTCCCAATCAGGTGCGACTTGTGGTGTTCATGTGGCCAAACAGCACAGTTGGGGTGCACAATGTGCTCACGCGTACCGGGAGGCGGCACGAGCCACCTGACCAGCGCAGCTCGCGAGGTCGTAGGGGAAGACGCCCCTCGTCGAGTAGCGGAGGTCAGCAGTGAGCACCCGTGGCAACACCCGTGGCGTGGTGTACGTCCACTCGTCGCCGTCTGCGGTCTGTCCGCACGTCGAGTGGGCTATTTCGGGCACCCTGGGTGCCCGAGTCGAGTTGAAGTGGACGGCGCAGCCCGCCAGTCCAGGACAGCTCCGCGCCGAATGTGGTTGGCGTGCGCCTTCGGGCACCGGCGGAAAGCTGGCGTCCGCGCTCAAGGCGTGGCCGATGATCCGGTTCGAAGTCACCGAAGAGCCCAGTGCGGGGGTCGACGGCGAGAGGTTCTGTTTCGCTCCAGGCCTCGGCCTGTGGCACGGCAGGACCAGTGCCAACGGCGACATCGTCGTGGGCGAAGACCAGCTGCGCGCGCTCGTGAGCAAGGTGCGTGCCGGCGAATCCTTGGCACACAAGCTCGACGAGCTCCTCGCCGCCAATTGGGACGAAGCGCTCGAACCGTACCGGCACGCCGGTGACGGTGCTCCGGTCACCTGGCTGCACCAGGTCGGGTAGACGGAGTGAAGCCGGAAGAGGCGGGCGGCTAACCTTTCAGGGTGACCGCCCAGCCTCGCCCTCTCTCTCGCCAGCGGTGGCTGATCCCCGTCCTCGTGGTGGTGATCTCCCTGACCGTCGGCGTCGGGCTGCTGGCACGCGATCTCTACCTCCGCCCGGAGGCCGAACCCACCGCGCCGGTCGTCAGCGAATCGCCGACGTCGGTCGCCCCCGGCGAGCAGCCCGGCTCGGGCGCCGTCGAGGTGACTCCCGACGTCTTCGCGCATCCGCATTACCAGAGCGTGCGGCAGGTACTGCAGGGGTATTTCGACTCCATCAACCATCGCGACTATCTGAAGTGGACTTCGGTGGTCAGCCGGGACCGGGCCAAGACCAAGACCGCGGCGGAGTGGAAGAAGGACTATCAGTCCACTCGGGACGGCAGCATCCTCGTCTACCGCATCGAGCCGGGCGCGCCGACCACGCTCCGGGTACTCGTCGCCTTCACCAGCACGCAGGACGTCGAGGACGCGCCGGTGTACCTGGCGGAGGGGTGCATCCGCTGGCGGCTGGTGCTGCCGCTGCGGCTGGAGAGCGGATCCTGGCGGGTCGACACCACCGACGGCGGCACCAACCCCGAACACGAAAGATGCTGAAGTAGGGGACGACATGGTCCCCCAGGCTGACGCGTGCGCGAGCGGGGGCGGAATAGAGTCGCGGGCATGGCAATTGATCAGCCGGCCCTGCTGACCGACGCCTCGAGGGGGCTCTCCAGCGAAGAGGTCGCCCAGCGGGTGGCCGCGGGCCAGACCAACGCGGTCTCGACGAAGACCAGCCGGACCACCGGCGAGATCATCCGCGCGAACGTCTTCACCCGGATCAACGCGATCTACGGTGTGCTGTTCGTGCTCATCCTGTCGACCGGGTACTTCATCGACGGGCTGTTCGGCGGACTGATCATCGTCAACAGCGCGGTCGGCATCATCCAGGAACTCCGGGCGAAACGGACCCTGGAACGGCTCGCCATCGTGGGGCAGGCGAAGCCGACCGTCCGCCGTGACGGAAAGAGCGCCGAGATCGCCCCGGAGGACGTCGTCCTCGGTGACCTCGTCGAACTGGGGCCGGGCGACAAGATCGTCGTCGACGGCCCGGCACTGACGGCCGAAGCGCTGGAAGTCGACGAGTCGCTGCTGACCGGGGAATCCGATCCGGTGGTCAAGCAGCCCGGCGACAAGGTCCTTTCGGGCAGCTTCGTCGTCGCGGGCAGCGGCACCTACCGCGCGGACATCATCGGCAACGAGTCCTACGCCGCGAAACTGGCCGCGGAGGCCAGCAAGTTCACCCTGGTGAAGTCGGAACTGCGGCAGGGCATCGACAAGATCCTCAAGTTCATCACCTACCTGCTCGTCCCGGCGGGCGCGCTCACCATCTACAACCAGCTCGCGGGCGACCAGGCGTGGCCGGACGCGCTGCGCGGCATGGTCGCGGCGCTCGTGCCGATGGTGCCCGAAGGCCTGGTGCTGATGACCAGTGTCGCGCTGGCGGTCGGCGTCATCCGGCTCGGCAAGCGCCAATGCCTGGTGCAGGAACTCCCGGCGATCGAGGGACTCGCCCGCGTCGACGTGGTGTGCGCGGACAAGACCGGCACGCTCACCGAGAACGCGATGCGGCTCTCCGAGGTCCGCGAGATCACGCCGGGCCACCCGGTGGACGACGCGCTGGCCGCGCTCGCCGCCGCCGACCCCCGCCCGAACGCGAGCCTGCAGGCGATCGCGGAGGCGCACCGGACCGATCCGGGCTGGCGGATCTCCACGACCATGCCGTTCTCCTCGGCGCGCAAGTGGAGCGGTGCGTCGTTCAGCGGCAACGGCGACTGGGTGCTCGGCGCCGCCGACGTCCTGCTGCCCGAGGGCGAGCACCGTGCGGAGGCCGAGAAGATCGGCTCGCGCGGTCTTCGCGTCCTGCTGCTGGGCCGTGCCGAGCGGGCCGTCGATGCCGCCGAAGGCCCCGGTGACATCGAACCGGTGGCTCTCGTGGTGCTGGAGCAGAAGGTCCGCCCGGACGCCAAGGACACCCTGGACTTCTTCGCGCACCAGGACGTCGCGGTCAAGGTCATCTCCGGCGACAACGCCATCTCGGTGGGCGCGGTCGCGGGCACCCTCGACCTGCCCGGCGCGGACAAGCCCGTCGACGCGCGGAAACTGCCGGACGACGCCGAGAAGCTGGCCGACACCGTGGAGGATCGCGCCGTCTTCGGCCGCGTGACGCCGCTGCAGAAACGCGCGATGGTCGGCGCGCTGCAGTCGAAGGGGCACACCGTCGCGATGACCGGCGACGGCGTGAACGACGTCCTCGCGCTGAAGGACGCGGACATCGGCGTCGCCATGGGCGCGGGCAGCCCGGCCACCCGCGCGGTCGCGCAGATCGTGCTGCTGGACGACAAGTTCGCCACCCTGCCGTACGTCGTCGCCGAGGGGCGGCGGGTGATCGGCAACATCGAGCGCGTCTCGAACCTGTTCCTCACCAAGACGGTCTACTCGGTGCTGCTGGCGCTGATGGTCGGCATCGCGCAGGTGCCGTTCCCGTTCCTGCCGCGGCACATCACGATCACCGCGTGGTTCACGATCGGCCTTCCCGCCTTCGTGCTCTCGCTGGCGCCGAACAACGAACGCGCCCGCAGCGGCTTCGTCGGCAGGGTGATGCGGATGGCCGTCCCGGCCGGGCTGGTCATCGCCACCGCGACGTTCGTCAGTTACCTGCTGGTGTACAAGGGATCCGGCCAGTCCGAAGTGGACAAGATCCAGGCGGGGACGACCGCGCTGATCACGCTCATCGCGATCGCGCTGTGGGTGCTCGGGATCGTAGCGCGGCCCTACAAGTGGTGGAAGATCCTGCTGATCGGCGGGATGGTCGTGCTGACGCTCGCGCTGTTCCTGATCCCGTTCACGCAGAAGTTCTTCGCGCTGGACCCGAGTGTGAGCGCGTACACGCTCTCGGCGTTCGCCTGCGCCGGGGTGGGGATCGTGCTGGTGGAGGCCGCCTGGTGGATCGGCCGTCACTTGGTGAAGCGTTCGGAAGCCTGATCGCCTGCGGGTTCCGTTCCCGCGCGTGCGATGAAAGGCCCGTTACTTGCAAATTTTGCAAGTAACGGGCCTTTCATGGCACTTGACCAGCGTCAGGCGGCCGGGGTGAACAGCAGCGCCGTGTTGTGCCCGCCGAAACCGAACGAGTTGCTGATCGCCGCGCCCAGCTCGATCTTGCGCGCCTCACCGGAGACGACGTCGAGCTGCACCTTCGGGTCCAGGTTCTCGAGGTTCAGCGTCGCCGGGACGAGACCGTGGTAGATCGCCAGGATCGTGGCGATGCCCTCGACCGCGCCCGCACCGCCGACCAGGTGGCCGAGCGCGCCCTTGGGCGCGGTCACCACGACGTGCTCGCCGACGGCGTTGCGGATCGCCGCGGCCTCGCCGACGTCGCCGACGACCGTGGAGGTCGCGTGCGCGTTGACGTGGCCGACGTCGGCAGGGGAGACCCCGGCCATCGTCATCGCCTGCCGCATGGCGGCGATCTGGCCGACGCCCTCCGGGTGGTTGCCCGTGATGTGATAGGCGTCCGAAGTGATCCCGTACCCGCTCAGCTGCGCGTAGATCCGCGCGTTGCGGGCCTTGGCGCGGTCCGCCCGCTCCAGGATCACGACGCCGGAGCCCTCGCCGAGGACGAAACCGTCACGGTTCACGTCGAACGGCCGGGACGCCTTCGTCGGGTCGTCGTTGCGGGTGGACACCGTCCGCGCCTGGGCGAAACCGGCGAGGGTGATCGGGTGGATGCACGATTCGGCACCACCGGCGACCACGACATCGGCGCGGCCCGAGCGGATCATCTCGTAGCCTGCGGCGATGCCTTCCGCGCCCGACGCGCAGGCCGACGCGGGCGAGTGCACGCCGGCGCGGGCCTTCAGGTCGATCCCGACGTGTGCGGCGGGGCCGTTCGGCATCAGCATCGGCACGGTCAGCGGGGAGACCTTGCGGAGTCCCTGCTTGTGCAGAAGGTCGTTCTGGGAGATCAGGGTGACCGGACCGCCGACACCGGTACCGATGGTCACCCCGAGGCGCTCGGGTTCCACATCCTGATGCTCATCGGTCGGCTGTTCGAAGCCCGCGTCGGCCCATGCCTGACGGGCGGCGATGATCGCCACCTGTTCGCAGCGGTCCAGCCGCCGGGCCTGGACCCGCGGCAGGACTTCGGACGGGTCGACGGCGAGCATGGCGCCGATCTTCACCGGCAGCTCGAGTTCGTCGACCCAGTCGGCTTCGATGCGGCGGATCCCGCTCGCCCCGGCGAGCAGGCCGTCCCACGTGGACGCGACGTCCCCGCCGAGCGGCGTGGTCGCGCCCATCCCGGTGATCACGACGTCGATGTTGCTCATTGGAGTCTCCCCAAGGTCGGCGCCAATCAAGAACTCGGACTTACTTGGAGTTGGCCGACACGTAGTTCACCGCGTCGCCAACGGTCTTCAGGTTCGCGAGCTCGTCGTCCGGGATCTTGACGCCGAACTTGTCCTCGGCCTGAACAGCGATCTCCACCATGGACAGCGAGTCGATGTCGAGGTCGTCCACGAAGGACTTCTCGGCGGTCACGTCGTCCTGCGCCACACCGGCGACCTCTTCGACGATCTCGGCGAGGCCGGCGAGGATCTCTGCGTTGTCTGCCACTGGTTGTTCCCTTCTCGGTGATGCTTTCGGCTGCCCCGCGGACACGGTGTCCGCAGGGGAAGTATTCATCACGGGCAGATGAAGGCCTGGCCCGCGTAGGAGAGTCCGGCCCCGAAGCCGACGGCGAGTACGACGTCGCCCTGCTTCGCGGTGCCCGCCTTGCGCATGTGGTCCAGCGCGAGGGGGATGGACGCGGACGAGGTGTTGCCCGAGTACTTGATGTCGTCGGCCACGACCATGTCCTCGCGGGCGCCCTTGGCCCGCAGCTTCTTGGCGATGGCTTCGACGATGCGCAGGTTGGCCTGGTGCGGGATCAGGACGTCCACATCGGACGGTTCGAGCCCGGACAGTTCCAGCGCGTGCAAGGCGATCGGCGCGATCTGCGTGGTCGCCCACCGGAAGACCGACTGGCCTTCCTGGTAGATCCACTTGTCGTCGCGCATGTAGATGAGGTCGACGTGCTCACCGGCACTGCCCCAGGCGACCGGGCCGATCTGCGCCGTGTCGGCCGCGCCGACCACCGCCGCGCCCGCGCCGTCGGCGAAGATGATCGCGTTCGCGCGGTCGACCGGGTCGACGTGGTCGGTGAGCTTCTCGGCGCCGATGACGAGCGCCTTCTTCGCGCTGCCCGCCCGGATGAGGTCCGACGCGACACCGAGGCCGTAGCAGAAGCCGGCGCAAGCGGCGTTGAGGTCGAACGCGGCGGGGTGCGTGATGCCGATCCGGTCGGCCACCTGGGCGGCGGCGTTCGGGATCTGGGTGGGCATCGTGCAGTTCGGCAGGATGACCGTGTCCACTTCGGACGGATCCACCCCGGCGTCGGCGAGCGCGGCGGTGCCCGCCTTGACCGCCATGTCGACCAGCGACTCGTCCTTCTCGGCGAACCGGCGCTCGACGATGCCGACCCGCTCACGGATCCACTGGTCGTTGGTGTCCATGGTCTTCGAGAGATCGTCGTTGGTCACGATCTTCTCGGGCTGGAAACTCCCGACACCGAGGATGCGGGTCCCGGCGGCGCCCTGCGCCTGCCGCAAGGTGGATCGGTCGGTCACGAAGCGTCCTCCTGCCCCTGAAGCTTCGCCAGCTCGGCCGGCGTCTTCAGCGCGATGGTCGTGGTCACGGTTCCCTTGAGCTGCCGCTTGACCAGTCCGGTCAGCGTGCCCGCCGGCGGCAGTTCGAGCGTCGAGGTGACGCCCGCGGAGACCAGACCGTCCATGGTCAGGTCCCAGCGCACCGGGCTCGTGACCTGCTTGACCAGCCGGTCGAGGTATTCGGCCCCGCTGGTGACGACCTGGCCGTCGGCGTTCGACAGCAGCGGACGCGTCGGGTCCGCCGGGGTGATCTTCGCAGCGTGGGCGGCCAGCGCTTCACGCGCGGGTGCCATGTAGGACGTGTGGAACGCGCCCGCGACCTTGAGCGCGCGGACCTTGGTGCCCTCCAGCGGCTCGGCCACGATCTTCTCGATCGCGCCGACGGCGCCGGAAGCGACGATCTGGCCTGCACCGTTGCGGTTCGCCGCGGTGAGACCTTGGCCTTCGAGCCACGCGACGACCTGCTCCGGGTCGCCGAGCATGACCGCGGCCATGCTCGTGGGCTCCAGCGCGCACGCCTTCGCCATCTCCGCGCCGCGGACCGCGGCCAATGCGACCGCGTCCTCAGGGCTCAGCACCCCGGCGATGGCGGCCGCGGCCAGCTCGCCGACGGAGTGCCCGGCGACCGGCGCGTCCGCGGCGATCGGGGCCTCGCGCTGCACGTGTTCGAACGCCAGCAGTGACAGCGCCACGATCAGCGGCTGCGTGATCGCGGTGTCCTGGATCTCTTCGGCGTCCGCTTCGGTGCCGAGGCGGACGAGATCGAGACCGGCCCTCTCGGACCAGGCTTCGACGCGCGCGCGGGCGCCGTCGAGCTCGAGCCAAGGGGAGAGCATGCCTGGGGCTTGGGAACCCTGACCGGGGGCGAGCACTGCTGCTGTCACCCCATTAGAAAACACTCTCGGCCACCATGGTCGTGATGCCGACGCTCACCAAGTCCGGCCGACGTAATTGTCGGAACCCTCCAAAAGTGCCTTCCTGATCTCTGCGCTTAACCCAAAAGCCTTGTCGGGTTCAACCAGCTTTCCCTATGAGGTCCATCACTGCGCAGAGTTACCAACGGGTTTACCAGAGGCCGCGGGCGCGGGCCAGCCGTCCGACCGTCAGTGCCACCTTCAGCACCCACGCGTCGCGTGATTCGGCGGCGTGGCGGCCGGTGAGTTCGGCCGCCTTCCGCAGCCGGTACCGGACGGTGTTCGGATGCACGAACAGCGTCCGCGCGCAGGTCTCCAGGACGCCGCCGCTGTCGAGGTAGGTCTCCACCGTCCGCAGCAGTGCCGGGCCCGCCTCCTCCAGCGGCCGGGCGATCTGCTCGACGAGCAGGCGTTCCGCCTCGGGGTCGCCGGACAACGCGCGTTCCGGCAGCAGGTCGATCGATCTCGCGGGCCGTGGCGCGCCGGGCCAGCCGACGACGGCGCGCAGGCCGGAGAGCGCTTCGGTCGCGCTGTGGTGCGCCTCGGCGAGGGTGGGCACCGTCGGCCCGGCGACGACCGGGCCCTCGGCGAAGGCGACGGACAGCTTGGTGAGGATTTCGCGGTCCTTGACGCTGCCGTCGGTGGGGCCCGCGACGACCACGACCAGGCGGGAGCCCTGCACCGAGAGCAGGACGGGACGCCCGACCCTGGCGGCACGGCTGCGCACCTCGAACACCACGGCGGGCGGATCGTCCGACGTCGGGGTGCCGACCAGCGCGGTGGCGGGCGCGGCCGGATCCCAGCCGAGCGCGGCGGCGCGGGAGAGCACCGCCTCCTCGGCGTCGCCGCGGACGATGCCGTCGACGACCAGCGCTTCCAGCCTCGCGTCCCAGGCGCCGCGCGCCTCGGCGGCGGCCGCGTAGGAGTTGGCGGCGGCGAACGCGATCTCCCTGCCGTAGCGCAGGATCCCCTCGATCAGCGCGGCGCGTTCCGCCTCGTTCGCGGCGAACTCCGGCAGCTGCTCCTCGAACACCTCGATCGCCAGCCGCACCATGCCGACGGCCTGCCGCAGGCTCACCCAGCGGGACAGTTCGGCAGGCGCGTCGCGGAACGCTTCGGTGGTGAGTGAGAGGGCTTCCTTCGTGTCTCGGAGCCAGTCGACGAAACCGGCGGCACCCGCCTGGGTGATCAGCAGGACGCTCGCGCGCTGGTCGGCGGGGAGGCGGGCGAACCAGCTCAGCCGCTCCTCCATCACCGCCACGCTCGCGCTCGCGAGCCGGCCGGAGGCGTGCTCGAGCCGCCGGAGGGTCTTGGCGGACAGCCCGTGGTGCTTGGGGACATGCCGTCCGGAAGTCGCATCAGCCATGGTCAGCCGATCCTAGTCCGCCCGGCCGAGGTGGCCCTCGTCCTGCGGTACTACCGGCTTCGCGTCCGAAGTGGACAGACGTCGCGTGATACGCGGCGATGAATGGTGAAAGGTGTTTGCATAAAACTCGAGGCCGCCCGGCGCTTGCGTTTTACGCCGCGCCGAGCGGCCTCGTCTCCCCGGTCCCCACCGGTAGAACAAGTATGCGACTTGTGGATCTTTTCCCGCTAGTTCACTCACTCGATCGTGGGGTGCCGAGTTGCCGGTCAGGTGCCCGTGATCAACGATCCCTCGCAAGCCGCGCCGGGTTCGGCGCGGATGCGCCGAGGAGGGAGTTCGCCGTGGGCGAGCAGCTGAAAGACGGTCTGGGGCAAGCATGGAACCTTGTCGCCACCTTCGTGCCGAAACTGGTCGGATTCCTGATCATCCTGCTCATCGGCTGGTTGATCGCGAAGGCCGTGTCAAAGGCATTGGGACTGGTTCTGTCGAAGATCGGTTTCGGCAAGCTCATCGAGAAGACCGGCCTCACCGGAACGCTCAAACAAGCGAATGTCGACGCGGGCGGGATCCTTGTCAAACTCGTGTACTACTTCATTCTCCTGATCGCGCTGCAACTCGCGTTCGGCGTATTCGGTGAGACCAATCCGGTCAGCGCGCTGCTCAACGAGATCATCGCGTTCCTGCCGCGCATCCTGGTGGCCCTGGTGCTGGTGATCGTCGCGGCCGCCATCGCGAAGGTCGTCCGCGACCTGGTGACCGGCGCGCTGTCCACGCGGCCCGCGGGACGGCTGCTCGGCACGGTCGCCTACTGGCTGATCATGGCGTTCGGCATCATCGCCGCGCTCGGCCAGGTGAACATCGCGACCGCGGTCACCGGACCGATCCTGGTCGCCGTGCTGGCCACCATCGGCGGGGTGATCGTCGTCGGCTTCGGCGGTGGCCTGATCAAGCCGGCGCAGGACCGCTGGCAGGGCTGGCTGGCCAACCTGCAGGGCCAGCTGGAGGCCGGAAACGGCAAGCAAGAGGTCCGTTCGGAGCCGCCGACTTCGCCCGTCGGGATCGGTCGCGTAGATTCCTGATCATCCCGGGGGCCCGGTGATCGAGGAAGGCACCGGGCCCGCGTGGAGCTGAAGGGGCCCTTCGCCGCATAACACGCGGCGAAGGGCCCTTTCGTCACATCTCACGCGGGCAAAGTCCCCTTCGGCTACTCCACCTCAGCGGCTCTCGAGCCCGTCCCCTGTTCCGCACCTCACACTCTCTAGGGAATGGTGCCGCGGCGGAGCATGTTGGAGCGGGAGACGGAGAGGGGCGAGGACGTGGACTTCCTGCTGCACAACGGTGTCACGGTGCTCGGACAGTGGATCTCCTTCGCCGAACTGGCGGGGCAGATCTTCGCGCTGGCCGTGGTCTTCCTGGCACAACGCCGCACGTTGTGGACCTGGCCGGTCCAGGTCGGCGCCACCGTGCTGTTGTTCTCCGTCTACCTCTCCGCGCACCTCGGCGGGCTCGCCACCAGGCAGGTCGCGATCCTCGCCATCTCGATCTACGGCTGGTGGGCCTGGTCCCGCCGCAGCGACCCGGTCTACGGCGTCGTCGTCCGCAAGGGCCGCCTCGGCGAGCGCCTGGCGATGCTCGGCGCGTTCGCGATCGGCACCACCGCGATGGCTCTGGTCCTGGACGCGCTGAACGCCTCGTGGGCGCCCTGGCCGGACGCCGCGATCTTCGTCGGCACGCTGGTCGCCTTCGCCGCGCAGGGGGCTGGTCTCGTCGAGTTCTGGCTGGTGTGGCTGGTCGTCGACGCGATCGGCGTGCCGCTGCAGCTCTCGTCGGGCCTGTACTTCTCCGCCGCGGTCTACATCGTGTTCGCCGGGCTGGTCGTCCACGGCTGGTGGAGCTGGAACCGGACGGCGAAGCAGGTCCGCACCGAGGTGGTCAGCGCACCGTCGCGTGTGAAGGCTTGAGGTCGGCGAGGGTGCGGACGCCCAGCAGCTGCATGGTCCTGACCATCTCGGCGCGCAGGATGTCCACGCACCGCTGAACGCCGCGCTCGCCCCCGGCCATCAGGCCGTACAGGAACGCGCGCCCGATGAGCACCGCGTCGGCTCCGCGCGCGATCGCGGCCACGATGTCGCCGCCGGAGAGGATGCCGGTGTCGACCCACACCTCGGCGTCGCCCTGGATCTCGTCGAGCACCGCGGGCAGCAGTTCGATCGGCGTCGGCGCGCGGTCGAGCTGGCGCCCGCCGTGGTTGGACAGCAGCACCGCGTCGGCGCCGTGCTTGACCACGTCCCGCGCGTCGTCGACGTTCTGGATCCCCTTGACCACGAGCTTGCCGGGCCAGGTTTGGCGGACCCGGTCGAGGTCGTCGAAGTTCAAGGTCGGGTCGAAGAGCTGGTTGAGCAGTTCGGCGACCGTGCCGTCGAAGTGGCTCAACGACGCGAAGGTCAGCGGCTCGGTGGTCAGCAGGTTGAACCACCACGCCGGATGCATCGCGCCGTCGACGAACGTCTTGAGGGTGAGCGCGGGCGGGATGGTCAGCCCGTTGCGGACGTCGCGCAGCCGCGCGCCCGCGACCGGGGTGTCCACCGTCAGCATGAGCGTGTCGAACCCGGCGGCCCAGGCGCGATTCATCAGATCTTCGCCCGCCTTGTGGTCGCGCCAGACGTAGAGCTGGAACCACTTGCGAGCCTCCGGCGCGGCCGCCGCGAGGTCTTCGATCGACGTCGTCGCCATCGTCGACAGCCCCATCGGGATCCCGTTGCGCTGCGCGACCCGGCCTACCGCGGACTCGCCCTCGTGGTTCATCATCCGCGTGAACCCGGTCGGCGCGAACGCGAAAGGCAGCGCCGAACGCTTGCCGAGGATCTCCTTGCTCGTGTCCACATCGGACACCCCGCGCAGGACGTTCGGGTGGAATTCCACGCTGCGGAAGGCTTGCCGGGCGCGGCGCAGGCTGTCTTCCAGCTCCGCGGCGCCGTCGGTGTAGTCGAACGCCGCCCGGGGCGTCCGCTTGCGGGCGAGCATCCGCAGGTCGGCGATCGTGTGCGCGCCCGCCAGCCGTCGCTCGGTCGGATTGAGCACGATCGGCTTCGGCCGCAGGATCTGCTTCAGCTCACTCGGCTTCGGCAGTCGACGCTTCGTCACACTCGCTCACCTTCTCGATTCGCCCCCGGAAACATCCGATGTCTCACTCTAGACCGGTCGGTGCCGGATGCAATGAAAGGCCCGTTACTTGCAAAATTTGCAAGTAACGGGCCTTTCATAGCGTCGCTACGCGCTACCGGAGTCCGACAACTGCGGTCCCGCGGCGGTGACGTCGTCGAGGCGGTACTTGCGCGCCGCCTCGGCCACCTTCGCCTGGTCGACCTCGCCGCGCTTGGCGAGCGCGCTCAGCGTGCCGACCACGATCGACTGCGCGTCGACCAGGAACTTCCGCCGGGCGGCGGGGCGGGTGTCGGAGAACCCGAACCCGTCGGTGCCCAGCGTCAGCATGTCGTTCGGCACCCACGGGCGGATCAGGTCCGGGACGGCGCGCATCCAGTCCGAAACCGCGACGACCGGTCCGCTCGCGCCGGACAGCTTCTGCGTGATGTACGGCACACGCGGGGTGTCGCCCGCGTGGAGCAGGTTGTCGTGGTCGACCTCGACGGCTTCGCGCCGCAGCTCGGTCCACGACGTCGCCGACCACACGGCCGCGCGTACGCCCCACTCCTCGGCCAGCATCTGCTGCGCCCGCAGCGCGTCCGGCATGGTGACACCGGACACCAGGATCTGCGCCTCCGGGCCGTCGCCCGACGGGGCGTCGGCGTAGCGGTACAAACCCTTGAGCAGGCCGTCGACGTCGAGGTTCTCAGGCTCGGCCGGATGCTGGTACGGCTCGTTGTAGATCGTCATGTAGTAGAAGATGTTCTCGCCGTTGCCGTCCGGCCCGGTCTCGCCGTACATCCGGCGCAGCCCGTCCCGCACGATGTGGGCGATCTCGAACGACCACGCCGCGTCGTAGGCCACGACGGCCGGGTTGGTCGCCGCGAGCAGCAGCGAGTGCCCGTCCGCGTGCTGCAGGCCCTCACCGGTCAGCGTGGTGCGGCCGGCGGTGGCGCCGAGCACGAACCCGCGGGCCATCTGGTCCGCCGCCGCGTAGAGGCCGTCACCGGTCCGCTGGAACCCGAACATCGAGTAGAAGATGTAGATCGGGATCATCGGCTCGCCGTGCGTGGCGTACGAGGTGCCGACGGCGGTGAACGACGCGGTGGAGCCCGCCTCGTTGATGCCCTCGTGCAGGATGACGCCCTTTTCGGACTCCTTGTAGGCCAGCATCAGGCTCGCGTCGACCGACGTGTACGTCTGGCCGTGCGGGTTGTAGATCTTGGCCGTCGGGAACATCGAGTCGAGGCCGAAGGTGCGCGCCTCGTCCGGGATGATCGGGACGATCCGCTTGCCGATCTCGGAGTCCTTCGCCAGCTCGCGGACGAGCCGGACGAACGCCATCGTGGTGGCGACCTCCTGCTTGCCCGAGCCCTTCCGGATGCCTTCGTAGACCTTGTCGCCGGGCAGCACGAGCGCCTTGGAGGCCTTCGGGCGGCGCTCCGGCAGGAAGCCGCCGAGCGCCTTGCGGCGGCCGATCATGTACTCGATCTCCGCCGAGTCCTTGCCGGGGTGGTAGTACGGCGGCAGCTTCGGGTCGCGCTCGAGTTCCTCGTCGCTGATCGGGATGCGCTGGGCGTCCCGGAACAGCTTGAGGTCGTCGAGGGTGAGCTTCTTCATCTGGTGCGTGGCGTTGCGGCCCTCGAAGGACGGCCCGAGGCCGTATCCCTTGATGGTGTGGGCCAGGATCACCGTCGGCTGGCCGTGGTGCTCCAGCGACGACTTGTAGGCCGCGTAGACCTTGCGGTAGTCGTGGCCGCCGCGCTTGAGGTTCCAGACGTCGGCGTCGGTGAGGTCCTTGACCAGTTCCTTGGTCCGCGGGTCGCGGCCGAAGAAGTGCTCGCGGACGAAGGCGCCGTCGTTGGCCTTGTAGGTCTGGAAGTCGCCGTCCGGCGTGGTATTCATGAGGTTGACCAGGGCGCCGTCGCGGTCCGCGTGCAGCAGCGAGTCCCACTCGCGGCCCCAGATGACCTTGATGACGTTCCAGCCGGCGCCGCGGAAGTACGACTCCAGCTCCTGGATGATCTTGCCGTTCCCGCGCACCGGGCCGTCGAGCCGCTGCAGGTTGCAGTTGATCACGAAGGTCAGGTTGTCGAGGCCCTCGCTCGCGGCCACGTGGATGAGGCCGCGCGATTCCGGCTCGTCCATCTCGCCGTCGCCGAGGAACGCCCAGACGTGCTGGTCGCCGGTGTCCTTGATGCCGCGATCGCGCAGGTAGCGGTTGAACCGCGCCTGGTAGATCGCGTTCATCGGGCCGAGGCCCATGGACACGGTCGGGTTCTCCCAGAACTCCGGCATCAGCCGCGGGTGCGGGTACGACGGCAGGCCGCCGCCCTCGCCCGCGTGCGAGAACTCCTGGCGGAACCCGTCCAGCTGGTTCTCGGTCAGCCTGCCCTCGAGGAACGCGCGAGCGTAGATGCCGGGGGAGGCGTGACCCTGGATGAAGATCTGGTCGCCACCGCTGGAGTGGTCCTTGCCGCGGAAGAAGTGGTTGAAGCCCACTTCGTACAGCGCCGCGGACGAGCCGTAGGTCGAGATGTGACCGCCGACACCGACGCCGGGACGCTGCGCGCGGTGCACCATGATCGCGGCGTTCCACCGGATGTAGGCGCGGTAGCGGCGCTCGATCTCCTCGTCACCGGGGAACCAGGGTTCGTTCTCGGTGGGGATGGTGTTGACGTAGTCCGTCGACGTCAGCGCCGGAACGCCGACGTGGCGTTCCCTGGCCCGCTCGAGGATGCGCAGCATCAGGTACCGGGCGCGCTGCTGACCACCCCTGGCCAGCGCCTCGTCGAAGGAATCCAGCCATTCGGCAGTCTCCTCCGGGTCGATGTCGGGCAGGTGCGCCGCCAGTCCGTCACGGATGACGCGGACGCGTGCCGGGGTCTCCTTGCCGGAGGCGCCGTCGTTCTGCGGGGCCAAGGGGTCTCCTTGCGAAAGGTGGTAGCTGGTTCTGCTCGTACGCGGACGTGTCGCCTTCCATCGTCGTCCTCCGGTTCCGTTCGCGTCACCGCTACTGATCGGTAACGTTCGCGTACCCGATCGCGACACGTCTCGCGCGCGCCTGTACTCGCGCGCGCGTTTTCTCTCCCACCCTAAAGCAGGGTGTTCGGCGGTGCCCAAGTGCGCCTGAATTGACCACCCACGAGTGGGCCGAATGTCCGTACGCTGCGACACGAGTTGTTCAAGATCCGGTGTGGACGGTTGCGCGCAGCGCCTCACCAGTGTTCGCTAACGGGCATCGTGTACCCGAGTGTGGTGCCCGCCCGGTCGATCCGGCCGAGGCGACACCACGCTCCGTCGTAGTTGGAGGAGTGACAGCAGTGGTCGCCGCGGGAGACGCTGATCAGAGCAGCGTCGCCGAAAGGCTTGGGATCAAGCCGGACATGGTGGTCCAAGAGATCGGCTGGGACGAGGACGTCGACGACGACCTCCGAGCGGCGATCGAGGAGCAGATCGGCGGCGACATCCTCGACGAGGACGCCGACGAGGTCATCGACGTTGTGCTGCTTTGGTGGCGCGAGGACGACGGTGATCTCGGAGACACGCTGATCGAGGTCCGGACCCCCTTGAACGAGAACGGTGTGATCTGGGTACTGACCCCGAAGACGGGACAGCCAGGGCACGTCGAGCCGAGCGAGATCGCCGAAGCGGTGCCGCAGGTCGGGTTGGCGCAGACGGCCAACATCAGTGCGGGCCCGAAGTGGGCAGGCACCCGGCTGGTATCGCCGAAGTCGTCCAAGACCAAGCGGTGACCTCCGGAGCCGCGCGATCGACACGATAGGGTTGTCGTCGCAGGCCCCTGTTCGCTCTTTGAGAGGAAACCGCCGGTATGGCCGTCGAGGTCGGATCGCAAGCCCCGGACTTCACGCTCAACGACTACAACAAGCAGGCCGTGAAGCTGTCGTCCTTCCAGGGTGACAAGCCGGTCCTGCTGGTGTTCTACCCGTTCGCGTTCAGCGGTATCTGCACCGGCGAGCTGTGCCAGCTCCGCGACGAGTTCGCGGACTACGACGGCGAAGGTGTCCAGGTCATCGGTGTGTCCGTGGACACCCCGTTCTCGCTCAAGGCGTGGGCCGAGCAGGAGGGCTACCAGTTCCCGCTGCTCTCGGACTTCTGGCCGCACGGTGAGGTCGCGAAGGCCTACGGCGTCTTCAACGAGGCGGCCGGCCTGGCCACCCGCGGCACCTTCCTGATCGACAAGGACGGCGTCGTGCGGTTCGCCGAGGTCAACCAGCCCGGCGAGGCGCGCGACCAGCAGGCGTGGAAGAAGGCCGTGGCCGCCCTGGCCTGAGTCTTCACCGGTGGCACCCGTGCGCGGGTGTCACCTTCCGGGCGCATAGCTCAGCGGGAGAGCACTCGGTTTACACCCGAGCGGTCGTAGGTTCGATCCCTACTGCGCCCACCATATAGGTCTTATTCACACCGTTAGCAAACAAAACGACGTCACCTTGTGTGACGTCGTTTTTGCTTTCTGTCACGTCGTGATGGGCATCACACAATTCGCCAAACATCCCGGCTGCTATCTGGGCCATCGCGTTGGTGCGGGCCACGGCGCGATCCTGGCCCGTCGTGGCGTCCCCTGTCGCGTCGCCCCCGCGATCTCGGGTGGCCGATTGGCCGGGGGCGAGCAGGACCGCGAACGGCTCTGTCAGCTCGGCCTGTTTCACGGTTCCATCTCGGCCGATCAGCAGCTTCACGAAGAAGCCTTGATTGATCTGGCGCCGGATGGCGGGTGGCGCCGTGGCGTAGGCGCGGTGGCAGTGGCCCGCTGCGATCAGCGCGGCGGACAACGTGGTCTCCACGTCGGCGGAAGTGGCACTCGCGGCTTTGATCTCAACTTCAGCTTCGGCCAGTGCGCGGGTGAGCCGGTTCATCTCCGAACCGAGCAGATCTTGCGGTACGGCCCCGGCGTAGTGGGCCTGGAGGAGTTTTTGGCGTTCGTCGGTGAGCCGGGTCCTGCGCTTCGCTGCTCGGGTCGCGTTTTGCGTGGCCTCCACCTGTCGCTGGGCTAGTTCGCGGCGCACCCCAGACCGGATTTCGGTGCCCGGCGATGTCCGATAGCGCTTGGCCAACTGCTGGGCGGTGGGAAGAGCCGCGTGCCACGGTGAGCTTTCGTTGGTCAGCTCACGCCTGATGAGGTGGGCAATCACCTCAGGGAGGGTGGAGCGGTGGGCTCCGCGGCCGATGATGGGACTGGACATTTACCGTTCTTCTCGGTGAGGGCTGTTGAGTGGGTCGTCAGGCAACGCCTCCAACGCCTTAAGCACCCGCCGCATCAGTGCGGGATCTGGCGGGGGCAAAGGCTGCCGAGGGGAGGGCGTCGGCGTTCGCGGCGCGGGGCGGGGCTGGCGCTTCGGCAACGCCACCGGCGGCAGCCGCTGCGTCGGCACGTCCTCGGGCGAGACCACCGGCAGAACTTCCGTGGGTGCTTCGGCCGCCTGCTCGTCGGCGCGTTCCTGGCGAACCCGCGCGACAATGGCGTTGACGTGCCACGGGTCGCCGCCCTGCTGGGTCCCGATGCGAGCCCGCCGCCGGGTTCGCAGCAGGTCCGCCACCACCCACCGGATGACCAGCCCCACCGGCAGCGACAAGATGACGAGGGCGTAGACGCCCCACCAGGTCATGGCCCCGGTTGGTCGGGCGGCTCGAACAGGTCCGGCCCCTCCGCGGGCGCCGGCGGGGTGTCCAGCTGGGCTGGTAGCTGAAGACCGGAGGACGCCGGGATGACACCGCTCTCCTGGTGATCCGCGTGGCTTTCAAGCAGTTCGGCCAGTCCCGTCAGTAGTCCGGCAAACTGGCGCTGTCGGTCCGGCGACAAGGTGCCCGCGAGCAGCTCGGTCGTCACCTGGGGGACGTGCTTGGTCACGCCGGTCAGGGCCCGGACGAGTTCGGCGGTCTGGCGGTTCACCGGCGGACCTCATCTGTCAGGACGCGCAGGGAGGAGCCGGTGCGGCGGATGGCCGCTGCCAGCTGCTTGATCTCCTCGGGCTGGCGCGACAGATGCCGCTTCTCCACCACCAGGGCCAAAGCGGCCTCCGGGAATTGAAGCACGTCGAGCAATCCGGTGAAGCCGGGTCGAATCAGCTGGTGGGCGCAGGGCCCGACATCGCGGAAGACCGCGCCGAGCTGCCAGCTGCGAGTCGCCGCCCACCAGCGGAGCAGATCGCCGCACGCGTCGGCGTATCCCGGTTCGGGTCGAGCCGTCCGCACATAGCCGTACACCAGCACCGGTTTCGTCGCCGGAGCCGCCGCCGCGCGCTCCTGGAGCTGCGAGGCCAGCCGCCGGAGTTCGGGAAACTCTGGCCTCATGGCTAGAACCCCTCCCGCAGGCGGTACGCCAAGCGGGCCGAGCGGCACGGCCACGGCTGGTCGCAGCTGACGCAGCGACCGGACAACGAACTGGCCTCCGGCGGCGGGGCGTGCAGCTGGAGATACAGAACGATTAAGGCGTACAGCTGCGCCGGTTGCGGTACCCGTGGCTGCGGCACCACAGTCAGGCCGTTGCGGCCGCGCTGCCAGCTGGCTGGGACAACCAACTGAGCGGTGGTGAGTGTCCGTCCGGTCATGTGCCTGTCCTCTTCGTCCTTGTCGGAGCGGGTGGACGACACACCCAGCGGCCGGGACGAATGACCACGAACAGCGGTATTGCATGCGGGAGCCGTCCGGGCCGGGGAGAGGCGAAGATGTGTCAACCGACCGCCGGGATGCCGTAGATGACCTTTGCCGGGCGGATACCGCCGGACCATGGCGCGAATCCCGCAGATCTTGTTCGGGAACCTTGCATACCGGGGTCTGACCTGCGGTAATGTGGCGTCGCTACGATACGTACCGGTTAGGACACCCATGGCAATCAAGCGTGTTGGTCTGGCCCGGACCCGTAAGGCCGCCGGGTACACCCAAGAGACGCTCGCCTATGCCCTGAACGTGGACCCCAGCACGGTGAATCGCTGGGAGAGCGGCACAACCGAGCCCTTGCCGTACAAGCGACCGAAGTTGGCGCGGCTGCTGCGCATCTCGGGTGCACGGCTGGAGACGTTGCTACGCGAGGGTTCGGCCGAGTCGCCGCCTGCGTCCCGGAAACCGCGCGCGGTGGTGGTCACGGCGCAAACCAGCAGCCCGCCGTCCACGTCGAACGTGACTCCGACCTATTCAGCGTCGCTTGACGACGCCCTCACCAACCTCGCCGCCATTGCGCAGGCGGACGACAGCGGCTTCGTCAGCCCCACGGCGAGCACATTCGCCGACGACCTCCCCGCCGGAGCCATCCTGTCGTGGTTGGTGGGCGCAGCCCGCAATGACGTGTTGCCCTCCGGCCGCCCGGCGACAGTGCGCGACATCGACGAGATTGTCACCACCACCAAGACGCTGGACAACCTGGACCGCCAGTTCGGCGGCGACTACAGCCGCGGCCTGGCCGTCAAGTACCTCACTGGCCGTGTGCTGCCGCTCCTGCGCAGCCCAGCTTCGGCCTCCGTGCGTCGCGAGTTGTTCCAGGCCGCGGCCGTGTTGTGTGAAGTCATTGGCTACATGGCCTACGACGCCCAGCTGCACGGGCTGGCTCAGCACTACTTCGTCCAAGCGCTTCGTTTGGCCAAGGAAGCCGACAACCCGACGTACGGCTCATTTGTGCTCGCCACCATGAGCCACCAAGCTCTCTACCTCGATCGGCCCGATCAGGCCTTGACGCTGGCTCAGGCAGCGCAGCAGAGCGCGCAGTCCGGTTCGCTGGCGGCCGTCACGACGGAGGCGGCCATGCTCGAAGCCACGGCCAGCGCCGCGCTCGGCGATCACAGCGGCAGCACCGACGCTCTTCGTCGGGCTGAAGTCTCGTACCACCGGCACCGTCCGGCGGACGAGACGCCCTACTGGATGGCTCATTGGGACGACGCCGTGTTTGCCAGCTTCGCCAGCACCACGTGGCTTGATCTCGGCGATCTCGCAGCTGCTGCACCGTACCTGGATGTGTTGTGGGGCAACACGCGTCAGCAGGTCCGACGGCAAGTCTTCGCAGCCGGCCAGCTGGCCAAAGCAGCACTGTTGGAGCAAGACGTGGAGCGGTCTGTGCACTATGGCACCATGGCGGCCGAAGCCGCTGCGGCCGCCAAGTCGAAGCGCTCGCACCAAATCGTTCGTGACCTGCTGGCTCGTCTCGACGGGCATCGACAGCTGCGTCCGGTGCGGGAGCTGACAGACAAGGTGGCCGCGCTCCTACCAAGCGAGGCACCGTGAGCGAAGAGCAGCCCAACCACTGCGGCGACCGTGTGGTGTTCGCGCATGACCTGCGGGACGAGGGTGAGCCGGAAGCCGAGTTCAACCCCGGCATCGCCGAACGGCTGCCCCGCAAGAACGTGGCCGCTGGCGCACTGATTCGCGACGAAGCTGGACGGGTGCTGTTCGTATCGCCGACCTACAAGCCGTTTCTCGAAATCCCCGGCGGCCTGACCGAAGATGAGGAATCGCCGCTGGCCGCCTGCCGCCGTGAGGTCCGTGAAGAACTCGGCATTGACCTGACCGTGGGGCGGCTGCTGCTCGTGGATTGGATGCCGACGCACGGAGTGTGGCGCGACAGTCTTCAGCTCATCTTCGACGGCGGCGAGCTCAGCGAAGAGCAGATCAAGCACATCCAGCCGGCGGCGGACGAACTCAGCCGCTTCGAGTTCCTGGAGCTCGACGCCGCCAAGCTGCGGCTGCGGCCGTCCATGGCTCGGCGGGTTGAGCTGGCCCACCGTGCGCTGATCGATGGTGATGCGTTGTACGGGGAGTTTGGGCGCGGAGCCTAACTCAAGGAGGTGGCAGTCCACCTCAGCATAAGCGTCGAAGTGATCAGCTGACGCCTCAACATGGCAGGTGCCCTGACGCACGTGGCGCGGATGCGACATATCGTCATGGGCTAGCAACGCCTCGGGTGACGCTGAGCCGTTGGACGATGTACCGGTGTACGACTCGTTCTTTTCGAGTTGAGTTCGCAGCTGCGTAGATGTGGTCAGGTCGGGCATCAGACTGAACAGATCGCGCCCAGGTAGACGAGTGGTAACAAACCACTACACGCCGTAACGATTGCCCGCCTCGATCCCGAGTGCTTACATAGCTGGGTTAGACAAAATCAGAGCATGGCCAACTCGGCGCGAGGAGGCGAGGGCACCAAAGCCCTCATCCAACGGCTTCGTGAGGTGACATGACAATCTTGGAGACGTTAATCGTTCACGATGGCCGTCTACCGGGTGGGCTCGGAGCAACGGTGCTAGCGCGCTTGCTGCGCCGATCGAAACAGGCTGTCACACTTGAGTCGCTGGGAGCCGGGCGAAGTGCTACCTCTTTTTGGCATGACCATATCGAGACAATCCTCCAAAGGCCGGGGGCTGGCGAAGCAAGAATAGTGATCTTCGGCTTAACTTTCTATGATCTGGACCCCGCGCTATGTGTAAGAAAGCTGCGGCTCTTGCTGGATAAGTATGCCGAAGTTGAAATTTGGTCGCACCGCTGGCCAGACGGATACCATGAGCACCTTAATGATCAAACACTTCCCGAGATTAGGATTCTGATACCACCGGACGATATCGTCTATGGCCCGCTAGGGGTGGATCTCCAGGCTCATGAGAAGTTGCTCCTGCGCTATTCTCTCGTTTCAGCTAGGGCGATACCCGCCAATCACTCCAGCTCTGACCTTGACGATACGAGATCGTTAAAGAAGTGGATTGACTCTGATCCAGAAATCCACTGGCGCCTCCTTCTTGAAAGTCAGCCGCTGGAACAGGTAGTCGATACGGCAACGAGCGAATCTTCTTTGATGAATATTTCCGAGGGGGTTGAGTACCTCGAGAACTACGATGGCGAGGACGTAACGGTCGAGATCAAGATCCTTGGTAGCCGCACAACTCAGGAAATTGAAATTCTTGAGGGAATCTGTGACGTGGAGAACCCTCCATCCTCGACGGTCTTTTTGGTTTGGTTAGGCGACGATCGTGTTTTGCTATATCGACGTGATCTTGAGGCGGCTCTTCCATCTCTTCGTTGGCTGATTGAGAATCGTTACTCGTCCGAAGTGCCTCCCGTCATAGCAGGTAAGCACTACGGCACCCAAGATGCGGTGTACTTCAAGATTGATGACAGTGCAGGGTTTAGACGAACGTGGGGGCGTAAGCTAAAAACTCTGGCAAGAACGCTCGCGGCCGCACAAACGGGTGGCCGCTACCTCACTGCGGGGCTCGCACGAGATCTAGCCGACCTAGCAAACGGCGTTTTTTCGGCAGTCGACCTGCGTGGGTCGTACACAGATAATTCGCAGCCAAAGATCGAAGTCGTCGCCACGGATCTTTATGAGCTGATACATACTAGTAGCCGTACGAACGAGAAGCGTAAAACCCTGACGGTACCAGTGCAAGTGCATAGCGCTGAAGCTACAGCCTTCCTATTCCGAGATGGGGGGTATAACCTTCAGAAGGCTGAAATGCTCCTTGAAGGTGCCGTGACCGGACTTGGGAAGAGACGTTTGCCGTGGTTGGGCAATCAGAGTATTCCGCGCCGCCTTCGAGTCGATATACGCCCTCCAGTTCCTGGTCACGACAGTGGCGAGTATATGGCTGCTGTGCGGGCTGCACTTTCTGCACCGCGAATGGGGACACTTCACGCGGATAATGGTTACGTTTCCGGAGACTCGGTAATCGGAAAGTTTCTCAACTATTGCGGAATGAACTCGCTTGTCTGTTTTAATGAGTCGGAAACCATCGGGCCCTCCGTTGCGCATGCAATGACACTGCACGCTGCTGCGACGGCGATCAAGGATGGGACCCCTGGAGCAATGGTTCTCGACCTTTTTTCAGGGAGCGGTGTAGCAAATAGATTGCTTTCAAAACATAGTCATTCAGTGATATCTGTTGATCTCTATGTTGCTGCAGGGGCTGTGCAAGTTGCCCCAGATGGAGGTGATGGTTTGTGGCTGCAGACCGATGCTCGTGCAGTACTAAAAGATTCAAATCCCTTGATAGAGCAGAAATTTGATGTAATCGGACTCGATCCGCCGCACGCTGAGCTTTTAGACCTACTATTTGGGGCGGCCGAACATCCTTCTTTAGTCCAGCTATGCGCAAAACGTTCCGATTTGATCGTCATGTATCAGGGGCACACGACGCAAAGGGGGCGTCTTGCGTTGGTGCGCGCTGGCCTTGCTCAGGCTGGCTGGCCCAACGTTGCAGTCTTGCAGGTCGAAGAAGAACTGATCGTACTTGCCGCTACAAAGAATATCGCCAGTGAGAGATTTCGAATGCTGACAACGCACGTGATGTCCGACATAATAAGCTTCGCCTTGCGGCACATAGGCGAAGTCAATGTATCAGAGGTTAAGTGACCCGGATCACAAGCCTAGTTAGAGAGGGTGATAAGATATGATCACTTAACTATATTTGCATTAATGCATGAAGGGCGTAAGTGTGCCTCCTGAAGGTTCTGGCTTTCAACGACCGGATGGCTTTGCCGAACTTCCTGCTGACCGACAGGGCAGCCAGTCTGTCGTGTCCGTCCGTGGGCGGCGCGATAGTGCGCAAGTTCTTAAGCGAGCTGCCCTCGGGCGGGGTCTTACTATTCATGAGGCTCAAGTCGCTGTGGTCAACCTGGGTATCTACCGAGATGAACTCAGTCTTGGCGGCTGGAATATTCCCGCAGTGGCTGAAACGGCAATCGTCGGCAATGGTGAAGCTGTCGAAGTATGGATTACCGATCAATATGTACCTGGTGGTGATATTGCGACACTTAGCTTCAGGGACTCTAGGGTTCGTAAAGCGTTACTGCAGATCGTTGGCACCCTTTCCTCGGTTGTCTGTCAACCATCTTCGATAGTCGCTAATAAGACAACAAGGTTATCCGCGATGCCCTATGGTATCGACCTTAAGCCAAGCAATATTATTGTCCATCCAAGAAATGGGTTGGCATACTTGGTTGATACATTCCCTCCCTTAAACCTTTCCGAGAATGGATCGTTCGCATTCTACAACTCCAAAGTGCATAAGTTTTCAGAAGATATGCTGATGGCCGTATGTGCGACTCGCGAGGGATCCATTCTTCGGTTTTGGCGACTCCTTGAACGCCAGTGGGGTCTTGGTGTTGCTGACGCTCAGGGCATGAGACAAGTACTCGCAGAGATCTTGCACGAGTCGCCAATGCCCCAGTCAAGCGTCAAAATTATTCTAGAACAGATAGAAACGAACTACTCACTGTTGGATCTCTACTACACAGGAGTGCTGCGATCCAGTGCGGATTAGCTTGGTCTTAGGTGAAGGTTCCTTTGTGGAAGATTCAGCGTTCGCGCTCGTTTGTGTCTCGCATCCGGATGCCAACTTCCATGAGTTGTCGCTGCACGATGGTCGCCGTCGTGTCGAACTTTTCGGCAACCCGAGCTAGCGACTAGCCTGATCGATAAGGCCTGCCGACCTCGGGTACGTCGTCCGGATGAAAGTCTGGAGATTTAGGATTGATGCCCCCGATACCGAAGGTGGTTACGAACGGCGCCCAGCTTTCACCGAATCGTGCGGCTAGTGCGTAGACCGTGCGGCTGAACGTCGCCCGCCCGGTCGTAGCTGGATGCCTGCTCGCAGTAGATGTACCCGGATCGTGGTGTCACTGACTCCGTACCGTCTGGCGAGATGCTCAAGAGTCGCGCCGTCGCGGTAGAGCTGACCAGCCTCCGAGATCATCTTGACTGTGAGCCGGAGCTGTCGTGTGTCTATACTTCGAAGCTCAAGGTGGCGGCCAACGGTGCAGCGAGCTACTCCGAATGTGGCAGCAAGCTGGAGGACTGTAGCCCCTGAGCGGTAACCGTCAACCAGCGCATCCACCGCATCAGGGCGTAACTGGCGGGCGCTGCGGTGCTTGACCGGCTCAGCAGGGGAGAGGCTTGGTAGGTCGGGCCAGGCCGCAGCCATTTTCAGCAACCGTTGAACTTGATGAGACGGGTGTGTAAAGACCTCAACTCCGCCCACCAACCGCGCTTATCGAAGCCCTGATCGGTGAATCTTTCGCCGGTCGGGGTTTCTTTGTGTAAGCCGCCTCTGGCGTCGTCAAACGTCGTCCGGCAGCTAGGTGACGTTCTAGCCACGAGCGGCCATCCCTCGTAACAGCAAGCGACAGCGTGTCGACCTGTAGGCATCGTTGTCGAGGTGTTTGAGCAACAGGGAGCTTGCAGGAACGGAGAGCGGCATGACGGACGTCGGCACCAAGGTGCGTGCATGGTTCACAGGTATCCTGCTCGCCATCATGACGGGCTGGTTGGTCGTGGTCGCCCTCACGCTCGACATTCCCATAACCAAGGCCGCCGATGGATCGGTCCTGGATGTATTCGAGCGCTCCAAGGATGTCCTGTTGGTGGTCACGCCGTTGCTGACCACTGCTCTCGGCTACTGGTTCGGCTCCGCTGGCCGACACGAAGCCCAGGACGCCGCCAAAGCGGCTCGCGTTGAGGCCGAAACGGCGCAAGGGCAACTCGCTGGCGTCCTCGACAGTTCTTCGGAACCTGGCTTGCTGGTCAAGGCCAAGGAGGCGAATCCTGCAGTGTTCCCGACCGTACCGCCAGTCGGCCAGAACGATCCGAGCCCGAATCCGGCCGAGGTGGCCGGCGCTGGTAATCAGCCAGTGAGCCCACCCCAGAATTCTGGGGCCAAGGACAAAGGCTGGCGAAAGTGGTTGCCGGGCAACCGGTAGGTCTTTCTGCTGCCGGCTTCGCCGGGGTAGCCGTTCCTTGTCGCTGGGGGTGACCGGTCCAGTCACGCGAGACTGTGTGGATTTCTGGTCATCCAACGCACCAAAATCCACACAGTCGGCGGTAGAGGTCCGGTGTCGCGTAGAGCCGCAGACCCCACCACACTCAATTGCTACCTCGGTGCCTGGAAACCGCCGATCTCCTGCTCCAGGAGTTCGGCCAGCCGCAGCGGGGTGCGGTCCTCGAACATCGGGCCGATGAGCTGCACGCCCACCGGCAGGCCCTCGGGAGACCGGCCCGCCGGGATGGCAGTGGCCGGTAGGCCGGGCATGGTGGCCACACCGGCCATGACGAGCTGGTCGAAGTACGGGTACTCGACGCCGTCGATGTCGATCCGGCGTGCCAGCGGATCCGGATTGTGATCGTGCGGGAACGCGGGAGTGGGCGTGATCGGGCACACCACGGCGTCGAATTCGGCGAAGAACCGCCGCCAGCCGTGACGGTGGAGCTCGCGGCGGGTGTTCGCCTCCATCCAGTCGCGGTGGGTGAACACCATGGCGCGCAGCCGCGTCGCGTCGAGGCTCTGGTCGTCCGCGCTCAGTTCGGCGGCGCGGGCCTGCAGCTGCTCGTACCCGTCGACGGGGAACCGTGCGACGGAGCTCGAGAACATCAACTGCGTGTAGAGCGTCGCGGCTTCGGTCAGATCGGGCAGCAGCGGGGTGTGCCGTTCGACGCGGGCACCGCCGTCGGCGAGCGCGTCGGCCACCCGGTTCACGCCCGCCCGCACCGCGGACCCGGTCGGGATGAACGGATGCTCCTCGATGATCAAGACCCGGAAGTCGCGGAGCCGCTCGTGGCGCGCGGGTGGCAGCGTCACGTGGTGTGCCTTGCCGAGCGTCAGCGGATCCGTTCCGGTCATCACGTCGAGCAGGAGCGTGAGGTCGCGGGCGGAGCGCGCCATCGGCCCGACGACGGCGAGGTCGAGTTCGATCGGCAGGGGAGGTGACGGCGGCGCGACCATGCCGCGGGTCGCCGCCAGCCCAAGGGTCGGCTTGTGCGCGTAGATGCCGCAGAAATGCGCGGGGGTGCGCAGTGAACCGGCGAGGTCGGAGCCGAGGGACAGCGCGCCGAATCCGGACGCCAGGGCCGCCGCCGATCCGCCGGAGGAACCACCCGGCGTGCGCTCGTGGTCCCACGGATTGTTGGTGGTGCCGTAGATCTCGTTGAAGCTCTGGATGTCCTGCAGCCCCAACGGCACGTTGGTCTTGCCCAGCACCACCGCGCCCGCGGCCTTGAGCCGCGACACCTGGACCGCGTCCTCGGCGGGCACGTAATCCCGGTGCGGCGGCATGCCCCAGGTCGTGGGCAGCCCGGCCATGTCGTAGGACTCCTTGACCGTCACCGGGATGCCGAGCAGCGGCCGGTCTTCGCCGCGGGCGAGCGCTTCGTCGGCATCTCGCGCGGCGGCCCGCGCACGGTCGAAGTCCGGTACACAGATCGCGTTGATCGTCTTGTCGTCGCGCTCGATACGGGCGATCGCGTCGTCGGTCAGCTCCGCCGAAGTCACGTCACCGGCACGCAAAGCGGCCGCGAGTTCTTCGGCCGTGTGAAAGTTCCACTCCATGAAAATCGACCGTACGGGCACCTTGAGCAGGTCATAAAATGCCGTTTCGCGCAAACGGCCACGCCCACCGAAAACCCGGAGACACCCCGCCCTCGCGGGGATACCGTCGCCGCATGCGCGACACCCTGACGTGGCGGCCGCTCGCCCGCGAGGACGCCAAGGCGTCGGCCGACCTCCTCAACGCCATCGAGACCGTGGACGGCATCGGCGAGAACTACACCGAGGAAGACACCCTCCAGGAGTTGATCGACCCGTACGCGGACCTGGATCGGGCGAGCCTCGCCGCCTTCGACGGCGACGTGATGGCGGGCTACATGAAGATCCGCTTCAAGCCGTCCGCGGAAGAGGTCCATCGGGTTTTCCTCGACGGTGGAGTGCATCCCGGGTATCGCCGTCAGGGGCTCGGAACCGCGCTCGTCGACGCGGGGGTCGAGGCGGCCAAAGTGGTGCACGCGCTGCATCATCCGGCCTCGAAGCTCGTGGTGGACGTCAACCGGCCCGAGCGGATCACCGGCCTGGCCGAGCTCCTCCGGAGCCGGGGATTCGCGGCGGTGCGCTACTTCCAGCGCATGGAGCAGCCGCTCGGAGGCGCGCTCGGCGAGGTGGAGATCCCGGACGGGTTCCGGATCGAGCCGTGGTGGGAGCGGAACGACGAGGACTTCCGGAGCGTCCGGAACGAGGCGTACCGGGATTACTGGGGTGCGGTGCCGATGCCCGTGGACCTGTGGAAGAACAAGATCACCAACCAGACCTTCCGGCCCGGGGTGAGCTTCCTGCTCCGGGAGGTGGCGACGGGCGCACCGGTGGGAATGCTGGTGACCATGTTCTGGGAGGCCGACACGGAGGCCACCGGTGTTCGCGACGCGCACTTCATGCTCGTCGGAACGCTCCGGGAGTACCGGAGGCGGGGCATCGCTGGAGCGCTGATGGGGCACGCGCTGCGGGCCGCCGCCGAACAGGGCTACCACCGTGCCAGCTTGAACGTGGACTCGGCGAGCCCGTCCGGCGCGTTCGGGGTCTTCGAGAAGGCGGGCTTCGCGCCGACGATGCGGTACGTGCGGTGGGCGCTCGAAATTTGAGCCGTAGACACGTGAAGGCCCCTCCACTCGACTGAGCCGAGTGAAGGGGTCTTCACGCACCCCCAGCCCCCTGTGGAACGTCTTGATCTTCGGCGGTCTGGTCTGCCCCCTCGGCAGGCCAGACCGCCGTGCGCCGCGCCGCGGGTGGCGAACTTTCGGCTGCACAAGACAAGAGACGGTCGGGACTGCCCAGATACATCAAGATCGGCGGCCAAAGGAGTGACATCGGTGATCACGGAAAGCGACTAGGCCCGGGTGAGCCTGTTCGCCAGGGTCGACATCGTGTAGGTCCCGATGCCCATGACGACTTCGAGGGCGTTCCGCTCGGTGTAGCCGTGTCCGAGGAAGGTCCGCAGCGTCTCGTCGCCCACGCCGCCGGCGGTTTCGAGCACCGCCAGCGTGAACTGCCGGACTGCTTCCAGGCGCTCGTCGGGGACGGGCTTCTCCGTGCGAAGCGCCGCGATGACGTCGTCGTCCGCGTGAAGTCCTTTCAGCTTGCCGGTGTGCATCTCGATGCACACTTCGCAGCCGTTGCGCGTCGCCACGGTCATCACGATCGTCTCCCGCGCGAGCGGTTCGAGCGTGGTCTTCTCGAAACTCGCGCTGAGCTTCAAGAACCCGTCGAGCAGCTCTGGCGACGACGCCAGCCGGGCGACTGCGGTGGGGAGGTGGCCCAGATGCCGGATGGTCGCCTCCATCGGGCGACGCGAGGCTTCGGGCGCGGTTTCGAGG
Organism: Amycolatopsis sp. NPDC031561; assembly: GCF_055580625.1. Lineage (NCBI taxonomy): Bacteria > Bacillati > Actinomycetota > Actinomycetes > Pseudonocardiales > Pseudonocardiaceae > Amycolatopsis > Amycolatopsis sp. NPDC031561. The sequence goes on along the minus strand of NZ_JBVILA010000003.1, from coordinate 21,588 downwards.
GTGTGATCGGTGAACAAGGCAGCCCCTTAGGATGGTCAACGTGGTTGACGAAAAGGTAAACCAGGTTGTCGAACAAGGCAAGCGGATTTCCGACGCGCCCGGGTTCGAGCTGCCGCTGCTGCTGTTCGCGGGCTTCCGCTCGATCATCGACCGGCTGCACGCCGAGCTGGCCGAGCAGGGGCATCCCGACGTCCGACCGGCGTACGGCTTCGCCATGCAGGCGATCGGCCGCGACGGCGCGACGGCGAGCGAGATCGGGCGGCGGCTCGGGGTCAGCAAGCAGGCGGCGGGCAAGACCGTCGACAAGCTGGAGCAGCTCGGTTACGTCGAGCGCGCCGACGATCCGGCCGACGCGCGGCGCAAGGTCGTGCGGCTCACCGGCCGCGGGGTCGACTCACTCGGCCGGAGTGCGGCGATCTTCGAGGAGCTGCGCAAGGACTGGGTGGGCGCGCTGGGGGCCGACAGGGTCCGCGCGCTCGAAGCCGATCTCCGCACGATGGCGCCGGCGGACGGCTTCCGTCTCGACGTCGCAGGCTGGTTCGGAGCCTAGAACGGGCAGCCCGCCGTCGTGGTAGTGCCAGCCGGTGTACCCGCCGGGCTGGATGACGACCTCGCGCAGTACGTAGTCGGTGTCCCCGACCGTCTTCTGCTCGAAGATCTGCCCGAAAGGGCTGTTCAGGTCGCCCGAAGCGTCCGCCGCAGCATTTTGCCGCTCTCCGTCCTCGGCAGCCGCTCCCGGAAGTCGAACCGGCGCGGCGTCTTGAATCCGGCGAGTTCGGCCCGGCAGTGCTCCTCGAGCCGTTTCGCCAGCGCGGAGTCCCCGGCGACGTCCTCGACAGGTTGGACGACGGCGACGACCCGTTGCCCCCACTCGGGATCCGGCTCCCCGATCACCGCGACGTCGGCGACGTCGGGATGGCTCAGCAGCCGCGCTTCGATCTCGGCCGGGTAGATGTTCACCCCGCCGGACAGGATGAGATCCGTCCGCCGGTCGCACAGGAAGACCCGGCCCCCGGCGTCGAGATAGCCGACGTCGCCGACGGTGACGAACTCCCCGGAGCGCGCGGCGGCCGTCTTGTCCGGATCATCGTGATAGTCGAATTTCGTGTGCGCGGAACTGAAGTAGAGCGTCCCGGTCTCGCCCGCGGGGAGTTCCCGGCCGTCGTCGTCGAGGATCTTCACCCGCACACCGTCCAGCGGCTTGCCGACCGTGCCCGGTTCGGCGAGCCATTCGCGAGCGTGCACCGCCGTGATCAGTCCCTCGGACGCGCCGTAGTACTCGTGGACCACCGGCCCGAGCCAGGCGAGCATGCGCTCTTTGACTTCGCGCGGGCACGGCGCGGCGCCGTGGATCACCGAGACCAGGCTCGACAGGTCGTGGCGCGCACGGACGTCCTCGGGCAGCCGCAGCATGCGGTGGAACATCGTCGGCACCAGATGCGTGCTCGTGACGCGGTGCTTTTCGGTGAGCCGCAACGTTTCCCCGGCGTCGAACCGGTCCGTCAGCACGAGCGTGTGCCCGAGATGCAGGATCGCGGTCGAGAACATGCCCGGTGCCGCGTGATAGAGCGGGCAGGCGACGAGGTGCACACCGTGCTCCGGCAGGACGTCCAGGCGTTCGAGGACGTGCGCGTGGATCGGGTGCAGCGCGGGCGGCCGTCCGGACAGGGCACGCCGGACGCCTTTGGGCCGCCCCGTCGTGCCGGAGGTGTACACCATCGTCTGCCCGGCCGTCCGATGCGGCGGCGTGGTGGTGGGCGAGTCCGCGCCCCAGGCCGCGTAATCCGCCCAGCCGGGCGTTTCGCCGCGCGAAAACCGGTGCAGGTCCTCCAGTTCCGCGGTGCACGTGGCCGCGACGTCCGCGTCCGCGACGGCCACTTTGGCTCCACTGTTGGCCGCGATGTAGGCGATCTCGCCCGGTGAGGACCGGTGGTTGACCGGGGTGAAGTAGATCCCTGCCTGCAGGGTCGCCAGCAGCAGTTCGTAATAGGCGAGTCCGTTGTGGATGATCGCGACGACGCCGTCGCCTTCGCCGAGACCGAGCGCCCGTAAGGCGTGGGTCAGCTGGTTCGCTCGCGCCGACAGTTCGCCGAAAGTGGTCTCCCGCCCGTCGACGTCGATCACCGCGACGCGGCCGGGATCCCGGGCCGCGACTTCGTAGAACGTGCTCATCCCGCCACCGTGCCATCCGGGCCGGGTCGCCGCAGGCTCTCCAGGTGCCGCCGGAGCACCGTCCGCATCATCTCCGGTGAAGTCCGGCCCGCCGACAGGGCGAGGCCGTCCAGCAGCGCGGCCAGCCGTTCGGTCTCGACGGCCAGGTCGAGCCCGTCGAGCAGGCCACCCGCACCGTGCGCACCGTCGAGGACTCGCCGGACGAGGGCGCGGACCCCTTCATACGTGCGAGTGGCCTCCTCGGCGAGGTCCGGGCGGCTTTTGGCGGCGGCCGTGAACGCCAGCCAGACGTCGGTTTCGGCCCGGGTCTGCTCGGTGAGCGGGAGCAGTTCGCCGAGTAGCGCTTCGGTGAGTTCCAGCCGCCGTGAGCGTGGCGTCGAGGGGCCGAGATCCGGGAGGTGCGCCAGCAGTCTGGCGATCACCCGGTCGCCGAGCGCGCGCATGGCGAACACGATCAGCTCGTCGTGCCCCTTGAAGTAGTGCCGCACCGAACCGATCGCCAGCCCGGCCTCGTCGGCCACGCTCCTGAGCGACGCCTGCGCGAGACCGTCCCGCTGGATCACGCGGAAGACGGCTTCGGCTATCTCCAGGCGACGGGTCTCGGGGTCGACGATCTTGGGCACGTTGCCTTTATAGCACGCCCTTGCTATTTTATTTGGCACAGGCATGCTACAAAGGGGGAGTTCATGAGGACCTGGCTACTGGTCGCGCTGGCGATCGCCGTGGTGATCGCGATCGTCGTGCGAAGGCTGCGAGGGGAGCCGCTGGTCGCCCGCGACGTGTTCGGGGTGCCGGTGATCCTGATCGGGATCGGGATCTACGGCCTGACGAAACTCGACGCCTTCACGTTCACGGACGGTCTTTGGCTCGTGCTGGGCGCCTTGGTCGGTTGCGGCCTCGGCGCGGTGCGTGCCACCACCACGAAGCTGTTCGAGCGCGAGGGCGTGCTCTGGCTGCGCTACACCGGCTGGACATTCGGCGTCTGGGTGCTGTCGATGGCGGTGAACTTCGGGATCGGTTTCCTGGCCGCGATGTCGGGGGCGCATCCCGACGCCAGGCCGATCACGCTGTCGATCGGTGTCAGCCTGCTGGGGGAGGCACTCGTGATCGGCATGCGCGCGAAGACGGCGGGGCTGCCGTACGCCCCGCCGTCCGAGTCGGTGCTTTCTCGCCGTTAGGCCAGTTTCCCGACTTCGTCCACGAGGAGTGCGAGCTCGTCTTCGGTGTTGAAGTAGTGCACCGAAGACCGGACCATCTTCGGCAGGCCTCGTGCGACGAAGTCGAACTGGGCGGACGACGCCTCCACGACGCTGACGTTGATCTTCGCCGCCGCCAGGCGCTGTTTCACTTCCGGTGACGGCGTTTTCGCGACGCTGAACGTGACGATCCCGCACTGCCGCGCGCCCTGGTCGTGGACGGAGACGCCAGGGATCTCGCGGAGCGCGTCACGCAGTGTCGCCGCGAGCGCGGTGACCCGGGCTTCGATGGCGGGCATGCCCCACTCGAGGGCGTAGTCGATCGCCGCGCCGAGGCCGTGCACCGCGGCGTGATCGCGTTCCCAGACCTCGAACATCTTCGCCGTCGGATCGACTTCGTAACTCTCGGGCGCGGTCCACGCGGCCGAGTGAAGATCGAGCATCGCGGGCTCCACGCGTTCGCGCAGCCGCGGGTGCGCGTAGAGGAAGCCGGTGCCGCGAGGCCCGCGCAGGTACTTGCGGCCGGTCACGCTGAGCGCGTCACAGTTCAGGCGCGCGACGTCGAGGTCGATCTGGCCGGCGCTCTGGCACGCGTCCAGCAGGAACGGGATCCCGGCCTCGCGCGCGACCGCGCCGATCTCCTCGGCGGGGTTCACCAGCCCGCCCTGGGTCGGCACGTGGGAGACGGCGATCAGCTTGACGTCGCCGTCGACGCGGCGCTTCAGGTCCTCGACGTCCAGCTGCCCGGACTCGTCGTTCTCGACCACCTCGACGACGGCGCCGGTGCGCTTCGCGAGCTGCAGGTAGGAGATGACGTTGCTCGCGTACTCGGACTTCGCCGTCAGGATCCGGTCTCCCGCGGCGAACGGCAGCGCGTAGAAGACGGCCTGCCAGGACCGGGTCGCGTTGTCGGTCAGGGCGATGTCGTCGGGTTCGGCGCCGACGAGCCGCGCGGCCGAGGCGTAGACGCCGTCCATCCGCTCCAAGGTGGCCGCGGCCTGCTCGTATCCGCCGACCAGGGCTTCCTCTCGCAGGTAACCGACGACGGTGTCGGTCACTCGTGCGGGGGGCAGCGACGATCCGGCGTTGTTGAGGTGGACCACCTCCGCGCAGCCCGGCGTTTCGGCGCGAGCGCGGTTTACATCGAAGTCCGTCATGCCTAACTGAATACAGTACGGCCGAAGTGCATGCAATACTGCCCGCATGACGAGGAACCTGCTCCGGAGCGACCTGGCGGAGGAGATCACCGCCCGGGTGCTCGACGGCCGGCTCGCCGCGGACAGCCGGATCAACGAGGTGCACCTCGCCCGCGAGCTGGGTGTCAGCCGGACACCGCTGCGCGAGGCGCTGATCGGGCTGGCCGACCGCGGCCTGCTGGTCTCGGCGCCGGGGCGCGGTTTCCTGGTGCCGCCGTTCGACCCCGAAGAGGCCCGGCGGCTGTACCCGCTCGTCGCGGAACTGGAAGCGCTCGCGTTGCGCTGGAGCTCGCCGCAGGACCTCGCCGGGCTCACCGGCGGCCTCGACCGGATCGCCGACGAGATGACCGCGGAACTCGGACGCCGGGGTGATCTGTCCGAATTGGACGATCGCTGGCACGCGCTGCTGGTCTCGCGGTGCACGAATCCGCATCTGCTGCGCTTGATCGAACAGACCAAGCCGCTCCTGAAACGTTATGACACTTCGTATTTCGGTGGCACCGAACGCTCGCTGGAGAGTATCGACGAGCACCGCCGGATCGCCGAGGCGATCCGCGTCTCCGACCACGCGACGGCAGCGGAGCTGCTCGTGCGGAACTGGGTGAAGACGTTGGCATATCTGGAGAACATGGGGTGAAGCGATGTTCGTGACGGCACATCTGAGTGACAACCATCTCGACGGCGGGGAACGCGCCGACGAACGCACCGCGCGGGTCATGCGGTACCTGGAGAACCTGGCGAAGCCGGTCGACGCGATCCTGGTGACCGGCGACATCGCCGACCACGGCACGCTCGAGGAGTACCGGCGCGCGGCCGAACTGTTCAAGACCGCCGTCCCGTTGTTCACCTGCCCCGGAAACCACGACAAACGCGGCCCGTTCCGCGAAGGGCTGCTCGGCCAGGCACCGGACGACGCCCCGGTCAACGAGGCGCACACGGTCGGCGACGTCACGTTCGTGATGGCCGACTCGAGCATCCCCGGCAAGCCGGACGGGCGGTTAGACGACGAGACCATGGCCTGGCTGGACGGCGTCCTGGCCGACGGTGACGGCCCCGCTTTCGTCGCCTTCCACCATCCGCCGGTCGCGCTCGGCCTGCCGTTGGTGGACGCGATGCGCCAGCACGGCGAGGACAGGCTGGCCGAGGTGCTCGCCCGCCACCCGCGCGTGGGGGCCCTGCTCTGCGGACACGTCCACGCCTCGTCGTCGACGACGTTCGCCGGGCTGCCGCTGCGGTCGGCGCCCTCGGTCGGATCGAGCATCCTGCTCCCGTGGGAGGAGAACGGGCTGCGGCCGTGGGGAGAAGGCGGGCCGATCGACTACGACCTGCCGCCGTCGCTGCTGTTCCACGTCCTGCACGACGACGGCAGGCTGACCACCCACCACCGGGTGGTCCCGGGCTAACCCGAGAACACCGGCAGCGTGATCGCGGACGGGCGCGCGGGGTCGTGGAAGATCTCGAACCGCGCGGGTTTTCCGTCCACCGCACTGAAAACGGGCTCGCCGGTGCCGTGGTTGCGGGCGAAGCGGGGGAACGCTCCGCCCGCGACCTGCAGCCGCAGCCGGTGTCCGCGCCGGAACCGGTAGGCCGTCGGATCGAGCCGGAACTCCGCCGCGACCACACCGTCCTCATCGGACCCGGGACTGCCAGGGCGCAGCCGGAGGATGCCGTCGGTGACGTTGCGGGAGACATCGCGACCGTCCACATCGCACAGCCGGACGAAGACGTCGCCGTGCCCGAGGTCGGTCCGGACGTGCACCAGCGCGGAGACCTCGCCGATGACGTCGAGGTCTCGCTCCAACGTGTCGCCGGTGAAGAGCAGCACGTCCGGGCGCTCCTCGACTGCCTTGTTGTCGCGCTGTTTCTGCGTGCCCGAAAGCAGGGGTCCGCCCACGGACGGCGTCGGATCGGCCGGGTCGAAGGTGAACGTCCCGGGTTTCGCCTCCAGCGGTCCGGCGGTGGAAAGCCCGCCCGGACGCAGGAAATACGGGGTGGCGCCGGACTCCGGCGGCCAGCTTTCGAAGTCCAGCCAGCGTCCGGCGCCCTGGAGGTACAGGCGCACCGGGGCTTGGCGCAGCGGCGCGCTGTCGCCGTGAAGGTGGGCGGAGAGGAAGCCGATCTGGTCGGTGATCAGGGTTTTGAGGCTGGCCGGTTCGCCGTGCGCCCAGGGGCCGACGGTGATCCTCGGCTCGCGTCCCGCCGCGGCGAGTTCCTTGAAGTCGCGCAGCTGCGCGGAGATGAACAGGTCGTACCAGCCGGTCACCATCGTCACCGGGGTCGTCAGCGCGGCGACCTCGGCGCTGTGGTCCGACGGGGCCCAGAAGTCGTCTCCCGGCTCGGCGTGCCCGGAGACGTCCTGCAGGAATCGCACCTGTTCGCCGATGGCCGCGACGTCCGCGCCGGAAACCGGCAGATGCGCCATGGCCTGGCGGGTTTTCTTCGTCTGCCAGGGGTTCGGCAGGCCGGCGAACCGGCCTTCCTGGCGGCCGATCAGCGCCGACCACGAAACCATGTTGTCGACGGCGAGGATCCCGCCCGGATAGAACGTCGAGACGAACTCCGACGCGGTGACGCCGAGGCACAGCGCTTCGAGCGGTTCGTCGAGGTACGGCGCGACGGCCCACTGCGTGTGACCGAGGTAGCTCGCGCCCGCCATCGCGACCCGCCCGTCGCACCACGGCTGCTCGCGCAGCCAGGCGACGGTGTCGAGGCCGTCCTCCTTCTCCAGGTGGAACGGCCGGAACTCGCCGCCGGAGCCGAAGGTGCCGCGCGTGCTCTGAAGGACCGTCTGCAGGCCGTGCCGGGCGAACGTCTCGCCGAAGATCTTGCCCATCACCCCCTTGCGGCCGTACGGCGTGCGGATCAGCACGACCGGCCGGGGCTCGCCGCCGGGGACGGCGTAGCGGTCGGCCAGCAGCCGGACGCCGTCGGACATCGGGACGGGGATCCCCTTGGTCGCCACGGGAGCGGGGCCTTCGGCCGGGGGGAGACCGAGGAATCGGTCGAGGAGTCGGTCGAGCACGCCTGGCCGCCTTTCGTGCGGATGATCATCGTCCGCTTACGACCGTACCCGCGTCGCGGCCGGAGGGGTGGTCACTCGTCCGGGGGTGAGCTGCGGGCATGTCATGAAAGGGGCTTTCAGGACGAAAAGCGTCTTGAAAGCCCCTTTCATGACATCGGGCGCGGGGCGGACCGCCCGGTACCGCCCCGCGGGTCTCAGCGAAGCCGCGCGAGTGTCTCCGGCTTCAGCAGCTTCGCCAGTTCTTCGGCGGGAAGAAGGCCCTTCTCGACGACGAGTTCCGCCACTCCGCGCCCGGTCTCCAGCGCTTCCTTGGCGATCTCGGTCGCCGCCGCGTACCCGATGCTCGGGTTCAGCGCGGTCACCAGCCCGATCGAGTTCTCGACGTAGCCCCGCATCACGTCGGCGTTCGCGGTGATCCCGGAAACGCACCGCTCCGCCAGCACCACGCAGGCCGACCGCAGATGCGTGATGCTCTCCGAGAGCGAGTGCAGGATCAGCGGCTCGAAGGCGTTGAGCTGCAACTGTCCGGCTTCCGCCGCCATCGTGACGGCGACGTCGTTGCCGATGACCTCGAAGGCGACCTGGTTGACCACCTCGGGGATCACCGGGTTGATCTTGCCCGGCATGATCGACGACCCGGCCTGCACCGGCGGCAGGTTGATCTCGTTGAGCCCGGCCCGCGGTCCCGACGAAAGCAGCCGCAGATCGTTGCAGCTCTTCGAAAGTTTCACCGCGATCCGCTTGAGCACACCGGAAAGGTGCACGAAGGCGCCGCAGTCCTGCGTCGCCTCGACGAGGTCGGCGGCGGTCACGACGGGCAGCCCGGTGATCTCGCGCAGATGCGCGACGGCGGCTTCGGCGTATCCGGGCGCGGCGTTGAGGCCGGTGCCGATCGCGGTCGCGCCGAGGTTGATCTCGTGCAGCAGCGCCACCGCCTCGGTGAGCCGCAGCCGGTCTTCGCCGAGCATGACCGCGTAGGTCCCGAATTCCTGCCCGAGCGTCATCGGGACCGCGTCCTGCAGCTGGGTCCGGCCCATCTTCAGCAGATCGTGGAACTCGACGGCCTTGGCGGCGAACGCCCGCTCCAGCACGACCATCGCTTCGGCGAGCTCGCGGACGGCGATGATCGTCGCGACGTTGACCGCGGTCGGGTAGGCGTCGTTCGTCGACTGCCCGAGGTTCACGTGCTCGTTCGGGTGCACACGGGCGTAGTCGCCCTTCTCGTGGCCGAGCAGTTCGAGCGCGCGGTTCGCGATCACCTCGTTGGCGTTCATGTTCGTCGAGGTGCCCGCGCCGCCCTGGATGACGTCGACGACGAACTGGTCGTGCAGCGCGCCTTCCCGGATCTCCCGGCACGCCCGGCAGATCGCGTCGGCGACATCCGGGCTCAGCAGGCCGAGACCCGCGTTGGCGCGGGCGGCGGCCTCCTTGACCGAGGCGAGCGCCTCGATCAGATGCGGGTACGCGGAGATCGCGGTGCCGGTGATGGGGAAGTTCTCCCTGGCGCGCGCGGTGTGCACACCCCAGTAGGCGTCGGCCGGAACTTCCTTGTCTCCCAGCAGATCGTGTTCCACGCGGTGCATCGAAGGCTCCTCAGGCGGCAAGGTGGTGTCCGGCCAGCGCGTCCGTCACGCGCAAACCGGGGGTCGGCTCCAGTACGTCCTGCTCGACGCCGCACAGCGCGAGCGCGGCGGCGAGCACCGGCCGCCGCGCGCGGTCACCGCCGTCGGCGATCTTGATCGCGATCGCCGTCCCGTCCGGCAGGGCGGCGACCTGGACGGCTTCGAAACCGTCCTTCGCGATCAGGCCGGGAACCGCGCGCATGAGCGCGGTGACGTCGCGACGGGTGCCGGCGACCAGTTCCGGATGCTTCCGGATCCCTTCGGCGACAAGGCCTTCCGGAGTACCCGGCGCGGCGGCGGCGATCTTGCCGACGGCCTTGGCGAGCCCGCGCAGCGAGACCGCGAACAGGGGAGCGCCGCAACCGTCGACGGCGACCTTCGGGATCGGTTGCCCGGTCAGGTCTTCGACGCAGTCCGCGATCGCGCGCTGCAACGGGTGTCCCGGGTCCAGGTAGTCCTTGGTGGACCAGTCGTGCAGACGGCAGGTCGCGAGCATGGCCGCGTGCTTGCCGGAACAGTTGTGCGCCAGCTTCGAAGCGGTCCGCCCCGAGGCGACCCAGGTGTCCCGTTCGACCGGATCGAACGGCAGATCCTCCGGCGTCCGCAGATCCTCGGCGGTGAGCGCGGCACCGTCCAACGTCCTGAGGACCTCCGCGAGGTGGATTTCCTCGCCGGAGTGGCTGGCCGCGCCGACGGCGAACCCCGCCGGGCTCAGGTCGACCCCGAGCCGGGCCATCGCGGTGGCCTGCAAGGGTTTCGCCGCCGAACGCGGATAGAACGCCGCCTCGATGTCGCCCGCGGAGAACAGCACGCGGCCGTCGGGCGCCAGGATCACGGCCGAACCGTGGTGCACCCCCTCGACCATTCCGTCGCGGAGAAGGTGCACCAGCGGTTCGTGCGCGGGAACGCGGATCTCGGGGATCACAGCTTCGTCTTTTCGAAGACGTCCATGTTGATCCGCTTGCGGACCCCGAACCAGCCTCCCACCAGCGCCAGTCCGATGACAGGCAGGCAGAACAGGGTGATCCGGCCGACCTCGTCGAAGCCCATCAGCACGATGACGGCGACGAGGAAGAGCAGCGTCGCGATCTCGGTGTAGGGCGAGAACGGCAGGCGGTACGACGGGCGTTCCACCTCGCCGCGGTTGGCCTTGCGCACGAACAGCAGATGCGAAAGCACGATGATCGCCCAGGTGCCGAGGATGCCGACGGCCGCGAAGTTCAGCACGATCTCGAAGGCCTGGCTCGGCACGACGGCGTTCAGGCCGACACCGATCACGCAGACCGCGGAGGTGAGCAGGATCCCGCCGTAGGGCACGTGGTTCTTGTTCATCACACCGGTGAACTTCGGCGCCGATCCGGCCAGCGACATCGACCGCAGGATGCGGCCGGTCGAGTAGAGCCCCGAGTTCAGGCTGGACAGCGCGGCCGTCAGCACGACCAGGTTCATCACGTTGCCAGCCTGCGGCACCCCGACGTGCGAGAGCACGGTGACGAACGGGCTCTCGGTCTTCGAGTACGAGCTCCACGGCATCAGCATCGCCAGCAGGACCACCGAGCCGACGTAGAAGATCCCGATCCGCCACATGATCGAGTTGATCGCCTTCGGCATGATCTTGCGCGGGTTCTCCGTCTCACCGGCGGCGACGCCGACCAGTTCGACCGAGGCGTAGGCGAACACGACGCCCTGGACGATCAGCACCATCGGCAGCACCCCGGCGGGGAAGAAGCCGCCGTTGTCGGAGATCAGCGAGAAGCCGGGCACCTGGCCGTCGATCGGCTGCTGGGTGACCAGCAGCCAGATCCCGATCCCCATGAAGGTCACCAGCGCGGCGACCTTGATGATGGCGAACCAGAACTCCATCTCGCCGAACAGCTTGACCGACACCATGTTCAGCGCCAGCACCACCGCGAGCGCGATGAGCGCCAGCACCCACTGCGGGATCGGCGTGAAGAAGGACCAGAAATGCGCGTAGAGCGCGATCGCGGTGATGTCCGCGATACCGGTCGTCGACCAGTTCAGGAAGTGCATCCAGCCCGCGACGAAAGCGCCCTTCTCGCCCATGAACTCCCGGGCATAGGAAACGAAGGCGCCGGAGGAGGGGCGGTAGAGGATGAGCTCGCCGAGCGAGCGCACCACGAAGAACGCGAAGAGGCCGCAGACCGCGTACACGATCGCGAGTGCGGGGCCCGCCTGGGCGAGGCGTCCGCCCGCGCCGAGGAACAGACCGGTGCCGATGGCGCCGCCGATCGCGATCATGTTGACATGGCGGGGCTTCAGGGCCTTGTCGTAGCCGGCGTCACCGGCGTCGGCCGGCACCGGCGCGGACTTGTCGTCCGCGCTGAGGGTCTGTTCGGTCACGGTGTCAGTCGTCCTTGTTCTGGTGCGTCGTGTGGCTCGGCCGCACGATGGTGGTGAGCGCGTCCTCGACGTGTTCGAGATGGGAGGTCATCGCCGCGACGGCGTCCGCTTCGGAACCGGCGGCGATGGCGGTGACGATCTCACGGTGCTCGGTGTTCGAGCGGGTCCGACGTCCACCCAATTGGTTGAGAAATGCCGACTGGCGGGCCAGCGCGTCCCGGATCTCCTCGATCACCTTGCCGAACACCGGGTTGCCCGAGGACTGGGCGATGGTGATGTGGAACAGCGAGTCCAGCGCCACCCACGCGGTGTTGTCGGTTTCGAGGTCCATCCGCTCGACGAGGTGGCCGAGCAGATCGAGGTCGTCGGTGCTGCGGCGGACGGCCGCGTACCCGGCGACGGGGATCTCGACGTGGCGCCGGACCTCGAACAGGTCACGGGCCGAGTAGGTCCCGAAGGTGGGGTTCTCGACCGGCCCGGTGGCGGTCACGAAGGTCCCTTTGCCCGTTTTGGACACGGTCAGCCCGAGCGCCTGCAGTCCCCGCAGTGCTTCGCGGACGACCGAACGGCTGACCTCGAACTCCTTGCCGAGCGCGGATTCCGACGGCAGCTTGTGCCCGATGGGGTACTCGCCGCGCTCGATGGCGTCGCGGAGGTGGGCCAGAACGGCCTCCATCGCGCTGACGCGTCTTGGACCACCGTGTCCGGCTGTCTGGCTGTCAGACAGGTTCATGAGACGAGATCGTGCGGTCGGCCCAAAGCTTTGTCAAGCGATCAGGCGAGGGTCCCGATCCGCTGTGCGAGGACGGCGTCGATGGGGTAACCGGCGTCGGAATTGAAGGCCGTGCTGGGCGCTTGCGTCTGTCCGGAGTTCAGTGGTGGCACCGGATTTCGGCGCGGAGGTGGCCAGTGTCACAGCGGCGTCGAGCAGGGCGTCGAGTGGAGCGTCGGTACAGGTGGTCGTGGGGGGGGGGGGGGGGGGGGGGGAAAAAAACGCCCCCCCCCCCCCCCCCGGAGACTAAGCCCCCAGCAAAACGGTG
>NZ_JBVILA010000003.1:0-8969 GCF_055580625.1 Amycolatopsis sp. NPDC031561 | reverse complement strand
TTGGCGAGGTCTGTGTTCTGTGTTTTTTCCTGTTTGTTTTTTTTTTTTTTTTTTTTCCCCCCCCCCCCCCCCCCCCCCCCACCACCACCGTGAGGCTCAGACCCGCTCGAGCGCGATCACCGGGAACGGACGGCTGGTCATCGACTGGTGCTCGGCGAGCCGGGGGAACGCCCTCGCCTGCTTCGCGAACAGACGGTCCCGGGCCGCTCCGGTGATCTCGGCCGCGTGGGCGGGGAAGGACTCTCCGTCCGCCTCGACGTCGACGGACGGCTCCGCGACCAGGTTGCGGTACCAGTCCGGATGCCCGGGAGCGCCCCCGTTCGCGGCGAACACGATGTAGCGGTCGTCGTCTGCCAGGAACAGCATCGGCGTCACGTGGCGTCGTCCGGTGCGGGCACCGGTGGTGGTGAGCAACAGCGTCGGGAGACCCTCCCCGTGTCGGCCGTTCGCGCGGAACTCCGCGATCACGCGTTCGTTCATGGCCTGCAGGTCGATCATCAACTCTCCGGGCGGTTCGGTGATCTTGGCGGCTGGCCAGTCTGCCCATCCGCGCCCAGGTCGGCAAGCATTTTTGGATCATGGCTGCTCACGGCGGCGCCGAAACCGTCGGTGCCGCCGGAGACACTGCACGAGTGAGCCCCGTCAGCAGAGGGCGCAAGCCCGAGAAGCCGAAACCTGCCGACCTGTCGGACTGCGTCGCGCGAGGCGAACCGGACCGGGACAGGGTCACCCTCGCCGCCACACTGACCGTGGGCAAGCGCTCGGTGAGCGTCGAGGTGGTGGTCGACGGCGACAGGGTCCGCGGGATCGAACTCCACGCGGAGCCGTCGGACGCCTTGGTGACCGAGGCACCGCTGACACCCGAGGAGTTCCGGAGCCAGGTCGAGGCGGCGCTGATCGTCAGGGCCGATTCCGACGCCTGGCTTTTCGAGAGGGTCCCGGACTTCTTCGAGCTGGGCGCGAAGTCGGACTTGCCCGAACGAGCCGACCAGTTGCGCCGATGGCTCGGCCTCCCCGAGTACGAACCGGTGCCCCGATCGGGAGTCGATCCTCTTCCGCTCGTCCTGCCTCCACCCGGACCGGTCACCGGACTGCGGCTCGCGGTCGCCCTGATCGGACCGGACAGGGCGATCTGGCGACGGCTCGAAGTCCGCTCCGATCTCACGCTCGCCAGAGTGCACCAGGTCCTGGCGGCGGCGTTCGACCGGGACGAGCGGCAGTACCACTGGTTCGAGACGGCGTACGGCGGCTTCAGCGCCGACGGCCGGTACGGAGAAGGCGATCGCCTGGACGATCAGGTGTTCCTCGGCCAGGTCGTCACGGCACCGGGCCATCGACTCGTCTACGAGGCGGAGCATTGGCGGCATTGGATCCGCGTCGAGCAAGCGGTCGCCCTCCCCAGAGCACCGAGCTGTCTCGACGGCGAGCGCGCGGCGCCTCCGCCGGAATGCGAAGACGAGCACGCGTACAAGGTGTTGCTGGAGGCGCTGAGAGATCCGGGGGACGAAGAGAACGACGGCCTGCTCGAAGAGCTCGGCGGCTACGGGTTCGACCCGGAGTGGTTCGACAGGGAGGGGGTCAACGCCCGGCTGGGCTGAGCATCACTGCCCCGTTCGGGTGGCGGCGGCTACGGCGAGGCTGCTGGATTTGATCTTGCCCGAAGAGAAGACTCGGCAGCGCTCGTCAGGGGTCGGCCCGGCCGGGCGCCGGAAATCTTCGGCGCATAAGGTGGGAGGACCGGCCCGCGTCACGCAGCCAGGGACCCGTCTGCCTAGGGGAGGTTTTCGCTGGTGTCGAACGATTCCTTCGTCCACCTGCATGTGCATACCGAGTACTCGATGCTCGACGGTGCGGCGAAGATCGCCCCCTTGTTCAAGGAGGCGGCGCGGCTGGGCATGCCCGCGGTCGGCATGACCGACCACGGCAACATGTACGGCGCGGACGAGTTCTATCAGCAGGCGGTCAAGCACGACCTCAAGCCGATCATCGGCATCGAGGCCTACGTCGCGCCGGAGAGCCGGTTCCACAAGAAGCCGGTGTTCTGGGGGCAGGCCAACCAGCGTGGCTCCGACGAGTTCGGTGAAGGCGGCGACGTCTCGGGTAGCGGTTCGTACACCCACATGACGATGCTCGCCGCGAACGCGACAGGGCTGCGGAACCTGTTCAAGCTCTCGTCGCTCGCGAGCATGCAGGGCTACTACCGCAAGCCCCGGATGGACCGCGAGCTGATCTCGGAGAACCACGAAGGCATCATCGCGACCACCGGCTGCCCGTCCGGTGAGGTACAGACGCGCCTCCGGCTGGGGCAGCGCACCGAGGCGATCCAGGCCGCGTCGGACTACAAGGACATCTTCGGCGGCGAGAACTTCTTCCTCGAGCTGATGGACCACGGCCTGCCGATCGAGCGGTCGGTCCGCGAGGGCCTGCTCGAGATCGGCAAGCTTCTCGACATCCGGCCGCTGGCCACGAACGACTCGCACTACGTCACCAAGGACCAGGCCGACACCCACTCCGCGCTGCTGTGCGTGCAGGCGGGCAAGACGCTGAACGACCCGAACCGGTTCAAGTTCGACGGTGACGGCTACTACCTGAAGTCGGCCGCCGACATGCGGGAGTACTGGGACAAGGAAGTTCCCGGAGCCGCCGACTCGACGCTGCTGATCGCCGAGCGCGTCGAGTCCTACAAGGACGTCTACACGCACAAGGACCGGCTGCCGTTCTTCGAGGTCCCCGACGGCTACGACCAGGGCACCTGGCTGCGGGAAGAGGTCGCTCGCGGTCTCAAGTGGCGGTACCCGGAGGGTGTCCCGGACGAGTACTACAACGAGCGCATCGAGATCGAGCTCGACGTCATCATCGGGAAGGGCTTCCCCGCCTACTTCCTCATCGTCGCCGACCTCATCAACTACGCCCGCAAGGTCGGCATCCGCGTCGGCCCCGGCCGTGGTTCGGCCGCCGGCTCGCTGGTCGCGTACGTGCTCGGTATCACCAACCTGGACCCGATCCCGCAGAAGCTGCTGTTCGAGCGGTTCCTGAACCCCGAGCGCGTGTCCATGCCCGATATCGACATCGACTTCGACGACCGCCGTCGCGGCGAGATGATCCGCTACGCCACCGACAAGTACGGCGTCGACAAGGTCGCGCAGGTCATCACCTTCGGCACCATTAAGACCAAGGCGGCCATCAAGGACTCCGCCCGCGTCCACTTCGGCCAGCCCGGTTACGCGATCGCGGACCGGATCTCGAAGGCGCTGCCGCCGCCGATCATGGCGAAGGACATCCCGCTCTCGGGCATCGTCGACTCCAAGCACGAGCGCTACGGCGAGGCCGCCGAGGTCCGCGCGCTCGTCGAGACCGACGAAGAGTGCAAGACGATCTTCGAGACCGCCCGCGGCCTCGAAGGCCTGATCCGCAACGCCGGTGTCCACGCGTGCGCGGTCATCATGTCCTGCGACCCGCTGACCGACGCGATCCCGCTGTGGCAGCGTGACGACGGCTCGATCATCACCGGCTGGGACTACCCGTCGTGCGAGAACATCGGCCTGCTCAAGATGGACTTCCTGGGCCTGCGGAACCTCACCGTCATCGGTGACGCGATCGACAACATCAAGACCAACCGCGGGGTCGACATCGACCTCGACACCCTCGGCGTCGAAGACCCGGAGACGTACAAGCTGCTCGCCAGGGGAGACACGCTCGGCGTGTTCCAGCTGGACGGCGGGCCGATGCGGGATCTGCTGCGCCGGATGCAGCCGACGGTCTTCGACGACATCGTGGCGGTGGGCGCGCTGTACCGCCCCGGCCCGATGGGCATGAACGCGCACAACGACTATGCGGACCGGAAGAACAATCGGCAGAAGGTCAAGCCGATCCACCCGCAGCTCGAGGAGCCCCTGAAGGAGATCCTGGCCGACACCTACGGCCTGATCGTCTATCAGGAGCAGATCATGCACATCGGCCAGAAGGTGGCCGGATACACGATGGGCCGCGCGGACGTGCTCCGCCGGGCCATGGGTAAGAAGAAGAAGGAAGTCCTCGATCTCGAGTACGAGGGCTTCGAGGCCGGGATGAAGGCCAGCCCGCTGATCGACGGCGGGTTCTCGGCGGACGCCGTGAAGGCGCTCTGGGACACGATCCTCCCGTTCGCCGGCTACGCGTTCAACAAGAGCCACGCGGCCGCGTACGGCCTGATCTCCTACTGGACCGCGTACCTCAAGGCGAACTTCACGCCGGAGTACATGGCCGCGCTGCTCACCTCGGTCGGCGACAACAAGGACAAGTCCGCGGTCTACCTGTCCGAGTGCCGTCGCCTCGGCATCAAGGTGCTCCCGCCGGACGTCAACGAGTCGGCGCTGAGGTTCGCGGCCGTCGGGGGCGACATCCGCTTCGGCATGGGTGCCGTCCGCAACGTCGGCGCGAACGTCGTCGAGTCGATCATCAAGACCCGCGAGGAGAAGGGTAAGTACTCCTCCTTCACCGACTTCCTCGACAAGTCCGAACTGGTGGCCTGCAACAAGCGGGTCATCGAATCGCTGATCAAGGCCGGCGGCTTCGACTCGCTCGGCAACTCCCGGCTTTCGATGATCCAGGTGCACGAGGACGCGGTCGAGGCCGTCGTCCCGCTCAAGCGCCAGGAAGCGATGGGCCAGTTCGACCTCTTCGGTTTCGGCGGGGACGACGACGCCGAAGCCGCGGTGTCCTCTTCACCGCTCGCGCACCTCAAGTTCGGCGAGGAGGAGTACCCGCGCAAGCAGCTCCTGGCCTACGAACGGGAGATGCTCGGCCTGTACGTCTCGGCGCACCCGCTGGACGGCGCCGAGCGCATCCTGCGCAAACACGCGCCGAGGCCGATCGCCGCGATCATCGCCGACCCGCCCAAGGAAGGCGAGCTGATCATCTCCGGGCTGATCACCTCGCTGGAGCGCCGGGTCAACAAGAAGGGCGAGCCCTGGGCGATCTGCACCGTCGAGGACATGGACGCCTCGCTGGAGGTCCTGTACTTCCCGAAGTCGTACGCGATGTTCTCCGCCGACCTCATCGAGGACAACGCGGTCCTGGTCAAGGGCCGGGTGAACTGGCGTGAGGACAAGATGTCCATCTTCGGCGGCGGGCTCGTGCCGCTCGACCTGTCCGAGATCGGGAACGGCGACGAGGACATGCCGCTCGTCCTGCTGGCCGCGGCGGAGAAGATCGACCAGTCGGTGGTCAGCGAACTGAAGCAGACCCTCCTGGCGCACAAGGGCGAAACGCCGGTGCATCTCAAGCTGGTCGGCAAGAACCAGACCGTCTTTGCGCTCTACGACTATCCGGTCAAGGTGACGTCGATGCTGATCGGTGAGCTCAAGGGCATCCCCGGGATCGCCGCCAGCACCTGATGAGCACCTACGAACCCGATCCACGGCGCTGGAAGGCGCTCGCCGTCTCCCTCGCCGCCGGGTTCATGGGCCTGCTCGACGTCAGCATCGTCAACACGGCGCTGCCCTCGATCCAGCAGGACCTCGGCGCGTCGAGCGGCGGGATCCAGTGGGTCGTTTCCGGCTACGCGCTGGCCTTCGGGCTGGTGCTGGTCACCGGCGGCAGGCTCGGCGACGCGCTCGGCCGCCGCCGCATGTTCCTGTTCGCGCTCGCCGCGTTCGTGCTGACCAGCGCGTTCGCCGGCGCGGCGCCGAACGAGACGACGTTGATCGTCGCGCGCCTTCTGCAGGGCATCGCGTCGGGCATGATGACGCCGCAGAACAGCGGCATGATCCAGGACCTGTTCCGCGGCGCGGAGCGAGGCCGCGCGTTCGGCATGTTCGGTGCCACCGTCGGGATCTCGACCGCGGTCGGGCCGGTGCTCGGCGGCGTGATCCTCGCCGTCTTCGGTGATCCGGAAGGCTGGCGCTGGGTCTTCTACGTGAACGTGCCCATCGGGATCCTGGCGTTCATCCTGGCCTTGAAATGGCTCCCGAAAGCGGAGAGACCGGCGAGAAGCCTGCGGGGCGAGATCGACTTCGTCGGCATCATGCTGCTGGGTGTCGCTGTGCTCGGGGTCCTGCTCCCGCTGATCGAATCCGAACAGGTCGGCCTCAGCAGCCTGTGGTGGCTGTTCGTCGTCGCGGTGGTCTTCGGGTTCGCGTTCGTGCGCTGGGAACGCTCGATGGTGCGGCGCGGCCGTTCGCCACTGCTGGACACGCGACTGTTCACCGGCACGCCCGGCTACGCCACGGGTGCCGCCGTCGGCGCGCTGTACTTCAGCGGGTTCACCGGTATGTGGCTGGTCTTCGCCATCTTCTTCCAGCAGGGCCTCGGCTACACGCCACTGCAATCAGGACTCGCCGTCACTTCCTTCGCTCTCGGTTCGGCCGTGGCAGCGGCGATCGCGGGGCGGCTGGTGCCGAAGTGGGGGCGCAAGCTCACCGTCACCGGGCTGGTCATGGTGATCGCCGGGATGCTCGCGGTCGCCTTCCTGGCCGGTCAGGATCCCGGGGCCTCGGCGGGCTGGTGGTTCGCGCTGCCGTTGCTCGTCGGCGGGATCGGTGGCGGCATGGTCATCTCACCCAACACCACGCTGACCCTGGAATGCGTGCCGACGTCGATGGCGGGCGTGGCCGGGGGCGCGCTGCAGACCGGGCAGCGGATCGGTACCGCGATCGGCACGGTCGTCCTGGCCTCGGTCTTCCACGCGGTACTGGGCGCGAACGGCGGTTATCCGTCGGCGCTGACCGCAGCGATGTTGTGCGCCGCCGCGTTGACGTGCTCGGCGCTCTTACTCGCCGTGATCGAACTCCGCGCGCGCCGGAATCGGCGTTTGCTCACTGAGCGGGAGGAAGCCAAGAGGGCTGCCGCCGACAGTCAACGCGGCTGAGTCGTCCGCGCCCGTCACTGACTACGGTCGGCAAGACCGGATGCTCCATCCGAGTGACTGAAGTAGTCAAGCTCTGGTGCTACTCAGAGCAACCGGGTACACCTTACGGTGCCTTCACTGCGGTGTCTTGGCTACCGACAGTGGTATTTCTGTCGATCGATCGGGGATGGATCGATCGGCTGGAGCGATCGTGGCGAGTCCGGAGTTTCAGGAATGGACACCCACGGTCACGAGCCGGTGGACGGCCGTCGGCGTCCGCGGGGGACCGTTCGGCGGCACCCGGCTCACCACCACTGACCAGCCGAGTCCCGGTGAAGCAATCGCGCGGGTGGGTCCGCGCGGGGACGCCTGGGGAGGTGCACCCGGCCCGGACCCACCCGCCGCGCGTTCTCCACGTGTGTGAACCGCTTCCGGCTGCGAAGATCTTCGCGAGTTCAAGATTGCGAGGAGCACCCATGGCGGAGAGTTCTGAGGGGCGGAATCGCCTGCGGGTCTGGTACCGGCCCATGACGATGCGGGATTCCGGTGAAGGCCACCGGGTGGCGACGCCACTGGAGCTGTTGTTCGACCTGTGTTTCGTGGTCGCCGTCGCGCAGGCCGCGGCCGGTCTGCACCACGCCATCGCCGAGAACCACATCGGGCACGGGGTGCTCAGCTTCGGGATGGTGTTCTTCGCGATCTGGTGGGGCTGGCTGAACTTCAGCTGGTTCGCGTCGTCGTTCGACACCGACGATGTCCTGTACCGGCTGGTCACGATGGTGCAGATCGCCGGCGGGCTGACCGTGGCGGCAGGCGTCTCGTCGGCCTTCGAAGGCGACTTCACGATCATGGTGATCGGCTACGTCCTGATGCGGCTGGCGATGGTCGTGCAGTGGCTGCGCGCTGCGCGGACCGATTCGCAGTGCCGTCCGGCCGCGTTGCGGTACGCCATCGGCATCACGATCGTCCAGATCCTGTGGATCGTCCGCCTCGGCCTGCCGGAGTCCCTGGCCCTGCCGTCGTTTTTCGTGCTCCTGCTGGCCGAGCTCGCGGTCCCGCTGATCGCCGAACGCCGACGGCCCACCGGCTGGCACCCGCACCACATCGCCGAACGCTACGGCCTGTTCACGATCATCGTGCTGGGTGAATCCATCCTCGGCGCGACCACGGCGGTCAAGGAGGGGCTGGACGAAGGCGAGCACACCGGCAGCCTGATCTCCCTCGCCGCCGCGGGACTCGTGCTGGTCTTCTCTCTGTGGTGGCTGTACTTCGACCAGCCGGGACACGCTCGCCTCGAAAAGGCGAAGAACCTGTTCACCGTGGCGAGCTGGGGTTACGGGCACTACCTGATCTTCGCGTCGGCGGCCGCCCTCGGCGCCGGTCTCGAGGTCGCGGTCGACTACGACACCCACACCGGACACGTCGCCTCGCTGCCCGCAGCCATGGCGACGACCGTGCCCGTCGCGATCTACCTGCTGAGCGTCTGGCTGATGCACATCGGGCCGACCAACGAATGCCGTCCGATCGCCATCGGCTTCCCGGTGACCGCGGTGCTCGTGCTCGCCGCGTCGTTCACACCGGCGCCCATCCACATCACCGCCGGGCTCGCCGCCGCCCTCGTCGTGCTGACGGTCGTCGCGACGCACGGGGAGCCGATCCCGGGTGAGCACAAGATCGACGCAGGTCAGAGGCCCGGCGCGAAAAAAGGGACCCCCCTGTAAACGCCGGTTTCGGGCCGTGTAATGTTCTCTTCGTCGCCAGGGAAACCGAGCGGCCGCCGGGAACACGAACCAAGCTCCCACCAGATGGTGGTAGAGTGGGTGGTCCCGAAACGGAGAGGTAACCAGACCCCCGCTGAAACGGCAGTTTCAAGCAGGTGTAGGGTGAGCTCCGAACAAAAGCCAAGAAATAACTGCTTCGGATAAGGCCGCGTGACTGCGGTGCGATCTGGGGTGTGTTGCTTGAGAACTCAACAGTGTGCTAGTGAACTAAGCCAGTAGAGCTTATGTATTAAGAACCTCGTTTGAGGTTCCTTTGAGTGCATTGAATTGCCTCGATCAAATTTGACATTGTTGGAGAGTTTGATCCTGGCTCAGGACGAACGCTGGCGGCGTGCTTAACACATGCAAGTCGAACGATGAAG